>JACMLM010000020.1 GCA_014379595.1 Anaerolineales bacterium
AGTGGAATATTTAATTTACTTGTTACCAAAGTAGCTGCTATTGTAGAGTTCGTATCCCCACGAATAATTACAATATCTGGCTTTTCTTTAAGTAAAACATCTTCCATCCTAACCATAATTTCCGCAGTTTGTTGGGATTGCGATCCCGAGCCTACTTCCAGGTTATAGTCTGGAACTGGAATATCCAATTCATCAAAGAAAGTTTGTGACATACGATAATCATAATGTTGACCTGTATGTACCAAAATTTCTTTATGGTCAATGCTAAGAGCCCGGCTGACAGGCATTGCTTGGATAAATTCAGGGCGAGCACCCACAACAGATAAAATTTTCATTATTAATTCTTTCTATTCAATATATTAGATTGTCTGCTTAGGCTTGTGTCCAAACATCGATAGCAATCGATAAAGGAGTATTCGACCCTGAAACCTTAAATGCGAGAAAATTGTTTGCGCTATTTTAGCTTTTGAGACACCATACATCCGGCTATGAAGTACAGCCGGAAATTCAGCCACACGGTAACCTTTAAGAATAGCCTTAACCAAAACCTCAGTTCCAGCTAGAAAGCCATTTGAGCTAAAGCTAATGTTCTTAATAACATCTGAACGATATGCTCGAAACAAACATGTATACGTATATACATGACGATCAACTAAAATTCTATATAGGAACGATGAACCTTTACTAAGCCATAATCTATTAGCCGGGACACCGACTACCCCCCCGTCTGGATGATAAGGTGAGGCCGTTACAATATCCACATCAGGCGTAAGAAAAGACAAGAATGATGGGATTTCTGAGAATTTGTAGGTGCCATCGCTATCCACGGTTACAACAATATCTCCATCGGCTTTTCCAAAACCCGTTCGAATAGCCGCACCCAAACCTAAATTAGTCTCATGTTTGAGAAACTTAAATATCACCCCAGATGTATTGTTTCCGGAGAAAATATTTTTTAATTTTGAAAAAGTTTCATCCTGACTGCCATCATCCACAAAAATCACTTCAGCGGAATGGATTTCCTTCGAAGAATCATGCCACCCATTAATAACCATATCTTCAACGACGGGTAATAACTCATCATAGAGTTTTTGTATATTATCAGCCTCGTTATAACAGGGAACAATAATGGAAAGCTTCATATTTATATCCTCGCAATTGTATCGATAATATAATCAAGCTCATCCTTGGTAAGTGCAGGGTGAACAGGCAGAGAAAGAACTTCCTTACTTGCGGTTTCTGCAACTGGCAGAATATCAGAATAACCTAAATCTTTATAAAGTGGCTGTTGATGAATTGGAGTTGGATAATGAACACCAACTCCGATTCCCTTTTCCTTCAATTTTTGAGCGACATTATCACGGTCAGCTATACGAATTGTATACTGATGAAATATATGATCAGAATTTTCTCGAATCTTAGGTGTGACTATGCCTTTTACTTCTGATAAACCATTGGTTAAGTATTCAGCGTTTGATCGTCTGGTTGAGTTCCACTCATTTAGTTTCTTTAATTGAACTAAGCCGATTGCAGCAGAAAGATCTGTCAAGCGCATGTTGTAACCAAGAATCACATGTTCATAGGTTCGGGGGCTGCCGTGTGCTCTCAGCAAACGCGCCCTTTCGGCGATTTGTGAGTCATTCGTAACGATCATTCCACCTTCAATAGTGGTTATATTCTTAGTAGCATATAAAGAATAACAAGCTGTGCCAAATGAACCTATGGGGCGTCCATGGAAAGTAGTCCCATGAGCCTGACAGGCATCTTCAATTATGACAAGGTTATGCTTTTCGGCGATTTTAACAATGGCATCCATATCACAAGATTGACCATATAGATGGATGGGCATGATAGCTTTCGTATTTTTTGTAATACGCTCTTCTATCTTTTGGGGGTCAATCGTAAAGAAGTCCGGCTCAATATCAACAAACACCGGGCGTGCGCCAACATATAGTGCACAATTAGCGGATGCAACAAAACTAAAAGGTGAAGTAATTACCTCATCTGATTGGCCTATTTCGTGTGCAAGCATGGCAATATGAAGTGCAGCTGTTCCAGATGAAACTGCGATTGCATGCTCAACACTGCATAACTCAGCAAAGCGCTCTTCAAATTCACGGACTTTAGGCCCTTGCACAAGCTGACCTGACGCGATTACTTCAAGGATTGCATCCTGCTCTTCCTTTCCGATTATGGGTTTAGCTATAGGGATCATTTTTTATTCTCCTGAGCTTCAAATGTCCAATCGCAGGTTGAGCAATACCAGGCACTATCTTTCCTTTGCATCTTTCTACCGCAATGACAAACATACCCAATAAGACGTGCCGGATTTCCTACAACAAGGCCATGATCAGGCACATCCCGTGTGACAACTGATCCAGCTCCGACCAAAGCAAATCGCCCTACGGTCACATCTGGCAATATTAGCGACCCAGCTCCTATGGAAGCTCCATACTTAACCAAAATCGGCCCAACTATCCAATCATCGTTCCCTTTCAGCTGTCCATCCGAAGTAATAGCACGAGGCATACGATCATTGGTCAGGCAAACTTGGGGGCCAATAAATACACCATCTTCTAATGAGGCACCATGATAAATTAAAGCACTATTTTGGACTTTGACATTGTTGCCAATTTTCACATCAAAATCAATATATACATCCTTCCCAATGATGCAATTTTGACCTATAACGACCCCTTCTCGTATCTGCACCAAATGCCAAACACGCGTCCCAGAACCTATTTGCGCTTTAGGAGATACTTCGGCAGTAGGATGAATATTAACGTTGTTACTAGCCATATAGTCTTTTCCTTTCATTACAACTCAAAAATGCAATTTTACACGGCATTTTATGTTTAGAAATCAGACAATGTTCCAATTTTTAAATCCATTTATAATTCAGATTAAAAAAACTAATAAAAAAATATAACAAATTTGAAAGGATTTAGACTATTTTAATGTAATTTGTCAAAAAGTCAATAGTTATTAAATATAAACATCTAGGAATGCATAATTTTCTCTGGCAGGAAGGTTGGAAGTAGACAACTGCTCTAGGATTCTTTATGTTATCTTGACAAATCAAATAAATAGACCGATATTTCCACAAAATGACGCTCGTTTATTAACTGGATAGTTGTCAAATTAGGGTTTAGGATAAATGATTTAAACCTACTAACAACTTCGGGGGGACCCCGCATAACTACCCAGAAACGGTCATGGGTCATTGTACAATCGGCCAGAATGCGTGCAATCTCCTGTTCTTTGTCTATAATTGAACTAATACCGCAACTTGGCAAAGCTCCTTGATAATACCAATCGAAACTTTTAGTCTGATAGCCATTAGCATCAGGGGCAATTACAATAACATCGTTAGGGTAGCCATTTTCCTGCACATAAGCTCCCACTTCTCGCCATTGTTCATTAATGTCTGAGACATAATAGTCTTGCAATCCCGGTATAATCACAATCATTAATGCCCCAAGAGATAAAGAAATCGGGATAACGCGACTTACCCGTAAGATCGCAATTGCAATCAGTAAATAAAAAGCAGGAGCTGCACAAATCATATATCTGTCTGCAAAGATCGGAGAAAATAATCTAGAATAAATAAAAGGTAGCATTACGGGAAATATAAGCCAGATAGCTACCAATATCAACTCACTACTTATTGGAGGTAAAAATTGGGTATTTCGAACCCAGTTACGCAATTCTGCAAACGAACGATTTCGTATTCTTCTAATATTAAAAGAGAATATGCCAATAATAAAAAAAACTGTTGCCGCAAAAAAACTAGCACTAATGAACAACCAACTATGCTGATAGTTCTGTGGAAACAGATAACCATAAACAGTTCGCAGTAAATCTCTAAAGGAAGGGACTGTAATCCATGCCAGCCCCTTACTAAGACCTACAACACTTCCTTCTTCCCTAAGCATAGGAATAAACCCGACCACTATTGTAAATATAAGCAGCGTCTGAGATGTAACCCACTGAATCAAAGCATCTTTATTGTTTTTCCAATAGATAAAGTAATGAATATATTCAACAGCAAATACAAATATCGCGTAAGTATGAGTATAGAATAATAGTATATTGATTAAAGAGCTGATTATCCAGAGCCAAAGCTGTTTTGTTTTTATTGCAAGAATGTAGAAATACAACGAGACCAAAGTTAACAAGACAAAGAGGCTATAAAACCTCGCATCTTGCGAATGCTGTATTTGGAAGGTAGAAATTGCCATCAAAAAAGAACTTAATAAACCTACTTGTGTTCCAAATAAAGCATTTCCTACCAGATACATCATTCCAATTGATAAAACTCCAAACAACGCTGAAAGCGATCGGATGGAAACTTCTGTTACTCCATAAGGCAATACCCAAAAATGGGCCAAAAGATAATAAATCGCATTTCGAGTCAAATCACCTTGTATTATCAACTGATGAATAAGAGTTTGTGAGTCTTGTGACACCTGATGAACAGTATATATCTCGTCAAACCAAAAACTCTCAATCCCCAAGTTATATAAACGGAGAAATGTTCCTAAAAGGATGATTAGGAACAAATACATAACCTTCGGTTGAACATGGAAAGATAGTGAGATTGATTGCGAAATTCTTTTTTTTATATTCATATTTCGATGTGCCACTCATTGGAAGATGTTAATTATTCTGGTATTTCAAATAAATAAGCCGATATCTCAAAGAAATGATGTTCTTCTATCAAGTTCATTCCAATTTGTTCGGTATCCAGGAAAAAGGTTCTATAATATGATTCATTTGGATCGTCGCGCATGACTACCCACACGCGATCATATCCAGAAACAGCCTTAATCAGGGCTTCCGATAGTGTCGCAGAATCTATGAAATCACTTCCAAAGCCATAGCTGTTTAGTGAACCTTCGTAATACCAATCGAATGTTTTTTGCTCAATTCCTATACCTTGATTTGGGGCAACGACAATCACATCATTTGGCCCAGAGTTTTCGTCCACATGTAGAGCAACTTCCTTCCACTGCTCATGAATGTCCGTTGCATAATAATATCCTAAACCTGGAAGGATTATAACCATCAAAACACTTAATGAAATAATTGTTGGCACCAACTTTCGAACACTGAATATACCCAGAGACATTAACAAATACAAAGCTGGGGCTGCGCTAATCATATAGTGATCTTGATACATTGGCCCGACTACAAAAGATAAAATGAATGGAAATATGATAGGGCACAAAAGCCAGAAACTTAACAAGATGCATTTACTTTTCAATTTTGATAATTTCTGTAAATTGAACTGACTTCTTGCTTCATCTAATAAGGTACCCATACCTGATCGAGCTGAGTAGATCCAAGTACCGGCGACAAGTAATATTCCAGCTATAGCATAATTGGCAAACATAATTTCCCAATTACGATCGCGGCGCGCAGACATAATAAACCGGTAGATAGACCGAAATGGATCTAGTGGTGACGGAGCAGGGAGACCTCCAATATTTAAATCAATGGCTCCTCCTACGCCGCCTCCCGCACCAAAAATCAGGGGATAAAAGTATGGTAATAGGGCAAGTACAATCAGTCCTTGACACATAAGCCAGATTGCTATTAAATTTTTGTATTTTTTCACATGTAGAATAAAGAATATGCCCTGCGCAGCCAATATAAACATTCCATACGTATGACTGTAAACCATAATTATGCTGGCTAAAGTATATAGAGTAAATTGAAGTATCGTTTTTCGCCTGAGAGCCAGGATAAAAAAGAGAAATGAAAGTAAAGTTGTAAACTCAAAAAAACTATAGAATCGTGCCACCTGAGAATAATATATCTGGAACTCAGAAATTGACATCAGAAAAGCGCTTATCAGCCCCACCTCTTTACTAAACAAGTTTAACCCTATTAAATAGATAAGAACTATCGAACCAATACCAATCATAGCTGAGAATAACCGCGTGCTTATTTCAGTTGCACTAAATAATTGCATCCAAAGGTGAAAAGGAAGATAATAAGCCGGCGGTTGATCTAATCTCCCAGATGTAAATAATTGCTTAATAGTTTGTTGCCCCTCAATTACAGTAGACATTTCATCAATCCAGTAACTTTCGGCACCTAAATCATATAGCCTTAAAGTTGTACCTAGAAGTAATACTAAACCTAGCAATACAGTCGAGTTAAAATTCCTCTGTATCCAAGAGCCACCACTTATATCTTTATTGAGAAGCAAAGATTCTTTTAACATTAAACCTCTTCGAATAAAAAAAATCAACAGTCTCTGACTAAATGATAGATCAACTCACAATCAAACAGATGCCCAAAAATCACCTACCACATCAAGGCAAAGAATATCTCCCTTCATCAACTTGTATTAATAATTATAATCGTATTTACCAGCGAGAATCCAGATTCAATATCATTCTTGAGTTTACCTTGTCATTAACATAGCAGACAATTCCGCTAGTGTATAATTCGGGATATTCTTCCTGTTTCTTTAATGTATAAAACTATCGACTAAAAATGAAAAGCTAAGATCTCAAATTCTACTTAAATATCATCCGTTTTTTTTAAACAAAAATTTTAATTTTGATGGATTAGTGTATCCATACATTTACTAATATCTAACACACTGTTTCTTTGAAACGCCAACTAGCTTGATGTGAAAATATATTAAGGAAAACAAATGATTATTTCAGCTAAACAAATTATTCCTGCCTGTTTACTTGCACTTACATCATGCCAAATGCAAACCCAACAGATAGAAATATTGCCAACACCGCAGACCTATTACGCATCGCCGAGTGAAAACAATAACAATGCAAGCACGCAGACTTATTATGTTTCACCAATGGGAAATGATACCAATAGTGGGACACTGGTAAACCCATGGAGGACGATTAAAAACGCAACAGCAAATGCCATAGCTAATAGCCTAATCATTGTTCGTGAGGGAATATATTCTGATGGTAACGAATTTGCAAATCATGGAGTTACAATAAAAAATTACCCTGGAGAACAGGTAGTTATTCGATTGATTACAGGTGATGGCTACCGCGCTTTTGACTGCTATACAGACCGGGCAAGAACCGATATTCACATTATTGGATCTGATGTAACACCGAAAATATTATCTAACGGGGTGGTCAGTCAAAAAGGGATAGTTATTCAGGGAGAGGTTGGCACAAAGTGGGCAGGCTTCGTTCCACACGGTGGATGTGATCGTTGGGAAATAGCGGGGATAGATTTTGTTGATGTAGGGCATGGTATTTTTCAACTTAAAGAAACTTATTCGAAAACCGGGAATCTGAGTGCTGACAATTGGTATGTACATGATAACCGAGTTTATGGATATTACCGAGAGACTGGCATGCAATTCAATGGGAATGAGAATATTGTTGAGAACAACGAGATCGTAAAAGCTACCCCTCGACTGGAAACACCCTATGGTTGTTATTTAATTAATCTATTAGGCCACGGTAATATTGTTCGCAACAATATTCTAACAGGAACAGGGGGAACAGAGTGTAATGGCATCCTATTTGAATGGAGTCAGTCTGATGCTAATTTGATTGAAGACAATATAATCACAGGCGTTCCAACAGGTATCAGGTTTCAAGGAGGGGACAATAATATAATCAAAAATAATACTATAATTGGTGTAAACCCTGCTGCTTCTGGTTATAATGGAATGGATAGAGCGGGAATAGAAATATTTTCGTATTATGACGCAGAAAACAATTGGCCTTGCGACGATTATCTCGATTCGCCAAGTTTCGACGGAGCCACAATACCCCCAAATGACTCCAGTCACATTGATTTTCCCTACTATTATCCACATGGAGAATGTGAGTCGTTTGGAAATCAGATTATTGGAAATACTATTTCTGGATTTACCAATGGTGTAATGATCGTCAATGGTCCACCCACCATCGGAACTACTGTCATAATTGACAACATTATAACAGGCTGGGCAAGGGCCAAAGTATGTAACTATTCACAAACAGGTTGTAGCCCCTTGCCGTCAAACGTGTATTGGGATGATGGGACCAACTGAGTAAAATCAAATTCTACTAAATAAAATTAACTCTTTTGCATAATAGACAAATTACAAATTTCTTGACCTTAAAGCACCGGCATGTCTATAACCAATTCCCCATCTATTAGTGATATAGTTGTCATGCTGCTATTATTTTCTTTCCTTATTGATTCATTAAGAATTAAACGGCTTTGCCACCATTTTGCTACATCGCGCGGTAGTGCATGCCAATATCCGTTACGTTTCTTCATTGCAAGTAGAAATTCATGGTATACATCCCAAGTTGCTTTTTTAGCCAGATAATCCGGATGTGAATTGAGTAATGCCATGCCATGATATTTTTCAAGAAATTCAACTTTTTCAAGCCATAGCCTTGAAGTTTTCTCACCTAATACGGATGTTAAAGTATAGTCCTGAATAAGCGTGTAGGGTAATTCAACAAAATGACCCAAAAAGAAGGGCCACAAACTCATTGTCCCACCAGGAATAGGCTCATAGGGGTCGGTGTCAAAAAAGGAAAGATCATACTCAATATCTAAAATCTGCATCCACTCTGGATGACGATGTGTTAAAGGGGCCCGAAAACCGACTGCATCAAAAGTTTTCATATATCTATTAATCAATTTTGCACGACGCTCAAATTCATCCCATGAACCAAATAATTTGCCATCATGCTTTAATCCATGAATGCCAACTTCAAAACCTCTTTCTTTCAACTCACCTACCAAAGATTGGTCAATTGGATATCTTTCGGGAACAAAATTAAAGGATGAACGAAACCCCAAACTTTCTTCCAAATCTGCGACCTTGCGGACAAAATTTTGGCCATACTTTGTTTCTATATCATGCGTAAGGACAAATGCAAATCGATTCGCGGCAGGCCAAAAAGGAGTAAATGCTATAGAAGTTTGACTAGTCAGAATCAGGACTTGTCTACCTACCTCCCACAAAAACAGTGCATATCTTTCTTCAATTGGCCAATTCAAAGAAAAACTACCTTTCGCCAAGGGTTGGTATAACTTGCGCATGACTTGAATCAAGGGTCGAGGGATAATAGGCTTTAAATTATAGTACTGGCGTTTTAGTAGACCAAGACTCCAGTGGTCTTCTCCAAATTGTCCTTCACCTAATACAAGTTGTAATATATCGTCAATATTTTCTGTCTCGCAAGTAATACCCAAAGCTGGTATTGCCTGTTTAATTGCTCTTTTCCAAATTGGTTCGGGTATTTCATCTACAAAACCCCAAAAATTTAGTGGGTTATTATGGGAAAATAAATCTCTCATATAAACCTCCGCAAACGTTTTATAAATTTAGAAATGTAGACAGCTGAAGCTGATCGACCTGGCTTTGCCGTAACTGGTTTGCATCGTTTATTAATTAATGAATCAAAAACAGAAATTGTATTGAAGCTTTCGATTTCGATACTATTATAAACCCGGCCAATTTCCCAAGGAAGGTGAGCATCTGAATTCCCCACAATACCTAAATTGTAGGGGATGCTAATATCATGGATAGCCTTTTGGGAGTAATCGGCACCAGTCCTCCCATTAAATATTTCAACAGCATCAATTTTTCTAAGTAATTCTACAGGGATCTCTTTATGATGATGGTAAGGATGTGGCAACACTACCCATCCTCCTTGCGAATGTATTTCGTCAACAACATCTTCACTTCTTCGGCTTTTAATCTCTCGACTGAGAAATAAACCTAATATATCGCCGATCTCGGTATATATTTCTGTCCCTACAATCACTAAAATATCTTTATCATTGTTTGATGCAAACGCCTCAGCTCCTCCCGCAATTGTATTATGGTCTGTTATAGCAATTCCTGAAAGTCCACGTTTTTTAGCTAGTCTTACGATATATTGAGGTGACATCAAACCATCAAAAGAGTAGCGAGAATGCAAATGTAAGTCAAAATTGCCAAGCATTATTTACTCCACTAGCCAGAATTTGAAATCTCATTAAGAAAGGTTATGTATACGACGACGCCCATTAAGGACATCCTTAATACCACGAAAAATCAAGACAAAAGTAGGAAGGGGATCGGAAAAAAGGAAATCATTGGCAACCCCTCTTAACACAGGACCAAGCCATAGCCACGGCTTACCTACAGCCCAAGAATGGGCCATATCCATACTAAGCCATTGATACAAGATATTCTTTTCCGGAGTACTATTTACTACATCGATATCACCTTCTAGTGCCATCTTAACCAGGATGTAAGGAAAATCAACTCCAGCTGCAATCGAAATTCCTAATGACCCCCAAAATTTAGGGTTGATCTCAAGTAATTTATATTCTCCGTCTCTTTCATCCTTCTTAAATTCCACCATGGCTACTCCATGCCATTTCAGGGCATTCAAAATAGCTGTTCCTTGCTTTACAAGGTCCTCATCATAATAATTCTTCGCCAAAGAACTTGGGCCGCCCGATGGAGGAACTTCATGTATGCGTTCGTGCATAAAGCAAGCACGAAGTTCTCCTTGATTCATTAGGGCATAAAAACCATGTATCTTGCCGGGTATATATTCTTGAATAATTGGCCAAGCATTTTCCTTTATCTGATCTGGTACCTCATTACAAATTCGAGCATATATTGACTGCAACTGTTCTAGGTTATTGGCAAAACCATAATGTCCCTGACCTCCTCTGGCTTTAACAACGACCGGAAATTTAATATTTGAAAAGCTGTGGAGCAAATTATCCTGGCTCAAGGGGAAATAAGATGTAGGGACTGAGACACCTATGCTTTGAGCAAGTAAAATAGTTTTGGCTTTGTCTTCAGCAATATCAAAACATTCAAAGGAAGGCACAGGTACTTTAGCGAGCTTTTTAATTCGTTCTTTGCCGTAAGAAAGAACTCGGTTGCCATCTAAGCCAGCTGATATAATTACATCAAAAGCCCTCTTCTGTATCAATTCTTCTAAATAATCAACTTCCTGCTCAAGATTCCCTCGGTCAATAAAGTGTACAATAGACGAATCTAGAAAGCGACTATAACGTGCTGGGACATGATAATTTTTGGACAAAATAGTTACATTCATACTACGACCTAGAGAGCGGACTATATCGACTGCATGCCGCAAATCTCCATCTAATACCAAAACAGATGTTTTCCTTACCTTCTGGGGCGAAAATATTTTCATAAATTTTCTCCAACGTATTATTTAAAAATTCGGTGTTGCTGCTTATGAAAAGTGAAATAAGCTAGGTCACATGTCAAGTAGCTTTCTTGATGCAATTTTTTATATCAATCCATTAGCCATTTCGTTTAACATAAATTTGTTTATCTTCAAATTCCTTCAACGTATCAAAATAGAAATTTTCAAGTTTTCTTATTAAAATTTTCCAGTCATAAACTGTTGTAGCAACTTTCCTAGCCTTAGAGCCTAATCTTACTGAAACTTCTTGGTTCTCCAACAAGTAAATAATTTTTTTGGAAAAATCATCGGGATGGAAATCGGCTAGAATCCCAACATCATTATTCTCAAAGAGAGTTTTTATATCACCAACTGGGTTGGCAACTGTTGGGCGGCCTAAGCTTAAATAATCTCCCATTTTGTTTGGCCATCTCCCAAGATTATAAACTTCATTTGGAAAAGGCAAAATAAAAAGATCTGCACAACCTAAATACCAGGGTAATTCTTCAAAAGGTACATATCCCGTTAAATAAAGATTGTCAACAACGCCAAACTTTAATGCCTGATCTAAAATATTCTTTCCCGGACTACCTGTCACTAATAATTTAACAGAAGGATATTTCTTGACAACATTCGCAAGAGCTCCAAAGACTAATTCCGTATCAATAAAAGAGTCAGAACAAAAACCAATAACGGGAATAACAGGAGATATGCCGATTTTTTGCCTGCATTCTTCTAGAGTACGATATTGAAACAACTCCGGAAATGTTCCTCCTGGTATATAGCAAATTTTTTCTTTAGAAACACCAAGGTCAATCGCACGGTTTGCCAAAGCAGTAGAAATTACAGTAAGCCCATCAGCACGTCGTCGAAAAGCCTCTTCATAATAAGTTTCTAACGGGCCAAATAAAAATTGATACCATTTGGGCCTTAGTATCTTGATAAGACCACCACGACCAAACCAATCAATCCAATCTGTTACTAACGGTATCTTATGATGCTTAAGATAATTTAGAGCTGGATAAATTGTAGCGGGCCGCGTTTCAAAGCAATGGATAATATCGTAAGGGTTTTTGTCTCGAGCGAGATACATTATTCGGTTGACGAGATCCCACAAGTCCCAACCCGAACGCAACCGCCCCCAAAGCAAATCTGGCGTCTCAATTATGTGTACTCCATCCCACTCTGACTCGACGATACCAACTTTACGATGATCAGCAATAAGCATTAGTGAAACCTGATGGCCTCTTTGAACTAAATGCTTGGCCATGGCATGGGTTCTAGGTTGAGATTTATATAGTCGATGATGGGAAATCATCAGTATTCTTAAATTTCTACCCAAAAGATTACTCCTTATAAAGACTCCACAGAATTGATGCTAGCCAAATATTAGCTTTAGACATTCGAGTTAATGGTATTAGAAAGCCCTTATATCCTTATTTCATTATAGAAAGAGAATTTTCAATCAAACTGCTATAAGCAGCCTCGAGCTCGTTAAATATGATTTCCTGTGAATAATATTTTTTGGCATCTTCTCGGTTATTATTCCCCATTAAGAGCCTCAATTGTTCATTCTGAACTAAATGGACTATTGCATTTGCCAGCGCCTCGTAATCTCCTGGAGTTATCAGGATTCCATTTGTCCCATCTCTTACTACTTCAGGGATGCCCCCCACTGGTGTGGTTATAATTGGAAGCCCATACGCCATTGCCTCAATCAAGACGTACGGCAAGCCTTCTTCATAAGATGGTAGTAACAATAAATCAGATGCCTGATAAATATCCCATTTTTCCAGCTCGCTAACCCAACCGCGAAATGACACCCATGATGCAAAATTAGGATCAAGTGCATCATGTAGTGCCTGTTCAGTATTTTGGCCACCAGTAAAAGTAAATCTAACTTCTTTAAATTTATTAATTACTATCGGTAATGCTTTGAGAATATCGTAAATACCCTTGCGAAATGGTTCTACACCACCAATAAAAAGGATTTCCACGCGCTCTCGACCTTTACGGTTTTGGGAAACAACCTTATCAAGGGACAAACGCGCATTACTTCTAAAGACTAGAATATTTTTAGGCACCAAAAAATTACTCATTAAATCCCTATCACGATCTGACAAACAAATTACTTTATCAGCTTTTTGTAAAATCTTATGGATAAGGAGTTTAGTATTTTCACCGCTTTTTAGATAAAAAACATCAAACGGACCAAGCATATGAAATATTGTTTTACAACCTAAAATTTTACTTATTAATAAATACGCTGCCGACTCCCAGAAAACCCAATAAGTTACGGAAGCTATGTGTACAATCTGTGGAGATTCACGAAATAAAACATAAGGGAGTTTGAGCACATGCCAAATTGTAATTAGAATACTTGTAAAAGTACGTACTAATCCAGAATTGAATAGTTCTTCATATCCATTAGCTATCGGAGTTGAACGCATCTTAGGTGGTCGAGCAGTATTAAAGTGTACAAATTGATAATTCATTCCTGAATTAAGGAGATCTTCTTGAAAGCGTGAAACTCCTCCATACGTCTTTAGTATAGGGCCAATAAGCAATATCTTTTCTTTCATATAAACCTTTCAAAATTATCATTATGGATTAAAAATTTACACACCAGTAGAGGATAAATTATGCTGATACCACTGATAAGTATTAAAAATACCCTCAGACAGTTCTACTTGAGGAGAATATCCGAGGCTAGTAAGTTGGCTGATGTCTGCAATCCATTCTTGTGGATCACCAGGCCGATTAATTCCAGAAAATACAATTCGCGGTGTAACTCCCATTATATCTGAAACCAGGTGCGCTAAATGGGAGATTGAATGTCCTTGAGATGATGCAAGATTATATGCTTCACCTATGAGCTTGCCATTCAATGTCACTAGAAGAATAGCTCTAACTACATCATCTACATAGCAGAAATCCCGAATCTGTGTACCATCTCCATCTAAGTTTAACTCTATAGGGTTTTGACTTAATTTTTTCATTAAGTCGTAGATTACCTGTTTAGTTTGGCGGGGGCCATAAACGGAAAAAGGTCGAAGTGTTACAGTTTGGAGTCCATAGAGAACACTATAAATACTTATATATCTTTCAGCTGCTAGTTTACTGACTCCATACGGAGAAATTGGTGCAAGGGGTGCAAATTCATCAATGGGAGCATATCCCGGATTACCATATACAGCTGCTGAGGATAAGTAAACAATTTTTGTACTTGGACTTTTTAAACGGATTGTCTCTAATAAATTGAGGGTAGAAAGTAAATTATTCTCCATATCACTTATCGGATTACCAATTGATGATGGTACATGAGCATTATTAGCTAAGTGATAGATAATATCGTATTTATTTGTGGCAACGAGTTCCTTTACATCTGGGGATAGTATGTCTAATTTAATATAATTAATCATCGACATACAATTTTCTAAGTTGACTAACATCCCGAGGGGCAAACGACTAATAACAGTTACTTTTGCTTTACGTTCAAGTAAGGCTTCAACCAAATGGGAGCCAATAAAACCAGCGCCTCCAGTAACTAAAATATTCAATCCAGCAATTTTCGTTTCGTTATTCATAATGAATAAATCCTTTAATTTTAAATAGTAGGTATTATATATGACCATATAATCTTGAAAAATCACCCCTGAAGGTTTATTTGATTATTTTTATCAAACCCAATAATTTTCAGGAGTTTTTCTGCCCAAAATAACGTAATAGTTTATTGGATTATTTCATATTTATCAGGAAAAGTTTCAGGATTCATTGGCTTTATAAAGAAACCTCGTACTGTGCCATCAACTACAAGTATCCTTTGAATTAAACCATAAATGGTTCTATATAAGCTTTTCTTTACTAACAACTCTAAAATTATCAATAAGATTAATAAGGAAGACCAGACGATAAATAGAAACCAGCTGCCAGTCACAATTGAACTAATTATGCAGATAATACCTACTAGAAGTCCGATTAACGGTAAACAACCGTATCCACGCTCTTTAACATATGGCCAAAACAATGCAGTTCCTAAATGCTGACGCATATTTTGTCCCATACCTAACCATAGGTTTCGTTTCCATCGTTTAAACAAAGTAGATATAGCGTCACTTGGGTCAGAAAAATGAAATGCAATCGGATGCCCAACCCTGATAATACGATAACCTGCATGTCGAACACGAACTGACAGCTCTGGCTCGCCATCTGAATAAAGATGTGGATTGAACGGGCCTACTTCTTTTAAGACCGAACGCTTATACATCGCAGCGCCGCCTACTTCTGTTATTTCAACATCAGCTTGTGAATAATTTCGTAACTCCAGATGCTTTTTATCATCGTGAGGCGTGGTAGTCGGCAGATCTATCCATTGACCATTTACTATCGCAGCATCAGGATTGTTTTTAAGAACGATCATTGCCTGCTCCAGCCATCCTTTACACAATTCCATGTCTCCGTCCAAAAAAAGAATCAAATCACCTAATGAATTCTTATAACCGATATATCTTCCAGCATGAGATGTAAGGCGTTGATCAGACAGTAATTGAATGATTCGAATTGGATAATTTCTAGCAATAGATATTGTGTCATCCGTAGATGCAGAGTCAACCAATATAACTTCTTTAGAAACAACTGCATCGGCTCCAATGAACACAGATTCAATTAATCGTTTGATATTCCAGCCCTGATTTTTGCTAATTAATATAACAGATAAGTCCATATATTTTCCTCGATATCATAAATTAATTAAAGCCTACTAATTTTATTTTTTATATATTAATCTTCTTCTTGAAAAAGCCCGTAATTTGACGCCCAGTGAAGATTCTTCGCGAAATCTATAAAACGGAAGATAAAGTCCATTAACTTTCGAGAAGAATTTTAACAAAGAATCTTTCCTTGCACATTCAACACGCCACAAATTATAAAACCCCCATTTACCACGATCAACTCCGCAGGCAGATGAGAATCCGCTTTCAGCAACTATTTTTTGGATCTGCGGATTACTATCACCATATGGATACGAAAACACATCAATTGTTTGTCCTAAATTATCCTCCATTAACTCTTTAGACCCTCTTATTTCCGCTCTAGCCTGCTGTTCATCTAACAAAGTAAGCCTTGGATGATTAAGCGTATGACTTCCAATTGTAAAGCCATTTTTAATGAGTATTTGAGTTTCTTCCCAAGTTAATATTTTTGTAAAGGATGCAGGTGTAGATTTTCGCCAATCGCTTGAATTGCTCACTTTACCAGCAACCAAAAAAATTGTTGCTGAAAAACCATATTTTTTCATGATTGGTAAAGCATTAATTATAATATCTTGATATCCATCATCAAATGTAAGTACAAAAGCTTTATTCTGATTTTTCAGGCCATTTCTCCACTGAAATACCGCCTCGTTTAAAGTTAAACACTTATAGTTTGCCTTATATAGAAATGCCATCTGTTGGTCAAATTTCTTCGGCGAAATTGCTAATCCCAGTGGATCAGAAGCCTCCGGAATGTTTGAAACTTGATGATACATCAACAACGATATCATTTCTAATAAAAACTCCTTTCTATCCTATTTTTGGTCGGCGTTCAACTAACAACTTCCCATTCGATTAGGTTTTTATTTCCTATTATTGATAGATTTATAATATACATCGAGCGTCATTTTAGCGATTTTATCCCAACCAAAATTCTCAACCTTGATCCGATTATGCCGACCCATTGCACCTAAATCACTGGCTAAAATATTATTTAGCGCGTTGGACAATCCGCCTGTATCACTAGGATCATAAAGAAGTCCGCCTTGAGCGTCCAAAGTTTCTGGTATACAGCCGATGCGCGGAACGACAATAGCTTTCCCAAAAGACATGGCAAGCAAAACACTTGATGATGTGAGGATATCCGTATAAGGGAATACTGTTATATCAGCTGCGTTCATATAAACTTGTATTTCGTTTTGCGGAACATATTCCAAGCGCGTTCCAATTCGGCTGTCGGCCTGGCAACGATTCAGAAGTTCTTTCCTAGTTATATCATTTGAAGGATTGCCTACAATAAGCAGCTTTGCCTGAGGATTATCCACCTTCCGAAATGCATCTATTAATTCAAGGAGCCCTTTATATGGGCGAATAATGCCTAAAAAGAGAAATAAAACAGCATCCTCCCTATAACCCAAGCTGATCCTAGCTTCTTCTTGCGTTACTCGATTCTCATAGCAATCCAAATAATGCCCTATAGGGATCACATTAATACTACTTATAAGACGATCCGACAAACGAAAGGTTTGTATCACAGCCTTTTGAGCAGACAAACAATGTACGATCACTTGATCGTATAGATGAATAAGAAGCCTAACAACAAAGTTCTCATAATTTGATTTTAACTTTTCGTGATTCGACAGGTTATGTACGGTCCAAATTACTTTAATTCTGAGAATCTTAATTACTAGGATCTCAATCAAAAATCGAAGAGTTTTTACTATGGTCTTTGGCCAACTGCCAGCAATAATAAATCCGTCTGTCCAGTGTAGATGTAAAATATCAGGTCTTCCATACGCCCATACGGATCTCAAAAGTGGCAAGACCCTGAAATTGCATAGGATCACATCTACACCCATTTTTTGCAATGCTGCAGCCAGCAATTGTTGATATGGATTGTTTCGACTATAGTCGGGTAGCATAAGAATTTTCATAGAGCCTTTTGATTTCGATAATATCACTAATATTTTTGGGAAGTTGCTGCCCACTGATCATTAGATCAGAGAATTTATATAAATTTGGCATAATAACAGAAGGACAAGATAATCATTTATATTCTCTCTTGAGTTTTATTGATATTACTGGCAACCAACACCCTTTGAAAGTATTCCAAGTTTTGATCAACAATATGTTCTAATGTGTATCGTTCGTGTATGGTGTTAATTCCTGCAATACGAATCTTCTGAGTAAGCTCATCACTTTGAAGCAACTTCATAATAGCCGCTGAAAATGCAGCTGGGTCATCGACCGAAACAAGTAAACCATTCTCGCCATCATTAATAATTTCTAGTGGCCCACCACGTCGGGATGCGATAACCGGTAGACCCCGAGCCATAGCTTCTAATACAGTTCCACCTAGAGGCTCGACCCAGCGAGACGGAAACAAAAGCGCGTCATAATCTGAATATAAATCCAGGACCGCAGAATGATCTAACCATCCCACAAATCTTACGTTCTTTTCGAGTTTCAATTTAAAAACCAAATTTTTAAGACTTGAGATATATTCCTTTGATCCTTGACCTACAATATCCAATTTAATATCACATAATCCATACTCTGTACTTAGGTTATCCAGTGCATTAATTGCCACATCTGGCGCTTTATTTGGGTGGAGGCGACCAACAAAAAGCAATTTCATATGGCCATTGCGATCTCGAGGCATTTTGCCCAATGCCTTAGTTGAAAGAATCAAGTTAGCTTGGACCCCCCTTGAGATCACATGGAAATTTTTTTCAGGAAATCCATTTTCAATATAGGTGTTTTTAAGCACTATGCTATTGGGAAGTAAATTACTTAATTCTAATTGAGAGAAATCTCCCAAACCAGTAATCATAGCTCTAAATTTTTTCTTTATATAGTTAGTATCATCAGATAATTCAGCTTTTAAACTCAATAACCAATAATCTCCGATACTAAATACCGTTGGAATGCTAAAATCCTGTGCAGCTAAGATAGGAGTAGGGCTTATATTTCCCATATTCCAGATAAAAACCAAGTCAGGCTGTATGGTAGCTATTAATTTAGCAGTAATCTGGTAATTCTTACGGCTTTTAAATGCCCACTGAAATTGATAATATCGCCTACGCAGGCGAAAAGGATCTTTAATCGTAAGTTTATCTAGATTAGTCGTGGTATTAAAAAACAATAATCGATAAATATTTCCTTGAATTTGAGAGCTTTCGCCTCCCTGCCTGCTTGTAAGTATAAAGATATCATGTCCTCGTCGGCTCAATTCATCTGCAGTTTCTTTACACCTGAGTTCATATCCGCCATTAACATGGGGCGGATATAAATCTGTAACAATCAAAATTCTCATGATCGAGATAACCACAATCCAAATTTATGAAGTGGGGGCCAGGATGATATTCCTGAGCCGTCCACTAAAAAAGCGATGTCTCTCTTAGTAACTATTGAAAGAAAAACACAAGCGCATATAAAAGTAATAAGAAAAGCAATCTTCATAATTAAAAATTCCGGTTTTATTACGAAAACAAGTGCGCTCCATATACAAAAAAGGATTAATGGCTTCAAATAAGGTGCATCCTGCAGATTAATTCTTTTACGTAAGAAATATCGATTTAAAGGGAACCCAATAGCGGTACCAAAAGTATTTGCAATGCTTGCACCAACAAGCCCAAAGGTGGGAATCAGAAGAATACTACCCAACCAACTTGCAATTGCATTAAAAAAATTGATAATGGGAGGTTTTTGCGTATCCCCTACAGCTACCAGAGTAGTTCCCATAACATTACTAATTAATGCAATACTTAAATTTAACATAAGCAGTACAAATATTGGTGCACTGGATGAATATTTTTGCGTAAAGATAAATTGAAGGATTTCCTTGCCAAACAAGGTTGTAATTACTACACCAAGCAGAGTGACAAACGCAACAAAACGTATTGAATCGTTCATAAATGCAGCTGCTTGATGGGGCTCATCTAGAGAATAGCGCTTTGAGATCACCGGATAATAGACAGATTTAAAAGGTTCATACAAATTCCGAAGATAATCCGGGATTTTTCTAGCAACTTCATAAGTAGCGATATCGACCGGGCCGAAGAATACCGCAACTGCAATCGTATCGATCCGGCTATATATAAAACCCAAAATATCATTAATCTGTAGTGGATATCCGAACTTCATCAACTCCTTAAAGGCTCCCATCTGAAACGAGATATATTTCCTAATTGGAATAGAAACAAACGCAAAAATACATGCTAGAAAAGATGAAAGGATCCTTGCAAGAATCAGCAAAGTGAAATCACCGTTTATTGAGATAATAATTATCACTAAAATAAGATATATAGAGCTCGCAAAAGAATCAGCAATTCCGATTTTTGAGAACGAGAAACTTCCTTGTAAAGTTGCCCTTAATAAAGATCTAAGACTCTCAACTGCAAATAACATAGGAACATAAAGGATAAAACCAGGCAACAAAGATTGGCCAAATAATGTTTTTATTAAAGGGCTACCATACCAAGCTAGCAAGCTTGTTATAAGAATAGAGACTATCCTTATAATAACTGCTGTACTAAAAAAGTGTTGTCTGCTAAGTTCATCTTTGGCGCCTGCGATGAATTTGGAAACGGACAGCTCCAAACCGAAAGTGCTAATCTGGCTTAAAAAAGATGCGAACACCATAACAAGGGTATAAATACCAAACTCTTCTGCCAAAAAATGGCGGGTTATTAAGATAGTGCCAGTTAAGCCCAACAACATAATAAAAATACTAACCACACCAAGCGAGATGGTGCTTGAAATAACACGTGGGCTTGAAGAGCCAGGTGTTGTGTTCAACTCAATTCCTCTAATATTTGCGAATCTGTAAATTGATTGTTGTTCATTCTTAAAATAATTTCGCCTATACTTAGCATGATGCCAATAACTGGGGCCCAATAAGAAGCTCTAATAATAGGGTTTACAATAGATGCAATCAGTACGCCAACAATCGCAGCTGCGAAAGAAAGTACGATCCCTTTTAGGAATGGGTCAGAGATCTGCTTCCAATTTTGAAGTGCACGCTTAAGGAAGAGCAGAAAAAACCACATGAAAAACAAATACCCTACTAACCCCGTTTTTACCATCACCCAGAAATGGCCGTTGTGTATATAGTAAGTAAGCCTTGTCGTAAATGACCCATAATCAATACGGGAATCCCAGGGTCGATAATTTGCTCCGAGCCCTAAGCCAAAGAGCGGATGCGAAACAATCTGAGAATAAACATACTCGTTCTCAACATAACGGTATACTAAGCTGTCTTCTTGTGCAGTATCGGGATTAAACAATGTGGAAAATCTTGTTGACATACCATTGATCAGTGTACCAACTTGTTTCCCGTTCAAGATTAGTATTGGCGCAAAAAAAACAGCGCCAATCAGAACTGCCCAAAATATGGTCTGGACATACTTTATCTTATCGCGTATTGAAACTAGAAAACCCACAATGAATAAGGCCAAGATAGATGCAATCCAGAAACTACGATTGAACGTTAATATAACAGAGAGACCAATAATACCTAATTGAATTAAGCTTACAATAAATCGTGGTGACGTTCGATTTTGAATCATTAGGACCGTCAAAGAAATAAAAGCAATCAGTACTAGAGCCTGGCCCGGGGGAAGGATTCTTGTAGTGCCATAAGAATTTACTCCTGCTGTATTTAATGTCTCTACCCGCCCTGGCAATATGGAAACCGAATCTCCCAGTATATACTGAGCAATCATTGCCATGGCCACAAGAGTTGCGAGCAGAAAAATGCCTGCCAACAATCGCCGCAATTGTTTTTCATTGCGAATAAGATTAGTGACTATAAAAAAAATTAGATAAAAATTGATCGTTCTTACCTCTCCCAGACTCTGATTAAACGTCACCGAGGAATTGAAGATACCAATTGCAGTAGCTAGTATTGCCGTGATATAAAAGGCAAGAAGTGGCCGATCAACAGGAGTATGTATTAAATAAGAGGATGATTTAATCAGAACGTGAAGAAGAACTATTCCGAGCAAGGCGAATAAAAGAATATCAGAGATTATTAAGTTACCAACACCTATTGGAATCGATGGATAGGCATATATATCAAAAATAGTTGACGTAAACAACAGGATACCCAGAATGGCGATCTCGGGCCACAACCATGCAACCACTAAATAGACGATTCCAGCAATTCCGATGAGCAAGAAGTAAGGCGGAAGCCATATACTAGTTATTCCTAGAAGTAAACCAAGCCCAAAGACTAAAATCATCTGGTTTGGAATTGACGGCTGTTTCAATAATTGGTTTTGCATAAAATCAACTCCTTGTCAAGACAAAGTCTATACTTATATATTTATTATCCCGATAAAGTATTAATAAATAAACAGCCTGGTTTCTATTAGGATATTAGGGTATAAAATATACTGTAAGTGTACATTTCGCGTGTCTGTCTGAGATATCAGGCACTTTTAGAGTGTGAAGGATCTCTAATTTATGGTAAAGAAATTAATCCTTAAAGCATAAAATATACATCTTAGGACAACACAAATAAGTTTTTAATATGAACATTGCACTTAATAATTCATTGACCTAATTGTTATTTTTGAAGAAAGTACTGATCGAATCGGCAACGTACTTGATCTCATCATCAGTTAACTCGGCATACATTGGTAATGACAATATCTGCGAGACCGCATACTCCGTGACAGGAAAATCACCTTTTTTATAGCCTAAAAATTCTGTAGCTTTCTGTAAATGTACTGGGATGGGGTAATGAATACCCGTAAAAATACCTCGATCTTTTAAAAAGGCTTGTAACTCATCTCGTTTTGGAACGCCGATAACATAAAGATGATAAACAGGGATACTACCAGCCCGTTCAGTTGGGAGGATAGATGGGGTACTCATCAACAACTTGCGATATAAGCGAGCATGCTCACGACGTTTCTCATTCCATGTAGCAAGGTGTGGGAGTTTAGCACGCAATATTACAGCTTGGATTTCATCCAAACGCCCGTTTACACCAACCAAATCATGGTGATAGCGGATTCCTGAGCCATGATCGCGAACTTTTCGCATCGTGGCTGCTAGTTCAGCATTATTTGTACTAATAAAGCCACCTTCACCATACGCTCCCAAATTTTTCGAGTAATAAAAGCTGAAGGCTGCAGCATCACCCAAAGTACCTGCCTTGCGTCCTTTATATTCTGCACCATGCGCTTGACATGCATCTTCAATTACACGCAAGTTATGACGAGATGCAATCTCCAACAAAGGATCCATGTCAACTGTTTGACCATATAGATGTACTGGCAGAATAGCTTTCGTTTTTGAGGTGATTTTTGCTTCAATCTGTGACACGTCCATTAAATATGTAGCTGGATCAATATCCACAAAAACAGGCTTGGCACCCGTAAGAAGAATAGCCTCTGCAGAAGCTATAAAAGTATGCGATACGGTGATTACCTCATCCCCGGGGCCAATGTCCATAGCACGTAAGATGATATTAAGAGCATCAGTACCATCGCTAATGCCAATCCCATAAGCCGCACCGCAAAATTCAGCAAATTCCACTTCAAGTTGTTGCACATTCTCACCCAAAAACAAATGCATACCATCGAGCACTTTCTCAATTCCTGAAAGAATCTCTTTTTTCAATGGCTCATATTGTTTACGCAAATCTACAAATTGTATATTCATATTATTTCTCCTATGCTGATTCCAAGGTTCGGATAATGCGGGCTGGATTGCCAGCAACCACCTTCCCTGAAGGAACATCATGTGTGACTACACTGCCAGCACCAACGATCACATTTTCTCCAATAGTTACACCACACAAAATAGTAGCATTACTCCCAATTGAGGCTCCACGCTTAATCAATGTAGGAGTAGAAATCCAATCTGCTTCAGTTTGAAGCTGACCAGTACTAGTCGTTGCACGAGGGTATTTATCGTTAATGAACATAACACCATGGCCAATAAAAACTTCGTCTTCTATTGTTACCCCTTCACATATGAAAGTATGGCTGGAAACTTTTACCCGGTTTCCTATTCGGGAACCTTTTTGGATTTCAACAAAAGTGCCTATCTTGCTCTCATCACCAATCTCACATCCATAAAGGTTAACAAAAGCAAATATTTTTACATCCTTGCCAAGCTTTACATCGGGTGCAATTCGAGCAAATTCGAGGTTCACCATTTAATCACCTGTTGGGTACATCCATTGGCTATTGAATGCATAGCAGCCTCTAATATTTTAATCACATGTAATCCGCTGCGAGCGGAGCTATTCGGTTCTGTATGATTTATGATGCTGTTTATAAAATCCTGGCATTCTTCACGTAAAGGTTCCACAAACTTAATATTTGGAATAGTAATATCACCATGGCGATAGCTATATTGAAATTCTCCAAAACCATTAGTATAATCTGGTGCGTCAACACCTTGGTCATAAATCTTAATCTTCCCTTCAATTGCCATGTCATTAAAAACGGCCATTTTTTTACTGCCTACAATTGTCACGCGACGTACTTTGCAGGGGTCCAGCCAGCTTACATGCACATAAGCTGTTAGGTTGTTTGGAAATATCAGATTAATGTAAGCCACATCGTAGACGCCCGGAGTAACACAGGGCATGCCCTGAGCACTCACAGAAATTGGTTTTTGATTAAGCATATAAAGCAGAATAGAAATATCATGGGGGGCCAAATCCCAAAGCACATTGGAATCACGATTGAAAAGGCCAAGGTTTAGTCTCGCCGTATCAATATAATATACATCACCCAGTTCTTTATTCTCAATAAATTTCTTCATTGCATGAATAGCAGAGTTATATCGAAAGGTATGTCCAACCATAAGGATTAAACCTTTTGAATCAGCTAATTCTATAAGTTCCTCTGCCTGTTGGCTCTCGAGCGTTAAAGGTTTTTCAGCAAGCACATTAAGACCATGCAAAAGGCAGTCTTTAGCAATCTGAAAGTGCGTCTTAGGCGGAGTGGAGACAACAACAGCATCCAAACCCATAGCAAAAACTTCTTTGTAATCTCTAACTAATTTAATTTGAGGATACTTCGATTGTGCTCTTTGCAGTTGTTCCTCTTTTTGGTCAGCAATAACGATCAATTCGGATGTTGGAAGTTCATAAAAATTTCTAGCAAGATTAGGCCCCCAATATCCATATCCGATTATGCCTATTTTTATAGTTTCCATGGCACTGTGCTCCTTAGGTTTAATGTGCGCCCTTTGCAGCAAAGACTACAAGAGGCGTTTTTAATATAATCTCGATGTCAAGCCACAGAGATTGTTTTTCAATATATTGGATATCCAGCCGCATTTGATTGTCAAAATCAATAGTAGAACGTGCAGTGACCTGTTGTAAACCAGTAATACCAGGCTGAGCTTCCAGTCGTTGCATATACCACGGCTCATATAATTCAACTTCATAAGGGATTGCAGGTCTAGGACCCACAAGACTCATATCACCTCTCAAAACATTCCAAAACTGTGGAAGTTCGTCAAGACTGAATTTACGCAAGAACTTTCCGGGACGTGTAATTCTTGGGTCTCGCACTAGTTTCCGAATGTTAGAGGTCTGACCTTGCAGAGCATCCATTTGTTTTTGATCGTTTTCAATTAATGCTTGAATATATGCCTGATGAATTGCAGGGTCCGCATTTATTCTCATAGTCCGAAACTTATAACATGGAAACGTTACCTTCTGCCAATAAGAGTATTTCCCGCGCACTTGCCTTTTTGCACCCACTCGCTCCTGCACAAAAAATACTGGGCCTGGAGAATATAAAAAAATTGTCAAAGCAATCAGCAACATCAAAGGTAAAAAAAACACCAGTAACACTAAAGCTATCGTAAAATCCATCACGCGCTTTACGGCATAATAAACGTTGCGATCCGCAGATATCAGGCGCAGTGCAGACGGATCATATTTACGGATTAAATCCAGTTGAGCTTCGTTTTGCATATGCAATAAATCCTTGTAATCCAGTAACGAATGAAATCTTTCATTCTCAATCAGAGATAATATATACTTGCCAAAAGTTCAGTTGCTATTTGTCTTTTTGACTATTTTTCGCTTTCTCAAAAAATGCTGCAAGCCATTTTTTAATTGAGCTAAAATACCCATGTTTGCCAGGTTGATGACCTTCTCCTTGTACAACACCACGTGTTCTATTGCGCAACCAACTTCCAATGGTTACAACTGCCGAGATTAATATTATTAATATAATTGAAGCCACAAACACTGGAAGCACCCAAGTTGACTCTCGAACAACAGGTGAAGGAGAATTTTCGTCCACATTTGGTGGTATTACAGCAACTTCAGAAATTGGTGTAGGCGCAGAATTAATCGCTGGCGACAAACGTGTGTCAGTAGTGATTATTTGTTTGTCGTTGATCATAGCAAAATTGCCAGCTAACTGCGACCGCAGGTTGGAATCAATTAAAGCCGATGTTGCCCAACTTAATCCTTGTACTGTATTCCCAAGAACTGCCAATATAACGTTATCAGGATTCCAAGGAGAAGGCAGTATCTCCACATAACCTATTGGGGCATCAGGCGGGATACGATAGGTAACCTGAAAATTCCCATCAGCAAGAACATCGCTTCCATCCAAGAATGATATAGGTAGGTCTTTATTTATTTCACCGATAATAGGCAATTGGCTAGGTCGGCCAATTACCAACAAATTGTATTTGGATCTTTCTGCTTCGGGCAGGTTATCACCATAATATACATTTAGCGCGGTAATAGGGCCTTTTGCAGTAGTACCTAAAAAGGCGGCTATTTTTACAGCAGCTCTCCAAGACTCTAAGTCATTATGCATCAACACAAACGCAGTATTGTCTAATAAAGGATAATAGGTAAAAGGCGCCGGATAAGAAGCCAGGCCCAAACTTGCTGATGGGTTAATTAATGCAAGATCAAGAGGCAGATGGAGTGTTGAATCTGGCCATATATTTAACCATACTCCGCGCATGTTTTGAGGTGAGCAAACATCTTGTGGCTCAAGATTAACTCTTACCTCCAACCGATTATTGCCAGGCACAACTGCAGAGACTGGAATATTTATGAGAACCTTGTTAGTTGAAATACTAGCCGAAGAGTCGCTCAGACGAACACTTCCTATTGGATTTCCATTGAGCACAATAACAATCCCCGAACTGGCATAATCAAGTAATGCTGAATGTCCAAAAACAAGTTCAAAACTCGAATCCGAAGCGGCGATCCACCCAGGAGGCACATTAAAATTATATGCCACGCTTCTAACTCCGCGGCTCTCGAACAACCGACCTTTATAGCCCATCGCAGTCAACGTTTGATCCGTTGGTTGAGGTACCAATACTGGAGTGGTTTTAACTTCATTAACAACTGCAAGATTCGGGGATTGATTGGGTTGAAAAACACCAGTGCTTACGGCCTGAGCAGCCTTAATCGTTCCTTGGTCGGTGTTGCCGGATACAATCAATATTACATTTGAATTGTTCCAAGGGGAACTAACCATCTCAACAAAACCATCATCAACACTTCCATCCAAGACTTGGAATTGGCCCTCACTTATAGGCAAAGTGAGTTGAAATTGTTCCATAACAGGTAAAGAAGCAGAATTACCAATAAATATTAAATGGCTTGCCGTTTTCAGTTCAGTAGTTAACTTACCAAGGGTTACCATATCAAATACCAAAGAACCATCACCTAATTTACCCAGTCCAGACGCCACAGTTAACGCCGCTTGAAGTTCAGCTGCTGATGGCTGATCTGGGATGACCAAGAGGACCGAATCTGGAATAAATGAATTTTGAAAAATTGGGTATGGAAAACTTACCAAATTCGTGGCAGGTTGTGTGGAATTGTGAGGTAAAGTGAAATATGAAGATGTACGAACCACTACATTCATCTGATCAAAATTATAACAAGACGTACCAGTATTGAGGATAAGGCCCACTTCCACCAAGCCATCAATATTAGCTGAAGAGAACGCATCAACCGGGATTGGGATGGTTTTCACTACTTCACCAACCTGATCAAGCGGCAAAATAGCTAGTGCAGTATCATTTATCATTACGGTAAGTGTCCCTGCTCCTATAAACCCAGCAGGAATTTGATCTTGATTATTAGCTGTAGAATCGGATTGATCTTGGATACCGGCAGTTACAGCGACACCAAGAGATAAATTAAGGGATGCACCTTCGATTAATTTCCAAGTTGCGGGTAGCATAAATGAAAAATAAATCGCATCATCAGGTCCAACAAGATGGGTCTCTCCAAGCTCGAGCATCTCCCAGGTAACAACACTTGGATCTGGCGTTTGACTAAAAGGTTTCTGCTCTGAAATTGCAGTTTTGAAAAACTGGATGCCTTGAGCCTTAATTGAATCAGTTAATCCAAATAAAAGGCTCGTGCATAGTGCTAAAATTAAAAATAATTTAAGGAATCGCTGATTCATAATATATTCTCCACAAGACTTCAAGCAAAAGCAAATTAGAAAAACGGTTCTTTGAACACTTTTAACAAGAAGCCAATGACAATAGCTTTACCGATATGATATTTTTAGCCAATGATATATCAAAAACCCGACAATAATAAAGAATGTGCTAATAAATAAGATACCTTATTTAGTCTTTGAATTATTTTTCAATTTTTAAACAGAAATAGCATTTAGGTTTATAAATTCATTTAAATTTATATTTAAAAAAAACCCGAGTTAAGACACCTTACAGTTTTGTGAGGCAGTACAATTCTAATGTAATTCGCAGAAAAGTCAATAGGTTAATTTGATAATTTAGTGGCTATATTAGGCAAGTTAGCGTTCCCTATTTTTAATTTTAATCAAACCGGCATTACGTACTATCTAGATTCTTTTGCGCCCAAAACGGGCTTTTCATTTCCCAGACATATACAGGAACTTCATTATCCCTTCGGGCCTGCTCTAACGCACTATTAGCCTTTTCAAATAATTCTTGAACAGTAATATGGTTACCATATTCAGCACCGCCTATGTGAGCATCAAGATTCACAACTATATTAAATTGATCCAATTTAACTGGTTCTGAAAGTGCCTGGAAAATTCGTTCGAAAATTCGATTGGCTGCCACGCCTGGCGTATTTGGAAGCATAACGATAAAGCTATTACCATTCCAACGGCCAATAATGTCATTACCGCGTAATTCCTTCCGCAAAAACTCAGTTACCCTTTGTAGAATCCTTTGCAGGGCCACAATCGGAAAAGTGTCTACAATATCTCGCAGGCCATTCAACTCGACAATACCTATGGAAAGCACTTCGTTAGGTTGTCTCGCTAACTCATCCTCTACCCATCGGGAAAAGTATTTTTTAGTGTATACACCAGTTTCGTTATCTAGATGAACACGCTGACGAAAAGTCTCCAACGAAGCGCGAAGTTGCTCACGCACAAACACAAAACCCAAACCACCTATTACTCCAAGGATAATTGCCAAAGCAGCATTTCGCAATGGTTGAGGACTGGACGGAATGGTAGTTGGAACTGCTAGATCTAGAAAGTCTAAATTAATAACCTGATTTAAACGGCGAGTAAAATCAATTGTCTGATACCCTACAGCATTTGCTATCTCAGCAGCTAGTTGAGGATCTGGTCCGGTTACAGTTAATTCCAAAATACTCGAACCGGGAAGCACAGCCGACTCATAAGAATAATCCTTTATATCTTCAGGTTGAAGTTGTAAAAAAGAAAGGGCATCATCATAAATTCTATTGCTATTCATTACCTCAGCATAAGTCTCCATAACCGACTGATTCGCAACAGTGGAGAGGCCCTGCAACACAGTATTCGGACTTGCTTCGATAGCGCCTGGACTAATGATAAATCGAGCTAATACTTCATATTGGGGAGTAACTAGAAAGGATGCCCCTAACGAGACTGTAAGAGCAACTAAAGCTGTTAAAGCCACCACCCACCATCCACGTCTTAACATTTGTAAGTAAAGATTTAATTCCATATCTCGCCATCCAAGTTTTAATATCGGGTAAAATTGGAAATATTATATCAATAATATTTCCAATAAAAAATACGTAAAATTATATACAAGATTATACACTACGCTTTGCATAATTGTTAGTTGCAAAAATATTGTGATAAGGAGAACTTGATGCTCGAATCCCCAGCTCTTTTTTCGCTAAAGCCCCCTACTATCACCGTTTATAGCACTGCATGGTGCCCGGATTGTAAGCAGGCAAAGAAATTCTTTGGTGAGCATCGGGTGGAATATGTAAATGTAGATATAGAAGAAATCCCTGAAGGCGTAGCTTTTGTGGAAAATCTCAATAAAGGAATGCGGATTATACCCACCATTATCTTCCCTGACGGTGAAATTTTGGTTGAACCGTCAAATGCTCAATTGGCTGAAAAGCTTGGGCTTCAGACAAAAGCTGAACGAGAGTATTATGATGTGATCATCATTGGCGGCGGACCAGCAGGTTTAACTGCTGCTTTTTATCTTGCTCGTGAAGGATTGGATGCCCTTGTGATCGAAAAAGCTGGCCTAGGTGGACAGGCAGGTATTACCCAAACTCTTGATAATTTTCCTGGTTTTGACGAAGGCATTTCTGGGGCTGAATTCGCAGATCGTTTAAGTAGACAGGCTCGCAAATTCGGGGTGGAAATTCTACAGGCACAAGAAGTGACCGAGGTTGAAGAAGACGGGCAGTATCATGTAGTCCATACCAGTTCAGGGCATCATTATCACAGCAAAGCTGTTCTTCTCACGTCAGGTGCACGATATCGCCGCATGGATATTCCCGGTGAAGATGAACTGATCGGTATAAATGTCCATTTTTGTGCAACTTGTGACGGTGCATTTTATAGAGGAAAAAAAGTGCTTGTAGTAGGCGGCGGAAATAGCGGTTTTGAAGAAGGGCTGTTCCTTACCAAATTCGCGACACAAGTTGATATTATTGTAAACTCCAAAGAACCAAAAGCAAGTAAAATCGTTCAAGATAAAGTGGCTGAAAAAGAAAATATGCATGTTCTACTTAATCACAGCATAAAAGAATTGCGCGGTAAAAATAAGCTTGACTCTGTGCTGGTTGAAGATAAAAATACAAAAGAGGATAAAGAGCTCAACTATGATGGTGTCTTTGTCTTTATTGGGCTCACTCCCAACAATAATCTTTTGAAAGATAAAGCTAATCTCGACCAGTGGGGCTTTGTTAAGACGGAATATATGATGACCAGCATTCCAGGCATTTTCTCAGCAGGAGATGTACGATCGGGTGCGACCAAGCAGGCTGCTGCGGCGACAGGAGAAGGCGCATCTGCGGCTTTGGCAATACGAGAATATCTAAAATTAATTGGCGCATAAATTTTCAATACTAATTTGGAGAATCATATTTTGAGCGATCTTTATACAAGAAAACCATCACAGATCGTGATGTACACAACTGAACACTGTGCAGATTGCTATCAAGTCAAGGCTTTCTTTGAAGCACATAAAGTTGATTATCTTCGAGTTGGCCTTGAAAATGATCAAACAGCTACAGAATTTGTTATGAATATAAACAATGGACGTCGAAGCGTGCCGACTATTATTTTTCCCGATGGCAATATTCTTGTTGAACCAACCTGGCAGGAACTTAAAGAAAAATTTCTAATTTAAGAATTCAATATTCTGAAGAACAAAAAACGAGAAGATGGATTAGGTGCAATCCATCTTCTCGTTTTGCATCATAAAGGGAGGGGAGTATAATAAATTTATGAAGAAAATATTAACTTTCACTTTCCTCGCACTTATCATTACAGCATGTGATACCTGGGGCATACCACCGCAACCGTTCCCAGTTTGGACAGCAACTTCTTCAGGCACACCGGGGATTGTTACAGCTACTCCAATTATTCTTCTTCCAGTAACTCAAACTATTATTCCCGGGGTAACGGTCATTACACCTTTTACTCCTACCATTCAAGAAACTCCTTCATCCACATCAACCTTTGCACCCATCCCCCCCACTGCCACAGCAACATTTGTACCCATACAGTCTGTAGCTGTGGATATTCTTGGCTGTAATACCAGCATTGATATTACGCATGGCATGGGTGAAGTAACGAATGCTTATATTACAGTGAAGAATACCGGCACAGTGGACCTGCCAAACATGTGCGGGTTACTCCGCGCGATCGATGAAGACCGTGAACATCCTGATAAAAGAGTATGTGTTTCCAACCTGCCAGCGCAAAATCAGATGAATCTTAAGTTGACTGTTGACTCTGTTTATAAAAAAGATACGATGATTCAAGTGGATATAACTTCAAGTGAAGTGATCTTACTGCGTGTGGACAGGCCGTCTTGTACTGATATCGGTCTCTTTGGCGGCACGCCTTCTGATGTGGGTGTGATAAAACCAATCCAGCCGTAATTCGTCGTGCAAGCATTTTGTCAGTTAGTAGATGTTGCAGATTCAGAAACAGACTAATGGTCAGAAACGATGCGTGGTCGTTAAGAGAAATAAAACAGTAGATCAGTTTGATCTACTGTTTTATTTTTTAAATTAGATTCTATTCGTCTTTATTGAAGCGGTTACGCATCCCGCGCACTTTGGTTTGCAAATCCTGGAAAAAGTCGCTTTCAACGATTTCCTGCACTTGTTGATTTAGCTTGGATTTATCGATCATGATCTCCAGTTGTTGGACGCGGGCGCGCAGCTTTTGTTCACGTTGTGCGACCTTATCAACCATGACCTTGAAGACACTAGTGAGTGTATCGATCTCATCGCGGAAATCACGCTTTATATCGTTTTCACTCCATTCGTGACTGTAATTGCCTTCACCGATTTCTTTTGCAACACCTGCCAAGCCTACAATCGGACGTGTTAATAAACCTGAAAGCCAATAAACCAGGAAGAATATAACAATAAACGTAGCAATAAAGGCAAATGCACCTTGACGCAGAAGCTCAGCACTCACTTCATCGACATAGCTTGCTGTAATATCAATCCCAATGGCTCCGATAGTTTTACCATCGTCATCTACGATTGGTGCATAGGTGGTGATCCAGGTACCAAAACTATCTGTATAGGGAGTCCAAGAATCTGCCCGCTGAGATAGCCCTTCGTAAATTCGGGTCGTTGTAGATGTGTAACGCTGACAAAAACGGAAACCGCCTCGCTCTTCACGAAAATATCCTGTGCTGCCAATTGCAATTACTTCACCTTCATCAGGCCCTTTAATATAAGTGTAAAGGCGGGTGGTCTCTTTTGTTGGTTCACCATAGACACTTTCTTTTAATTCAGTTTGTTGAATAGAGTGTAACCAATCTTCATGGGCAATATATAAAGGATTATCCTCGGGATAATATCCATTTTCTTCTTTCGGGGTATCGGCTGTGGGTTTCCCGGGCGGACACATAGGATTGTTTGTACTCTCTTCTTCATAGAGATTCACAAATCCTTCTTTATCCATGCCAGCCAAAGCCCCATACATAGTCTGAACTAAATCGTCGGTAATCGTTTGAAATACACGTTCTCGTGTATAAGAGTAAAACCAGATATAGCTCCCAACGAAAACAGGCGTGAAGATAAGAATAAAACCAATCCAGATCTTGACCCTCAAACTGAGAAAACGACCCGCTGGTCTTTTTTTAACATCTGTAATGAGTTGTTCAGCCATTGTTTACTCCTGGGCACGTATAGTTTCAAGAACTTCAAGCACTGCCATGTGTTCCTCTGGTAAACCATAATGATCCACCAGAAATGCTGTTACAAAATTGGATATCATCGCATGAGTATATTTTTCTATTTTTGCTTCTGGGTTTGGCAAAAATCCCATGTGCATATATGAAAAACGGGTAATTGCCAAATCTTCAAGTCGGCTTCGGCCTTCCACTTCGGGAGGAAAAATCGGTTCGACATATTTTAATGGCAATTGCACCAAACCGTTACGCATGTAATGTTCCATTAACCTATCTGGCTCAACCTCATTGACCATGCCTAAAAGCGTCTGGTCATTTCTTTCTTTTGCATCGCAAATTACTTGAGCCAGGCATTCATAAATAATATAGACCGATAATCGCTTATCTAAAACGTGCACCTCACGAAAGGCAGGGTCAACTGCTAATGAATGAGCCAGACCACAATTATGGTCGCGGACATAACGAAACGTACGCAAACCAACGGGCTGACCATCCACTTCTACCAGCCAATAATGGACAACGTGACCGGGACGATGCTCGTTCCCAAATTTGGCCCTGCGCCTCATGCGCGGGACGTAATGCTGGTACTTCGGAAAAAGCTTTGCATATAGCACAAGCATGGATTCGATCCGCTCGTCGTCGCCTGAGCCGATCAAATCGTAAACTGCTACATTGCCTTCCTGCCTAACTAAGTGCGCAGACATTATTTACCATCATCTCCAAAATCTAATTTATCCAATACGCTGGCCGCGCGTGTGCGGCGTTTCAATTGCCAGCTCAACATGCTTTGTTCGTAAGTTGCACGAACGCGAAAAGCTACAAACACTGCAAAAATCGCGATCAATATTCCTACGCCCATATATACCAAACTGTATTGCTCACGAGGGATTTCAAATTTTAAACCAATTGCAATAATGGCAAATGTGATTAAGCTTCCAATAATCGTTCCAGCTGAAGGCAGATAACTATCAATGAACATGCTTACACGTCCGCGCTTCTCATTCGGGACCATTGCCTGAAACGCCTTACGAGCGGATAGATCCACGGTATCGTAAGTGACACGGGCAACTCCCTGTGAAGCCGAGCTGCCGAGATAGCCCGGGAAAAAGAAACTGGCAATTGTCCCACCCAACATTACAAAAGGTTGGATCAAAAAGCTGCGTTTCAAACTAAGACGTTCAATGATCTTTGCAGAAATACCTTGAATAAAAATGGATGCGAATGCAATGATCAAATTATATTGAGCATAAAATGCCTGGAAGCCATTACTGCCTAGATCGAACCTGGCATCAGAGAGTACGTCATAAAGTAAAACTGTCATCACGCTGCCGGCCGCGAGCATACTGACTGCCAAATAGGCAAAAGCAGGTACAGTCTTTATAAATTCCCAGCCTTCGGAAAGTGTCTCCTTCATAGTGTCTTGTGTATGCACGGGCGGAGCGAGTTTCACTTTTCGTAATCTCAACTCAGCGATCAGGAATGCGACGAAAAATATGGAGGCGTTGAGTAATAATAATTTGACAGGACCAAATTCCAGCTTGGCGTCGAACGCTGCAATTCCGAGGCCAACGATGGTGCCGACGAATGCAAAAGTTGCAATGACAGGCATCACGCGGCGACCCGTTGCAGGGTCATAAATGTCGTTGACCAGAATCCAGAAGACGACGGGAAAGAAGCGCCACTGTTGATCGTTGAGCAGATATATAAGTGTGTAACTGATCGAATGAGGAAATGATTTTAAGATAAATGTAAATGGAAGAATTGCATACAACAAGGCGAAGCCGATCAGAACACCCATTAATAATTTGATGCGGTCAAAGCGGTCAACGATCAGGGATTGCAATCCAGTGGCGAGGATAAGCAAGACCATATCCACGGCCCAGACAAGCAAGATGTAATGCTCTTTGACTTCGCTGAGAAATCCGCTGACTGAAACAACCTTGGTAATACCCATGGCCGCATAATTGGCAAACAAAATAAAGCCGAGGGTAAGCACCAAACCCGACTCGCCTGCTCGTAATGGGAACCATCTGCTGAAACGTTCTTTCACTTGGAATGTATGTCCGCTTTCATATATATGCTGCTGGCGCGAGTATAACCGATGCCATTATTTTTTAAGATTTCAGTATTGAAAGCCAATGAAAAGGTATAATGACTGTATGACAGACGAACAGATAAAATCCCTCGCACGTAACAAGATCGCGATGCTGATCGATGGTGACAATGCACAGGCGGGTTTGCTTTCTCAAATGCTTGTGGAAGCTGGCCGTTATGGACAGGTAACCGTCCGCCGAATCTATGGCGATTGGACAACATCCAGCATGAATTCATGGAAAGACACACTTAATTTTCATGCCTTCCAACCCATTCAGCAGTTCCGTTATACGATCGGAAAGAATGCAACGGATAGCGCCATGATCATTGATGCAATGGACATCCTGCACGGCAGCGTTGTAGATGGATTCTGTTTGGTTTCCAGTGACAGTGACTACACCCGTTTGGCTACCCGCATACGAGAGACTGGTATTTTTGTAATGGGAATCGGCGAAAAGAAAACACCCAAACCTTTCGTAAATGCCTGCGACGTGTTTGTGTACACAGAGAACCTTGTGACTGAAAAGAAGGCTGTGCAGCCAAGGCAAACACAGACACGAGGTGCGGGAAAGAAGAAAGACGAAAAAGATGAGCTTGACCCGATGCCTATTTTGACTCAGGCTTTTGAAATGGCCGTGCAGCAAGATGGATGGGCATCCCTTGCAAATATGGGCAACGCGCTCTATCAAGTGGACCCGGGGTTTGATCCCCGCACCTATGGACACAAACAACTCTCAAAGATGATCAGCAAATTGAAAGACCGCTTCGAAATGCGTACACAGGAAAATGGCGGCCCTGCGGTTTTTTATGTAAAGATGAAGGAGTAGAGATTTTATTGTTGTTTTCTACTTATATTTTATTTTTTGACAGTATCCCTAGTTGGAAATTTTCCTGTAAAAGCTAAAGTATTACAAGGTTTATAAAAATGGATGGAATTATTGGTCAGTGGTCTACATCTTCTTGGTTTTATGATGATCCAGCAGATGAAATATTGGTGTTTCTTCCTGATGGGAAGGGAGTTTTTGAATATCACTGGTGGAAACTAAGCCATTACGAGACATTTACATATCAAGTTGATGCAGAAACTTTGTCTGTGATTGGTGATAAAAACTTTAGTTACGATGATGACCAGAATGCTGTCAAAGAATCAACCTCTACATTTCGATTCAATGGAAAGTTTTTGATTCGTAAAGCAAATTCAGAAGAAATAAACTCAGGATGTAAAATAATATTGGAACTTGATGAACCACTACAAAAAGAGTATCCAGCGACAAACAAGTTTGGCCAAGGTAATACTCAAAACAATGTATCCGATTACAAACTATCTGCTAATTAGTAGGCAGCGAGTCTGATAACCAAGCATCACTTGAAATTTGTTTTTAAGTTACGCGAAGAGCCTTATAGGAAATGCTATGAATAAAAACAGTCGCTGGTTTCTGATAAGTTTGTTCTTCATATTTACGGCATGTACGTCAAAACCGCAAATTATCAATCATCCCCCACCACCAAACATCCCCGTCGCGTTCGATGAATTTACCAACGCAGGATGTCCTGCTGGCACCAGCGATCAGCCCTGCGGTGCGGACACCGCGCTTGCAGACTTCGGTTGCAGCGATATTCTCATTCCATCCAATTTTATCGGCGGACTTAATCCACCTTACCCGATTGCTACTTGCCAAATTGATCTGCGTTCTGGAACGACAAACCCAGAAATTGAATCCGAAATAGATGCGGGAGAATACATATATCCTCTGGGCGGCTTATCAGGGAGTTACATCCGTTATGTGGTTTTTCAAGACGGCGAATATCGCCTGCTTAAAACCGAAGATGAGTTCCGAACTGTGTACGCCCCAATAGAATCTCCTGAAGAAGCTTTGAGTTATGTGCTGGCTGTTACAAGATATTCAGCCGCTTACGGTATGGAATACGACCCCACTATGGAATATGAGGTTCGTACGCTTGAAGACACCTATGTAACTTCCGAATCCGATGGCTACATTCTTCATCTATACTTTGATCAGTTTTACGGGTGTGGACCGCATTGGACATCCGCAGTGGACGTGCACATATCTTTTGAAGGAGTCATTAAGGAAGTTGGTCAAACGCAAGTTTTCAGAGACCCAACCCTGGATGATTTGTGTGTGGATTAGAAGCGGGCCTGCGGTTTTTTATGTGAAGATGAAGGGATAATTTAATGTTATGCCGTATAACGCCTAATTTGGCAGATTAGACGGTGGCTGTCTATAAGCTATTAGTTGGAACTGACCGTATAAACCATAGTTAGCCCCTTCCTCTAAAATTTTGTTGTAAAGAGAATTCGCAATCCATGAGTATTTACGACCAGAGAGATAAACCAGCATATGGGCTATTCAAAACTGAAACTCACTATTCCAAGAATCAAAACATATTGGAGTAGTGGAATTCAAATTTAGATGAACTTTTAGTTAATCGGATTTCCCTTTGGCAATGGGTATGGTATTGGGGAATTACAGACGAAATAGTTAAACTCACAGCACCCGAAATTATTGAGAAGTGGAAAAATACTGATCCTCTTTGTTCAAAATACGCATGGTATAACATTTTGATGTACTTCGCAGCGTCACGAGCCGAGCAATTAGGCTTTACAAAATCAATTCGACATCCTCAAAAGAAAACCTGTCCTTTATGCAATAACGATTTCATCGAAGACTCCTTGCCAATGCCATTAATTGAAAGATTAGGTATTGATAGATTGGATTTTTGCGCTCCATGTCTTAGAAATACCGCCCTTCAAGGAACAGGTAATAACTCTTTATCCAAGAAGAAAATACTCATATATCTTCAAGATTTGGCGTTGCTGTTAGGACGCGTTCCTTCTCAAGATTTCGGTGAAGGCAAGACAGATTTAATAGGTATGAGCAATAGTGAAAGATTGGCATTCCTAAAGCTCTTGAAAAATAAACCTACTACTGTACGCGTAAAATTGGTATTCGGCTCTTGGCTTAACGCACTTATACAGGCGGGTATACTTGAAGATGGTACAAGAAAAAACAGCAGGGGCATTCAAAGTATTGCAAAAGATGGTCACATGTGCCTTTCTCTGGGCGAGAAAACCATTGATGAGTATCTCTATGCTCACGGAATTGATCACGAAAAAGAACCAAGATATCCAGAAGGCAACTATCGGGGAGACTTCAAAGTTGGTACAACCTTTATTGAATATTTTGGACTTACTGGAAATCCTGATTATGATGCCAAAACAAACGAAAAAATTCGTTTATGCAAGAAACACAACATTACACTTATAGCAATTTACCCACAAGACTTGGTTAGTCAGCAAAAACTGGAAAACTTACTATCCGTCTTTGTCATAAAGATATAAGGAGAAGTCTATGAGCGATCAATCAACCTTCAACGTTACAGTTAATGGGGAAACAGTAACTATTCCCCTCGTCAGAGCGCGCGAACTTTGCCCAGATGAAGTAAAAGCTATGGAAATAGCGTGGAAACACGCATCCGAATCTATGGAAAGCATGGATGCAAATAAAATCACCACTGCAAACAAAGAAGTCGAACGAGAAATGAGAGCACTCGTCCATTCACTTGCTGTGAAGTTGCAGCAAGAGCAGCAAAAGCAAAGAAGGGGCTAACAAAGCGTTAGCCCCTTCTTTCAAAAAGAGATAAATTCGATGAGCATGAAAATGGGACTACAAAAACGTCAGTGGTTACTTCTTTTCCTACTTTTATCTTTGCCGCTTTTACTTAATGCTGTGGCAATATGGCTGGATATTGGGGCAGATGGAGTACTGCATTTACTGAGTGGTACCTATAATCCCAATTTATCGTATAGTTCTTTCAATCCCAATACACTGCTCTCATCTCTATTAGAAATTCTATCGGAGTTACTTCCGATTCTTGCCTTATTGGGCATACTAGCTTGGCTGGTAATTCTCGCGTCGAACAGCTCGTTTTTTCAAAAACAAAGGTTAACAGCCAAACTTCTTGAGACACTATTGGTCGTTTTATTTATAGCTAAAATCTTTGAAATAGCTAGTGGTACTTTCATGCCCTTAGCATGGTTACCTAAATTCCATGCCATAATTGGACTTCTTCCCATTTCTCCATTCATGGCGAATTGGAGTCGCTGGTTTATTTTTCCAGCAACGGCTATAGTTTTATTCATTGCTATAACTCTTTCCAGAAACAAGAATCTGGAAAGCAAGAAAATATCTGAGACCTTTAACGCCTTATGAGCAAAAACGGGGCAACAAAGCGTGCAATACTGGACAGAAAAGCAAATTGGCGGAGGCCAAGTGATAGTTAATCAAGGTGATATATATTGGATTCTATTAGAAGAACAAAGTGAATTGGAATCAGGATATACCCACCCCCAAGTAATCATTCAGGATAATGTCCTTAACCACAGCCGCAATACTGTGGTTGTTTGTGCATTGACATCGAATCTTAAACGGGCAAAAGCACCTGGTAATGTTTTGCTTGAAGCAGGCGAAGCAAACTTACCCAAGCAAAGTGTGGTGGTGGTTTCACATGTATCTACAGTAGATAAATCTCAGTTGGGTGAATATATTGGGTCGTTAAACGAACAGCGAATTAATCAGATATTAGCGGGCATGAACTTTGTGCAAATATTGACTCAACATCATACAGAAGAAAATTAATTTACACCACTAACGCTATTTATAGCAACTAAGATTCTTCAACTACCAGCTTTTTAATCTCAACCAACTCATTATATACATCCACGATCTGTTTTGCGATCTTGTCCCAGGCGTAGTCCAATGCATATTGTGCAGCACGCAGGCCCATTGTTTCGCGCAGATTCGCATCCCCTAACAGCCACGACAACTTATCGCTCAACGCATCTGGTTCACTATCAGGGATCGTATAACCCGTCACGCCGTTTTGCACGAGATAGCCAAGTCCACCCACTTCTGAGGCGATGACTGGCGTGCCGCAAGCCATTGCCTCCAGAGCAACCATCCCAAAAGATTCATATAAAGAAGGCATTACCACCACCTCAGCGGCAGAATAATAATATGGAAGAGTATCTTGTCCGCGCTTGCCGAGGAAGACCACCATGCCGCCCATAAATAGATCATCACATAATTTTTGCAGGCGCGCCATCTCATCGGTTATATCTTCAGGCCTGGCGTTCACTTCTCCGCCAATGATCGCAAGGTGCACAGGACGATGCAGTCCCTGCAAATCCAAATGAGACATCGCCTGAATTAAAGTATCCACACCCTTCAACGGTTCGATTCGTCCCACAAAAAGAACCATGCGATTCTCAGCCTTCAAACCGATATATTGCTTCGCCTCGTCCGCTGGGATCGGGTAAAAATGACACGTATCCACACCGGGTGGAATAACAACCATCTTTCGATTATCTGCCTTATAAAGAAATCTTAGTTGTGTTTGCTCAGCCATCGTGGCGACAACGGTCCGATCAGCCCGACGGAGAACCTGCCTCTCGCCATCGAGTCTGTCTTTCCCTGCAAGTTCATCTTCTGAACGCGCCACCCGATTCTTCATCTCACCTAATGTGTGGAACATATGCACGATCGGCGTTCCGCCCCAGGCATCACTTAATTCTTCTGCCGCCAAACCAGACATCCAATAATGGCTATGGATCACATCATATTTAATTCCTTTTTCAGCCGCAAATTTCTTTATACCATCTACAAATTCAGGAATGAAAGTAGCCATTTCGCTTTTTGACTTGGGGGTTTCAGGCCCAGCGGGGACATGTACCACGCGATTTCCATACCCAAGATCATGCAGCACATGCGGAACATGGTCATCCTGCGAACGCGTGAATACATCCACATGGATGCCCATTCGTCCCAACTCACAGGTCAGATCACGGACGTAAACATTCATTCCGCCGGTATCCTTGCCGCCCAAAGTAGCCAGCGGACAAGTATGATAAGAAAGCATGGCAATACGAAGCATAAATTTACTAATCTCCAAGACACAGACGATGTGTAAAGCTAAAAACTTGCGAGTTTACTTTTAATCCTTTATAATCCCGCCCGCTATAAATGTAGTAGCGACTTCAGTCGCTCTTTTTGACGACTAAAGTCGTCACTACTAACACACGCCGCTGTAGCTCAGTTGGTAGAGCGACGCACTCGTAATGCGTAGGTCGTGGGTTCGTTTCCCACCAGCGGCTCAAAAAATTAAAAAAGACCTCCGAGACGCTTCGCGAAGATCTCGGAGGTCTTTTTTAAGGAAACAACGATTCAACTGCTTCTCTAAATACCTTCGTATGATGATCCACATCGGCCTGCGTTGTTTGCGGAGAAATCAAAGCCATATTATGGAAAGGAGTCATCAGGATACCGCGATTGAGGGCAAAGAGATGCATATAACGATCAAGCTCTGGGTCAACTGCGGCGTGAGCTTCGCCTCCATTTTTCGGCGGTTTGGGACGGAACCAGTATTCGGAACGATTGCCCAAACTTTTAACGATCCACGGCAATTCAAATTCTTTGATCACTGATTCAACGCCTACTGTAAATTGCTCCTGTAATTTAATAGCCTGTGTATAAAACTCTTCAGTTAAAACATGTTGTAACGTGGCTTTCATTGCAGCAATAGATAAAGCATTGCCTGCTAATGTCCCGCCGATTCCTCCAACATCTGAGTCTTCTACTGAAATTTTTTCACTGAAAGCCTGCGCCACTTCTTCAGTGAAACCATAGACCGCAGCGGGAACTCCTCCAGCCAGAGGTTTGCCGAGAGTTAAAAAGTCAGGCTGAAGACCGTATGCAGCGGTGTATCCGCCGGGGCCGGTGCAGATGGTGTGAGTTTCATCAATGATGAGATACGTACCATACTTGCGAGTTAATTCACGCAGTGCATCGTGATAGCCAGGATTAGGATGAATGATGCCAATGTTGGTCATCACAGGCTCCGCAAGGACGGCGGCGACATCGCGCGAGGAGAGCACAGTTTCAAGCGCGGCGATGTCATTGAACTCAATCACTTTCGTAGTTTCGCGCGGATCAACTTGCGGCCCCATATTATTGGGGCGCGACATCGGCGTTCCTTCTTCGTCCATGGTGATGAAAGTCTCATCCACCGAACCGTGATAACAATAATTGAAAACAAGGATCTTCGGACGCTGTGTGATGAGGCGTGCCATGCGCAGAACAAAACGATTCGCATCAGTGGCAGTAAGAGCGAATTGCCAAAAAGGCAATCCAAAACGTCGCTGTAATTCCTCACCCACCCAGATCACATCTTCAAAAGGCAGCATAAGCGTGATACCTTTTTGGATTTGCTCAGTGATCGCCTGAACAGTTGCATCGGGCGAATGACCGGTCATTGCGCCCGTGTCACCCAAGCAGAAATCAATATATGAGTTACCGTCCACGTCAGTGAAGTGAGCGCCTTTGGCTTCTTTGACGAAAACAGGAAATGACCCCGCCCAGCGGATCATCCACAACATCGGCACCCCCCCATGCAATGACTTGCGCGCGCGCTGATAGAGTTCGTAAGATTTGGGGTGATTTTTATGAAAGCGTTGTTCTTCCTGTTTAATAAGAGATTCAAGACGAGACCGATCTAAAGAGTTAGTCATGCATTCACCAGGGGAAATATTTTATATTTAATGTTTATCTAAAGCATAGTATTGTCAAAATCTTGCAATCGCTGTATAGTATTAGCATGTAAGGGGATTAGACTACTATAAATCATCCCAAATTTCTTTATTAAAACTAACGGAGAAATACACAATGGATACTTTATCACTCGAAGCCCTACTTGGATCATATGAAAACAATGGCTTCAAATTATTCCCTTATTTTACAGTTTGCTTCGGCGGTTTTCCTTCGGCGTTAAAAATAATTTTACCAATACAGGGTTCAAAAGAAATTATAAACTCTGTGCTAAATCAGATAGAGCTTGGAAAATTCGGCTTCATACCCGTGTTTAAAAATTGGACCACCAACGACGCAAGGGATGCGGACATTTTAGATGATTACGCACATGAATATGTATTCAAAAGCGAATCAGGACAAATGCTTATTCATTTTATTTCTCAACACAAATCAATTCAAGTCCACTTTTTATACAATATAGATAATTTGGAATCCGAGAAATGGATCCTTGAAACCAACCAAAGCCTTCGAGCAACATTCGGATCTCAACAAATGCCGAAGTTCAAGGTGCTCGTAGCAAGTGATGGTGCATTTTACACCGAGGACATAAACACCATCGATTTTCAATCTGTTGATATCAGTGATCTATATAATGAGGACTTTTCTGAAATCGATTCGATCATTTCCCAATCCATTGCAAGGGAAGATGCAGGGATCATTCTGCTCCACGGAGAACCGGGGACGGGAAAAACAACTTATATTAAAAATCTAATCTACAGATTCAAAGACAAGGATTTCATTTTTATTCAAAATGACTTTGTTCAAGACCTTTTGAATCCATCCTTTGTCACTTTTCTTTTACGGAACAAAAATTCGGTTTTAATTATTGAAGACGCTGAAAAAGTGGTTGTTTCGCGAGACAATCCATCGGATGCATCCGTTGTTTCAACCATTCTTCAATTAACAGATGGCCTCTTCAGCGATTTTCTGAACATCAAGATCGTATGCACATTCAATACCAACATTGACCGAATTGACAAAGCCTTGCTTAGAAAAGGGAGAATGATCGCAAAATACAACTTTGCGCCATTATCGCCCGAAAAAACTGCTGCCCTTGCAAAAAAACTTGGACATAAAAATGTTGATGGCAGCCTTACATTGGCGGACATCTTTGGAATCGACAAACCCGGATTTAACGACGCAACGGAAAAGAAAATTGGTTTTTTCCAGGTGTAGGAAATTTGTAAATACGAAACTATTGAATCGTTGTCTTTAACACATCTTCAAATATTTTCAGGCCATCATTGATCTGCTCACTTGTCACATTCAACGGCGGAATCCAGCGGATGGTATTGTCATATGTTCCGCAGGAAAGCAGAAGCAGATTATTTTCTTCTGCAGCATGAATAATTTCTTTTACCATTGGCTTGGCTTTCTCAGGTTTATTGTCCACAATAAATTCTGTGCCGATCATTAAGCCTTTGCCACGTACGTCGCCAATTTGTGGATATTCTTCCTGCAATTTACGCAAACCGGTCATTAATTGAATGCCCCGTTCGTTAGTATTTTCCAACATCTTCTCATCACGCATGGCGCGGATCGTGGCAACACCAGCCGCACATGCAACAGCATTTCCGCCATACGTGCCGCCATGTGACCCAACATCCCATCTCTTCATGATGCCAAGGCTGCTGAATACACCAGAGAGCGGAAGCCCGGACGCAATTCCCTTGGCGGCACTGATGATATCTGGCACGACATCGAAGTGTTCAAGTGCAAACCATTTGCCGGCACGCCCGAAACCTGATTGCACCTCATCGAAGATAAGCAGGATGCCGTGCTTATCACAGATCTCGCGCAAGCCTTTCATGAATGAAGTTGGCGGGACAACGTATCCGCCTTCGCCGAGAATTGATTCGACCAAAATGGCAGCTGTCTCTTTTGGAGCAGTCTGCGAGGCGAGCAAATATTCAAGTTGTTCAAGGGCATATTCACTGGCTTGTTCTTCAGTCATACTCAGACGGAATGCATACGGAAAAGGGGAGACGAAGACACCCGAAGGCAACGGACCAAATCCCGCGCGATAAATTGTCTTGGATGTAGTTAAAGCCATTGTGCCGGCAGTTCGTCCGTGGAAAGAGCCGCTGAACACGATCACATTTTGTCTACCCGTTGCGACACGAGCCAATTTAATTGCACCTTCCAAAGCTTCTGCACCAGAGTTTGAGAAAAAGAATCCATCAATGGATGGCGGTGTAATTTTACGAAGCTCTTCGATCAGTTGCAACATTGGCTTGTGAATGACGATATTCGCTTGTGCGTGCAGAAAATTCCCTGCTTGTTCGCGCACTGCTTCTACAACTTTTGGATGGCAATGACCCGTGTTGGTTACACCAATACCGCAAGTGAAATCTAAAAGTTTTTTGCCGTCGGTTGTATAAATATAAGAACCTTCGGCACGTTCTGCGACGAAGTTAAAGATACGTCCCCAAACGGGAGACATGTGGGGAAAATTATCGGTGTAAAGAGTGTTCATGTGTCAAGTGTTCCTTGTTTCATAAAAACACTGGTGGTCGAGTAGGGCGAGTGATTTTCTCGCCCGTATCGAGACCAATTTCAAAAAGTAATCTTGTAACTTGGTGGTCTCGATACACCACTCGCAAAACCGCTCGTGGCTACTCGACCACCGAATTATCTATTATCCTTGCGCGATCATCACATGCTTGGTTATTTGATAATCACCAATTGCTTCAGCAGACAAGTCCTTGCCAAAACCTGATTGCTTGAAGCCGCCATGAGGCGCTTCAGATGTCAAAGGGAGATGATCGTTAATCCAAACAGTACCAAATTCCAGTTGAGAAGAGAGGCGCATTGCACGCCCCACGTCATTCGTAAAGACAGAGGCCGCCAATCCGTAAAGCACATCATTACCCATTGATAATGCTTGAGCTTCGTCTGTAAATTCCTGCACAGTGATAACAGGCCCAAACACTTCCTGCTGCACAATTTCAGAATCCTGTTTTACATTCGTAATGACGGTCGGCTCAAAGTAATAGCCATTCTCAAAACCTTTCGGTACGCCGCCACCCGTGAGAATTTCTGCGCCTGCCAATTTTGCGCGGTCAACAAAACCAGAGACTCGCTCGCGTTGAATACCAGAGATCAACGGTCCCATTTGAACGCCATCATCGAACGGCAAACCAACTTTGATATTCTTCATCGCTTCAACAACTGCTTCCTGCATGATCTTGACTTTACTCTTTTCAACATATAGACGAGTCGCTGCGGTGCAATCCTGACCTGTATTGATGGTCGCTGCTACAGAGGCTTTTGCTGCAACTATTTCAGGGTCAGCATCATCAAAGACAATGAACGGAGCCTTGCCGCCAAGTTCAAGATGCACACGCTTCAATGTATCTGCAGCGGTCTTCATGATCTTCTTGCCTGTGCCCGTGGAACCCGTAATACTGATCATGCGCACATCGGGATGTTCAACAAGTGCCTGACCTGAATCATTGCCGCCAGAAATAATATTTACCACCCCATCTGGGATACCTGCTTCTTGCAGAATTTCAGCAAGCATCAATGTTGTGAGAGGTGTGCCAGGTGCAGGCTTCAAAACGATTGTGCAGCCAGCCGCCAAAGCAGGACCGATCTTCCAGGCTGCCATCATCAACGGATAATTCCATGGGGCAATTTGACCCACCACGCCAACAGGTTCGCGGCGATAAATGGATGTATAACCTGGCATAAATTCACCCGCGTGTGAACCATGTGTGTCACGCGTTGCACCTGCAAAGAAACGCAGGTTATCCACTGCAAAGGGAATATCTCCGCCGAGGCTGACATATTGATACGGCTTGCCAGTATTTTCAGATTCAACTTTTGCCAATGCCTCGGCATTTGCTTCAATTAAATCTGCAAGTTTCCAAATTATTTTAGAACGTTCAGCAGGAGCCTTCTTTGACCAACGTCCGTCATAAAATGCAGTCTTTGCTGCTTGTACTGCGCGGTCAACATCTTCACGGCTGGCATCTACAACCTCGGCGATATTTTTGCCAGTTGTAGGATCTTCAATTGACATCATCTTCCCACCTTTTGTGTCTTCCCACTTGCCATCAATCCAGAGCTTGTAATTCATGCGTATTCTCCTTGTAAAATTTTATGGCCGATCCAAACAACTGAAAGTATAAAAAAGATACTATAATTATATTATGCTTACACTCAGCAGTGCAACTGCTGAGGCAACTCTATGTTTTTCCAGCAGTTGCACTGCTGGAAATTGGCATGCTTTGCATAACTGCTCAAAACAAACTCAATAAGGAACTCCCATGGAAACTGAAAAAGTATTATTTATTAATCCAGCTACAGGAAATCAATTCGGCGAAGTGCAAATGACAACGCCTGCGGAAGTAAAACAGGCAGTTGACGATATGCGCCAGGCTTTTCCTTTATGGAGTTCTAAACCTGTAAAAGAGCGGATTCGTATTCTACGTAAATTTCAAACACTGCTGATCGACGAAAGAGACGAAATTACCAGTGTCATCAATCAAGATTGCGGAAAAAGCAGACAAGACGGCTTGATCGAGCTATTCGTCACAGTGGATATGCTTGCCCAATACTGTTCACGGGCTCCCAAATGGTTGAAGAAAAAACGTGTTTCGGCTGGATTATATCTTTTCAAACAATGTTTCGTTGAATATCGTCCTTATGGAGCCGTGGCAGTGATCGCGCCCTGGAATTATCCATTAACATTATCTCTGCCGCCGATGCTCGCCGCTTTATTGGCCGGCAACACAGTTATCTTAAAACCATCAGAAGTCACGGCTGCCACGGGTGTGCTGATCGAAAAGTTGATACAAAGAGTTCCTGAACTGGCTCCTTTCGTGCGTGTGGTTCACGGTGACGGTAAAGTTGGTGCGGCACTCACACAAGCCAAACCTGATTACATCTTTATGACAGGCTCCACACCTACTGGCAAAAAGATCATGCAAGCTGCCTCTGAAAACTTGACTCCCATCGCATTGGAATTGGGCGGCAAGGATGCGATGATCGTGCTCGAAGATGCAAATCTCGATGCCGCTGCCCGCTGGGGCACATGGGGTGCATTCTTTAATACGGGCCAAACCTGCATGTCAGTGGAACGTGTGTACGTGGTCGAATCTAAATATGATGAGTTCCTGCGCCTTGCCATTTCTTATTCAAAAGATTTTAAGGTAGGCTTCACCACCGAACTGGATAGTCCATATTCAATGGGTCCAGTTACTGACCCTCGTCAGATAAAAACTATCGAACGTCATTTGGATGACGCCCTCGCCAAAGGTGCTTACCTGGTCACTGATATTAAAAAAGATGGCATGTTCTTTGACCCGATCATACTCACTAACGTGGATCATTCCATGCTGCTGATGCAGGAAGAAACTTTTGGTCCGTTGATGCCGATCATGAAAGTAAAAGATGAAGCGGAAGCCATACGTCTTGCAAACGATAATGCTTATGGTCTGGGTGCTTCTATTTGGAGCCGAAGCAACCAACACGCCAAGAAAGTAGCTGACCAGATCGAAGCATCTTCCATCATCGTCAATGACAGCATCGCGCAATTCGGCATACCCATGCTTCCATTCGGAGGCATCAAAGACTCAGGCTTCGGACGCACACATGGTCAGGAAGGCTTGATGCAATTCACGCGGCCATTTAGTTATGCGGTTGGAGCATCACCCATCAAATGGGACATCTCCACGATCCTGCGCGAGAACGGACATTACGATCTTGGGACTGCCATTATGGGCGTTGTTTATGGAACTACGCTTAAGCAAAAATGGCAGACGCTTTCACAGCTATTTCGCAAATCGAAAGCTACTCCCAAAGATACAGACATAAGTGTGACTCCGCTGAAAAAACCTATTAACCACGAAGGTCACTAAGGAGCACAAAGGCAAGTCCTTTGCATAAAACTTCTCAAGACAAGCGAATAGCGACCATCTGAATATTGGTCATATCTTCCATGGCGAATTTAACACCTTCGCGGCCCAATCCGCTTTGACGATTGCCTCCATAAGGCATGTGATCAGCGCGGAAGTTAGGTGTGTCATTGATAATTACGCCGCCGAAATTCAAACGACGAACCGCCTTGAAGACACGATTAATATCGTTGGTGAATACACCAACCTGCAAACCATATTTCGAATCGTTGGCTTGCTTGAGTGCAGACTCAAAATCATCACTTGAAATCACAGAAGCCACGGGGGCGAATACTTCTTCATTAATTACTTTCATTTCGTCAGTAACATCTGAAAGAATGGTTGGGTAATAAACCGTCCCATCGCGTCTTCCGCCTGTCAATATTTTTGCTCCGCCACTTTGCGCCTCTTTAACCCAGCCTTCGATTCGATCCACCTCTTTTATATCGATCATTGGGCCGACATCCACACGCTCATCCAGCGGGTCACCCACCACCATGGCTTCTGTGGCTTTGATAAATTTCTCTGCAAACGGTTCGTAGACCTCTTTCTGGCTATAAATTCTTTGAACAGAAATACAAACCTGCCCTGAATTATAGAACGCGCCCAGGGCACAACGTTTGGCAACAAAATCCAGATCTGCATCCGGGGCAACCACCACAGGCGAAGTGCTTCCCAATTCAAGAGTGACCTTCTTGATCCCTGCAACCGATAAAATGTGGCGGCCAACAGCAGGCGAGCCCGTGAAGGTGATCTTATCCACACGCTCATCGATAACGAGCCATTCGCCGATCGTATTGCCTGGCCCGACAACCAGATTAATGGCGCCGGCAGGCAAACCAGCTTCTTGTAAAATTTGGCAAAGGATAACCGCAGCCAGAGGTGTGGTGACTGCCGGTTTGAGAACAAGTGTATTGCCTGCGGCAAGAGCAGGAGCCACCTTGTGGGCAACGAGGTTGAGCGGAAAATTGAACGGGCTGATCGCTGCGACCACACCCACGGGACGGCGATTCCAATAGCCAAAATAACCCTCCCCTGCAGCGACAGCATCCAATGGAATCGTTTCGCCATGCAACCGTTTCGCTTCTTCAGCTGCAACCGTAAACGTGCTAGCGGAGCGTTCCACTTCAGCGCGGGCAAATTTGAGCGCCTTGCCTGCTTCAGCCGCAATGATCTTTGCAACTTCTTCAGAACGCTCACGCAAGAGTGCGGATGTTCTTAATAGAATCTCAGCGCGTTTATGCGCGGGCATATCAGCCATCACATCTTCTGCGCGTTCAGCAGCATCCAGCGCTTGGTCGAGGTCTTCGCGGCTGGCAGTGGGAACTACGCCGATCAACGAGCCATCATATTTATTTTTTACTTCAAGCAGTGCGCCACTGCCTGTCCACTTACCATCGATTAAAAGTTTGTACTCCATGCAACCTCCAAAGAAAATTTATTAGACAACATGAGTATATTCAAACCTGTTTTCAAAAAGTTTGCAAAACTACTTATGTTAATGCGCGATCATGACGTGCTTGGTGATTTGATAATCACCTACAGCTTCAGCGGAAAGGTCTTTGCCAAAGCCTGATTGTTTAAATCCACCATGCGGGGTTTCAGATGTGATCGGTAAATGGTCGTTGACCCAAACCGTGCCAAACTCCAATTGACTGGTGAAGCGCATGGCGCGGCCCACATCTTTTGTAAAGACAGAAGCGGCAAGTCCGTATAGCACATCATTGCCGAGGTGCAAGGCTTCGGCTTCATCGCTAAATTCCTGCACAGTAATGACGGGACCAAAGACTTCATTTTGCACAATCTCCCAATCCTGCTGAACATTGCTAATAACCGTTGGTTCGTAGTAATAGCCTTTGTCCAAACCTTTTGGAATAGCGCCGCCTGTAAGAATCTTTGCGCCCTGTGACCTGGCACGCTCTACAAAACCTGAGACGCGTTCGCGTTGAATACCAGATATCAACGGACCCATTACAACGTCATCATCAAATGGCAAACCTACTTTTACATTCTTCATCGCTTCGACTACAGCTTCGCGCATATCTTTCGCGCGGCCTTTCTCTACATAAATACGTGTGGCTGCGGTGCAATCCTGACCTGTATTTGCGGTGGCGGCGAAGGCAGCTTTTGCGGCGACAAGTTCAGGGTCTGAGTCATCAAATATAATGAAGGGAGCTTTACCACCAAGCTCAAGATGAACACGCTTGAGCGTATCTGCTGCGGTTTTCATAACTTTTTTACCAGTGCCAGATGAACCCGTTACACAGATCATACGCACATCAGGGTGTTCCACCAACGCCTGACCTGTTTCATTGCCACCCGTTATTATATTAACCACTCCGTCGGGGATGCCAGCTTCTTTGATCAGCTCAGCAAGCATCAGCGTAGTAAGAGGCGTGCCCGGAGCTGGCTTCAAAACAATCGTACAGCCAGCAGCTAACGCGGGACCAATCTTCCAGCCCGCCATATTCAAAGGATAATTCCAAGGAGTAATCTGACCGATCACGCCGACTGGTTCACGCCGATAAATGGATGTGTAACCGGGCATGAACTCGCCCGCGTGCGAACCATGTGTATCGCGCGCAGCAGTAGCAAAGAAACGCAGGTTATCTACAGTAAATGGGATATCGCTTGCAAGGCTGAGGAATTTATACGGCTTGCCTGTGTTCTCGCTCTCAACGCGCGCGAACTCTTTTGACCTTGCTTCAAGCAAGTCAGCTAATTTCCATATTGCTTTTGAACGTTCACCAGGTGATTTGCGTGACCAACGACCATCATAAAAAGCGGACTTTGCGGCTTGCACGGCGCCGTCTACATCGGAGCGTGAGGCATCCTGCGCTTCGGCGATCTTCTCACCGGTGGCAGGGTTTTCAATAGACATCTTCCCGCCGCCTTGTGTATCCACCCATTGACCGTCAATCCAGAGTTTATACTGCATATGTATTCTCCTTTGCTGGATTCAAACAAGATAATAACTTGTCAATTATACAAGTGCGTAAGAGTTAACACAACGCGTGATTTCCGAAAAGAACAATAAAGAAAGTAGAGAATAGAGAATAGTAGATGGGTAAAACAATAAGAGAGATGTTTTGTTCGCTGCCCGCCTATTCAGTTTATCGCAATGACGTTATTCTTTTAGGTCTTATCTTTTCGTAGCGCAAATTGGACTTGGTTGCGTCCGTTTTGTTTGGCTTGATAGAGCGCATGGTCTGCGAGAGACATCAGTTCTTCATTGGATGTTCCATCTTGGGGGTAGACAGAGCCGCCAATGGAAATGGTTACGCGGATAGTTCTACCCTTGTCGTTGATGGTTTGCAATGCAACCAGTGTCCGTAGGACCTCAGCTCGAGCGTGACCATCTATGGCTTTCATACCCGGGAAAACAAGTGTGAACTCCTCACCACCATAACGGCAAACAATATCACCGGCGCGCACATTTGTACTCAGAGTTCTCGCAACTGTCTGAAGGACGGTATCGCCGACTTGATGCCCATACGTATCGTTGATGTTTTTGAAGTGATCAATATCGAGCATGAGGATGGTGAGCGGAGTACCAGCACGCTTCGAGCGGGAGAGTTCGATCACGAGCATTTCATCCAGATGACGACGATTGAAGAGGCCTGTGAGAGGGTCGCGGATGGCCTCCTCACGCAGCTTTGCCTGTAATGCATTAATGCGCTCAAACTGAAGTGTGAGCTGCTGATTGGCAAGATCCAGTTCGGAGGTACGCTCTTCGACACGCACTTCCAGGGCAGCACGTAATTCCAGCAGTTCCCGGTTGGCTTCGACCTGTGCGGCTTCGTTTTGTTGAGCAATCCGAATGGCGCGATTAAGACGGAGCACCATATAATTCAAACCAAAGGTTGTACCCAATAGGAAGAAAGCGGTGGTGGTAATCGTGGGGCGTTCTGTGAGCGGACCAAAGCGAGTGGAGATGATGCCGCTTGTTTCAGCCAAGCCGATCACGACCACAGCCATGGCGCTCATGAGTCCAAATGTCAGCAATGCGCGCTGCCCGATCATAAGGCCCGCAATGATCAATATAAGGTAATAGCCGCCGAGTGCATCATCGTGGATGCCACCGCCAAAGAGCAGGCGGGTGATGAGAATGAAACCTGCCAGGGGAGTAATGACCCGTGCGGGCCAAAGCTGGTTCTTATAAGCGAAAGCTAGTGAAATGAGAAGAAGGGTAATAAAGACAAGGAACGCATATATACCCACTGCTGTAATCGTGAGGGGTGAACTGACCAGCACAACGACCAGAGCAATGATAATAAAGGAGATATACAGCCTGCGCTGATCTTCGTGTTCGTTGCCAGATTTATCCAGAAAGCGAAAAATATGTTTAAACATGATAATTACCAGATTTGATGAGGAAGCCCTCTATGCTTCCCTATTATTATACCCACCCTGGATATTATTTTATAAATGCCATAGCTTTGCAATGACAAAGCATTATCTCTTAAATATAAATGCCCTGCCCAATGATAAGACAGGTCATTTATTTTCACATGAATTACTGAAGAGTGTTTTGCTTCTGCGTAAGGTAATTTTCGGGGTTTCTATCGAATTCTTGCCTATCGGCATCGCAGCAGAAATAATAGGTTACACCCTGATAATCGGATTGGGCGGCTGCACTTTCAGGTGTGACCTGCATACCGCAGACGGGGTCCATATATGTTGGTTGTTCCATGATATTACTCCTTTATTATTAGGAATAACGATTGAGAGTAATAAGTATTACGGCTTAATCTGGCAAATTCTTGTTGACGGGTGTACCTGCAAATGATAAACTGGCGGTATCTTATTTTGAAAGGAGGTACGTGACCATGTCAGCAAAGCTAAATTATGCCCCATTGAGCGCGCCTCCTGAAGGTGATATGTAATCACGGATTGATCCGTTTTGATTGACGTATAACCGCAGGTGCTGCATGCCGCCTGCGGTTTTTTTTATTTAATGGGGAAGGCGGGAAATCATACAACTCAGCCTCGTCACATGTCGTTGCGAGGAGTGCTTTTGCTCTTTGCGACGAAGCGATCCCTTAAGATGATGAGATTGCTTCGGGTGAAAGTACATCACCCTCGCAACGACATCACTAAGTAAAGGAAAATTATATGAATTCTAGATGGAAGAAGTTTTTATCTTATTACAAGCCATATATGGGATTATTGTCTGCTGATATAGCTTGTGCGTTTGTGGTTTCGGGGACTACGTTGTTACTACCGTTATGTACAAGATATATTACTAAAAATATATTGGAAGGAAACTCGCCCAACGCTCTGAATCAGATCTATACGATGGGGATGGTAATGCTGGTGCTGCTAATGATCCATGTGGGGTGCAATATGTTCGTGGATTATCAGGGACATATGATGGGCGCGATGATGGAAAGCGATGTGCGCAGCGAATTGTTCGAGCATTATCAAAAGCTGTCGTTTAGCTTTTATGATGAGCAGAAAACTGGTCAGTTGATGACGCGGGTGACGAATGATTCGTTTGATCTCTCCGAGTTGTATCATCACGGGCCTGAGGATATCGCAATTTCGTCGTTGAACTTTATCGGGGCGTTCGTGATATTGATCAGTATCAACTTCCAGTTAGCGCTGATCGTGTTTGTCTTCTTCCCCATCATGGCCGTGTATACGTATTATTTCAATCATCGCATGAATATCGCGTTGAGAAAGAGCAGGGATCGAATTGGCGATATCAATGAGCAGTTGGAAGACACGTTGGCGGGCATCCGCGTGGTGAAGTCTTTTACGAACGAGGAGATCGAGCGCAGGAAGTTTGAATACGAGAATAATCGTTTCGTTGAAAGCCGAAGGAATGGATATAAAAGCGAGATGTACTTCTCAGCGGGGTTGATCGGCTTCACCCAACTGATGACAATTGCCGTCATCATCTTTGGCGCAATCCGCATTGCTACAGGTGCAGGCTTGGATTTGGCCGATCTAGTGACATTCTTATTATGTATCGGCATTCTGATCGAGCCGATTAACCGATTTAGCAATTTCGTGCGGCTGTATCAGGAGGGGATCACGGGCTTTGAACGGGTGATGGAAGTTTTGGAGGTGGAACCAGATATAAAAGATGCATCAGATGCAATCGAGCTGACTCAGGATGTGCAGGGCAATATAGAATTTATAAATGTAGGCTTCAAGTATAAGGAAGAGCATAATGATGTGCTGAAGAATATATCTTTGAATATAAAAGTGGGAGAGTATATTGCATTGGTAGGGTCTTCGGGCGTAGGGAAAACTACCTTGTGCTCACTCATCCCACGTTTTTATGAATTGAGTGAGGGGAAGATACTGCTTGATGGCAGGGATATAAGAAATGTCAGCTTGCGCTCCTTAAGAAGGAATATTGGCATCGTGCAGCAGGATGTATATTTGTTCGGCGGCACTGTCGCGGATAATATCCGTTATGGGAAGCTGGATGCAAGCAGGGAAGAAATCATAGAGGCTGCGAAGAAGGCGAATGCGCATGATTTTATTGCGGCGTTACCGAATGGATATGATACGGATATTGGTCAGCGCGGCGTGAAGCTCTCAGGCGGACAAAAGCAGAGGTTGAGCATTGCACGCGTTTTCCTAAAAGACCCGCCTGTGCTGATCTTTGATGAAGCCACTAGTTCTTTAGATAATGAAAGTGAGAAAGCAGTGCAAGATTCATTAGAGAAGTTGACGAATAATCGCACCACGCTTGTGATCGCACATCGGTTGTCTACGGTGAGGAATGCACAACGGATCGTTGTGCTGACGGATAATGGGATCGGTGAGGAGGGGACGCATGATGAATTGATTACGAGAGATGGGGTGTATGCGGGGTTGTATAAGGTGCAATTAAAAATATAATTGCTTGCTATGTCGTTGCGAGGAGCGTCCTTGTTCTTTGCGACGATACTTGCGCCGCACTGCGTTCCCTGGCACCGCCCGCCAGGGCAGGTGTGTTGCAGTGCAGGTGAGCAACCCCCCGATATAACGAGGAGATTGCTTCGTCGGAAGAACATCCTCCTCGCAACGACATATAAAATTAATGCGGCGGCTTTTTGTTCAAGACCAGCCAGTATAGGCCAAGGTGTTTGACGGCTTCTACAAACTGATCGAAGTCTACTGGTTTGCGGATGTATGAGTTGGCGCCCAAACTATAGCCTCTGATCACATCCTGTTCTTCTTTAGATGAGGTGAGCATGACCACTGGGCAGAAATTCTTCAAGGGTCATGATTGCCGCCTTTGATAGCTATGCCGATCATCTCTTCTATTGACTTGCGCGGGCTTCCCCCAGGTTAAAAGTGATGCGAGTTCATGGCAGCGATACTCTGTCATAGTTTTGCTCCTCAAGTATAAGAAAAGAGGGATAGATTGAGTTGTTATTATTAAAATCCATAATTACTTGTTGCAGACACAATTACAATATTCTTGCCATAATAGTATAGTAGAGTATTGTGAGTTTTTATACAGCTTCTAAAGATTTCTTGGGGTAATAATTGTCCAGTCACTAGGAGAGTATTGGAACTTCGCAGGTCGTTGGTCAGTTATGAGGGTTGAATAACAAACATCCGAGACAGTGTTGTCTCGGATGTTTGCTTTAGATCTACTGTCAGTTATGCTATTGGGTTAGACAAGTTGCATCAAATTTGAAGGTGTTACTTCCATAGTTACGAGCGATGATACGAACTTTTACAGCTCCAGTGGGTGCCTTTAATTGCAGTGTGTATTGGGTCACACGCGGTGCTGTGTTGTCATTATCCACATCGTAATTGATGTTGACTGACTGCGAGCCGATCACATTGTTGGAGCTGTTCAAGAACTCAAGGCTGACTGTTTCATTCTGGTTGGGGTCATGAGTGCCTGCCCAGAGTTTCACTGTATAGGTATTACCTGCGATAGCAGTCACAGCTTGATAGAACTGCTCGTTTGGCCCAATAAATGTACCATTGGCACCATCTGCCTGATAGCCGCCCCCTTGAGTAATGCTGCCTTCATTGGGCTTCTCGACCCAATATTGAATATTCTGCCCATAGATGATGGGGAATTCAAAGCTTGGGTTTTGCAGTAGGTTACCTGTGCAGGCCAGGACTGGTGGTGTCGCAGTAGCGGTAGGGGTTTTGGTCTTGGTCGGTGTTTTGGTCGGTGTCTTCGAGGCCACTGCGGTCTTGGTTGGTGTTTTGCTGGGCGTGGCTGTAAAAGCCGAGGCTGTGCCTGTCAAACACGTACCATCGAACTTGAAGGTATTATGCCCATCGTTACGCGCAATGAGGCGAACTTTGACCGTTCCAGCAGGTGCTGTGCCTTGCAATGTATATTGTGTGACCCGCGGCGCACTGTAGTCGGTGTCTACATCGTAATTGATGCTGGCCGACTGTGAACCGATGACCGTGTTGGAGCTGTTGAGGAATTCGAGCATGACGGTTTCATTCTGACTTGGGTCATGGGTACCTGCCCAGAATGTGACAGTATAGGTATTCCCTGCTGCAGCGCTTGCATCCTGATACAGTTTTTCACTCGGACCAATGAAAGCATTATTCGATCCATCGGCTTGGTAGCCGCCACCCTGAGCGATGCTGCCTTCAGAGGGTTTCTCCACCCAATACTGAATGTTCTGGCCGGGTAATACTGGCAATTCGAAGCTTGGGTTTTGTAACAGATTGCCCGTACATGCCAGCACTGTAGGTGTTGGCGATGGAGTGCGAGTGGGAGTCTTCGTCTTCGTAGGTATGGCAGTCTTGGTAGGTGTATTGGTATGTGTGTTAGTTGGTGGAGCAGGCGTGTTGGTAGGTGTATTGGTATGTGTATTGGTTGGTGGAGCAGGCGTGTTGGTAGGTGTATTGGTATGTGTATTGGTTGATGGAACAGGCGTGTTGGTAGGTGTATCTGTTGGCGTCGCCGTGGGTGTATCTGTTGGAGTATTGGTTGGTGTGTTGGTAGGAGTATCCGTTGGAGTATTGGTTGGTGTATTGGTGGGCGTATCCGTTGGTGTATCCGTTGGAGTATTGGTTGGTGTGTTGGTAGGCGTATCCGTTGGTGTATTTGTAGGCGTTTCAGTTGCCGTGTTTGTAGGAGTTGGAGAAGGCGTACCAGTACACACGGTCAGAATGTTTGGTTGGAAGCCAATGGATGGGGATGTATCTGTACCATTGCACAGCCACGGATCGAAATCTATATCGTTGCCAACATCTTCCCCATTACCACTTGGGTTCGTTGGATGTGTGGGACCAAGAGAACTGCCCCACCAGTTACGCTCGGCATCCACAATTCCAGGTAGTGATGCATCTTTCAGCACACCTTCTAAATCGCTGTTCGTGATGCTATTCAATTGGATCTGGATGGTTGAGAGATCGAAAGGCAAAGATGCAGAGGGTATAACGCGCACAGCGTAGCCAATCTGCGAGAAAATATTATTTTCCACAGTCACATTTTCGGCCTCAATGATGGCAACACCGGTAGCAACGCCGCTGATCTCATTGTTTCTGAATATAGTCGCACCATAAACGGTTGGATCAGGATAGCCCCATGTTCCCAAGCCGGCTGAACGGCTACCCGCAGCGCCCACTCCAGTAACCTTATTTTCTTCAACCAAGCCGTCTTTGGCTTGTGTAAACGCGGTTCTAGCGAAACGCCCGGAAATATCATTGCCTCGGAACACAAAGCTGTTTACGCCGGGGTTGATATAGAAGGCGCGCGTACCTTCTGTGTTCAGCGGCTCAAACAAGTTGTCCGTCACGGTTAGGCTGTCAACATCACTAGTTTCACTATACGTTGTGAGCACACCAAAGCCATCGTCACCGGTTGAGCTGGCATTATCTGCCTTCCCTACACGCAGGAGATTGTTGGTGATGACCACATTCTCGGCGGTTGTATTGAGCAAAATGTTGGAGCTGGCAATGGTAGAAGGCGTACCGTCGCGCCCAATAATGGTGAAGCCATTGATGGTCACTGTTGGCGCATCAATTGTGAGTGCACCCAAATAAGTTGGAGTATCCTGCAAGGCAATGAAGGTTGAATTGCGACCCGACTCTGCCAAAAGTGTTAAGGAGGTGGAGATAAGCGGGCTTTCATCGTAAGTTCCGCTCTTCACGAACACTGTATCAGCAGCGACTGCTCTATCCACATCGGCCTGAATGGTGACACCGATGCGGCGTACATTATTAAAAGTATATGGATCGCTGGTCGTATATGAATAGGTACGCACATTCGGGAATGCACCGATCAGAGTTATGACTGCTTTATTAAATGTATTGTCCTGCCAATAGGATTCCCAATCGAACTGGCTGTTATCGTACGTGCCGCGGGCGCGGATATGCGCGGAAGTATTATCTGGCGTGTTATGTGTGTTGGTGAAGTTGTTGCCGGTGATCTCTGCCCCGCCTACAGAATATTCGAACCATGCAACACCTGTATCCGACCCATTGAAACTGATCGACGGCCAGGAGTTGCTGTTTACAAATACATTGTCTGTTATAGTACGCCCACTGACCGGGCCGGTGTAACCCGCACCGCTGGCGATATCGAGGCTGATACTATCCTGGAAGTTGTTGCCATCGAAGTGATAAGCCTGAACGTGGGAGGTATCGGTACCGGTATCGAAACGGAAATCACTGACATAGACCGATCCATACGGGTCGGCGATATCTGAATCTTTGAGGGTGAAGTTATCACCAATCACTTCAATGGTCTTATTCTGACCGGCAGAATTTGTGCCGATGCGAATACCTGCAATGGTAACATCATCGCCTTCTATAAAAATACCACTGGGGCCAAAATTGTTGGTGGCATTGGTGTTGACCGTTGCCAATACCGAGGCGTAATTGGTGATGGGGTTGTCACTGCCATCTACGCCTTGAACGGTGATGCCGCTCTTGGCATCACTAATGAAGAGACCAAAAGTATACGTGCCGCCAATGCTGGTGACGGTGCGGTTGCTGGCGGTTTCACTATAGGTGCCTGGCAACACATGGACAGTGCCGTTGGGGGATACTGCATCTATTGCGGCTTGAATGGTTTTCTTGGGGTCTGCAATGCTGGCGCCGCCATTTGCATCGTTTCCATTGACCGCGTCAACGTAGCAGTCTGAAGTGCCAGCGCAATCAGGTGCGGTTACGACCTGGATATTTACGGTGCCGTTTGGTGACCAGCCTGTATCCTCTTTGAACCCAGCGGTATAGCCCGGATATATGGTGTCCCAGAAAAGATTATCAACGTTGTCGTCTGTGCCAACACTGACCGTCTGATTACTTGCAATGCCAACATTGAGGGAGTTGTAAGGTCCAGCCACACCGATTGGCGAGTCGCCATAAGTTTGTGTGTTATAGGCAACACCTACAATAATATCGTTCGGGAGCACGGCATTTACACTGCTTAAGTCAAACGTAGCATTGAAGGCGAAACCGTTGTAGCACAAGCTGTCGCCAGCTCTCCACGCTGTGCCGCCGGGGCAAGTGGGGTCAGCCACCGGACGCCAGGGAATTGTGACCGTCTGTGTGACACTGGCAATCAACGAACCTGCTGTATTTGGTGAGCCTGCTACAACGTTATAAACGTTGAGCGTGATCGGGTGCGTCCAATTTACGCTATCCCCTGAGTAGCGGATGTCTGACGAGTAATCTGAGTAGAGGGCCCAATCGCTCATCGTAACGGTGACAGTACGAAGTATGCGGTCTGTACCTGCTAAGTGGATGTAATCACCGAACTCAGAAGCCGAAGTCGCCTGAAAGCCATCGCTTGCTATATTGGGAGGCAGCGGGTTTGGAATCGCATCGTATACGACTGTCGTCGGTGGAATCGCTCCGGCTGCCTGCATTGGCAGTACCAAAGCAATGATCAGAGTAAAAAAAAGAATTGCACTGATATAAAAACCTAATTTATGTGATCTGACGAACCTTTGTAAAATAGTTGCTGTAACCACGTGAGACCTCCCAATGCCCGTTTCTTAACTACATCCACCCAGCCGTGGAGGGCAGCCTTACAAAATTGAAAGGCTATTATCATAATAATGATTTTGAAGTAAATGTCAATAGACAATTGCCTACCGGGTTACAGTACATATAAAAGCTATAGAAGTTTCTTCTGTTAATCAGGTGCCAGTCGGTCTTGATTCCAAAACTCATTCGAGATCATGTCTCTCTGAGGGAGCGTGTTCTCCGCGACCGACACTTGCGCCGCCAGTGCATGTGTCGCTAGCGCTCAGGGAATCATGGTTGGTAAGTATGGCATAAACTAAAAGGCTCATCCAACTTTTGGATGAGCCTTTTAGTTTATGCTACAGATGAATGGTGGTGCATTAGTTCTTTGCTAAATTTCATAATGTATCTGGGTGGGTTATGGTCGAAGACTTCTTTATCTCCCTTGGAACAGAAGTAGTACGTTTGACCATTGTATTTCGATTGAGCAAACACAGTTCTGTGTGTCATGATGACACCACAGACAAAGTCGATATAAGTTTTTATCATGGAATTCTCCTTTTCATAATAAATAATGCTCCATCCACAACTTGGATGGAGCATTATTTATTATGTATAACTTAGTGCGGCATTGGTTCCTTGATAGTCTTGACGACGTATACATCAGGATTCCTGTCGAAGGCATCTTTATCTGCTTTGGAGCAGAAGTAATATGTTTTGCCATTGTAATTGGATTGGCCAGCCGCTGTTTCACTCGAAACTTCCATACCGCAGACGGGGTCTTTGTATGTTTGTTTTATGTGTGACATTTTATCTCCTGTAATACAGTGCAAAACCTTTTTAGTTAGTAGATCTTGCTTCATACTTTATTATACGGTTTCAAGAGAGCAATATTACGGCGAAAAGCTAAGTCTAAAGAGTCTCTAACCCACATCTGCTAGTGATTGACTAGATTGAGTGGAAAGGGCTGTATATATGGGAAAAGATAATTAGAATTCAATGAAGTGAATGATTTAATATACTTTTATATGAGAAGGGGAAACCTTATATGTCGTTGCGAGGAGGGTGATCGTCCCGACGTGGCAACCCCCGTATGATAAGGAGGTTGCTCACCTGCACTGGCGTGCGGCGCAAGTGTCGTCGCCAAAGAGCAAAGGCGCTCCTCGCAACGACATGGAAACGCAACGACATGTGCAATAATTCACTGTTTTGAAAATGATTCGTTTATCAGGTCTTGTGCGGTTTGGCCGTCCAGTGCTTTATTGAAGAGAAAGCCCTGACCATAGTCGCATTCCAGGCTAATGAGATTGTTCATTTGCTCTTCGGTCTCGATGCCTTCGGCAATGACCTTCATGCCGAGGCTGTTGGCCATGGCGATGATGGCACGGATGATGGGAACTCCGCTCTTGCTGATGCCAAGTGTGCTGATAAATGAACGATCTATTTTGAGATTGTTGACGGGCAAACGCCTCAGATAGCCAAGAGACGAGTAGCCTGTGCCGAAGTCGTCGATCTCGACCCCCACGCCTAATGTTTGTAAATGTTCAATTTTAGTGACTGCTGATTCGATATCTTCAATGAGCGTGGTCTCTGTTAATTCCAATAGCAGGCTTCTAGCCGGCAGACCAGTTTGCTGCAAAACGGTGGTGATCTGCGTTGCCAGCTCGGGATGAGCGAACTGGCGGCTGGAAAGATTGACGCTGATGGTAAGAGGAAACTCCATGTTGAACTGGTTGTGCCACTGCTGCATTTGATGACAAGCCTCGTACAGCACCCATTGACCGATGGGCACGATCAGCCCGGACTCTTCTGCAGATTTGATGAAGTCTGCCGGGTAGAGCAAGCCTCGTTCGGGGTGCTGCCAGCGTAACAAAGCTTCGAAGCCGGTGATCCGCTTTGGGTGTAGGGAAAGAATCGGCTGATAATGAAGCATGAATTCCCCATGCCGAAGCGCATTGCGCAGGCCGTTTTCCAGTTTCAAAACGTGCGCCGCCTCTTCCCGCATTAAGACATCGAATACTTTATAGCGGTTCTTGCCGCTCACTTTTGCGCTGTACATGGCGATATCGGCATCACGCAGAATATCATCGAGGTGTTCATATCGAAGCAGGTCCATCACAATGCCAATGCTGGCGGTCATGACAATAGAATTTCCTTCCACTTCAAACGGAGCAGACAGACTCTCCTGCAGGCGCTGGACGATAAGCAAGACTTCCTCATTGTTTTTAAAACCTTCGAGCAAGATGGCGAATTCATCACCGCCGAGGCGAGCTACTACATCTACCGAGCGCACCACGATGATCAAGCGCTGTGCCAGGCCTAAAAGTATTTGGTCTCCAATATTATGACCAAGGCTGTCATTGATGACTTTGAAGCGGTCAAAATCGAGATAGACCACTGCGAACAGATCGTTGGGATGGCGTTTGTTCCATTCGATGGCATGCTCGAGCCGGTTGACAAACATTCTGCGATTAGGCAGGTTGGTGAGCGGGTCGTGCAGCGCTTCGTGAGTCAAACGTCCCTCGGCCTGTACTCGTTTATCCATTTCCTCCTGCAACTCTTCGGCCTGCTTATTGACTCGATCAAGCAGCGCCCTGATCCAGGCAGTGCCCATGCCCACCAACGTAAAGGCGAAGCTGCCTACCATGGCAGGCACAATATCATAGACAGTGCCTCCTACCAGGCGCAAAAGAAAATTGTGCAAGGGAACGGTGAGAATTCCCAACAGCAAACTGCCGCGTATGCCAAGCAGCCACCCCGCCACAGCCATAGGGACAACGATGAATGCCGCCGTGGCCTCGCCACCCACTGGATACAGGATGGGGAAAATGATCGCATACAGGGTTATGCTTCCAAGAACGATCATGATGCGAATATAAATGTTGGAGGGGATTTTCATATGAATATTCTCAAGTATATACCCGCACCATCACCGGAACAATTGCATTATGCGAATCAGCTTGGCAACCTCGCCTCTGCTTGCAATATATTATTTTGCATGGAGTGTCTACTTAAGAGTGTAAGCCACAGAGATCACAGAGAACTTTGAGATTCTTTCTCTGAGAACTCATTGCTCTTATTACCCTGCGGGCTGTGGCAAAGAAATACGTAGACACTTTCATTTTGCGTGGAATGAGAATCCCCACGGGGGGTCGGGTATACTTGGGTAAGTTTATTTGGGATATCGCTATTTATCAACAGCAAAGACAAACATCAATGACCAGTAAATCAACCAAACCAAAAACAAGCGCAGCGCCCAAGGCAAAAAATAAAAAAAAGGAATCTATTGACGCTTCACAAGTCACAATTATCGTGGCTGTGCTGGGTTTACTGGGTGTGATCGTTGGCGGAGTGTTTACCTATTGGAGCGTACAAACGCAAGTCTATGCACCCATTCAAGCCACGCAAACCTCTCAAGCCTTTAACCTTACACAAACCGCATTTATTTTAAATGCAAATCCGCCTTCCATAACCACAAACACGCCTGAGATCCCTACTGTTCTTTCACCCACCGAAACAGTCATCACTCCGCCTCAGCCGAGTATCAACTTTCTTGTTCCCACGGTCAGTGACCTGAATCTGGTTCCCACTATTTACATTGGCTATCTGGATATAAAGACACCCGAGACTCGTTCGTACACCGTTAAAGTATCGCGCAGGCTGACGTATTTATGGACGTATCTGTGGTGTGCCAAGTTTTCAGGCACATTAGATGAAAACATAAGCAAGATGAAGTTTTCGTTTTTTGTAGATGACATTTCCATTCCTGAATCCAACTTCCTGGTGTTCAAAGACCCGAGCGCAGAAAATTGGTACTGCCAAAAATGGACCACGATGCTAAGCGGCTGGGGTTCGCAGCCACCCACTTTATCTGTTATTTATGAAATTCCCACCCCTATTTCTGATGGCGTGACTACCTTCCCGATCGGGATCTACGGCCATGAGATCATTGTGACGTATATTGATTAACTTGTAGATGAAGTGAAAAAAGAATACTGTGTTTATATAATTGGCCTCGTGCATAAGTAAGTGCAATACAGCCACAGAGCGCACAGAGACTTTTGAGAAAAGGCTTTTAAAACTCTTTTTTCTCTGCGCTCTCTGTGGCAAAAAGACTTATGCAAGATGTCTAATGACCAACTCTCATAATACAGTTTTATATACTGGCGTATCAAATAATCTTGCGCGCCGAGTGTATGAACATAAAAATGGATTAGGCGGCTCTTTCACCAAAAACTATAATATTCATAAGCTTGTATATTATGAAGTGGGAGATAACATTCATTCTGCTATTGCGACAGAGAAACAAATTAAGGGTGGTTCTCGCCAGAAGAAGCTGAATTTAATAAATAGCATGAATCCCGAATGGAAAGATTTGTATGATGACATAATCTAAATTCACCATGTCGTTGTCAAATATGTCGTTGCGAGGTATATAAGATAACATGTCGTTGCGAGGAGGGTGCACTTCCCGACGAAGCAATCTCCTCGCTGTTGGGGGTTGCTCACCTGCACTGCAACAAACGCAGTGCGGCGCAAGTGTCGCAAAAACCGCTCGCAACGACATATCGAACAAATAATGCCCCATCCATTCTATGGATGGGGCATTATTTTAGATGTACAACTTAGCGCGGCAATGGATCGCTGACCGTAGTCTTGACGTATTTCTCAGGGTTTCTGTCGAAGGCATCTTTATCTGCCCTGGAACAGAAGTAATATATCTTCCCATTGTAAGTGGACTGGCCAGCGGCTGTTTCGCTTGTCACTTGCATACCGCAGACGGGGTCTTTATAGGTTTGTTTGGTTTGTGTCATTTTTTTATCTCCTTGTGATGTGTTACAGGTGGACATGGTGGAGCAAAACTTTTCTTGGTAGTACGTGCTCCATACTTTTTATTATATAGTTTCAAGAGCGCGATTTGGGGTAAAAATTGCGCTCTAAAGTTTCTCTAACCCATATCTGCGGATTAATTGATTATCTTTAGTATAGAGGGCTGTATATGCGGAAAAATAGGATTAGAATTTTATGAAGTAAGGTTTGTTTTTCTTTTTATCTGTGATTCCAGTTAAGTATGAAGAGAGCATTTCAAGTAGCTCTCAACCTATTTATTTACGCGAAGCGGAAAGGGTCGGGTATACTTGGGAAAATGAATACGATATCAGGGATTTAAACATCGGAAAACATATGCCTAAAAAACAATCTGTAACCAAACTAACACCATCCATTACTGAAGAACAACTGAATCAGTTACGTGAGATTATGCCGCAGGCATTTACCGAAGGCAAAATTGACCTCGATAAACTGCACGCTACGCTCGGTGACTTTGGGGATGAAAGACCCGAACGATATTCCTTCTCATGGGCTGGCAAACGAGATGCAATCCGTATTTTGCAAACGCCATCACGCGCCACATTGGTACCTGCACGTAAAGAATCAGTTGACTTTGACAAGACACAAAATATCTTCATTGAAGGCGACAACCTCGAAGCTTTAAAACTTCTATATAAGCCTTATTTTGGACAGGTCAAGATGATCTACATTGACCCACCCTACAATACAGGCAATGACTTTGTGTATCCTGATAACTTCGCCGACCCGTTGGATACCTATCTAAAACTGACGGGACAAAAAGACAGTGAAGGTAATTTACTGACTAGCAACGCCGAAACGAGCGGACGTTACCACTCTGCCTGGCTCTCGATGATGTACCCGCGTTTGTTTTTGGCGAGACAATTGCTCAGAGACGATGGCTTTTTGGTCGTAAGCATAGATGATGATGAGTTAAATAACCTAAGGTTAATTCTGAATGAAATCTTGGGCGAAGAAAATTTTATTGCTGTTCTAGTATGGGATAAAAACCGTAAAAACGACGCAAAGTTTTTTTCTGTCGGTCACGAATATATGCTTATTTATGCCAAAGACAAAAAATTCTTGAGGGACAATGACACAGTTCTTCGTGCTCCCAAAGAGGGAATTGATGAATTGCGTTCAATGTACGATGATTTATGTAAAAAATTCAAAGATGACCACAAGGCTGTTGCTCAGGGTTTAATAAAATGGTATTCAACGTTTGAGGATGATGATTCACGAAAGCCTCTAGCTCGCTTCAAAAAAGTTGACGCGAGAGGGCCTTATCGAGATGACGGAAATATTAATTGGCCAGGTGGTGGTGGCCCAACTTACGATGTATTTCATCCAATCACAGGAAAAGTGTGTAAAAAACCAAAAAGTGGTTGGAGGTATCCAACCAAAGAAAAAATGGATGATGAAATAAGGAAAGGAAATGTTGTTTTTGGGCCAGATGAAACTACAGTCCCTTCGGTTATGAATTATTTGTTTGAAAAATCAGAACAAGTAATGCGAAGTGTCCATTTTAGTTATGCACAAACTGCGACAAATGAATTTGATAAAGTATTTGATGGTATAAGAGTCTTCGAAAACCCAAAACATTATTCTGATCTCATCCAAATTGTTGAATATCTAACTGATGAAACTGATTTGATAATGGATTTTTTTGCTGGGTCATGTTCAATTGCACATGCAATTTTTAATTTAAATCGAACAAGAATCTCTTCTAGGAATTTTATATGTATACAACTTCCTGAGCCTGTAAATCCCAATACCAATGCAGGGCGTAATTCACTCAAGCTTGGCTTGAAAACTATTGCCGAAATCGGCAAAGAACGTATGCGCCGTGTTATCAAGAAAATGAGCAAAGAACGTGAAGGGCCATTGAAGTTAGCCAAACCTGAGGATTTAGGATTCAAGGTCTTCAAACTGCGCGAGTCCAATTACAAGCAATGGGATGATACAGAACAAAAAGACCCCAAAGCCTATGCCAAACAAATGGAAATGCTCGCTGATCCTCTGGTCAAAGGCTGGAAGGAAGAAGATGTTTTGTATGAAGTAGCTTTGAAGGAAGGCTACGGATTGAACGTCATTGTGGAAGATACAGAATCTAAAGGCGTGAAGAAAGTCAGTGACCCTGATAAAGAACAATGCTTTTATCTGTGTTTGGCAGACAAAGTCAAACTGAAAGATATCAAGCCATTGAATTTGAAGAAAGATGATTTGTTTATTTGCCGTGACATCGCGCTGGATGATGAAGCCGCAGCAAACTTAGCGTTACAGTGCAGGTTAAAAACAATATAAAGATATGCAAATCAAATTTGATGCCGAGCAAGACTTCCAAATTCAAGCCATTGAAGCTATTACAAATATCTTCGATGGGCAACCTCGCGCGCGAACTCAAATCACATCCGCGCTCGGCTTTGCTGCGCTTTCAAATCAATTGAACTTAACCCCAAAGCAATTAATTGCCAATCTTAATTCTGTGCAAGAAATAAATGGAATTGAGCAGGATAAAGAATTAATTCCCATTGAACGAGCCGTTGAAACCGCCGAAGGAAAACAACTCGTAAGATTTTTCAACTTCTCGGTGGAAATGGAAACAGGCACGGGCAAAACCTACGTTTATATACGAACTGCTTTTGAACTCTTCCAACGATACGGCATGAGGAAATTTGTAGTTGTAGTCCCTTCCGTGGCAGTGCGTGAAGGCGTGCTCAAAACACTTGAAATCACAAGAACACATTTCCGAAAAGAATATGACAACACACCTTATCGCTATTACTCCTACGATTCGGCCAACCTTTCGCAAGTGCGTCAGTTTGCTCTCTCTGAAAGCATAGAGATTATGGTGATGACGATTGACTCCTTTAATAAAGCCAGCAATATTATCAACCAAACTACTGATCGTTTACAAGGCGAAACACCTATACATTTGGTACAAGCCGCACGCCCTATTTTGATTTTGGATGAACCTCAAAACATGGAAAGTGAATTGCGAGTTGCAGCGCTTGCTGCACTGAACCCGCTGTTTGCTCTGCGTTATTCTGCTACCCATCGCAATCCCTACAACCTTGTTCACCGACTAACCCCATACGAAGCCTATCGTCAGGGGCTGGTTAAACGCGTGGAAGTTGCAGGTGTGGAGAAAAAAACAGATGAAAATCAAGTTTATCTTCGTTTAGACGAAGTGAAATCAGAGAAAAAATCTTTCACTGCCAAAATCGCCATCCATGCCTTGATGAAAAATGGAACTGTGAAAGAGCAGGTTATCACTGTCAAACCTGGGGAATCTTTGGAGAAGAAAGCCAATCGACCTGAATACGGTGACTTTGTTGTTGAAGAAATCAATATCAATGATCAGTCTGTGTTGTTCACAAACAATTCAGAAATCCGTGTAGGAGAATCAAAAGGCGCGGATAAAGAAGCTATCTTTGAAGCGCAAATTCGTTACACAGTTCAGGAACATTTCCGCAAGCAAAAGAGATTACGCGAAAAGGGTATTAAAGTCCTTTCGTTATTCTTTATTGACCGAGTGGATAATTATGCAAATGAAGATGGTTTGATCCGCGTTTTGTTTAATAAAGCTTTTAATGAACTCAAAGTAAATTCTGAATTCAAGGATATGGATGCAGATAAGGTACAAGCTGCATATTTCGCCTCTCGCAAGACCAAAACAGGTGAAGTCATTATTGAAGATAGCAAGACAGGCGAATCGGAAAAAGATAAGGATGCCTACGACTTGATTATGAAGGACAAAGAACGTCTTATGTCTTTTGAAGAACCAACTTGTTTTATCTTCTCTCACTCCGCGTTGCGAGAAGGTTGGGATAGCCCGAATGTTTTTCAAATTTGCACACTTAACCAAACCACTTCCGAATTCAAAAAGCGGCAGGAAATTGGGCGTGGTGTACGCCTGGCAATTAATCAAGAAGGCGATAGAGTCCGTGATGAGAATGTGAATGTATTGACAGTCATCGCAAATGAAAGTTACGAAAACTATGTTGCTAAATATCAAGGCGAACTTGAAAATGAATACGGCTCAGGCAACCTCGCACCCAAACCCTCAAATGCTCGTAAACCTGCTTCTGCAAAACTACGAAAAGGCTTTGAACTCAAACCTGAATTCAAGGAATTGTGGAATCGTATCAAACACAAAACACGCTACGCAGTAACGATTGATACGCAAAAACTTATTAATGATGTAGTAAAAGAGATCAATGAAGAAACAATTCGCCCTCGCGAAATCGTTGTCCGCCGTGCAAAGTTGGAGGCAAAGGGCGAAGCCTTTACAACAATTCAAACAGCAGAACGCTCTATGGGCGAAGGCTACCAAATAAACTCTGTGCCGAACATAACAGAAGTCATTAGCTCTTTACTGGAACGAACCACGCCACCAGCTCGATTGACGCGAAATACCTTGCTTGAAATATTCAAACAGGCATCCTCCACTATTCAGCAAGCTGCACTGAAAAACCCATTTGAATATGCATCCGTCGCTTCTCGCATCATTAAAAATAAACTGGCTGACCAACTTGTAGAAGGAATTCAGTACGAAAAAATAAATCAATATTACGAAATGACCCAATTCATTGACATTCCGAGCTGGGAAGATAACGTTATCCCTTCCCCCCACTCCATCTACGATCATGTCATCTTTGATTCTGATATTGAAAAGGAATTTGTTGAAGGGTTGGAAAGTCGTGAAGATGTAAAACTATACATAAAGCTACCAAAGTGGTTTACTGTCCCCACTCCTATTGGTGAATATAACCCAGACTGGGCCATTGTCCTTGAAAAGAAAAATGAAGCCGATGAAGTAGAAGATGTTCTATACCTTGTAAGAGAGACAAAAGATACTCTCAATCTTGACGATTTACGCCCAGATGAAAAGCGGAAAATTATTAGCGGCAAGAAGCATTTTGAAAATGCTTTGAAAGTTGACTATAAAGTGGTTACGAGTTCAAAAGGGTTATGACTGAACTGCGCGATTGGCTGCTGTCCATGCTGATGAATGGTCAGGTGAAGGTGTGACCCCTCTGTCCTTTGGACATCTCCCCCAAGTGGGAGAACTAATTTCTAGGAGTTTTCTGACCGATGAGAGACTTCAAAAACAACTTGATACCCAAGTAAAGGAAGAAATCTTGTGAATATTTATACATCAAAAGTAAGAGATAAGATTCCTCCACGCCTATTGGAAATTTCCGAGCAAGTAAAACGAGGAGAAAGACCCTCTCGTGAAAGAGTCAGAACATTCCTAAGTTGGTTTGGGGTGGAACGTAGAGGCTGGAATGTTGCTTTTGACATCGAACAAGTGCTTACCGGACTGGATTTGCAAACGAAGCCAAATTTCAAACACATGTATATTGATGCTGAAATTGAATTCGTTCCTCTTCAAAAAACCAGTGGTGATAGCGTTCAGAAAAATCAACAAGAAGCAAATCTGTTATCAGAAAATAACAATCAAAATATTGACAACTTATCTTCAGATCAGGCTGTAGCTGAAATCATTGAAAGCCCCATCTCTGAGATAGAGTTCACAGACCCTACCTATCGAATTGGGAAATTAGAATCAGCAAATAATCGCCCAATATCCGTAAAGCCCGAAAGCAGTTTGCAAGAAATTGTTACGAAAATGCTAGCACATGACTTTTCTCAATTGCCCGTCATGACATCAGAACGTGATGTCAAAGGAGTAGTAAGTTGGACATCTATTGGTAAACGGCTCTCCTTGGGGACTCCATGCTCCATTGCGAGAGACTGCATGGAGCCATACCATGAAATCAGTGCGGACATCTCTCTTTTTTACGCCATCGATACAATCATTGAACACGAATATGTCTTGGTAAGAGACTCCAGCAGGGTTATCACGGGAATTGTAACGACAACTGATCTCAGCACACAGTTTCTTCAACTGAGCGAGCCGTTCTTGCTGATTGGTGAAATAGAAAACCACGTTAGAAAGCTAATAAATGGAAAATTCAAAAGGGAAGATCTGGCCAAGGTGCGAAACCCAGGAGATGACAATCGGAAGATCGAGGATGTTTCCGACCTAACATTTGGAGAATATATTCGCTTAATTGAGAACCAAGTCCAATGGAATAAACTCAATCTCAATCTCGACAGAAGTGCATTTGTTGGCTTTTTGGATGAAGTTAGGGTAATTAGAAACGATGTAATGCACTTTGACCCCGATGGCATTTCCGAATCAGATTTAGATACGCTCAGAAATTTTGTTGAATTCCTTCAGAGTTTAAGCAAGATAGGTGTTATTTAAAACCGTAATAGCTTTTGGAGATGCTGAGCAAGGGCTAGTGAATGGTCAGGTGAGAGTGTGACCCCTCTGTCCTTTGGACATCTCCCCTAAAGGGGAGACTCCGCTTTGGGAGTTTTCTGTCCGATTAGGCTTTGGTTAATTTGGGTGAGTGTTATATAATACGGTCATGAGGTAAATGGAGGAAAATATGGCATTTCTTATGACATCGACTTCAATTCCCGGAGTAGCTATTCGCCCGCCTAGTACTGCGCCAGGCGCAAAGTCAGCACCTTCGAAAAGGAAGAAACGAAAACCTGTAACTCGAAAAACACTAAAGAAAAAGCCATCAAAGGGACGCGCAAAATAAGTGTAGTTTTATACAAGTAAATTTCTAATAACCCAGTATGAACAAGACTTAACCGTTGAACGCTTTTACCAGTTACCTCGAAAAGTTTGGCAGCAATTTTTTAGTTGCAGCTATGATTCCATCACTAGGGTTGGTGATTGCATGCATGGTAACTTTTGATCCCATCTTCAGAATATCCGAAACCATTCAAATCGAAAAAGGCGTATATTCTCTTATTGGCATCAGTCTTTTGGTTTTGGTTCCAACAGTTATTATTGGCTTTACCTTGACTGCGCTCAACACATTTATCCTAAAGGTGTTTGAAGGATATGTAATTATTGACCGTTTACCGTTACTGAAAAATGGATATTCCAGAAAAGCTAAAAAATTGATTCGAGAAATCAATAACGTGAGAGAGCAAATTGAAATCATTCTACAAAAAGAGCGAAAATCAGCCTCGGACAAAGAACTATTAGAAAATCTCAAAGCAGAACACTATGTGAAAGTTGCCGAGTATGACAAGAGCTACCCGCCACTCCATGCAGGGATTATGCCAACAAAATTTGGCAATATACTAAAAGCATCCGAAGCTTACACGGGCACACGCTATGGAATTGACGCAGTCGAGTTCTGGCCTCGCTTGCTTCATGTAATTCCTGTAACATATCGCCAATCTATAGATGAAGCAAGAAACGAACTTTCTTTCCTTGTCAATATGTCTGCACTTTCATTTATATTTTTTGTTTTTTGTTCATTAGCAGTTACTACTAATGTTCTGTTACCAGGCGCGCCAGACTGGGCAAGTGTGATTTTGAACTCATTTCGCTACATTGCGTCCGGGTTATTGGCACTTTTTTCGATATGGTTCTTCAACAAAGCAGCGTTATTTTCTGTTGGCGGTTTTGGTGCGATGATACGAAGTTCTTACGATCTGTTTCGGCTAGATTTATTAGAACAGTTTCGAATAAAACATCCGAAAAATTCTGTTGAAGAGTTTCAAACTTGGCAAAATTTAGGTGAGCTCATTATTCTTGGACAAGAATCCATGGAATTTAAGGCACTAAAATACGAGATCAAAAAAAGCAAGGAACGATGAAAGTTACGAATGACACTGTCTGTCCTAGGGAATAAAGAAAAGAGCTAACATTTCTGTGAAGTAAAAACTAGGAGACCCCTTCTGTCCTTTGGACATCTTCCCCTAAATGGGAAGACTCCGCTTTGGGAGTTTTCTGTCTGATGGGCAGATTCAGTCTAAGATAGCTGGGCTTGCCACGAAGATAAAGGATTCTAACGATGGACCTCTCCAATAAAGTATTGTCTGCAACTCTACGACGAGCGAGAATCTTACCAAAAGATGCTCTCACCCACCGCAAAGCCGACTTCATCCCACAAAAACCGCGGAATCTGACTGCTGGCGACGTGTCGAACCGCGCCAGCTTTCTCACTCGCGGCGGCGCGCAACCAACGAAGGTAGAATTCGAGCGCTTATTGGGCACAAACGATCTTGTCGACGAATTCTATCTAGAACGTGCGCTGCTGGCAGCTAATCCTGTCTGTCGAATCAGTATCCGCACGCCCTCAGGTCACGAGCGTGGAGCAGCAACGGGTTTTATGATCTCTCCAAAATTGCTGCTGACGAATGAACATGTATTTGGTGCTGCTGAGGAGGCGACATCCTCCATCGCAGAGTTCAATTACCGTTATGATATCGCCGGAAGGCCAGAGTTGTCCCATCGTTTTCGACTCCGACCCGACTTGTTTTTCTTCAACGACGAGACCCTAGATTTCGCGCTTGTTTCCGTCGAACAACAGTCGCTTGAAAATAATATCTCCCTGGGTAATTTTGGATACCATCGTCTTATCCCAGATCGAGGCAAGATCCTACTCAAAGAATGGATGACAATTATTCAACATCCCGGCGGCGCACGGAGACAATTCGCTATTCGTGAGAATGAATGCATCAACATTCAAGATCCAGATGTGATTTGGTACAAGAGTGACACTGCACAAGGATCCAGCGGTTCTCCTGTGCTAAACGATAGCTTCCAAGTAGTTGCCCTGCACAATGCTGGCGTTCCACGACGAGACAAGCAGGGAAACTATTTTTTGAAAAGCGGCAGAAAGGTAAAAGACATCAGCGACGTGGATGACTCCGCAGTGGACTGGATTGCGAATGCAGGCATTCGTATCAGTCGCATCTGCGCTTGTATTAACGAGAAAGCCCGTGAGAAGAACGGGCACATCGCCGAACTGAAGGAAGCCATGTTAGGGGGTGACGTAATTTCCAGTGCATATCAAAGCAATGACCAAAGAGAAGGAGTAACGATGAGTCAACGTCCAATCATTCAGTCAACTAACAATGGTAATAGGCTCATTTTAGGTACACTAGTACTTGAATTGAATGGCAATTTCAATCTGGGTTCTTCGGTGACTCTACCGACAAATACTTCGGTACCCGCTTTTTTGGATCAAAGTAGTCAGGCCGCGGAAACCTACAAAGAACCCATTATTGACACAAATTATGATTCACGAACCGGGTTTGACATCAATTTTCTGGGCATCAAGACACCTTTGCCCAGCGTGGTAAATCAAAGTGTGATCGCTCGCACGAAGGATGGGCGAAAGGTAATCCCCTATGAGCATTTTAGCCTAGTCATGCACAAGAACCGAAAGCTGGCTATTTTCACTGCAGCGAATGTGGATGGCAGTGCCCAAGCAAAAAAACCTGAACCCGGCAAGAGTTATGATCGAGATGTGCTCAATGGTTATGTAAAAGGCGAACTGGAGAAGTGGGTGCTTGATCCGCGGCTGGATGAGAAATTTCAGATTCCTGATGGATTTTATACCAAAGACAACGGAGCCTTCGACAAAGGACATATCGTCCGTCGCGACGATGTGTGTTTCGGCTTGAGTTTTTCACAGGTGCAGCGCGCGAACGGTGACACTTTCCATGTTACTAACTGTTCCCCTCAGCGTGGCAATTTCAACCGATCAAACCGTCACGGTATTTGGGGACAACTGGAAAACTTTATTGGTGCACAATCGGATAAGGAACAGTATTGCATCTTTGCCGGGCCGGTGATGTTATCGGAAGACAAAACATTCAGCGGCACCGAAAAGGTACAAATCCCTGAGCGATTCTGGAAGGTGGTTTGTGCAACAAAAAATCAGAAACTACAAGTCTTCGCTTTCGTTCTTGAACAGCAACTGTCTGATTTACCACTGGAATTCCACGTGGATGCTGAATGGAAGCCAAAACAACTAAAACTGAAAGATCTGGAAAAAATCGTAAAATTGGTAAAATTCCCGAAACTGTATCACGACGCAGACCAGAGATAAACTCATTGGATGCACCTCGCAGTGAATTAATGTTGGACAGAATGACGTGCGCCCAACAAGGCGCGCACTGAAGTCGAACATATCTTGGCATTGCACAGAATCTCGCCATCTCAGGTGCCGAGTTATGTATACATTAATTATGTGATCTGCCTGCTTATTCTATGAGTGGTTTTTTGTTTAGGCTTTCATTCTTGAAGGCGACTAACATTTCTGTAGAGGGGAATCACTTGCAAATAAAAAAGAATTATATATAATACAAATATCCGCACGGGGATATTGTTCCAAACAAGCCCTTCGCACTACAACTCAATAATCTTCATAGCAAGTTAGCTCATTGCCTTATTTTTGGCCGTCTAACTCCTATTATGGCTAATCCATATATGGGAGTATTCCCACGCCAAAATGCTTATCGAACCAGTATCGAAGCAGTAGCGAACCAGTATCGAACCAGAAGCGACACAGTGCTGTGAGGAATAGCCCTGTGGCATTTACTATTTTTGTCCCGCTGGCGACCCCCACATATGGGGTATCGTCTTAAAAATTTAATTAACCAAGGAAAACAAAATGACAAAAGCACGTTTACATCCATCCCTATTAGAATTCAGTGGAGCCATGGGAGACATGGTCTTCAAAAAACGAAATGGGAAACTTTATGTCTCCATCAAACCCGGTGCACGCACTGGAGAGCCAACTGCTGCCCAAGCTGTCCATCGTGAGCGCTTCGGCGAAGCTGTTGCCTACGGCAAGACCGTCATGGCCGATGCAGATATTCGCGAGCTTTATCAACAAGCCGCTAAACAAAAAGGCACTCCCGTCTTTGCCCTCACCGTTGCCGATTATCTCAATGCACCTTCCATCAAAGAGGTTGATCTCTCCGCCTATAGCGGACAGCTTAACGATCTGATCAAGATCAAAGCGTCTGACGATTTCGGCGTGATGAGCGTGCGTGTTACCATTACCAATGCACAAGACAATGCCCTTATTGAAAGCGGAGATGCTATTGAAACTGGCTCTGGGTCAGGCTTGTGGTTATACAGCGCCACAAACGCCGTCAGTAACGGAACAGATGTCAACATCAGCGTAGTTGCCACAGATCGTCCAGGTGGCACAGCGGTTGATACGCAATCCAAAGCAATCTAATCTCTTACTACATACACCATACACAGCCTTCATTACGCCAGCGGGGCGAGGCTGTATGGTTAAGTCCAGAAGGTTCAAAGCCTTCTGGACTTTTTATTATATTAACTCAACAACTGCCCCCTCTGGTACAGACATGACATGTCTCCGAAGAAGCCTTATTTTCCGAGTCTCATGTCCGCGCAAAAGTGCCCCCTCAAGACTTCCGAAGTCTCGCCGCTCTTTGGCGCTTCGGAAGTCTAAGGGCAACTAGAGTCTATAAAAACAAGCAAGTCAATGAGCCGAAGTTTAACTCCCCCAAGTGACGGAGACAAACCCTCCCCAGCCGATGGATGTGGCTCGGGAGGGTTTATTGTATGATGAATGATTAGGAGATCAATATGAGAAAAATTGTTATGCTAAACAGAGTTTCCATTGACGGTTATTTTGCAAGCTTAAACGAGAAAACGTGGGGCATGGACTGGTTTGTGCAAGATCCAAAAGTAGACAAAGCTGCCCACAAAGTAGGAGACAGCGACACGCCGCCTGATACGCTGATATTGGGCGGGACAACATATCGCGGGTTTGAACGTTCCTGGGTGCCTCAATTGAAGGATCCAAAAGCGCCCAAACAAATGAAGGCCGTAGCCGAAGAGTTAACGAACATGACCAAAGTGGTCTTTTCAAAAACGCTCAAAGAAAATGACATTACCTGGGAAAATACCAGGCTTTTTAACGGCAACCTCGCAGAGGAAGTAAGGAAGTTAAAACAAGCAAAAGGTGCCGGCATAATGATCATGGGCAGCGGAACCATTGTGCAGCAACTGGCAAATGAAGGCTTAATTGATGAATACGTGTTTATAGTGACCCCAGTGGTTGCCGGAGAGGGAAAACCACTCTTTAAAGAGGTCAAAGAATCCAAGCTTGAGCTGGTGGAAACAAAAGCTTTTAAATCTGGAAACATTTTGCTTCACTATAAAACTGGCAAGTGAGAAAAATTAAAAGACCTCCGAGATCTTTAAGATCTCGGAGGTCTTTTAAACACAACAGGCCTTGCCCCCTCTGTCCCGCTCCGCGGAGACATCTCCCCCAAATACGACAAGAAAAATTCATTATGTTAATCTAAACGCCATATAGTCGGATTTGGGGGAGAAAGAGCTTTATGTATATCAAGGGATTAAATTATGAAGAAGCCCCACTCACTATTCACTGGTCTCTGTTCTCCATTCGTTGATGCTCTGCCACCACTACCTGGTCACGCCCGTTGCTTTTGGCACGATATAGTGCAGTATCAGCAGCGCCCAGAATTGCATCATAAGAAAGTCCATGCTCAGGGAAAATGGCAACGCCCAGCGAGAGCGTAATCGCCTCGAGCGTTTGTCCATCATGCTGTATAAGCAGTTGACTGACATCCTCTTGCATATGCCTGGCACGCATTTCAGTAATTTCCTGTGAGGCTTCTGGCAGAGCCATAATAAATTCCTCGCCGCCATAGCGGCAGGTAATATCCGATGCCCGCACATGCGTGCGTAAAAAATTACCCACTTCGATCAGGATCGCATCGCCCGCCGCATGACCATGAGTGTCATTAAATCGCTTGAAGTGGTCTATATCCACCATGATGATCCCTATTGGATATTGTTTGCGCGCAGCGCGGATCATTTCGACCGTCAGCATTTCCTCCAGGTAACGGCGGTTGAACAACCCTGTCAGCGGGTCGCGGATTGACAACTCGCGCAGGCGCACTTCACTCTGGAGGAGCTGGCTTGTCTGCACGTCGATCTGGTCCAGGTAACGCTCGCGCAAGCTGGCTGCCATCACAACCAGCGCGCCAACCATCAGTATGAAGAAGAGCACGCTAATATTGTTCGAAGTGGAAATCCCTATTGCCAATGCAGGAAGCAAGAATAACCCAATAAAGGTGACCAGGAATATGATCGCCGTCGCACGCGCAGAGAGAAACAAGCTGCCGATAAGACCGCCCAGGATCAGAAAAAAAATGATACGGAAATCCTGCGGGTTAAGGATCGTCGACCCAAAGGTTGCGATCATCACTACGCCAACGGTCATCAGTGCAGCCACGGGGTAGTGTATGCCGCGACTCAGACCGTACGCTGCTGCCAACACCAGAAGAGTGGGTATGGTGATCCAATCGTATATTGATCCAACCGTTTCTGGTTTCCCCGGCTGGCTGTAAACTCCCAACAGTGACAGGGTCAATGAGAGCAGGCCCAGGAAGATCAGAACGAGCAGCATCGCCATCAGCAGACGGGCCTGTAGACGGCGTTCTGGTTCAACGACAGCAGAAGAGGGCTCGATCAGCCAGTGCCACACATCAGCCAACCCACGCCGCCTGTGCGGGGTCTTTGGCGAACTGTTCATATCATTCAGATTTTTCATTGCCATTATTTATCAACCAGGTTCTCACCAGGGTACACAACCAAGCTCTGTGATGATGGAGCTTGTCCAATTAGAATACCCCACTAAGGCTGTCTATACACTAAATATCCTCTAAAAATCCTCTATAAAGATAGAGGCACCTTTGAAGTGAAAAATACTTGCATATATGTGTCTCAAAAGAGATACAATAACCACCTTCGATCCAGACTTCCGAAGTCTCGCCGCTCTTTGGCGCTTCGGAAGTCTAAGGGAAGCATCCGTCGTGGGGTAGAATTTGGAAGTCTCAGATATCATCCCCGTAGGGGGGACTTCCAAATTCTGATTCTGGAGAACCTATGCCCCGTCGAGAAACGCCTTTTATCCCCGACCAGTATTATCACTTCTACAATCGCGGCAACAACCGTCAGGTGGTTTTCTTTGAGCGAGATAACTATATCTACTTCTTAAAAAACATCAAAAAATATTTACATGATACTGTAGAAATTTTAGTATATTGCTTAATGCCTACGCATTATCATATTTTGGTGAGGGTTAAATCCAACCAGACCTCCGAGGTTTTAAAAACCTCGGAGGTCTTAAGTGCGGAGGTCTCAAATGCCATGATGCGTTTGGGAGTTTCCTACACCAAAGCCATTAACAAACGCTTCTCACGAGTCGGCTCATTATTTCAAGGTCAATTTCACGGCAAACCAATTGAAACCTATTCTCACCTATTGAATTTATGTATTTATATCCATGCCAACCCTGTCAAAGATGGCTTGGTATTTCTACCTGAAGAATGGGAATTTTCTAATTACCTGGAATGGATGAACCTGCGCGAAGGCAATTTGGTCAACCGCGAATTTATTGCAGAGAATTTTGGAATGCCAGAAGAATATAAAACTTTAGTAATGCAATATATCAAAACACGAAACCTGCCCGATGAAGTTATTAAATATATTCAAGATTTGGAAAAATAACAGACCAGCACAGACTTCCGAAGTCTCGCCGCTCTTTGGCGCTTCGGAAGTCTAAGGGCGCAGATGAATGCTCTCTGTGGCTGATTGTTTTACTGATGCAAAATATCTATTATATTAAAGGAACAAGCACATGATCGAGACACTGAAGACAATTGGCAGCACACTATGTTTCGTCCTACTATGTATCAGTCCCTTTGTATTGATCGGCTTTGGCGTGCCCGCCCTGCATTACATCTCAAACCGCCGCAGGGCGCGCAATAAAAGAAGGCACAACCGCCAACACGAATCAAAATTCCCCTATCGTTGGGTAGCCTATTTTTTCCTTGTCGTCACGCTCGTGCTGGCCGCGTATGCAGTGATGGGCTTCATCAACGGCCAGCTCAGCCTCGCAGACGATCTGGATGGCATCGCCGCACTGCTCGTACTGCCGCTCATCTTCGCCACGCTCGCCTTCCGCTCCTACATTATGCAGAAGATGCCCGCCGCCGCCGAAGTGCTCGAAGACGACACGCGCCCGCCCGTGCTCTACCTGCGCTCCTTCGACCAGGAATCGCTCAAGTTCGTCCACCTGCCTGATGCAGAAAAAGAAAAATACAACGACTTCCTCGTCTACGCCGATGATATCCAACTGCCGAATTTCGAACGCAAGATCTACAACCTGATGACCCAGCTCACCATCGTGACGGGGAAAGCACCGGTCCACGGGGAAGATATCACCTTCGAAAAATATTTCCGTGCCGAGGTAAACCAGCGCATCGGTCCCTTCGTGGCACTGGGCAACCCCATCGACGATCTTCCTACCGAGGGAGCTTATCGCGACTACCAAACGGATGGGGACTGGAAGGAGGTCTTCTTCAATCGCGCCTCGCAGTCCGCTGGCATCCTCATGCAGTTGGGCAGTTCTAACAACCTGCAATTTGAACTAACCTCCATTCTCTCGCAGGGCATGTGTACAAAACTATTCATCATCACCCCGCCGCAAGCGGATGTCAAAGACAGAACAGCATGGATGAGAAAATACATCCTACGCGAAAAACCTGCCACTTGGGAAACCTTCGCTACTATCTTGAAGTCCAATGGCTACCAACTTCCCGCGCAGCCTCCTGGCATTGGCTCCGTCCTCACCTTTGAACCCGATGGAAGTCCGCTGTTGCTGGTGCAAGGAGCCTTTCAACCAGCGGAATATATTCAGCCTATTTATACACGCCTATCAGACCTCCGAGTTCTTTAAGAACTCGGAGGTCTAGGTCTTAGTTCCGTCAGTAGTTGTACTGCTGACGGTTTGGCACGCTTCGCGAACTGCCGAAAAACTTCTTATAAGGAGATCCTATGCCAACGAATAGAACCCAGGGTGTAAAAATACTTGTGCGTGATGTGCTCGCGATCATGCCCAAGCCATATGGCGAAGATATTATTCTGGATGTATACATGGCCATCGAACACAACCCTGAATGGCGCAAGCGCTACGATGAACTGTGTGACAATCTGCGTGATGCAGTGGTCAATCCTTTGATCGGTGAGCTAGTGAAAGAGGAAACTGGGTTGGCGAGCCTGCGTGAAGTTTCAACCAAGGGGATGAGTCACATTATTAAGAGTTATACAAAACTAAGTTGAAACCAGACCTCCGAGTTCTCGCCGTTCTGTGGCGCTCGGAGGTCTGATGCTAGCTTTGTTCCGTCAGTAGTTGTACTGCTGACGGAACGGCACGCTTCGCGAGCTGCCGAAAAAACTTCTTAAGGAATATTCATAAATGAAAAACCTCAGAATCCTCCCCTCAAAGTTTTTAGCAGCCATGATCGCTGTCCTGCCTCTTCCAGGCTCACCTTTATACGATGGTGATGATCAAAAAGTTATCGATCAGGCTTTATCAGATCTTGAAGTCTATAAAAAAGCAGGGGTAGATAGTATCCTTTTGGAAAACGATCACGACCTGCCTTATATTCAAGCTCCGCTGGATGAAAAAGGCATTGCCCTCATGACAACCATTGCCAGAGAAGCAAGAAAAAGATTTGATGGCCCGATAGGAATGCAAATGCTGGAAGCCGCCAATATCACTTCACTGGAAATTGCCGCTGAAGCAGACCTTGATTACATAAGAGTGGAGGCCTTTGTCTTTGCACACGTGGGCGGCAGCGGCATCATCAACGGGTCCGCTGGGAAAATACTACGCAGAAGAAAAGACCTGCAAGCCGAACATATCAAGGTGTTTGCAGATGTCAAGAAAAAGCACGGGTCTCATTCCCTAACGATGGACCTGGATATAAAAGACGAAATACTACAGGCAGAATTTTTCCTGGTGGATGGCGTGATCGTAACCAGTCAGTTTACAGGCATCAACCCCGATAAAGATGATCTGGTCAAAGCGAAAAGTGCAACGAAATTGCCTGTGCTGATCGGCTCAGGCATGACTGCTGAAAACATCAAAGATTATTTGCCTTTGGCCGATGGATTTATCGTTGGGTCTTATTTTAGAAAGAACGGAAAGTTCCTTGAGCAATTAGAGCCTGAAAGAGTAGATCAGTTTATGCAGGTTTTTGTTGCGGAGAGAGAAAGCTTGCACTCGACATAGAACCTTAAGAAACCCATTCACATATATGTAAACGCTCGCAAGGGATTTGCAAGGCAATTGTCAATAATATCGGTGATAATCTCTTCTGAATATGAAAGAAGATGTCATCGCACACAATACAAATCTGCCAGGTCGTTTCATGCTAGCACCTCAGCTCGCTTTCAGAATTGGTCTGGCTTTTGCCATACTACTTACGATTGCCCAGGCCATGCTCGTTCTTTTCGTGGGGAATGAAACCAGCTCAGTCCTGATCAACGATATTCTTAACACGACAAGTAGTACAGCCGCTGCAATTGGCATGGCTTATGCAATGGGTTGGTCCTTCCGTGTTAACCGTCAAATTGGAGCAGCATGGGGGCTGTTCGCGCTGGCAATGATCAGCTGGGCACTGGGTGACCTGGTCTGGGACTATTACGAATTGATCGTGGGCGAGATTCCCTACCCAAGCGTTGCAGATATCTTTTATATTGCCAGTTATGTATTCTTTTTTATCGGTATCTTTAAAATACCTCGCCTGCAGGATAAATCGAGCAATACAAGCTGGCTCTGGCTTGATGTTTTTATCGTTATGTTTTCTGCCAGCCTCATTTTCTGGAACTTTCTGATCGGCCCCATTGTTTTGGATCATCAAGAGACCTGGCTGGTGACCCTGGTCAACTCGGCTTATCCAATCGGCGATTTGTTTCTAGTACTGGCCATGACGATGATCATCATCCTGCCGCGCTCACCTCTGTGGCTAAAGCCCATGTACATCATGATCATCGGCCATAGTCTCACCACTGTGGCCGATGCAATTTATCTTTATGAGTCGATCAACGAAACCTATGCTTCCAGTTCGTTTTTTAATATCCTCTTTTCCGTAGCACCACTTATGTTAATGTTAAGCGGCTTATCACAGGCCATCACGGCTGAGCAGGTTATCGCTGTTAAGCCAAAAACCGCTCCTGTACAACAACAAATAAACCAGTTCTCGCTCCTGCGGCTGATCATGCCATTTGCCTGGCTCATATTGGCATTCATATTGCTTGGCTTGGGAGCTTCTTCGAAGCAGATGTTCACTCCCATTCAATTCTCGATTTTGCTGGGTGCCCTCATATTTCTACTTGCTATTCGACAGGTAATCAGCGCGTTCAACAATAAACGCATGTCGATTGAATTGCAGTCGATGAATGAAGATTTGGAAAAGAGAGTGGCAGAGCGGGCCGCAGACTTAATTCAGGCCAACGAAAAATTACTCGTGGAAATGGACGAACGCAAGCGGACTGAAATCATGCTGCGCGAACGGGAGGAAAAACTTACTCACTTTGGGCTGCACGATATCTTAACCGGTCTGCCCAACCGTTCTCTTTTGCTTAATCACCTCACCAAAGCCATTGCACGATACAGCCGTCATTCAAATGAACGCTATGCCATCCTCTTTCTCGACTTCGACAGTTTCAAAGTTATCAACGACAGCCTCGGCCATCCTTCCGGCGATCAGCTGCTGATCCTGATCGGTCAGAGGCTGATGTCTCATATTCGCAAGGAAGATATGGTTGCACGTCTTGGCGGAGATGAATTTGTCATTTTGATCCAGGGCTTCGATGATGAGGGCTTTGTCGCAAATGCCGCGAACCGAATATTAGATTCGTTTAAAGCGCCTTTTCTGATTGGAATAAAACCGATCTATATCACAGCCAGTATTGGCATGGTCATTGCAGATGTGAATTATCAAACCGCCGATGAAATCATCCGCGATGCTGATCTCGCCATGTACGAGGCCAAGTCAAAAGGGAAAGCCCGCTATGTACTCTTTCAACCGCAACTGCGGCTCACTGCCATGAATCGGCTATCGCTTGATTCAGATCTGCGTTACGCACTGGAACAAAAAGAATTCATTCTGCATTATCAACCCATTATCAGCCTGGAAACGCGGCGCATTGCTGGGTTCGAATCTCTTATCCGTTGGAATCATCCAACCCGCGGCCTGATCGGCCCTGCTGACTTTATTTCAATTGCCGAGTCAAGCGGCTTCATAGATTTCATTACACACTTCACCCTATATGAAGCTTGCTGCCAACTCAGCCAATGGCAAACACTCTTTCCTGCGGATCAGCCTCTGTTCGTTAGCGTTAATCTTTCTCCAAATTCCCTACGGCACCCTGAATTATTGACCTGGGTAAAAGAGGGCTTGCAAGCCTTTTCCATTTCACCATCTGCTCTGGCACTGGAGATCGTCGAAAATGCACTCATTCAAGATGCCGACAATGCCAGGCGTATTTTTACTGATATGCAGCAGCTTGGCATTAAAGTCAGCCTTGATGATTTTGGCATCGGGTATTCATCTCTCGCCTATATTAACCAGTACCCGATTGACAATCTGAAAATTGACAAATCCTTTGTCAATCATATTGGCAAGTCAAAAGAAATGGATGCAATTGTGCGTGCCATCACTACACTGGCGAGCGAATTAGGTTTTAAGGTCGTTGCCGAGGGAATTGAAACACAGGAGCAATTAGACTTTTTAGAAAAACTGGGGTGTCAGTACGGTCAGGGATACTTTTTCTCCAAACCTTTAGATCCGTCGAAAATTGCTGCTCTGCTCCAACAGTCATCAGAAACAACTTTCACTTTTGCAACAACATCCTAACAGAAACATCTTATTCATTAGCGCCCTCTCTCTTCCCTATTTCCAATTTTGGAAATAAGGAGATTAGTCTTTGTTGTTTGCACATAATCGGGTAGGATAAGAAATAAGACATCCACATATATGAGAAGGCAGCAGGCATGGATCAACAAACTATTCTCCGCTTCAATGAAGACATTTTGCAGAAAGCCATGCAACGCTATGGCATCTTAAAAGATCAGATCAAGCCGATTGATGCCTTCGAAAGTTTCATCTATGAATTCGAGCGTGATGGTCTTGGTTATATATTGCGCATTGGTCACAGTTTTCGGAAGAGCGAAGCCCTGATCCAGGGTGAAGTGGATTGGATCAACTATCTTGCACGCGGCGGTGTTTCCGTTGCACGAGCGATTCCATCCGAAAGCGGCAAACTGGTAGAGGTCATCGACGATGGTCAAGGTGGACAGTTTCTCGCGACTGCATTTGTGCGGGCAGCGGGCCAGTCTCCATGGGATGCCGGATGGACACCTACAAGATATGAGACTTATGGAGAGTTACTTGGGAAAATGCACGCACTAGCTGTGGATTATGAACCAGCGGCTGAATACAGACGGCAAGAGTGGGATGATGCCAGCATGAAATTCATTGAGCTTTATCTGCCTGAGTCTGAGTTTATTGCCCATCAAAAGTATCAGTCCCTGCTAAAGCATATTTACAGCCTGCCTAAAGACAAAAGCTCTTATGGGTTGATCCACCAGGATGCACATCAAAATAATTTCTTTATGGATACAGACGGCGCGCTGACATTATTTGACTTTGACGATTGCGCCTATAGCTGGTTCATCAACGATATCGCGATCGTGTTATTTTATATCTCAATGGATGCACAGGAATTCGGTTACCCAACAGTCACCGCGTTTACGCAAGAATTCATGACTCATTTTCTAAAAGGGTATCGTCGAGCCTACACGCTGGATGACAATTGGTTAAAAGAAATTCCACATTTCTTGAAACTGCGCGAACTAGAATTGTATGCGGTTGTGCATCGTGATTTTGAGATCAAAGGCATTGAGCACTGGTCATTGGAAGGCTTTAAGCGCACCCCGGGTTTTGATGCCAGGAATGAAGGTCATATGTGGATCGCGAATTTTATGCGGGAACGTAAACAAAACATTGAGCAGGGTCTGCCTTTTATTGACTTTGATTTTGAAACGCTTGGAACCCCCACCCGGCCTCCTCACAAGGGTAGGTATTAATAAAACGCTCCGATGAAGATTAGAATTTGGTTGTTCACACTAAATTCAAGTCAACATCGGAGCAAAATATTTATACCATAAGCGCACTGGAAGAATGGAAACAAACCGTTACAAAACATATGCCTCATTTGAGTGCGCCACAAGCAACAGTACTAGCGCTCTGGAGTTTTGGGATGGTGATTTCGCATTCCTGCGGATTGACATCAGTCTCAAGCAGCCTGGCATTATTGATGGGCACAAAAGAAAATAGTGTGCGGCAAAGGATACGAGAATGGTATTACGCTCAAGCGGATAAACGCGGAAAAGGACGAAGTCAGATTGAAGTCAGTAGCAATTTTGTACCATTACTTCAATGGATGCAACCAGTCTTGGACATGTATTAGTGGTTTTAGTAATTAGCGTTGTATATCGAGGCTGCGCTATTCCGATTGCCTGGCATGTATTACCAGCAATTGAAAAGGGCTCATGGAAAAAGCCTTGGTTGGAATTATTTTCCCATTTCCAAGACGTGATTCCAAGAGATTGGGTGGTAATTGTGATGGCAGACCGCGGTTTATACGCCCGTTGGCTGTTTGAATCCATCGAAAAGTGTAATTGGCATCCATTTTTGCGTATCAATCACGGAATATTCTTTCGCCCAAAAGATGAAAAAGAGTTTAAAGCCCTGTATGTATCTTTTCAGCAACCTGGATTTGCATGGTCTGGAACTGGCACCTGTTTCAAGACCAATTCATTGGAAGCCACTTTATTAGTTCGATGGGAAGAAGGATTTGAAGAGCCTTGGCTAATCCTCATCAACCTCCATCCAACACAAGCCTTGCCTTGTTGGTATGGACTCCGCTCTTGGATTGAATGTGGTTTCAAACATATCAAAAGTGCTGGTTGGCATTGGCAATATACTCGTATGGTTGATCCCGAAAGAGCAACTCGTTTTTGGCTGGCTATCGCAGTCGCCACTCTGTGGGTTCTGAGTGTTGGAGGAGAAGCCGATGCAAATATCTATGCTAGCTCCTTTGAGGCTTTGCCTGAAAACCATATTGCTCGCCGTCGTTCTCCCAAAACTTCATATGTGCGTTTCCTTTCTTGTTTTCATCGCGGCCTTATGATTATCATTACTTCTCTTATTGCTCAAAGACAATTACCTTTAGGTAGATTCGTCCCTGAACCTTGGCCTACTTAATAATATACCTACCCTTGTGAGCACCCGTCCTCCCCCAAATCCGACAACGGAGTAGATACTATATTAACGAGAATTTCTATGTCGGATTTGGGGGAGGTGCCCGCCAGGGCGGAGGGGGTCAGGTTTTGAATTCCGCGCTAAATGGTAAACTCAAACAAACAACTAACTTTAGGAGAATACAAATGGCTGAAATTAAATATGAAATCGTCAAGAACATTGGCGTGCTATCCAAGTCCGCTTCGGGTTGGAGCAAGGAACTGAACTTGATCAGTTGGAATGACAGGGAACCAAAATATGACCTGCGCGATTGGTCTGCAGATCATGAGAAGATGGGCAAAGGCGTGACCTTATCTCAAGATGAAGTGCTTGCTTTAAAGGCGTTGTTGAACAGTATCGAGTTGTAATTCGGAGACCTCGCCCAGCCCGCTGCCAGAGCTTTTATTTTCTGTGGGATATAACAAACAAAGGCCTTGATTCATTATCAAGGCCTTTGTTATATCGAACGAATTTCAATCTGTAAAAAATCCCTAGGGCAGGGAAGGCGTGTTCTCTGCAAAGTACTCGTGGCTGTCTGCATTGATAATGGCTGAATTAGGATCAGTATCAGCAAGGTCTCTTGCACCAGCCTGACCATAGACGACATCATCTGTGGCAGCTATTATATCAAAGTGACTCATTTCGTGAATGAGTGTGCCGGCCTTCGAGTCTGTACCAGCGAGCGGCGCAGTCCAGAACGCCTTGCAAAGATAGATGTTATAAGGCTGGTTGGGATACACATAAGCATAGTAAGGTTGTTTGCATTTGCAATCGAAATTAACACCTGCATTATCCCAGGCATCGGAAATGGCAGTAAAGTTAGTTTTCACAGTGTTATAGCGTGTGCTGGAATAAGCGCCGAACCACTCGGTGTAGCGTGGCGTTCCGGAATTGTTTGCAAACAGGTAATTCTCGGCCTGGGATGAATACGTCTTTGCCTGGTTGCGCGCAGAAACAATCAGCGATTGCTGATCCACCGTACATGCGCTAAATGAATTACCGCCGGAAGGTGGTGGCGGTGGCGGAGTTGGCCTTCCCTTCGCTTCGCGCCCATCTGCTTTAAAGTTGATAGGGGCCGAGGTAAGGGCATCCCGAGATTTGAATGCGTTGCCTTTTTCATTGAAGAGCTGGAAGGAAGAGGCAGAGTATGAAACGTCATACTCGCCTGTCTGTGTAAAATCATAATAATCACTGAGGTTAACGGTATAGGTCAGGCTGTCACCTGCCTTCAGCGAAATATAATCCTTACCTATTGCATTCGGGCGCTTGTAATGTGCCCCGGTATATGCCACAATCTCCCCATCCCGCAGAACCTTGAAGACAGCCTCTTCTAATCCGTCCGCCGGCGTAAACCATTTCAAGATCCGCACAGTATGCTTGGTGGAATTTGAGAAGGTAACATCCACCAGAACATCCTGCGTTGAATCAAAAGTGCTCTGGCTCACACTCAGGTTAACAGTCGGGCCGTCTTTGGGAGCAGCGCTGACAACCGAAGTGACAAGCAGAGCAACAAGCAAAACGATCAATAAAGATTGAAGTCGAAATCTGCTTTTGTTCATGATTTTCCTCTTCTTTAGTTGGGATAAATTATATTAGCAAATCGGAGAGGTAAAGTCAAGTGGGTGTACGACTTTATGTTAAGGGTTTATTGGTTCAGGCTTGGGAGGATCAATTGGCAATTGCAAATAAAAGGTACTGCCTGTAAAGTTGGCCTCATCGTGGCCCAAACTTTCGGCCCAGACTTTGCCTCCGTGGGCTCGTGCCACACCGCGAACGATTGCCAGTCCCAAACCAGGCCCACCGCCTTTGAATGTTGTTTTGCCTGATGAGTGTACGGTCACATCACCTACCTGATAAAATTTTTCAAAGACCAGTTCATGATGCTCAGTATCCAGACCGATGCCTGTATCTGTGATACTGACTTCAACGCCAGGTGTATCTCTATCCATGGTGATCGGGCGTGAACGGATCACCACTTTACCGCCGTCAGGTGTGTATTTGATTGCATTGACGATCAAGTGATATAACGCCTTCTGGATCAAGGTGGGGTCGCCATTGATGTTCGGCGTCTCTGCATCCTGTTCCATCACCATTTCAATATTGCGCTCTGCAGCACCTTTGGAAAAATCGTGCGCGATATCTTCTATCACCCGCTTCAATGGAACAGGCACAGCCCGCAGCTTTAATTTCTCATTATCAATGCGCGTCACATCCAGCATGGTATTTACCACTTCGTGCATACGGTCTGCACCTTTGAGAATACCATCCATCACTTCGCCCACAGCAGCGTTTGCTTTAATATCAGGGAAAGAGCTGAGTAAATTCACGTAGCCTTTAAGAACAGTGAGAGGCGTACGAAGTTCGTGCGCAGCAACTTGAATGAATTCCAGTTTATTGCGATCCAATTGACGTAATATTTTATTGGTGTTTTGTAGATGCTGGATCGCCATTTGATCGTTCTCGCGCATACGATCCAGCGTCGTGCGAGTGATGTTGATTACCATGCTCGGGCTGCGGCTGAGCATGACATCAAAATCCTTTTTATTCATTTCCAAAAATGTACATTCAGTAGTGGTTCGTACGGTCGCTGCGCGCGACACATTTTGGATCAAGGCCATCTCGCCGATCAGATCACCCCTGCTGGCAATACGTAAAATACGCTCGCCTTCCTGATCACCGATATTCTTGGAAATTTCGGCGGTACCCTCAGCCACAATATAAAAGGTATCTTCGTAAGCGCCCTCATAGCACAAAACATGCCCAGCAGGATACGTGCGAATTTGGGTCAGAGCTGCCATCTCTTGCAGCTCATCATCCGACAGAGCATTAAATGCCAGGTGTAAAAGGGAAATTTTATCGAAAAGCTTTGTCTCATTCATCACAGCAAAGTATAACGGTGACGATAGCCGCGAATAATTGCGCTTGAATGATAAATTGCAACCTTGAAATTTAAATACTATCTTCCCTCATTTTATACGGAAAGCCATAATCGGCCATCTTTTCCATGAATACCGTCGGCTCAAAAGCTTCAGGGCCAAGTACGCCTGTGCCTGTCCATATACCATGCTCGATCAAGTCCATGGCAATGACAGCTGTGAATGCGGTCTGCGCCACGACTGCCTGACAGCCCCAGGCTTTCATACATTCCTCGTTATCTGCCACCTGATAAATATAGACCGCACGCTTCTTTCCATCCTTTGTGCCTGTTACATACGTCCCCGCGCAGGTCTTGCCCTTCATCCTTTCACCCAAGTGCGCAGGGTCTGGGAGGCATGCCGCCACCACATCACGCGGTGCAACCTGCACACCCTTCACATTGACCTTGTCTTTATTATCCAAGCCAAGCATATGCAAAGTTTTTAATACGCTAATAAATTGATCACCTAAGCCATATTTGAATGTGGCACGTTTGGTCTTGATCCAACGCGGCATCAGCAAAACTTCCTCATGCTCCACGTTAACAACTTCAACTGGGCCGATTTCGGGGAAGTCAAATATTTCTGGTTCTGAGAACGGTGCGGTTGTAAACCAGCCTTTATCTTCCTCCCAAATAATCGGCGGATTTAAACATTCTTCTATCGTTGTCCATATGGAAAAGCTCGGTGCAAAGTCATAGCCTTCAATCGTAATATTTGAACCATCACGAACCCCTATCTCATCGATTTCATCGAAAAGGTGATCTGCGGCATAACGTGCGAACACATCTGCCATACCTGGTTCCACGCCAAAGCCAACTAATGCAAGCAAGCCTTTTTCTTCCCACTCTTTGGCTTTATCGAATTGATAATCGCCCAGTTTGATACCTGTTTTGTTAAATGGGTCCGTTGGGTGTGGCTCGGATAAGGTCATTGCCATATCCATATATTTCGCGCCCACGTTATACGCCGCATCGAATATCTGTTTGTTGAAGACTGGGTCCACTGAATTCATGATCAGATCAACATTATATTTTTTTGCGAGTGCTTCAATACTTTCCTGCTTGCTCGCATCGATAAACTCAACTGGGAAGCGTTTCGCGTCTCCAAGTTTCTTCTGCACTTCTTCTGCACGCTTGGTGCTGTAATCTGCAAGGACAATCAACTCCATCCACTGACATGGCTTTGCAATTGCGGCGATTGCCTCTCCCACCCCACCTACTCCAACCAACAAGACTTTCATGATATTTTTGCTTCTCCATTTATTTTATAACCCGTGAGGGTTAGATTAACATATTTTAGTGACTCTGAACGGAGTGCAGACTGAAGTTCGCCTTGCGCTGCGGACTAAAGTCGGCGCACCGGGTGTCTGTTTGCTCGGACGCAGAAAATGTTTGTTGAGGCGAGGCAGGTTTGAGGTCAGGAAAGAAAAGGCCTTCGACTGTACTACGTTCCGCTCAGGCCGATGTCAAATCCTAAAAATAAATCTCCTTCATAATTTTCATGTGCATGAAGGTCTCTGTCTCACGGATGCCATCCACTTTGGCGAGCTTTTCCGTGAGGAATTTGAGCATGTCTTCATCATCTTTGCAAAAGACTTCGGCCATAATGTCGTATCTGCCGCTGACCACAACTAGATAAACAACTTCTGTAAGTTTAGCAACATTCTCGGCGACCTGCAACATCTTGCGGCCGTCGGTGCGAATACCGATCAGGGCCATGGTACGCATGCCCATCATCAGCGGATTAGTGACGGCAACAACTTTGAGATAACCCAACTCAACGAGGCGGTTATACCGCTGGCGGATCATACCTGGCGAAACGTTGAGCTGTTCCGCAATTTGGGCAAAGGCTTCACGGCCATCCTTCCGCATCGCTTCGATAATGTGCTGATCAATATTATCAAGGCGGCCTGTTTGACCGCTAGTGTTTGTACTTTCCATAGCGTATGTTATTCCTTTTTTGCACTAAAGTCAATATTTTTATGACGATTTGTTATTATACAAGGTATTATTTTGCAAAAGAGTCTGTTCCATATTGCCTACACGCAAAACGTAAAGTCGTAAATGCCCCGACGGGCAACTCACCCGTCGGGGCATTCATACTTTATCAACAGATTTGATGAATACAGTGTACTGTAAAGTTTCGGGGCAATTTACTGTCCTTTGACTTCAACCCAGATTGCATCATAGAGTGGTGTGGCATCACCCACATCTGCAATTCCATGACCATTTGCTACAGCCTCAGCTGGTGGATTGGTGATCGGCGAGTCTGCATAGGCGGCATACACTTCAGGGTAATTTTCTTTTGCATATTCGATTGCTGCTTTATTCGTATTGGTGTATTGGAAATCACGAATAGTCAACCAGAACACATCACCCTGCATGGTGTAGTTGAGCCATGCATAAGCCGCATCTGCATTGGGAGCATCCTTCAGCATGACCCAGTTATCCTGCCAAAGAATTGGGCCTTCAGTGGGATAAATATATTCAATGGCGGGGTTTTCCTGATTGGCAATGAACGCTTCGCCAGTCCAGGTCATACCCAGATCTGCATCACCTGCAATCAAAGCTGTCTTTGGGCTGTCGCTATCAAATACTTTAATATTAGGGACAAGTTTTGCCAACTTATTTTTTGCCTCTTCAAGTTGCGCAGGGTCTGTCGTGTTGACGTCATAACCCAATGTTAAAAGTGTGATACCAATCACAGCACGCGAGTCATCCAGAAAGATCATTTTGCCTGCGTATTCAGGCTTCCAGAGGTCGTCCCATGATTGGGGAACATTCTCAACGGTATCAGTATTGACGACGATAGCGTCAGTTCCACCAAGATAAGGCAGGCTGTATTTATTTCCGAGGTCAAAATCCTGATTCATCCAGCCCTCATCGAAATTACCGATGTTTGGCAGTTGTGTCTTGTCTAATTCCTGCAGCAACTCCTGACGTATCATCAAACCGATGATGTAGTCTGTAGGCTGCACAAGATCATAAGCAGAACCACCAGCGGAAACCTTGGCATACATTTCCTCATTACTGGAATATTCGTCACGATTAAGCGTAATGCCGTAAACGAGTTCAAAACATTCCAACATATCGGGAGGGAAATATTCTGTCCACACGAAGATGTTTAATTCCGTTGAAGTGACCTCCATACGCGGGCTTGGCTCGGGGCAAATAAAACCGCTAGCGGCAACCTTCTCTCCGTCACCGACAACTGGCGTAGTTTCGGCGTTTCTACCACAAGCCGCCAGCGCCATACTTGCAATAACCAGCAGTGCTAACCATTTAAATAAATTTAATCTATTCATCTCTTACTCCTTTAAAGATATTATAGTCGTATTAACACAGCACATTCACGGCTGGGGCATACCTATATAGATTTACGAATGTTGTTTCTGTTCGCGGTTTTGAAGGATCTGCAATAACAAAACAGCCAGGAATACCACCAGTATCCACACCGTCGAAAGCGCATTGACCTGCGGTGTAATGATGCGCCTCAACAAACCGTATACATAAATTGGCAGGGTTGTTGAGCCTGGGCCGTTTGTGAAGAACGTAATCACAAAATCATCAAGCGACAGGGTGAATGCAAGCAATGCACCAGACATGATGCCTGGCAGGATCATGGGAAGTGTGACACGGCGAAATGTCGTCCACTCGTTCGCGCCCAGATCCATTGCAGCTTCTTCATAGGATTTATCAAAACCCTGCAAACGAGCCTGCACAACGAGTGTAACAAATGGAACCATGAATGCAATATGGCTTATCGTAACAGTTGCGATGCCGAGCGAGAGGCGTGAATCACCCACAAGATTGAAGGCATTATTGGCCCAGCCAAAGAACTGACTGAACAATGTAAGAATACCAATTCCCATTACGATCTCAGGGATAACAATGGGAATATAAAGCGAAAGCTGCGAGAATGGCTTCATCTTAAAGTTGTAACGCTGAAGCGCCAATGCAGCCATCGTTCCTATGATCGTGGAAACAATCGTCGAAATAAACGCGATAGTTAATGTATTGCCTGCTGCTTCGGCCACATCATCATTTTTTGCAAGATCACAATACCAGTGAAAAGGTCCGCAGGGACTGGACTTTACAAGGCTTCCATCCATTACCACTCGTTCACTAAAGGAGGGAATGAAACCTTCAAATGTCACATTGGTACGCGAAGCATTAAACGAGTAAAGAATCAACCCTACGATCGGTGCATATAAAAAGAAATATACAATAATCGCTGCAATAATCACAAAGGGAGAACGGCGAAATGGGTTCATCCCGCACACTCCTTTTCAAATAAGATTGTAATGTGCGGGATCATCCGACTACGATCTCCTCTCCAAACCCAAATTTACGGGTATAGAAATATGTGACAATCAACGTCATCACCATCAGAATCAGCGACGCTGCAGAACCAAAGGTCGGGTCACGCGCATCCAGGAACTGTCTTTGAATGAGGTTACCCACCAAAATAACTTGACGACCGCCGAGAATATCAGACACAATGAACGTACCCATTACTGGGATGAACACCAAAATTGTCCCAGCTACTACACCCGGCATGGACAATGGAAGCGTGACACGTAAAAAAGTCTTGATGGAGTTCGCACCCAAATCTGCAGCAGCTTCATATAATGAGGTATCGATCTTCTCAAGCGATGTGTAGATGGGTAAGATCATAAAAGGTAGAAATTCATAGATCATACCTACTAAAACGGCGCCCGGTGTATACAACATCTCAAACGGTGTGAAAGGAATATTAAGCGCGTTCATCACCCAGCCGATGATGATATTGATCGCGCCCTCTTTACGCAGCAGCATCATCCATGCATACACGCGAATCACGAAGTTTGTCCACAACGGGATCAGTACCATGAACAAAAATAGATTGCGGCGTTTGGGATGTGCACGTGCAATAAAATACGCGAGCGGATATGCCAGCGTAATCACGAACAAAGTTGTATTGAACGCTAATGATAATGACCTCCCCAAAATATTTACATACAACGGGTCAAAACACGAGGCCTGTCCATCAGGGCAGTCTGTGCTATAACCGAGCAGACGTGTGTAATTATCAAGCGTGAAGGTATAGATCACATCGCCATCAGGACTGCGTCTGCCAAAACTCACGATCAAAGTGAGGATTAACGGTATGATCAACAACACGAACAACCATACCGTAGTGGGCAGCGCTAATAACGTACCCTGCGCAGATTTATTTTCGCGAAGACGTTGTAACATGGCTAATCCTTCTTCAAGACCAGGGTATTCTCAGGCACAAGCATCAACCAAACTTCCTGGCCTACTGTATAGAATGATTTTGGGTCAAGCCGTGAAATGCGGTTTTGTTCCCAGACCTTCAGCTTCGCTCCATTCACATCCACGAACACTTGCGTATCCGCGCCGATATAAACCGTATTGGTGACTCTGCCCGGAAATAACCCATCACTCTTCACAGACTTATCTACAAGTTTGATCTTCTCAGGACGCACACACACAACTACTTCTTCGCCTGTGACAAGTCCTTCCGAAATTGGCATCCCTTTAACTTCAGCATTTAAGCTGGGAATAAAAACACTCGCTTCATCCTTGGACAAAGACTTGATCGTGCCTTCGAGGAAATTCGACTCCCCGATAAAATCTGCAACGAATTTATTTGCAGGCCGTTCGTACACTTCAACCGGTGTGCCCATTTGCTGCACCTTGCCCTTGCTCATCACAGCAATACGATCAGACATGGTCAATGCTTCTTCCTGATCGTGTGTTACATAGATAAATGTAATACCAAGTTGCTGCTGCAATGCTTTTAATTCAAGCTGCATCTCTTTACGAAGTTTCAAGTCCAACGCACCGAGCGGCTCATCAAGCAGGAGAACGTCAGGTGTTTTGACCAAGGCTCGGGCGAGGGCGACGCGCTGCTGCTGTCCACCAGAAAGCTGCTTGGGTTTGCGGCGATCCATGCCTGTCAGTTGGACCATTTCGAGGGCATGTCCTACGCGCTTCTTTATCTCATCTGTGCCTGCGCCTTCCATCTCCAAACCAAAAGCCAGGTTTTGGAAAACGGTCAAATGCTGAAAAAGCGCATAACTTTGGAAAACCGTATTGACCTTTCGCTGAAAAGGAGGCGTGTGCCCCATTGGAATACCTTCAATATATATTTCACCTTCGGTCGGCCATTCAAACCCTGCAATCATTCTCAAAGACGTGGTTTTACCGCAGCCAGAAGAGCCGAGCATGGAAAAGAATTCCCCATTCTTGATTCGCATGGTCACATGATCTACAGCGGCCATTTCATTCCCCTCTGGCGTGATAAAACGTTTCACAACATCTCGCATTTCAACTGCAAATTCACTGGCCATCTATCTTCTCCGAATTATAAATTTGGATTGCAACAGCAAGCTGTTGCATAGTGCGGGAGCAAGCTCCCGGAGTCCAGAATTACATTGCTGTGTTGATTTCTTTTAATACATCGCCTAGGCGTTCAAGCAATAGATCCATTTGTTCTTTTGTAATAATCAAGGGCGGTTCAACGCGGATGGTTTGCGCACTGGTCAATGTGCCCGCTACAAGTACACCACGCTTGAATAATCCTGATGCCACCTTATAACCGAGCTCAGGTGAATTAAAATGCATGCCGATCAACAAACCTTTACCAGTAATTTTCTCATAAATTTGCGGATATTGCACAGCAAATTCCTCTAATTTCGAAATCAGATAATTGCCCTTATCAGCAGCTTGTTCCCACAATCGCTCACGCAGAGTTACATGAATGGCAGCAATCGCAGCAGAACAGGCTAATGCTCCGCCGCCTGTTGTGGTGGTGTGCATAAACGGATTGGGATACATCATCGGTTGATAAATTTCTTCTGTTGTAATGGTTGCACTCACGGGCATTACGCCGCCGCCCAAAGATTTTGCAACCGTCAAAATATCTGGTACTACATTCCAATGATCAACGCCCCATAATTTCCCTGTTCTACCCAAACCTGTTTGTACTTCATCCGCAATTAACAAAACATTATATTTTTTTGTTGCCTTACGAATACGAGGCCAAAAATCATCAGGAGGAACGATTGCACCCGACTCGCCTTGAATAGGTTCAAACATGACAGCGGCAACGCCAATCCCCACTTTTTCACAAATCTCTAATTGTTTTTCAACAGCATCTGCATCACCAAACGGAACGTGATACACCTGCCCGCCATACATGGTGCCCATGGGCACACGAAAATCAGACTTACCCATTAATGAAAGCGAACCCATCGTCTTTCCATGAAAAGCTCGCACACCTACAATAAATGCACTCTTACCTGTATAAAGTTTCGCAATTTTCATCGCGGCTTCGTTGGCTTCTGTACCACTTGCACCGAACCAACTATATTTCAAATTGCCTGGGGTAATATTTGCAAGTAATTTTGCCAGTACACCGCGCAATGGGTCAAGTAATTCTTGCGAAGGCATCGGGGAGCGATTCAATTGCGCTTTTACCGTTTCAATCACATCAGGATGACTCCATCCCAAATCCATCATGCCGTAACCACCGAGAAAGTCTAAAAACTCACGACCCAACACATCTTTAATCACAGAGCCATTACCTGTCCATTCCACCGAAGCCCAATCTCCAGACTCAGTGACAGACTTGCGATATTCCAACCAATTGCGGTTGTAATGCTCAGCAAAATTATCTTTTGATTCATCAATAATTGTATGCGCTTGTTCTTCGGTTGGAAATTCAGTTTTACGAATCAAATCCATCCAGCGTGATGAATAATCCAATGCGTCTTCGTAATCAACAGTCATAAAAATTCCTTGTTTTAAGAGAACAGATAATTAGAGAACAGTTCCTTGCATACCTATCTACTAATCTCTGTTTATCTGTGCTCTAATCTCTAGAACTTTCTCGTCCATTCTTTCGGCCAGCGTTCCACCACAATTTTTTTCTGGGTGAAAAATTCAACCGCGTCCATGCCTTGCCCGTGCATGTCACCAAAAAAAGAATCCTTCCAACCACTAAATGGAAAAAATGCCATCGGCGCTGCCACACCAATATTGATTCCAATATTGCCTGCTTCGGCTTCATATCTAAACTTGCGTGCGGCATTTCCACTGGACGTGAACAGACTCGCCTGATTTCCATATTGCCCGCTGTTTACCAATTCAATTGCATCATCTATTGAATTAACATGCATGAGACTTAACACTGGACCAAAAATTTCCGTTCTGGAAATCTCGCTTCCTTTCTTAACCTCGGAGATGATCGTCGGTCTGACAAAGGACCCACGCTCGTAGCCCTTCACCACCGTTCCACGTCCATCGACTGGGACAGATGCCCCTTCTTTTGCACCCAGAGCAATCAACTGCTCTACGCGCTGTTGAGACGCACTATTAATAACTGGCCCCATTTGAATGCCTGAATCCAAACCGTAACCAACAGTTCGCGACGATGCTGCATCACAAATTAATTCATTGAATATATTTCTAGCATCACCCACTGTCACAGCGAGAGAAACTGCCAAACAACGCTGACCAGCACACCCGAAGGCAGAATCGGCGACGATCTTCGTTGTCATTTCCATATCCGCATCAGGCAAAATGATGACAGGATTCTTCGCACCACCCTGCGCCTGAACGCGCTTGCCATGTGACGCAGCGGTTGCATAAATATATTTTGCAACATTCGTTGAGCCGACAAATGTAATTGCACGAATCGAAGGGTGCTCAAGAATCGCATCCACAGTTTCCTTAGCCCCATTAACTAAGTTAACGACGCCTTTTGGAAAACCAACTTGTTCAATTAATTTAAAAATAAATTGCATCGTCATTGGCACTTTTTCAGAAGGCTTCACAATATATGTATTACCCGCCGCAAGCGCATAAGGTAAATACCAAAAGGGAATCATGCCAGGGAAATTAAACGGCGCAATCGTAGCGCATACACCCACAGGTTGGCGGATCATGATCTCGTCAATGCCGGGAGCGATATCTTCCACAAATTCACCTTTGCTCAAATGCGGCATTCCACAGGCCACTTCAATATTTTCATAAGCGCGCACCATTTCGGCTTTAGCTTCTTCAAATGTTTTGCCAGCCTCGTTAGTTATTAACTTTGCAATCTCATCAGCGTTCTCTCGCATTAAATTGCGGAACTTAAATAAATACTGAACACGGTCATTGACAGGCACACGACGCCATGAAATAAATGCTTCGCTCGCGGCTTTCGCAGCGGCATCTACGTCCGCCTTTGTGCCAAGCGGAGTCTTTGCAATCACTTCACCTGTCGCAGGGTTAATTACATCAAAATATTCTTTTACGTTTGGCTTAACCCATTCGCCGTTTATATAGTTTAGTATTTCCATAAATTCTCCAAAATCGCTTGAAAACCTGTGACCTTCTAACTAACTTGTGTATCCATTAACTCTGCCAAGCCTTCATCCAATAAATTCAGACCTTCATCAATTTGTTCTTTTGTTATAACCAAAGGCGGCACAACAAAAAGGATATTTTTGAAATTGAACATATATACACTATTGGAAATCATAAAGTTTTTGAGAGCGGTGATATCCAACGGCTCTTTCGTCTCGCGATTCTTTACCAACTCAAGCGCAGTAAACATGCCAATATAACGAACATCTCCAATAGAAATGTGTTTCATCTTTAGATCTTCAAGACGTTCACCCAAGTATTTCCCGACTATTTTGGCATTTTCGAAGATATGCTCTTCTTCATAAGTTTCAATCGTTGCTAGTGCGGCAGCACATGCAAGAGCATGTCCATTATAAGTAAGGCCAGCAGAGAGCATTTTATCGTCAAAGAATTTTGCAATCTTCTCTCGCACGATCACAGCACCCAATGGAATATATCCAGAAGTAATTCCTTTTGCAGTTGTAATAATATCGGGGGTTACATCCCAGTTATCCACCGCGAACCACTCCCCTGTGCGTCCCCAACCACTCATCACTTCATCTGAAATGAGCAGGATGCCATATTTGTCACAAATCTCGCGCATACGCGGCCAGTATTCATCAGGCGGGATAATAAGTCCGTTTGTGCCTGTCACGCCTTCGAGAATAATCGCAGCGATCTGGTCTGGACCTTCATGCTGAATCACCTCTTCGACATGGCTGATACATTCGCGATGACATGTATCTCTAGTCCAGCCAAATGGACAACGATAGCAATATGGGTCAAGAAAATGTACAACGCCAGAAATAGCAGGCTCGGCAGGTAAACGGCGGTAGTCACCGGTCAAAGCGATTGCTCCGTGAGTGGCACCATGATAGGAACGATAACGCGCTAAGATTTTATGTCTGCCTGTATATTGACGTGCGATCTTGATCGCATTTTCATTTGCTTCTGCCCCGCCCAAAGTAAAAAAAGTTTTCTTCAAATCTCCAGGTGTAATTTCGGACAATTTTTTACCCAACAAGCCACGCGGTTCAGTTGCCGCACCCGGGCTGGCAAAAGTCAATATTGCGGCTTGATCTTGAATCGCTTTTATTACTTTCGGATGCTGATGTCCCACATTCGTATTCACCAACTGCGAAGCGAAATCAAGATAACGTTTTCCATCGGCATCCCAAAAATAAACGCCTTCAGCTTTTGTTACAGGAATTGGATTAACCTGTCCCTGATTAGACCAGGAAAAGAAGGTGTACTCTTTGTTGAGGTCAATGATTTCTTGCGAGGTTAGTTTTGTCATATTTATTTACACCTGTTTCAAGGGATTATTCTGTAACAAAAATACTCTGTTTACTTGGTGGTTTCGATACGCCGCGAAGAGCAAAAGCGCGGCTACTCAACCACCAGATTTATTTATTATTTCTTCACATCCTTCACAATCTCTGCATACACATTCAATGTCTCATCAATATCTGCATCGCTGTGCTCATAACATAAGAACCAAGGTTCACGGGCATCATGATCGGGCATGACTCCGCGAGCAATGGCTTTCTCGGTTAATTCAAGATAAAGAGTCTGATCGCTATTCGCCCAATCCCGCTGACTCTTGACCGAGTCTATATTTAATGAAAACGAGAACATCGCGGGATAGCCAGTCATCACAACAGGAATATCGTTCTCTTCAAAGATTTCCTTCAAGCCATCCATTAGACGTTGTCCGCGCTTTTCAATTGTTTTCAAAATTGGTTTGGATTTCAATAAACTTAATGTAGCATATGCACCTGCAATACCAGGCTTGTTATTTGTATACGTCCCACCTTGCGCCACCCCATGTCCAATAATGGACATGATTTCCTGTTTACCACCGAAAGCAGCTACAGGGTAACCATTGCCCAAAGCTTTCGCATACGTGACCAGGTCAGGTTTGATGCGATAGTATTCCTGTGCACCACCGTTCGCGATTCGGAATCCAGTTTTCACTTCATCCAAAATAAAGACACATCCATATTTTTCTGTTTCACTGCGAATGAGTTCAAGGAATCCATCCTGCGGATTAATCGCCGCACAATTCCCCTGACAAGGCTCTGAAATCACAGCAGCAATTTGCTCCCCATATGAACGCATAACTCGTTCAAAACCTTCAAAATCATTGAATGGCAAAGTAATAATAAATTCACGCATTCCTTTTGGAATTCCAGATGAAGCAGGCACTGGTATTGGACTGCGTCGATTGCCATAAGTTTCTACAGGCGCGTATGTTGACCACAAAGTATGATCATGAAAACCATGATAATTACCTTCGAATTTTAAAATTAAATCACGCCCGGTAAAAGCGCGAGCTACTCGAATGGCATGCATAGTGGCTTCTGTGCCAGAACATGCCATGCGAACCATATCAATTGCGGGCGACATTTCAACGATCATCTCTGCAACTGCAACTTCAAGTTCGCCAGTCATTGCAAAGAGGATACCTTTTTGAATTTCTTCAATTACTTTCTGGTCAACTTCATTATACGAGTGCCCCAAAATAATAGGCCCGAACGCCATGCGATAATCAATATATTTCTTTCCATCTACATCCCAAAGATATGCACCTTTGGCTTTTTCAACATAGGGTGTAATGTTATCTCCCCAAAAACGAAAATTGGAATTAACCCCCAAGGGCATTACTTTTTGAGCACGCTGCTGCAATGATTGCGTCTTTGAACCAAACATGATGACAATTCTCCTGTTGGATTAATCAGATACTGCGACTTTACGTTCGGAAATTTCCTTCGCGATTCTTTCCGGCACCCGCCACTGATACACATCTTTGAGAATGATCGGCACAATGGAGGTTGTCGTCTTACGAACCCCCTTAACCTTGCGAACTACCTCTGTCACAAAGTGATAGATCTCAGATGTATCTTTTGCAACGATTTGAATACTAATATCGTTTTGACCGATGCCACAGGCAACGTAAGTCACGTTTTCAAACGCAGCCATCTTCTTCGCTACATCAAGAATTAAATTCGACTCAACCTCAAGCCAGACATCTGCCTTAATCGTAAAGCCAAGTGCCTCAGGGCTAACCACCGCGCTGATCTGGATCACACCCTCATCGATCATACGGTCAATACGATAACGTACGGCACGCTCGGAAATATCCAACATACGACGTGAAATCTCCGAAGCAGACATACGTCCATCTTCAAGAAGTAAATTGACAATTCTTATATCAGTTCTGTCGAATTCATACATAAGTTATATATATTCCTTCCGAAACTTACATGCACAATATACCTTACGGCCTTTTAATCGTCAAGCCACTTAAAAAAGAACCGCCGCTGCTCGCGGCGGTGAAATATGATCGAAAACTGACTAGGGATTTAATTTATATAAACTAAATCTTTGATCTCTAAAGATACGTGAAATATTATTAGGATAATTATCTAATAGCTCCAACAACCAGCCTGGCTCGCCTTTAATAAGCAAATATTCAACATTATTCTCCTGGAGTCGGGCAAGCCGCTCTTGAGGGGGAATGTCATCGCCAATTAATGACTTCCATAATTTGGTTTGTTCTCCTCCAGACTCAACACGAAAGACAAGAGGCATATAGTTTAATGTAAGGCTTGGGATGATGGAGTTCGTGGTTGTATCAGGCCCGCCAACAATGACAGGTTTATTTACATCCATCTCGTTCATAAGTTTGGCTGTACTAAGGTAATTGGAATAAAAGTCAATTACATCAAGGTTTCTTCTCTCAATATTTCCCATGGTCCAGGGATGGACATACACAATCGAAGCAACCAATACAAGAATAAAAGAAAGATAATATAGCGGTTGTATCCATGAGATTCTCTGCTGAAACAACCTAATCTTTTGTATGATTTCAAAACCTACCCAACCTAGAAAAGCAAAAGCCAGACCAAAAGGCATTAGCCAAGTGAGCCGCCATAATTGGAAAGGCGTAGTAAACATCCCAACGATCCAGCCCGTATAAGGGATCATGCTAACGCCCAGAACAAGAAATGCAGCCAGCACATAACGCGCAGACTTATGGCGCCAAAAGAAAAATAAACTGACGATTACCGCAACCAGACTTATTTCATAAGGTAAGCCAGGAGTCAGATAAGGAGAGATACCGTAAAATGGCGTCCCTTCAATAATTTCAACTCGGCGAATTCCAAAACGCTCGAACTCATTATTCGCGGCGACATCTGCAAGCGTGAAACTAAGAGACTGGGAATATTCACCACCGCCAAAGCGGAAAAAAAATGGGATGACAACGACCGCAGCCAACACACCAATCAGGGAAAAATATTTCCAACGAAAATCTTTCTTGAACAGTAAAGGCAATCCATAAACGCCGATAATCATACAGGTCATGCCAAACTGGACAGGATGAGTGAAGGCCATCGCCAATGCCGCAATACCAACAATGATTAGTTTTCGCCGATCTGGTTTTTCAAAGTATTCAACCGCGAACAAAATTAGAATCAGTGAGATAACAAATGCTGCAACAACCTTATCTTCTGTTATGCGTTGAAAGAAAAGGTCGCCAGGCTGGTTTGGCCTGGATAAGCGCATCAGGCTAAATCCTTGCGCAAGGATCGCGGCAAATGCAACTGCACGAGGTAGACCAAGAGTCCGCCCGAGGGCGTAAATGCCTATAAACGAGAAACAGGCTAAGACGGGAGGAAGATACGCCCCCGCAACGATGAGGCCATCTACATAGCTGAGCCCAGATATCATCGCTTCCACCAGAGGCCAGTAAGCAATCCAAAAGCGGGGAATTTCCAAACGATTCAACGAATCAGGAAAATTAAAATCCAATACTGGTGCATGTTGATAATAATATATCAGCACATTGTATGTAAATGCATCGTCGTGAATAAGAGGAAGGCTGGTGATTGCGGCGAAATAAATTACGCTTCCCGCAGCAAACAAAAACAACAAAACTTCCCACCATGTAAATTTTTCAAATTGAAAAGTAATTTTATCTTTCTGTAAAAGAAATAATATCAGTGCAGCAATGCCCCATAGTGCAAACCCCCAGCGGATAAATATAAAGTTTAAGTGAAACAGGCGCGCAAACAAACCAAGCAAACCCGTAACAAGGATCGTCAGTGCAAAACCGCCAAGCAAAACTCGCGGGGAAATGTTTTTATCATCGGTAATATATAGAAATGCCAGAACACCAGGGATGAGATAAACAAGCAACCCAATGGAAAAACGAAGGATCGCAAAACTCTGAAACCACGCCTGCCACGGGAAAAGAGAAAAGAAAAGCCAGAGTGTAATGGCGATTACAGCAAGAAGATTTTTATTTTTCAACATTTTATTTCCTAAAAACAGAGATACCTAGCCAATTATACTTGTTTCGATTATTATCATTTCGCGCTTTTTGGCGCAAGTTTTTTATGGAGTGAACATGTCTGAGCAAAAGAAAAGTGCGCCTCGTATTTCGGTCATCATACCCACCTTTAACGAAAGCGAAGCGATTGGTAATATCATCAACGAAATCCATGAGGTTGTAAACAAAATCGATAAGAATCATGAAATTATTGTGGTTGACGATGGCTCAACCGACAATACCGCAGAAAGTGCGCGAAGTGCTGGCGCAAAAGTAATCCAACATCCATACAATATTGGCAACGGCGCCGCTGTGAAAACTGGGATCCGCCATGCACACGGAAATATTCTGGTGACCATAGATGGTGATGGCCAACATGACCCAAATGACATTCTTAAACTAGTACATCAAATTGGCCCATATGATATGGTGGTTGGAAGCCGCAATCGAGAATCTGATACTGCTGCTCATCGCGATATTGCCAATATGCTCTTTAATTCTCTTGCAACCTACATCTCTGGACGCAAGATCGAAGACCTCACCTCGGGCTTTCGAGCCATAAAAACTCATATCGCACGACAATTCATTTATCTTTTGCCAAACAAATTTTCATATCCAACCACAATTACGCTTTCGGTTGTAAGAGCAGGATACAGTTTGGGATATGAACCGATCAAATTTGCGAAACGCGTTGGAAAAAGCAAAAGCAAAATCAAGCCATTACAAGATGGGCTGCGTTTCCTTATGATCATCTTAAAGATCGCTGTTTTCTATGCGCCATTAAAAATATTTGTTCCTCTGAGTATATTCATTTTTATCTTGGGTGTCAGTTACGGACTCTTTAGAATTTTTATTTTCCAGGCACCTTACGGACAAACCTCTGCCCTGCTTATGTCCACTGCCGTTTTAACTTTTCTTGTAGGGCTAGTATCCGAGCAAATTGCACAACTGCGATTTGACCGAAGCGAGTCTAATTCGCCGATCAACGAAGACGAATGAAAGATACGCAGCCAATCCTGATCATCTCCACAGGACGTACAGGAACAATCTTCTTATCACGCCTCTTCGCGGACCTGTATCCTGATACTGCTTCCTATCACGAGCGCGGTGCTTCGAGACCCATCCAAATCCTGACCAATTTACATTTTTCACATCTGCTTCCCAAAAGCGTACTTAAGTCTGCATGGAAGTTACTAAAAGGCAGTGAAATAGAAAGTTGCGAGAAGAAATTCCATATTGATGCAAATAACTTTCTGTATGGACTTGCATCATTAGCGCCCGAATTATATCCAAATTTGAAAGTAGTGCATATTGTGCGCGACCCGCGTACATATGTTACGTCTCAATTAAATTTTTCGCTTCAAAAGTGGACAAGTTTCATTGCAAATTATTTTGTCCCATTCTGGCAGCCTAATCCTTTTTTAATTGGCGAAGTACCATTAAGCAAAATTTTTGGTTTTACAAGGTTTGAAAAATACTGTTGGATATGGAATTTCAAAAATCGAGTCATGGATGGCTTAGAGAACTCCTCCACACCCTATCTGCGTGTACGATTTGAAGACTTATTCAATACTAGCAATTCCGAAGAATTATTTGGCAAGATCAGTGAGTTCATTGGCTTACCGACTGTAACAGGAATACGTGATCGTTTTCGTGAACCAGCCAACACATCTTCAAAAACGGACTTTCCCGAATGGCCCGAATGGACTCACCAACGAGCTGCCCAACTCCAATCATTTTGTGGGGAACGCATGATTAAATATGGATATGGCAGTGAAACCAACTGGTTGGAAAAAATAAAGAAAAATCAATGAATAAAAATAAAACCCTTATTTATATTTTGAGTGCAGTTTTATCCGCATTTTTTCTTGGCTACGTTCTTATCAATTTGGATTGGGAGATTCTGCGCACAGCCTTTTCTGATATCCGCTGGGGATGGCTGGGATTGGCGTTTTTAGCATATTTTGTCAATATCCTTTTGAGGGCTTTACGATTTACCCAGTTGATCTATTCACGTCCTATAAAATGGATGGAACTTGTCCCCGTTTCTGCACTTCACAATATTCTCATGTATTTGATGCCAGCTAAAACAGGCGATGTAACTTATATCTTCATTGCAAAGAACAAATTAGACCTATCGCTTATCGAAGGGACAGCCACTTTGTTCGCGGCACGTTTCTATGACTTTTCAGTTGTTGCTTTGATCCTAACAATTCTGCTTCCATTTTCAAAAAACGAAATGCCAGAGTGGATATTTCAATCTGCGATTATTTTTTGTGTATTAATATTAGCAGGGACGATTGGGATTTTAGTCTTTCTAAGATTTAGCAAACCAACTTTAGTGTCAGACACTTTTCTAAATGAAAACCAGCAGCGAGCTGCTGGACTCCAAAAAATTCGCAGTGCGTGGAATAAATTTATTATCGGCCTGCGCGAAATACAAAGCCATGGGGCACATGGGAAAGTTGCACTTGTTACGGCAGGGATCTGGCTGTGCATCTACTCGAATTTTTATTTTGCCGCGCGGAGCATGGGGCTGCCAATTGCGTTCTATCACATTGCGGTAATATCCATGGTAATGATCCCGTTGACCTTGCTTCCGCTGCAAGGCTTTGCCAATATCGGCACGCATGAAGTGGGGTGGACATCTGTGCTTGTGGCCTTCAACTATCCCTATGACACAGCTCTCGCAATTGCGGCAGGCTCACATTTTGTTTTATTATTATCCGTACTCATTTCTGGCGGATTGGCATTTTTTGGAGCACAGTATATTCTGAAAAAACCCCGGTGGTCGAGTAGCCCTGAACGACAGTGAAGGGCATATCGAGACCACCTGTTAATAGAGCGCGTCTATCCATTTGTTGGTCTCGGTATGCTGCTTCGCAGCTACTCGACCAACGGGTCGTTTATAAAATATAATGAGAGAATAACTCATGATCACAATTCAACTCGCCGAAGTTTTAACCAAATCAAAAATAATCAAGGCAAAAGAAGTAATCATCGAATTAACAGCCGCACCGATAAGATATTATCGGCATGGCTGGCAGTCGTGGTCACTTGCGGCGTGGACGGACTTAAGTCCATTACCTGTAGGGAAACCAGCGATCTTTCATCCGTTGCAAGTGGATGCGCAACATGTCCATAAAAAATTTCCACATGGGTCATGGTTGGGCGCGGTGGAATTTGAAGATGGCAACATCCTTTTGCTTGGGGCACTTGCCACAGATGCGCATGTGCACTTCGTCGAGGAGCAGTTATCGGGGCATGGTGAAGCGGATGAACTCGAGTGGTTCATAGCTTACGGGCAGGAAAATGTCGTCTTCAATGAATATGCTGATCAGTTGGGAAATCGATTCGGAACGACAAAAAAGAATGCCGCGCCGCGTGTGTGGTGTTCATGGTATAGCTTTTATACAAGCATTGACGAAATCATTTTGCACAAAATATTTGATGAACTTGGCGACCTGCCTTTTGATGTTTTGCAAGTGGACGACGGCTGGCAAGTCAATATTGGCGATTGGGATGCAAATAAAAAATTTCCATCGGGCATGAATGCACTGGCAGAAAAGATAAAATCAACTGGAAGAAAAGCGGGGCTGTGGTTAGCTCCATTAATTGCAACCGAGTCTTCTCATTTGTTTCATGAACATTCGGATTGGTTTTTGAAAAATGAGCACGGACGATTTGTATCGGCAGGATTTAATTGGGGTGAACAAGTGTACGCGCTAGACACAACGCATCCCGCTGTGACCGAGTGGCTGGCTGCGCTGATGAAACAAGTCCGCGCCTGGGGCTTTGACTATCTCAAGCTGGATTTTTTATATGCGGGCGCATTGAAAGGCAAAAGATTTAAAGACATGTCACGCGAGGCTGCATATCGCGAGTCGCTGCATGTGATGCGTGATGCCATGGGCACGGATGCATTCTTCTTAACCTGCGGCACACCCATCCTGCCAGCAATCGGGTTATGTGACGCGATCCGCATTGGGCCTGATGTTTCGCATGATTGGGAAAAATACCGTGACGCGCATTTATTTTATAACCCCGCCATTCCTGGAACCAGAAATGCGATCCGCACATCGCTTGGCAGATTATGGTTACAACCCTTACTGCACGTTGACCCTGACGTAGCATATTTTGCGTCCAAAGAAAATTCGCTTACCCAAGAACAAAAACAGCTTTTACAAGATTTAGCCTTTATTTGCAAATTCAAAGCGACTTCTGACTTGCCACAGTGGCTCACGAAGAAAGAGTTGGAAGAGCTTCGTGCATTTTTGAATGCGAATCCAAAAATCAAACAGCTAAGCCGCCATACTTTCCAAATCGATGACCGCACTGTGGATTTCACGTCCGCCGTTTCGATGCCTCATATACCCAAAGGAATTATTACGCTCTGGGCTGGGTTTCTGGGCTGGCTTGGTAACATCCCATTTGTGTTAAGAATTTTCAAGTCATTGGATGATAAGGCGTTGAGGAAAAGAAGGGCGCGTTTATAATCCTTTTAATCTACGGCGGTATAATGACATAGTTGATTTGGGACATTAGGCATCAAGAGCTAGACTTTCCATAAGCCGTTATATCACCACTTTATAATATCTAGTTAGCCCACTCCTCCATAACCAGAAGGTGAAAAAATATGAGTGTTCTGATTGAAGGCATCAGTGTCGTAATTCTTAACTCGACTATTAATAAAAAATATAAGGGTGGCTTTGCGAAATATAAACAAGATTTTATTAATGGAACTTTCTGCACAGATGGTCAACTTGTTCGAGTTGGGTTTATGGCGCCTCCCGATGTCGGGCGTTTTATAATGAATTTAGAAAAACAAGGTTTTATATTTAAGCAAGGCGAGAAATCTGTTGACGTATCTGTAATTGACCAAGTAGAAGGATTTACAATCGCTTGTGATTGGTTGACTCTTCAACGTACTCCTGATGGCGTAGCGTTTTGCTCTTTAAAAGGTATGAAAACTGATAAAATCGCTGTACCAAACGGGTGGAAATTAGAAAATTCGCTCAGTAAAAAGTTTGCAAAAGTAGACAACAATAATGTCGAAGGCAGATTGCAGCATTTACGAACAGATGGAAGTGTAGATGTTTTTCTCGACAAACAGACCATGAAAGAAGTTTTCATAGGACGTACTTCTAAAGAAAATCATGGAATGACCAATATTGCAGATTTCCTCAAAAAAGGTGCTGAGTTAGTCAATCCATATATATTTCTAACTGATCGAAATGCCTCAGACATTGAAAGTGTTGATGGGCGTAAAAACATTAAACAGGGAATTGAATATTTGGAATTAGTAACTCAACTGGATACGCAAAATTGGGCTGCTTATTGGTTCTTGGGTAAGACTCAACAGGCATTACACAACGATGAAAAAGCATATGGTTATTTCAAATCAGCATTTGAAATTAATCCTAATCATCCTGATGTATGCCGTGAATTAATGATGACATGTCTTCAATTAGGAAAAACAGATGAAGGATTGTTAGCGGCGCAATCTGGCATTAAATTGGCCCCAAACGACCCTGGCTTGTTGGCTAATCTAAGTTTAGCTTTATTTCTAAATGAAAATTTAGCACAAGCAAAAATGGCAGCCGAGCAATCTTTGGCTCAATCTCCATCTGACCCGATAACAAAAAATTTACTTATGATGATTACACAAGTTCAAAATGGAAAAAGAAAACAACCCAGAAAAATTTCGGACTTAATGAGAGCGGGCTAAAAAAGCGTGCAGCAACTTATCTTTACGGTCAGTAGTTTGTCTACGGCCAAAATAAGTTTGGGGTAATTATATTTTCCTCCCAAACATTTCATCGGTCTTTGCTACCATAATAAAATCATTTCGATTCAATCCTATGATGGAATATATACACCATCATAGTAGGCCACAATAAAAAGGAGATGATTCATGACGAACGAACGTACCTATCCATGCCTGCCGTGCCGCGAACTGGATGAATCAATATCGTTTTATAAGTCACTGGGGTTCAAGCAAACTTATCGACAGCTACGTCCCAACCCTTATGCAGTCGTGGCTCTTGAAGAGATACACATCCATCTCTTCGGCATGGAGGGATTTAATCCTGCAGACTCATATGGCAGTGTCATCATCGTTGTACCTGATCCAGATAGCCTTTATCATGATTTCGCTAAAGGATTAAGAGAAACTTTTGGCAAACTACCCGTAGCGGGCATCCCTCGGATTCTGCGTCCACGAAAAAAGTATGGGACAGTCAGTGGATTTAGCGTAGTAGACCCTGGCGGGAATTGGCTGCGGATTTACAAGTTAAATGAAACTGAAGAGGAAGACTCGCCGAAAATAGAGGAAGGATTGCCACAGATCATTCTTGTTGCCGCGCGCCTGGGAGATGCACGTGGAGACGAAGCGTTGGCTTTAAAAACTCTTGAAAATGGCTTGAAACGCTTCAAAGACGCACCAGCCATTGATCTAGCAAAAGCGTATCTATATCGAGCGGAGTTGGCAATTCGGACAAATAACCATAGATTATCTCAAGCCTCACTCACTGCGGCAAAATCACTGGAGCTTTCTGAAGATGAAAAGACTGCTCTTGCAGATGACTTTGCTCATACAACAGAGCTCGTTAATCAAGTAAGCCAGTCAGCAGTATAAGTAAATTTTAATACTTACAATTTCTGCTCAAACAATTCATCTGTCTTCGCCGCCATGATGAAATCGTTTTTATGTAATCCTTTGATCTTATGCGTCCACCAGTTGACAGTGACTCTCCCCCACTCAGTAATAATCAACGGGTGATGATCCTCTTCTTCCGCAATCAGACCGATCTTGTTTGTAAATGCAATCGCCTCAACAAAGTTTTTGAATTTGAAGACTCGCTCCAACCGTTTGACTCCATCTACTTCTTTAACTTCCCATTCTGAAATATGCGGGTGCAGATCATTAATTTCAGAATCGGTTAAGGTCGGCTCGGTGCCGCGGCAGGCAACACACTTTCCAGAGGCAAGATTGTTCATAAGGTTTTCCTTTCATCAGGAGTCATGTCGCTGCGAGGCGCTCTTGGTGCTTGCCGAAGCAGTCTCCTTATAATAGGGATTGCTTCGTCGGAAAGAGCAAGAACCCTCCTCGCAATGACATTATCAAGTCAAAGCATCAACCAACTTTGTCAACTCTGAAGGATCAGAGAGTTTGATTCGTAAGGCTTTTCTGCCTGCGGCGATCAAGGCTTCATAATCACCCAACGCTTGCGCACGGAGCAGGGTGCCAAAACTCAATCCTTGATTGGGAATTTCCATATCCTGTTTCGCATCATACACAACCTGAATAAACAATCCTTTATTCGGGCCGCCTTTGTGAAATTGACCTGTTGAATGTTGAAAGCGCGGACCAAATCCAGCAGTCACAGCACATTTTGTTTTTTCTCTCAATGCAACGCGCAACGCTTGTAAAGCTTCCACTGTGCTTTTATTGCGCGGCAAATAAGCGTTGATCGTAAGGAAGTCATCGGCCTTCGCGCCAGATACAAATTTACTCACCTCACTCACATCCACCAAGTCAACATCTGCCAATTTGCCTGTCTTTTGAAAATCTTCAATCTTGGCTATCGTGCGAAGTTTACTGTCCTGCACATCGGGCTGGTCAAACGCATTGATTCCCAAAATATAACAAACCACCGAAATCGCAACTTCCCATCTGAAAAACTCCGCACCAACATCATATGGGTTTGCAATTGGCAATTCGATCACAGGGAAGCCAGCTTTTTTCAAAGCGCTAACGCCCGCATCCAACTCATCATTATTTCGCAGATACACAAACAGGCGATCATTTCCATAAACATCGGGCGTGCCCAACGGCTCCAATGGAACAGGAAGGATTCCCTTTCCATGCTTACCACTCGACTCGGCGATTACCTGCTCGATCCAATTTGCAAACGCGGATACAGGCGCATCAGCCACAATCGTCAGCTTGTCTCTGCCTGCGAGAGCAGACTCAGCCAGTAGAGCGCCCAATGCAAAGCCAGGATTCTGTGCTGCAGGAACATCCTTCTCAGATTGTTGTTTCATTCGTTCTGCGCTATCCAGCAGACGAGGAATATCCATACCAAGCAAGGCCGCAGGGACTAAACCAAAATCGGTTAATGCGGAGAATCGCCCGCCTACATTTGGATCCGCGTTAAATACTTTTCTAAATCCGCGTTCTTTTGCAAGTTTCTCCAAAGATGAACCTGCATCGGTAGTAACTACAAAACGTGAGCCATCACCTTTACTAAGTTCCCAGAAATAATCAAATGCAGCAAGCAACTCGGCTGTGCCGCCTGATTTACTGGCAAGAATATATAACGATTTATCTGGTGGATATTGTTCAGCAGCCAAAGCAACCTGCTGTGGATCAGTTGAATCAAGAATCGCAAGACTGACTTTCGCTTCAATATTTGCGGCAGCTAATAGTGAGCTCAATACTTCAGCGGTTAATGAAGAGCCTCCCATACCAATAACTAATACACGGTCAATGCCATCCTCGTGGATTTCTTTTGCAAATGACAAATATCCATCGAGGCGTTTACGCGCATCTTCAATCGAGTCCAACCAACCGAGCCGAATCTTTACCTCAGCTTGACCTTCAGCATCGCTTGCCCAAAGTGTTGGGTCATGCGCCCATAGGCGCGAGGGGACAGAATCCATTTCCAGTTGAGAGATACGCTCAGAAACAGAATCAGCTAAAGGTCCAAGTGAAGAAACGGCGGTTTTCTTCCTCTCCTCAATAGCTCCAAGAAGAGTTGTGAGAGCTTCTGCAAATGACTTCACGCCTTCCTCTTCCAATTCTTTTGTAACCGTACTCATGGAAATGCCTTGCGCTTTAAGGTCAACAAAAACCTTTTGCGATTCTTCAAGGTCACGGGTGATCGTCATAGCTGCATTGCCATGATCTCGAAAAGCTTCCAACGTGGCGGGTGGAACCGTGTTGACCGTATCAGGGCCGATGAGGTTATCAACATAATAAGTGTCTGGATACGCGGGATTCTTCGTGCCAGTGGAAGCCCAAAGCGGACGCTGCACACGAGCACGGAAACGCGCTTTAAGAGTTGCAAAACGCGGAGATGTAAAAATAGACTCAAATGCTTCATATGCAAGTTTTGCATTTGCGATTGCCGCTTTGCCAAGCAAAGGAGAATCTTTTGGAAGTTGCGGATCAATCTTTGTATCTACACGTGAAACAAAGAAAGACGCAACCGATGCAATTTGTTGAATAGGGAGATTCTGCTCGACGCGATCTTCAAGTCCCGCAAGATATGCATCCATTACAGCGGCATAACGGTCAAGCGAAAAAATAAGCGTGATATTGATATTGATTCCCGCCGCGATAGATTGACGAATGGCAGGAATACCTTCTCTCGTGGCTGGGATTTTCACCATTAAATTCGGACGATTAACACGCTCCCATAATTCCTTCGCCTGCTTGATCGTACCTTCGGTATCGTTCGCAAGAGTCGGACTGACTTCAAGGCTTACAAATCCATCACCGCCTTTGGTCTCATCGTAGAGGGAACGAAAAAGATCGCAGCCAGCTTGTATATCTTCAACTGCAAGTTGCCAGAAAATCTTTTCAGCATCCCAACCAGCCCATGCCAGCGGAATGAGTGCGGCATCATAATCATTTGTTTTGCTGATGGCATTCAGAAAAATAGTGGGGTTGGATGTAACGCCGCGAATATCACCACGATCGATCATGGCCTTAAGTTCACCATTTACGATTATTTTTCTTTGAATATTATCCAGCCAGAGAGATTGTTTAAGAGATGTAAGTTTTTGAATAGGATTCATTGTTTATAGTTTCCAAGTTTCAGGTTTGAAGGTTGACAAGTTAATGTTTAAGTTTAATATTCCGCAGAATCTCCGCGAACAAGGTGCTAACTATCCTTTTCCATTTCCAAAATCTTCGCCACACGGCGTGCCAGTCTTTCGCCACCATCTTCATTACCAAGATAATGTGCTAACAAAAATGCAGGTACTAAAACTTTCACCAGCTCGGGCCCGATCACGCGCCCGCCCAAACAAAGAACATTCATATTATCGTGTGCAACTCCCTGCGCGGCTGAATAAGTATCATGGCAGATCGAGGCATATATGCCTTTCATTTTATTGGCAGCCATGCATGCACCAATCCCTGAACCACAAATCAACACGCCGCGTTCGGCTTCACCAGATTGAATCTTCTCGCCAAGTTTTTTTGTAAAGTCTGGAAAGTCCACAGCTTCTGCACTATTTGTGCCAACATCAATTACTTCATGACCCAATGCACGAACTGATTCGATCACTACATTTTTTAGTGGAAAGCCCGCATGATCGCAAGCCACTACTATCTTCATAACAATTCCTTTGCCTTTGCCACAACATTCTCAACGGTAAAGCCAAGATGTTCAAAGATGACTTTATAAGGAGCGGATGCGCCGAATCGTTCAATGCTAATCACTGAATCTGCGTATCTTTCCCAGCCGAGGCCTACTCCAGTTTCGACAGCCAGTCTCTTCTGGATATTCTTCGGCAGCACAGACTCACGATACGCTTCATCCTGTTTCTCGAACAATTCCCAGCTTGGGAAGGAAACCACACGCACACCTTTGCCTTCGTCTGCAAGTTTTTGCGCAGCCTCAAAAATGAGGCTCACTTCCGAGCCAGATGCCATCAAAATAATTTCTGGTGTACCAAAATCCTTTAAGACATATGCACCTTTGTTCACTGGAGCAGATAGAGTATCCAATGTTGGTAAAGCCTGACGCGTCAGCACAAGCAGCGTCGGCCCATCACGCCTTTCAATAGCCACCTTCCATGCTTTGACAGTCTCATTTGCATCCGCAGGGCGCAGTAAAACGAGATTCGGGATCAAGCGCAACGACATCAGATGTTCAACAGGTTGATGAGTAGGGCCATCCTCGCCAAGTCCCACGCTATCATGAGTAAAGATGAAAATAGATGGGTAAGGCGACAATGCCGCGAGCCGAATCGCTGGACGCATATAATCAGAAAAAATCAGGAATGTGCCTCCATAAGGAATTATTCCGCCAAAAACAGCCATGCCATTGAGCGCTGCACCCATGGCATGTTCACGCACACCAAAGTGAAAGTTACGCCCCTGATAAGAATCTTTTTGGAAGGAGGGACTTCCGTCAATTTTTGTGTTATTTGACGGGGCAAGATCTGCAGAGCCGCCAATAAGCTCGGGAAGTTTTTCAGCCAATGCGTTAATAACTTTACCGGAGGCAACGCGAGTTCCCATGCCTTTTGCATCTGGAGGAAAAGTTGGCAAAGCGGATTCCCAGCCATCAGGTAACTTACCGTCAAGACGGCGCTGCAACTCTGAACCAAGCGCAGGGTGGATACGCTTGTAAGCGTCAAAGCGCATTTTCCAATCATATTCAAGTTCACGTCCGCGCTCAACTGCTTTACGATAGAACTCAAGCACATCATCAGGAATGAGGAAGCGAGGTTCTTTTGGCCAGCCGAGATTATCTTTTGCAGCATTAAGTTCTTCGTCACCTAAAGGCTCACCATGTGCCTTGGCTGTGCCTTGTTTATTCGGCGCGCCAAATCCAATTGTAGTGCGGCAGATGATCAAAGTTGGGCGCGGCTCCGCTTTTGCTTCCTGAATTGCCTTATCAATTGCTTCCACATCATTGCCATCTTCCACGCGAAGAACCTGCCACCCATAAGCACGGAAGCGGACAGCGCGGTCTTCAGTGAAAGCAAGATCAGTTGAGCCATCAATTGAAACATGGTTATCATCATAGAAGTAAATCAAACGCCCAAGCGACAAATGACCCGCGAGTGAGGCGGCTTCAGCAGAAATACCTTCCATCAAGTCACCATCTGTGACAATAGCATAGATAAAAGGATCGATCATTTCATGACCGCGTTGGTTGAAGATCGCAGCGAGATGAGAAGCAGCAATTGCCATTCCTACACCTGTCGCGAAGCCCTGCCCCAATGGACCTGTTGTCATCTCAACACCAGGCGTTAATCCGTATTCAGGATGACCAGGTGTAAGGCTTTCCCATTGGCGAAAGTTTTTCAATTCATCAAGCGGCAGATCATATCCCGTCAGATGCAGTAATGAATATAAAAGCATGGAACCATGGCCGCCTGAAAGGATGAAGCGATCACGTCCCGCCCATTTCGGGTTGCGAGGGTTGTGGCGCAGGTGACGCGTCCAGAGGGTAAATGCCAGTGCGGCGGTGCCCATTGGAAGTCCGGGGTGACCCGAGTTTGCTTTTTGAACAGCGTCTGCAGAAAGAAATCGAATTGTATTGATTGCGCGAACTTGTAAGTCGTCGGATGACATAATTATGAATCCTTATCAAAAAGAATGGTTCTATTTTACCAAACGTCGTCATAAAAACCTCCGAGGTCTCAAAGACCTCGGAGGTTTGATCTAATATTTTTCCTTTAATTCCTTTTCAGGCAAGACGATCAATCCCTCTTTTGCATCGCCAATATTATATATATGATCAGGTTTATTAACCGCGAGCCATGCAGTGTATGCCGCAACCAAAGTATCCAGTTGCTCGGGAAGATACAACAAATCCATCGGCCATATGCCTTTGGTCATTTTATGACGCGTAATCTCTTCAAAAAATTCCATGGGATCTTTTATTCGAACACCATGTTCGTATAAAATTAACTGCCTTTGCAATCGCCCTTCCAGTGAAGGCTTGGCCAAGGGAACTTGTCCTGCCATCACACAATAACTTGCATGTGGATGCGTCTCTAAAATTTGATATGCAGAATCTTTTTCAGGGTATTTCTGAAATCCCATCTTCCCCAGTTTGCGATATAACTCAAATCCCAACTGCATCCACGCGGGGCATAAGGCGGCAGTTGCAGGAGTTCCCGAAACAGAAATACCATGTTCACGCAATTCATATTCCGCCATGCGAAATTCTGCTCCGCGAACTTGATGCGGAGTAAGCATCTCCTTTTTTATCTTTTCGCGTACCAATCCGCGATTGACTCCCGAAGGTGCGTTTACTGCAACCGTTGCCGAACTCTGGCCTGCTAGAAACGCAGTCACATCTTCCATCTCGCCATCAGTAAGCGCGAGAAGGTTCAAGTCCTTATCCAATGCGGCATAAGTAAAAGACTTGCGTCCGGAGGTAGGGTCAATTCCAATAAAAACTGAGTCGGTAAAAAGCATGGTAATTAATTAAGAGTATAAGTAGACAGGATAGTGATGAAATCTATTTTACCCCCCAATTCATGTATACTCGAATAATCATGCAAAAAAATCAACGGATCATCCTGTATATTCTCATTCTTATTACTGGCGCATCCTGGATCGTCCTTTCCATAGATAACACAGGCGCAAGCAATATCGCCGCGCCTCAAGCAGGTTTCCCTGCGCCAGACTTCACCCTCAAAACTCCCGAAGGCAAAATATACATACTCTCTGAATTAAAGGGCCAGGCTGTGCTTGTAAATCTTTGGGCCACATGGTGTCCCCCTTGTCGCGCAGAAATGCCCGCGATTGAAAAGGTATATCAGGACTATAAAGATGATGGTTTCATCGTTCTCGCAATTGACATGACCTATCAAGATGATCCATTTGCAGTCGTCCCTTTTGCAGAACAATATGGTCTTACCTTCCCCATTCTCCTCGATGAAACAGGCGAGACCGCAGCCGCATATCAGTTGCGATCATTGCCTTCCTCATATTTCATCAACCGCGCGGGCATTATTCAAGAGGTCGTTATTGGCGGTCCAATGTCTGAAACACTGCTACGCACACGAATCGAACAAATCCTTCAATAACATGCTCACATTATTCCGCAACATCTTCGCTCCCCCACGCCATATGATCCTGCTCGTTCTTGCCATGTGGCTGGGTCTTCTCCTATCAGAAAAACGAGCTGAACGTCACGGCATAGGCAAAGATAATTTCAATAATTTAATTTTCTACTGCTTCCTTGCATTCATCCTAGGCGGGCGTGTTTCTTTCATCTTGCAAAATATTCTTGCTTTCATCAAAAATCCGCTTGATATTATTTCGATCAATCCCGACCTATTTGATCTATTTGGCGCAATCGTAGCTGCAGGAATTGCAGGGCTGATTTATGGTCAACGCCGTGGATTATTATTCTGGTCAACGCTTGACGCGCTAACACCATTCTTTGCTGTTATAACAATTGGCTTGGGCTTTAGTCATCTTGCAGCCGGTACAGCATTTGGAAAAGAAACTGATCTACCTTGGGGGATTAATTTATGGAACGCCTCGCGACATCCCACTCAAATCTATGAAATCATCGCATCTTTCCTAACCTTTATCCTGCTCTGGTTTAAAAAATATAATCCACGCTCAGGCATTCTCTTCCTCACTTTCACCGCGCTCATAACTGGCTTCCAGCTTTTCATTCAAGCCTTCCGTGCAGACGGTGTATTGATTCTAAATGGAATCAGGCAAACTCAGATCATCGCCTGGGTTATATTAATATTTATTTTTATTCTGCTTGAGATTCGCTTAAAAGAAAAAGTGACCTGACAAATTGTCAGATCACTTTTTTATCTACCCAAGTTCAGGTTCGATCAAGCCGTAACTTCCATTACGGCGGCGGTATAACACATTAACCTTGCTGGTCTCGGCATTGTAAAAAATAAAAAAGTTGTCATGTCCCAAGTTACGCATTTGTATAGCTGCTTCATCCGCACTCATCGGATATAAAATAAATTTCTTGCGGCGCGCTACTAATGGAGATAGTTCACCTGTTTCATCATCAATAATTGGTTCAGCGGCCTCAGCAGCGGAGCGTCCATCACCACGGCCGTGATAATGCTTGCCTTTGTAACGTTCTATCTGACGCTGCATATTGTCATGCGCCTGATCAAATGCAGCTAAAACTTCACCTGCCCTTTCTTCACTGCGAAGCGTAAATCCCTTGCCATGCACTGTGATCTGTGCGACATTGCGATCATCGGCATTGCGTGCGGCCTGATAATGAGCCAGCTCCACACGTGCATCATCAATCGACGGCAGATAGTGATCAAAATTTCCTGCCTTCTTATTAACATACTCCTCGATCTTTTCCGTCAAACGGATATTACGTGTCTGAACTTCCACTTTGTTGGACATGAGGTCCTCCTTTTGGGGTTATTAGTTACAAACACAAACGCTCATGCATTCTTCAAGCCATGATGAGGCAATGCACGAGCGACTGTTAACGCATATACATCTTTCGCACCAGATAGATACAGCGCCTTCGCACTGGACGAAAGAGTTGATCCCGTTGTAGAAACATCATCCATAACGAGAACAGTTTTATCCTTAACTCCTACCCCAGCTTGAAAAGCTTCTTGAACATTTAATTTGCGCTCGGCTTTTGTTAAACCCACTTGAGAGAGCGTTTCTTTACTGCGTATTAATTCGTTCGGTGCATATTTCACATCAAGTGCCATAGCCAATGGTCTGGCGATCATCCCAACTTGATTGTAGCCTCGTTCCCTGCGCCTTTTTTTTCCCAGTGGAATTGGCACGATCATGTCAATTGGCCAATTCAATTCTTTAACATAAGGAAACATCTGTGAAGCAAGCGAATCCCCCAGTGAAATATCGCGACGATACTTCAATTTATGTAAAGCAGTTTGCACTGGGTTATCAAAAACAGCCCATGCTCTTAATGCACGAAAATGCGGCCTATCCGCGCGGCAGGTATCACAGATCCCCGGCTTATCCAACGGAAGGCCGCATATTTCACAAAGAGTACCATTCAAAACTTGCACATGCTTCTGGCAATCTACACACCAGCGAGAACCGATCTTCCCGCAGCCTCCACATGAAGGAGGAAAGAGTAGGTCAAGCGCGTTCCAAAAAGAACGGTATAGTGTGTATGACCAGTTTGTCAAATCTGCCTCTCCAAAAAGGTGGCAGCAATATTATTTTTTAAATATTAATTACCTAATAATGGTCCGAATGCACCCGCAATTTGAAATGCCGCGGGGGCCATAAGAATGATCATAATGGAAGGGAAAGTTAATAAGGCCATGGGGATGATCATCTTTACAGGTGCCTTATGTGCCAACTCTTCTGCAAACTGACGTCGTTTCAAGCGCATTTGGTCAGATTGAATACGCAGGACTTTTGCCAAACTCACACCTAGAATCTGGCTTTGGATCACAGCTGCCACAAAACTTGTCAGCTCTGGGAGGCCAATTCGATCAGCCATGTCACGCAAGGCCTCACGCTGAGTCTTCCCCAACTGCACTTCACGGATACAACGCCCAAACATAATCGAAAGCTGGTTTTCCCATTTTTCACTAACCTTCGACATGGCCGCATCAAAGCCCAAACCAGCCTCTACGCAAATGGTCAACAGATCAAGGGCATCAGGCATTGCTTTACGCACTTCATTTTGTCGACTATTAATACGTCCCTGCAGCCATAATTGTGGGAAGAAAAATCCTAAAGCGGTAAAAATACCCACAATAAGCACAACTCTACCGAAAGGCCAAGTTACTTGTGGAAGAGCAGATATCAAAAGTAAGAGACCGCCAAAAATTGCGGCTCCAACAAAACGCGTAGCAAGAAAAGTAGAGGCATCAATATTTCCAGGGTTACCTGCTAACTCCAGCTTTAGAGTAGTCTGTTCCAAAAGTTTTTGAGGCGTAAACCTCGTTGAAATCTCACCAAACCTTTTTATGATCGGAACAACAACACGCTCCATAAAAGGTTGCTGCAGTTCAACATCCTCCAAGGTAACCGTTTCGCCGCGCTGAGTAGCTTCAGCAAGGCGGGACATGACCGGATCAATTTCATCCATTTGGTTTTCCCGTGAATAACGCGAACCAACCACAACCAGTGCGATTGCACCGCCTAAAACCACAACACCAATGATAATCATCACAACTGTTAACATATTACACCTCGATATCCGCAATTTTCATCATGATAAAGTAACTTGAACCTATCAATCCAAGAACAGCGCATATAATACATGTAGTAATTATTGGGCCACCTTGCGTAACCGACATTAAATATTCTGGATTAAGAAACCATAACACAAGAGTAAGAAAAAATGGAATTAAGGATAATACACTTCCCGATGTACGAACCTGGGAAGTAAGTACACGGACTTCACCTTTAATACGAACACGTTCGCGAATAGTGAATGAAATATTATCCAAGATTTCCGAGAGATTACCACCCACCTCACGCTGTACATTGATGGCAGTAACAACAAAATCAAGATCCTCGCTCGGGATACGGCGAAGAAGATTCTCAAGTGCAGTTTCCATTGAAATGCCAATTTGCATTTCCTGCACAACACGTCTAAATTCATCGCTAATCGGCGATGGTAGTTCCTTACTTATCGATTCCATAGCCTGCATGGTCGAATAACCTGCGCGCAAGCCATTCACCATTAAATTAAGCATGTCAGATAATTGATCATTAAATTTTTGCAATCGTTTTTTCTGCTGCCGCCGGACGTACATACTGGGGGCAAAAGCACCTCCCACTAATCCGATCAAAGCAGAGACAATATGGCGGTTTCCTATAAACCATGTAATCAAGCCACCAAGCAATATGCTGACCAGAATCAATACAAAATATTCACCCACCTTAAATTTTATATCAGCACGAGCAAGGTTACGGGCAATTCGATCACCGAAAGAAGTTTTCTCAACCCGCCTTGATACCCAGTCGGTCACTACAGAGCGCTGAGCAGCACTGTCAACACTTTGTTTATCATCATCCAAATATTGACTGAGGCGCTCTTCAACTATGGAGCGCTCACTGTTCGAAGAAACAATAACGCCCACGATCAACAGGACAATTAATAATATGCCGCCAAAGATTATGATCAAATTCATATTTGATACTTTTTAAGTATATAGCTCATTATAAGATGGCCGATGATTACTTAAATATGCTCCTAAATCTTAATATCTACGACGTTCGCCAATACCAAAGATGGAAGGCGGCAAGTGAATACCTGCCGACTCAATTTTGTCCATAAATTTCGGTCTTAATCCTGTAGGTCGTGTGCGTCCTACTATCCTGCCGTTTTCCATACCAGTCTGTTCAAACACAAAGATATCTGTCATCGTAATGACATCACCTTCCATGCCGCTTACCTCTGTAATAGTGGTAACTTTACGCGTACCGTCACGCATACGCTCCTGTTGACAAATCAAATCAACTGCACCTGAGATTTGCTCACGGATCGCCCTAACAGGCAAATCCATTCCAGCCATAAGACACATGGTTTCAATACGAGAAATGGCATCACGCGGAGTATTGGCATGAGCTGTGGTCATTGAACCGTCATGACCTGTATTCATAGCCTGCAACATATCAAGTGTTTCACCACCTCGGCACTCGCCTACAATAATTCTTTCAGGGCGCATACGAAGGGCATTCATAACCAAATCACGAATGGTAATCTCGCCGCGTCCTTCGATATTGGGGGGGCGAGATTCAAGTGTCACCACGTGCTCCTGGCGCAATTGCAACTCGGCGGCATTTTCAATTGTCAGAATACGTTCATCAGATGGAATAAAACCCGAAAGCACATTTAAAAGAGTTGTCTTACCAGAACCAGTACCACCGGAAATAATAATATTTAAACGGGCTTCCACACAAGCCTTCAAAAATTGGACTGCCTCATTTGTGATTGAACCGAACTGAATCAACTGCTCAATTGAAATTGGGTTTTTTGAAAATTTACGAATGGTTAAAACAGGTCCAACTAAAGAAATTGGGGGGATTACTGCATTTACACGAGAACCATCTTGCAAACGTGCATCAACATATGGGCTGGACTCATCAATGCGGCGTCCGAGAGGGGCAACTATACGGTCAATAATACGCATCACATGTTCATTGTTTTCAAAAGTCACAGGTACACGATGAAGCTTGCCCTTACGTTCAATATATATATTCTTTGGCCCGTTGACCATGATTTCAGTAATTGTGTCATCTTCTAACAAGGATTGCAATGGGCCCAATCCAAGTATTTCTGCTGCGATCTGTTCAAACAAACGAGCACGTTCGGGACGTGAAAGAACTATATTTTCTTCGGAAAGGATTTGTTCAAACAAACCCTGAATAGTACGGCGAACATCATCTGTTCTTGATACATCCATGGATGGATCAATTTCAGCCAGCAATTTATTCTGAACACGGGTTTTTAAATCAAAATAAGAGCCAGCTTGCGGGGATGTGATTGGAGCACTAACGCGCCTAGCTTGGAGTGAAGAAAGGCGTGAAGCATCTCCTCCACCAGACTGTCCTTCTCCACCAGAAGGTTGTGGTGTAGGAGAAGGTGTACCGCCTTCCTGTGAACCACCACTTCCCTGACCTTGTTCAATTCGTCTAAGCAAAGACATGGTAAATCTCCTTAACGCCTAGCAGCGGGCGCTTCACTTTCTGTTTCAATTGTAGCCAATCGCGCTCGAACTGCTTCAGCCAGTGAAAAAATCCCTCTACCGATAGGTTGAGATTTGTTATCCAACATAAATGGTATGCCTCGATTAACAGCCGTAATAACGACCTTCTCATCAAGAGGTAATGTAACGGTCACCTCATGCTTTAGGTTTTCGCTCACTCGTTCTGGAGTAATCGCAATCCGTTTGTCGTATCGATTCATCGCAAAAACGATGCGCTGTTTATCAATACCCATTGTTTGGGACAAGTCAAGGAACAACCGCGCGTTTTTAATAGCGGGTATTTCCTGGGTTGTTACCAGAACTATTACATCACTGATATCTATTGTTGAAAGAATAACGTCCGTTAAGATGGGTGATGTATCAACTACCACATATGCATACATTCGTTGTAAAAACTGTAGTACTTTGGTAAATTGGTCGGCAGAGACTTTTTCAGCCATTTCTGGCCGTTGAGGGGCAGCAAGGATCCGAATACCTGAGGCCTCATGCTTCACTAAAATCTCTTCAACGACTTCAACTTCCAATTCATCAACACGCGGTGCAAGTTCAAGAATCGTATTCTTGCCCTGTTCATTGACAAAAACAGCAACATCACCAAACTGCAGGTTAGCATCAACAAGAGCAGTACGTGTATCCTCATTATTTAATGCAATTGCCAAATTAACCGCAATTGTTGTACAGCCTGTTCCACCCTTAGGACTATACACTGTTATGATCTTGCCCTTTGATATGGGCGCCAGATTTGACATGGAAATCGGTGCCCCAACGGAAGATGCAGCACCAAGGCGCTGTTGTGAGCCTTTTGCCCGCTCTGTATGAGCCATCTCTCCAGCTCTGCGTATGGCAGAGATCAACTCATCTCCCATTGGAGGCTTTGTCAAAAAGTCACGTGCGCCAGCAAGCATTGCCCGACGCATATAGTTTGGATCACCTTGCACAGATAAAATCACAACCTGTATGTGAGGTGATTTCTCGCGAATCACTTCAGTAGCAGAAATTCCATCAATGTCGGGCATGTTAATATCCATCAACACGACATCAGGATCCAATTCCTGCGCAAGCTGGATGCCTTCTTTGCCGGAACGGGCAGTACCTGTCACATCTACATCAGACTCGAACTGTAACAGTTTGCGGACATTCTCTCGAGTCTCTGCAATATCGTCTACGATGAGCACCCGAATTTTATCTACAGCCATATCACACTATATCCAATCATTAATAAAATGCGTATCTTAACGAGTTTAAGTAAAAACTTCAGTATTATTGAGCAGGAACGGTAACAGTGTCATTTGGTAAAAATGGAGAAGTGAGAGTAGTAAGCGCCGGCTGCATCGCGTAAGGAAGTTTTGCTGGAACAGGAATATTATATTGACTCAGCAAAAATTGCAAAGTGGATGCTTCAGTTGCCTGACGCGCTTGATCGCTGGGATTGCGCAATGTCATTGAAATTTGAGCGTTTGTATACATTAAATAGGTCAGTGTAATCGAATCCTGTGGTGAAACGATCAGAGTAATAATATCTGGTGCAGGAGGAGGTGCCTGCTGCGCTTGCGGATCAGCCGGTTGCACCGCAACAGTAGACGTTGGTATATACGAATAGTTGCCTAGTTTTAAAACAGTCACATCTTGCAGCAGTGTTTGGCACACCATTCTTGGGCGTTGCACTTCGGACGGAACCAGAAAATAGGGTTGTTGAAGCGATGGATCTAATTCCAATCTTCCCTGTGACGAGCCAGCTGCAGCAACGCCAAGCGTGAGAACAGGTAACCCCTCAACAGCAAAACCAGTCCCTTCAGACCCAGTCACTGAGCCGAAGCCTGTTCCCGTCAGGACCGCGGTCAGGTTAGGCAAAATTGTTTGGAAGGTAGGGTCTATATCTACAAACAGGAGACATGCGTTGATATTAATATGTGCGCCGTCGTTGATAGCATATCCAGATAGAGAAAGACGATTAGCCGGCAAAGACATAGCAGTCATTCCTGGTGGAATCAACGATGCCCACTGCGGACCTGAAATGGGCACCGCAGATGACGCATCACTCACCATAGATTCCGTGATGACAACACCTTGATCGAGAGGAAATTTGGCTACTTTATTAGCAATAAGCGCTCCCACTTCATCTCGTGTATACATAACATCCAACACATTGGCCTGAGGAAGATTCATCGTTGTAAGTGCCTCCTCAGTAATTTTTCCTCCCTGTGGAATACTTTGAGCCGCAATATATACATCAATAAAAACGGGTTGATCAGCCGCTGTTGGCGTTAGTATAAATTGACGGAAAGCCACAAAAGCCACTATTAAGCCAATAATAATGATCAGGAACACAAAAATTAAAGTTCGACCACGACGCATAATCTTCTCCTCTCACCGAGATATAATACAGAGTATTTTATAACACGTTCATTATACAAGAAAAATGGCAAAAACATATTATAGGATGCGACGAGAAACGAAGTGCACGGCAGTAAAAACCACCTACAATATTGTTAAGTCTTAAACTTTTGCTGGAACCGTGAAGGATATTCTAGCTCCTGAACCAGGTGAACTATCGATCTCAAAATTGCCGCCGAGCATTTCAGCACGCTCACGAATAAGTTTTAGTCCTAGGTTTGTTGCTTCTTTGAGAGTTTCAGGATCAAAACCTTTTCCATTATCATCCACACTAACCCGGATTAGTTCATTTCCAAGATCCACTTGTACTTTAACCATTGTAGCCTGGCTATGACGGGAAGCATTCCCTAGCAATTCCTGCACTGCGCGAAAAACCATCACTTCCAAATAAGGCTCTAAACGACGTTCTGTACCGGTAACGGACACACTTACATCCAAGCCAGCCTGTTCTTTAAAAGCATCTGAATATTTTCGCAAGGTTGGAACCAAGCCTAGATCATCAAGCATCATTGGGCGTAACTCAAAAATAAAATTACGGACTTTCTGAAAAGTACTCATTGCCGAGCTCTTCAGATTTCCTAGTTCTTCCTTTGCCTGTGCAGGATCAATATCCAGCAGGCGCATGGCAATTTCAGTTTGCAAAATAAAATTAGACAGCGCTTGAGCAGGCCCATCATGCATCTGACGTGACAATCGCTGGCGTTCTGCCTCCTGGGCATTAACGATCATCTCGATTCCCGCCATTTGACTCTTGTTGCTGCTGGCAGGTGCGGAAGAATTGGAAGTTTCCCCAGCGCTGGCTACAGTATTCTCTAAAACTGCCTTATATTTCTCAAGATGGCCTTTGTCATTTTGAAGCTTCTCTAATTGACCACGCATCACAAATAGCCGTTGTTGAACATCTAACGCGGAATCATATGCCATCTTGTATTCTTCGGCTGTTGATCCTTGTTTCTGTACTTGTTGGAGATGTGTGGAAATTGCCGCATTACGCTGAGTTATTTTTGCAAGCTCACCCTGGCTTTGCTCGATCATTAAAGTTACTTCACGCAAAGCACGCTGTGTTTCTTCCAATTCATTCTGATAATCCATGGTTATAAAATCACTCCTGAGGCCGAATATCTGTGTCTCGCAGGGTTACCCATCCGCGCTTTAATGCATACACAACTGCCTGGGTTCGATCTTCAACACCAAATTTTCTTAATATAGCAGTAACATGATTTTTTACTGTCTGATGACTGATTCCAAGCATAGCTGCGATCTCTTTATTACTCATGCCTCGTACTACACAACCAAGCACTTCCATCTCCCGCTCAGATAGTGGATGAAACGGAGTACCCGGTTCGCTGTAAGAGCGGCGTGCTCCTTCCATTCTATCTTCAACCCAAAGTTCCAACTCGCGGCGATTAAATACATTATTCGCAAACACGAACTTTCCATCTGCTACTTCACGGATGATGCGGGACAGAGTTTGCGGTTCGATATCTTTGGAGCAATATCCGTGCGCGCCAGCAAGAGCAGCATGAATAGCCTGCTCTATATCATCATAGCCTGTCATCAATATAATTCGCGTGGACAGTCTTTCCTGCGATACTTGATGTGTAATCTGTTGACCATTCATTCCGGGCAGATTAACATCCAAGACAGCAATAGTTGGCTTCTTGGTGCGAATCAATTCAAGCGCTTCATCACCAGTTGCAGACTGGGCGACGATACGCATATCAGATTCCAGAGACAAGGCATCAACAACACCTTGACGGAACAACGGATGATCATCAACAATCAACAGGGTAATTTGGTTCATACCAAACCCATTCTCTCTTTGTATTTTCTAGTTTTTTTGAAGCAATCTTATTTTAACCCATTATGGGCTTTTCCACAGATAGACAACCATATTCTTTTGACCAAATTCGAGTGTAATGGAACTGTTCGTCACAAAGACACTTTCGGTATTTACAATCAAAAGCGGATAAAACTCCGGGAAAGCAATCAAATAATCTGCGCCACGTTGATCGAGATAATCTGCAAGCTGCGGCTCATCTCTTATAAATGGAATGACATCGGGAGAAACCAAACCAGCGAGATCTATTAATTCGTGATCATCAAAATAACCCAGTGCACCGATATCATGTGCAGCGATCAAAGCATTCTGCGGAAGATTTTCTGCAACCCATTTTGCAGTGACCACCATTTCGCTTTCAATTACTGCTACATCTTGTGCATAAGAACGAGCCCCGAGGATGATAAAACCAAATGTAAACATAACAGCACTCCCCCGCCAGATTGTTTGCGCTACCCAATGATAACGCTCAAACATTTTTCTCTTGTCAAATTCGGCAAACGCCAATAAACCGAACAGAAAAAATATAGGCATGGCAGGCATAATGTAACGACCATGCTGATATAAGGGCAGACGGGAAATATAAAGAGCGAAATATCCTGCACACCAGATTAATGCTGCAAGACTGCCCCACATTTTCTGACGAATAGACTTTACCAGCCAACCAATCATGCCAGGAAATAATACAAGGCTTGGGCCAACGAGCAATTGTAAAAGCAGTTGACTAAATCGATTCAAAATCGGGATATTTTGCCAATCAATATATTCGGCTTGTTTTGCGTAAAACGTATTTGGCATCGGCGTGCCGCCAACAGCAAGATTAAATAATAAATAAGGAACGAAGAGCGAACCAAAACCAATTAAGTAACGAGTTAGGGCAGCGAAGCGTGAAGGTGTGTCTTGTTCATTAAAGAGGATCACCATTAAGACAGGCCCTAGAAGAGTCAAACCGTCAGGGCGGACCCATGCCGCTAGACCGGTGAGCAGGCCAAGGGCTAGATAGCGAGGCGTGTTCGTCATCAACAAAACAAGAACGGTTGTGACAATTAATCCGTGAAGCAAAGTTTCCATGCCAGACATGGCCGCCCATGCAAGATGCCATTCAAAAGCAATAAAGATGCCAACCCATGGAAAACGTGGACGATATGACTCTATAAGTTTACGAACCGCCCATTCGCAGAGAATGGCTAGTGCAAAAAGTGTCAACGCGCCAAGAAGGTATGTCCAAATGTAAGGGGCAAGGTGAAATAAAAAACCAATTGCAAGCAAAGCAGACCAGAGTGGCGCAGTGGAGCCAGCGGAAGGAATGCCAGTACGAAATGCCCACTCACCGTTCAGTGCCAGGTTGCGCGCATATGTTTGATGGATCCAAGAATCATCCAGAGGAAAACCGACTGCATATGTATATTGACTCGTAAGCAAGTATATGACTGCGATCAAGATAACCGCGCCAGCGATGATAACCAAGTCTATATACGTTAAGTTATTCGATTTCAATCTTGTAGACAAGCGTTCCATCCAGTTCACCTAGATATATAAATTGACCGTGATCATTGGGGGTCTTAAGCGACTCAACTGCTGCTTCAGCTTCCATTACAAAATAATATGCATTGAATTGATCTGCTACTTGAAGTATGGCTTGCTCGCCGCCATAAGGAACTGAAATTGCAGAGCGCCCCGTTTGAAGATAATAGCCTGGAGCATTACGAACGATGACAACATCATCTTTATCGATTCCATTTTCAACCAGAAAATTTTCAACGGGCGGATAATTCTCTTCGCCTTCGCCCCAGCCTAAATCGAATAATCGAAGATTGACAACAAACACAGTAAGGATAATCGTGATCATGACAAGGATGCTTCGAAATACAAGCCGATTCTGATCGTTGCCAATTCCGCGTTTTCTGAGGGATACTAGAATCGACTCAAGGCCCAACGGAGCAAGAACCCACCAGATAGGCTGCAATGCTGCCCCTGCATGGAAAAATGCACCGCGCGCCCCTGCAAACGGAAAGACAAATGTCATTACCAAAAATAGAATAAGCCATGCAAGACCAGCAAGTTTTACACGCTCATCTTTTCGATAATAAATAATTCCTATAACAATAAACGGAAATAGAATAATTCCACCGTGGGCTGCAAACCCGCTTTGGAGATTTGTTCCTAACGCCCACATTCTATCGGAGATAATTTCGTTCCAGCCCAGGGAAACGAAAGATTGTATATTGAGTAATGTGGGCGGATAAATAAAAGTCTGGTCGTAATTATGGAGCCAGAGTGCGCGGCTTCCGCCGGGCGCCATGGGACTCCCAAAAATACTTATATTACGCACGTACCATGGTCCCATAATAATGAGGAAGCCGAGGAAAATAAGGGGAACAATACGCATTAAGGGATGAAGGATGAAGGATGAAGGTTGAAGATTATTTGATGGCAATTCTTTTTTAGCTCGCCAGAAGGCAAAGAAAAAAGTGAGCGCGAGCCAGAGCAAGCCATCACTGCGAGAGAGAGTCATAAAGCCAGCGAGCAAACCAAGCAGAAACCAATTTCGTAAGGCAAGGGGATTAGAGAGCAGATCAGTAGTTACAAGAAAATATAATCCGCCTGATAGCATGAAGAGACCAAAGTTATCTGTCACACCGACGAAGGGCGCATGATATACAGAAAAGATGGCGAGCAATCCTGAGGTAATTGCAAGGTCGCGTCTTTCAGAAAATTTATATGCCAGCAAAGCAGTAATCGGTGGGACAAGTGCCGCTATTAAGAAGAAAAATAGTCTCGCTGAAGCATAGTCGGTTTGACCCGTTAGCCACATCCCCAGTGCGGCGACGATGGATGCGAGTGGCATCCAATAACTATGTGATGGATGAGGAAGCGAGTTTGTACCATCCAAATAATTCCAGAGATAGGGTTCAGTGAAACCCTGGCCAGTGGCAAGTTGAATTCCACCTGCAAAATAATAATCCGAGTCAAGGTAACCTGGCGCGGGTTGAAATTGTGCAATAACAATGGGAGGAATGAGAGCGAAAATAAAAAGGAGGAGGTAAGTTCGGAAGGTCATGTTTAAAAGGTTGTCCTTCGACTACGCCGCCGCTTCGCGATCATGCGGCTCCGCTCAGGACGTAGCTTGGTTATGGACGGTTCGCGAGGTCACTCCAGATGCGCGGCGGACGAATTGCCCACCAACGAATCCAGTATAAGCCGATGATGGTTAAAAGTGGAAGGAAAAGGAATGTTAACTCCTGTGCAGTTTTTCCAAAACGATCCTGTGCAAAAAGATAGAGCACCCACGGAAGCACAAAAATAATTACCATAAGCAACAATGTTAATACATTCCCCAGTCGATGCCAGCGATCATGGACAATGGCAAAGATCAGAGCAAGAGGAATGACCAAAACAGAAAGATGTTCCATTTCGGTACGAAAGCCAAGTAATGGAGCAGCCGCGAGGCAAAGGCATGAAGCCCAATAAAAGCGTCGAAAATCGCCTCTTTGTGCAGTATTCATTTCATAGCCAAGAGCAATCACAAGGATCGAAATAAATATCCAAGCAAAGACACTGCCTTGTGAAGGCCAGAGATGAATAAAAATATCGTGGAGATTAAAGCCAAAGTCTGCGCGGAGATTGTTGGCAGTGGCGCGTAAAAAGGGAATCAACCAGTTGGGATAAAGAAGAAATGAAATGACAAGCAGGATGGAGCTCAACATGAAAAAGCCTGCAAAGACGCCTCTTCGTTTTTCCTGGTACATGCGCAGAAAAATCAGCAACAGAAACGGCGCGCCGACCTCCCAATAATAGAAAGAAAGCGCGATCCATGCACCTGCAATCTCGTCCATTTCGTTGCGCAGAAAAAAGAGAATGCCTGCATAAAAAAGGCCAAGCAATAAAACGGGATTGGCTTCATAGATGGCTTGAAATGTATAAAAGTTAAATACAGCGAAGAATACAAATAGAATGGTAAAGATGCGCGGCGCTTCCCAATCGGTGAGACGCAGGCTGAGGACTGAGAGCACGAACAATGCCAATTCCAGGAACAGTGTAAATATCGCACGAGCAAGTGCGGGGTCGGCAAGAAGCGAAAAAGGGAAATAGGTCAGGAGAATGTGAAACGGTGTATCGAGTATATAAGGTTCATCCCCTGCCGCTGCGTGACTATCATAAATTAATTGTTGAACACGCGAGGGGACGTCCAAACTATAAGGATCAATCTTGTCAAAGATGAAGGAGCGGCTACCCACCCAATTGACATAAAAATCACCACCGCCTGTTAAAGTGAGATTGGCAAAAACAAGTGCGATGGAAATAACAAGAAATAGAATCACGACCAAGACGATGAATTGATAATCGCGAGGTGTAAGTGATTTTGAAGGATGTTGAAAAGTGGAGCTCAAATTATTTGCTCGCCTTATACATTCTTAATTAGGATCTCTTGCATAAGTACATTCATTAACCAAGTTTTTCAGCAGTTCGCGAAGCGTGCCGAACTGTCAGCAGTGCAACTGCTGACGGAACAAAGCTTAATTATTTAATCACAAAACGGAAAATGGGACGGGTCTGGGCCTGACGTGCTGCTTCTTTAAAGCCCGCATGTTTGAATGCAGAAGCTGTACCTGTAAAGATAGATGGAGGTGCTTCGTTTTTCTTCACATCGACAGGGTAGCCTTCGACAATTTTCGCACCTTTATCTTTTGCATGTTCAACCGCGGCTTTGAGCAACTCGACTGTGATGCCTTTGCGGCGATGTTTTTTTTCAATGAAGAAACAAGTGATGGACCAAACTTGCTGATCGTCAATTGGTTTGAGGTTACGTGAATGAGCAAGCCGTGGATATTCACTGCGCGGCTCAACTGCGATCCAGCCAATGGGATAACCTTCTGAATATGCCAATAGACCAGGGACGATCTTCGCATCTACAATTGACTTTTGGATCTGCCTCGCGCTATCACCAGTATTCTCGCTGTATTCTTTTCCGCGTAATTTCCAAAACATACACCAGCAGCCGCCACATGCACCATGTGTGCCAAAGAGAATCTCAAAGTCACGCCAGAGTTTTTGCGTGAGCGGATGAAATGACAGGTCTAATTCTTCGATCAAATTTATTTCTTCAGCCATGTAGGTTATCGTCTCTTATCTCAGCTTATCACCATAAACAAATTAGAGTGTGTCTCACTCAGAGAATGTGGCAATCATAGATCTCGTTCGGCATGATAGAAATTCTTCGCCGCACAAACAAGAGCGCGGCTCAGAATGACATGATATTTTTTATCGTCCCTCAACAAGATGGTCGTGACTTATTTTACCTGATGTCCATTCTTTGAATTGTGAAAATACAACTGCCATAAAAATAAGAATACATCCAATCACTTGAATGGACAAAAGAGTCTGATCGAGCAAGAGCCAGGCAGCAATGACGGCGAAGACACCTTCGAGGCTGAGAATGAGCGCGGCATCGGTGGGAGGTGTGTGCTTCTGGCCCCAGACTTGCAGGGTGTATCCAATTCCAATAGACAACGTAGCGCGATACAAAATTGCAGCCAGCAAAGGCAGAGTTGCTAAAATAGAAATATCTTCAACGAACAATCCAATACTAAAATTGATAAATCCGCTGATGAAGAAATGTCCCGCCGCAAATGAAACGGACTCGAACTTCGATGCAAATTTTCCAAGCACAACGAAATGCAAAGCCCAAAATAGAGAGCCGATGATTTCAAGCGAATCACCTGGATATAATTTATAACTACCCGCCGTGGAAAGTAAAAACGCACCCGCGCTTGCAAGTGTGACTGCGATCAAATCCATCCAATGTGGGCGTTCACGAAAACCAATCCACAACATAAATGGAGTGAAGACTGCGTACAAACTAGTGAGAAAGCTGGCATTCGCAACTTTTGTATACAACAATCCCACTTGCTGTAAGGCTGTAGCCATAAACAAAATGAGACCCGCAAGTATCATCCACTTCCATTGGGCTTTGGATATTTTGGTGCGGCGAGTCTCTTTCGGGATAAATGGAATCAAGATTATGCTTGCCAACATAAAACTAACACCATTAAATAGATAGGCAACTTTGTATTGCCCCGCAATGCCTTGTGCCACAAAGGCTGTGCCCCAGATGATGGCAACCATGAATAGAAGTAGATCGGCTTTTAGGCGCATGAGGAAGGAATAGGAGCTAGGGAATAGAGAATAGGGATTAGGAGGCTTTAGATAATAAATCTGTGCCTTTGAAGTAATCACTGACGGCCATATCAAATGGACGCTTTTTCTGTTTTTGGCTGATTTTTCGTAGATGGCGCACTTTTGAATCAGCCATGGCGGCTTTGGCATAGGCTACGGCTTCTTTGAAGCGTTGAAAGTATAGCGTGGACTGCCCAAGCTGAGAAGGCAGGCGTCTGTCTTTCGCGGTTTTCTCTTATACTGTTTGTACATGACTGTTTACTCCTTGCCCTCATTGTATTCCCGCAGGCTAAAGAAAAAAGCCACTATGTATAGCGGCTTTTTGTTACTGGGCTTTATTTATAGTTCAGCCTTTAGAGAGAAATTTCCACATTGCACACCCTAACAAAACCAAAAAGAAAGGGAACACAATCATTTCATCCCAGCCATTATTGAAGGTTTCAAAAAAGGTTGTGTCTACATCAAGCACTACGTAGTAATAAAGTGCTTCTTATTTAGGCATTTCAGAAAAAATGCTTGTTACTTTATAGCTACTTTTTAAATTTTTCAGCTAACAGGATGTCGCGGTCAAGTTGGGCAAGTTGCCTTTCTATCATGGCTTTCACGTTTTCACGTGGTTGTAACAAAGCTTCTTTAGTATATCTAATTTGGCGGCGTTGCGCTGGGACTCTTTTAGCGTCGTACGCTCCAAAAGAATTTTCATTCACTACAGTATGTACCCCTTTTTGGTGAGCGCCGGCACGTATTTCTTTCGTAACAGCTACTTCTATTTGTTTTGCTTGCAGCTCTATTTTACGGTGGTGTAATTCCTGAGCCAAATTCACTTGTTCCTCTAAAGAATTTGGTGAAAAGGCAATTGCTTCTTCCAAGTGAGAAACCATCTCACTTAAGTTTTTCTTATTGTCCCGTAATTTTTGGATAAGTTGACCGATAGCCCTCCCATTTTCATTCTTTGTAAAAATACGGGAAAAGAATGGTTTCTGCGCATGTACAGTATTTTCGCGTTCAAGTTCTTTTCCCTGGTGAAGTATGTCGGCTTCCAAGCCCTCAATCACTTTTATAATTCTGTCTACTTCTTCCTGAGCACGAATCCCCCACTTTGCCACATCTTCAAAGTAGAACAGACCCTTATGCTCAAACATTAATGCACTGAAGTTCTTATCGTCATAGAGAGGTACTAGTTTGTCATCCATATTGCACCATTATATTTTTCCTTTCTGGCTTGGTAACTTATGCTCTATCATAGCGTAAAGAGCTTAATCTGGAGCTTGCTTAAGCTAAATTATTCATAAATATTCAATATAAAAAATAAACTCCCTGGATGTTCATCCAGGGAGTTGTAATTCTTGGTCTATAAATTTACATTGCCTGGCCAGCGTGAACCGATTCAGAGGTGATCATGTTCTCGCCGAGCGCTGCCAGTTTCTGGTCGGCGGCTTCTTCTTCCTGAAGTGATCGCGTAAGAAGGTCAACGGCTTTATTATCCCCTAACAATTCAGCCATATGGATCAGGTCTTTGTACCCGCAGATCTCATAATGCTCAACTTTTTGGCATCCACCGATCAAAGACGAATCCAGCAGGTCTGGAGAAGCATATTCTTCAGCCATGGCTTCTTTGCCTTCTTCAAGAAGACCTTCCATGCCTGCGCATTTCTTCCCACGTGGGCTGGCATCCAAAGATTGAAAGACCTGCTCGATGCGGGCAATTTGGTCTTCCGTCTCCTTGAGGTGCTTTTCTAAAGCTCTCTTCAATTCAGAAGAAGTGACGGTTTTGATAATTTTCGGTAGTGCCTTGGTGATCTGATTTTCAGCACTGTACATGTCTTTCAGATGTTCAACGTACATATCTTGTAGAGTTAATTCTTTTGTCATTTTAGTTTCCTTTTTTTACTAGTGATCGGGTTAAATTCTTACAATTTGCTAAACGAAAACTCAGGCATCATTGTTACGCACACAAAACACCAGGCAACTTTGAGATGTTTCCTGGTGTCTTGTGCAAAGTTCATCGGGGAACGCTCAAGTATAATAATGTATAACTGGTAACATTTTGATAAAGAGAAGTAATTAGGAGGTCTTTATAATGCAAAAAACTGAATTGCCCGAGGATTTGATTGAGTTTCTTATAAGCGGGTCACAACTGGATTACGATCCTGATGATTGCGAGTGCGGCCACGTTACCTTGCTCGCACACGACAAATTGACTCCCAGCGTAGTCTTTGTGGATTCTGATGATGCACCATTTGCGAACCAAGATCCTCACGCCGAAGAAGAAGGATGTTACGTTATCCCAGCAATAAACCTTGTGGCAGAATGCGAAGGTTACGACCCTGATGGCATACTTATTTGGCTTCCAGATCAGAAAGTCTTCGGCACGTGGGATTCTGAATACTGGGATGTCTTAATATTTCCGTATGCAACGTGGAGAGATATTTCAACTAGCCCAGTAAAATACCTAAATGCACTATGGGATCAAGATGCAGTTCTTTGTGAGTATTTACGACCATTTCCCAACTATCCATTCCAGCCAGAGTAGCTATGCGATTTACGAGGTGCCAATGCTCTATGGAAGTGGAGGAATAAAAATGAATTATGAACAGAAGAAAATTTTAAATAATAATATCGCCCTAGGGTCTATATTTTTTTCACTTTTCGTGTTGTTGGCACTATTGATATGTAATTTAGTTGCAACAGGCTACTTGATTTATAAACTTCAAGCATCTGCGCCCTCTCAAAATATAACAAAGTGGTATGGAGAACGTTCAACAGAATTTATCTCGCCTGCTGTATGGATACCCGCTGATGAACTTCCACTCGCATATCAGGTTGATGATATGGAAAGGGTTACTATAGATGTCCCCGCTGATCAGGTTCATATTGAAAGAGGAGAGGGGAAAACTTTTCTTAGGTTTTTTGAGGGAGAAGGTGGAAGGTATTACTGGCCTAACGACTTGAACATTGAGATGATCACCGAAGTAAATAAATCAAACAAGCTTGTTGTTTTCCAGTTTGAGGTTACAAAATATGTGCACTCCAAAGGATGGTTTTTAGTTATCGAAACAGTAACTGTCAACAATTAATAATCTAATATTAATTGTCCATAAATAGATAATAGTATTTGACATACAAACAGTAAACCGTGGAGTGGCTACTGATACGCAAACCAAAGCCTTCTAATCCGATCATAAGCAGATACAAAAAAACACCAGGTGACTTTGAGAAGTTTCCTGGTGTTTTTTTGTAAGACTTAAGGGTCATTAATAATAAGTTCAGCGGCGGACTGGCTTCGGCGAGGTTGGAATTTAGTTTGTTCCCGTCTTGACGAAATAGAACGTATGTCCTAAAATCCTACAAAGGAGAATTGCGTGAGAAAAATAATTGTCGGATCATTTATTACATTAGATGGAGTCATGCAAGCTGCTGGCGGACCCGAGGAGGGTTTCAAATATGGCGGTTGGAGCGCTCCGTATTACGATGAGGCTCTTGATGAGATCGCGGAAAAACAAAAGCAACCTGCGAAGGACCTTCTTTTGGGCAGAAAAACTTTTGAGATTTTCGCTTCCTTCTTTCCTGACCATGAAGACATCTGGCCTGGCGTTAATGATGTCACAAAGTATGTGATGAGCAGCACTCTGAAAAAGTCAGATTGGAAAAACACAGTATTTCTCAGAAACGTGGAAGATATCAAAAAGCTCAAGAATTCAGAAGGCTCTGATATTCAAGTCCATGGCAGTGGTAACCTGGTCCAGACACTGCTCAAACATGATCTGGTCGATGAACTATGGCTTCTCATTCATCCGTTGATGCTCGGCACGGGAAAGAAGCTGCTCGATGAAGGTACGATTCCTGCGGCATTCACCCTGGTAGAGAGTACGGCAACGCCAGGCGGAGTGATCGCTGCACATTACATGCGAGCTGGAGAAGTTAAGCTGGGTACTATGGGAGCCTGAGTCGGCTCATAGAAAATCTTCAAGGAGAAGCATCATGAAATTTCTGCTCACATCCGCTGGCATCAAAAATACCAGTATCCACAATGCGCTGGTTGATCTGCTGGGTAAACCGATCGCAGAGTCCAACGCCCTCTGCATTCCCACTGCGATCTACCCCTTCTCCGGCGGGCCTTTCATGGCCTACCAGTTCATCAGCGGATCAACCACCAGCCCCATGTGCCAATTGGGTTGGAAGTCGTTGGGCGTGCTGGAGCTCACGGCTCTACCCAGCATCAAAGCCGAGTATTGGATCGCGGCTGTGCGGGAGGCTGAAGCCCTGCTGGTTTGGGGCGGCGATGTCGTGTATCTGAGCCGCTGGATGCAGGAGTCCGGAATGGCAGACCTCCTACCGTCGCTGCGTGAGACGGTCTATGTGGGGGTAAGCGCCGGCAGTATGGTGACGGCCCCTATTTTCGGAGAGACGTACGACGACCCACCCTTCGTCATCGAGAAGGGTCTGGGACTGGTTGACTTTGCGCTGCTTCCACACGTGGATCACAAGGACCACCCGGAAAGTTCCATGGCCAACGTGGAAAGAATGGCCGCCGAGGTACCAGTGCCGACCTACGCGATTGACGACGAGACCGCCATCAAAGTGGTCGATGATACGGTGGAGGTCATTTCCGAGGGGCACTGGAAACTGTTTAGGTGAAATTTGACTAATGATTCAACATCACCATGAACGCCCCATACATTTTGAAGTCAGAAAGCTACTCACTTTTGTATTCTAGAATATCTCCCGGCTGACAATCTAATGCTTTACAAATTGCCTCGAGCGTTGAAAAACGGA
>JACMLM010000021.1 GCA_014379595.1 Anaerolineales bacterium
AATCACGATGTATGGGGTTGGGGAGTCGCTGATGCGTCAATTAAAAAAGATCCGCTATATGGTAAAGAGATGGCGCTCGAGAGGCTTGGACTTAAAAATCGTTACTACAGTTTTGATCAAGCGGGATGGCACTTCATTGTTTTAGATAGCATACATCTTCCAAATGAAGTTTCGCCTCAACCTTATATAGGCAAACTTGACGAAGAACAATTTGAATGGCTCAAGCAAAATATCGAATCTGTTCCTAAAACTACACCCATCTGTATTATTTCTCATATTCCGTTTATCGCGGCTTGCGAATATTTTGATGGTCCAACAGAAGAAACGGGTAATTGGGTGGTGCCAGCTTGTTGGATGCATATTGATGCGCGAGACTTAAGGCGGCTCTTTCTCAATCATCCCAATGTTCGACTCTGTTTAAGCGGTCATACACATCAATATGAAGTGCTCGATTATCTGGGCGTTCGATATCAAACGAATGGAGCAATTAGCGGAAATTGGTGGTATGGATGGTATATGGCTTTTCCGCCTGCTTATGTGATGTTAAATCTATACGATGATGGCTCATCAGATAGTGAATTTGTTCCATACGAAAAAGCAGACGCGGAGTTCTCAACCCCCGTAGGATTTTGGGCAAGGTAAAGAGGATAGACAAACAATGATTCTTAACGAAATCAATTTCTTTTCTGAAACATTAGGAATGCGCAGTACGATCAATGTTTTGCTGCCACAACGTCAACTGGCAGATATGAAGAAGCCCAAAGACTATCGTACCCTATATCTTTTGCACGGCCATTCCGATGACCATACTGCATGGATGCGCTGGTCGTCCATTGAGAAATATGCTGAAGGATTAAATCTGGCAGTTGTTATGCCAGCTGTGCATCTCAGCTTTTATACCGACATGGTGCACGGTGGAAATTATTGGCAATTTATCAGTGAAGAAGTACCCGCACAAGTTCGTAACATGTTTTCACTATCTTCAGCCCGCAATGATAATTATGTTGCTGGTCTTTCGATGGGTGGATATGGCGCCTTCAAACTTGCTCTGACACACCCTGAGCGATTTGCAGCGGCAGCGTCACTTTCTGGCGCTCTTGATATTCGCAAGGTAGTTGATTCGCATACTGAAGGTATTGACGAAAATTGGCTAAAAGGAATGCGCAATGTCTTTGGTGATTTGAGTAAAGTCCCTAATACCGAACACGACTTGTTCACACTCGCTGAAAAAGTTGCCAAGGAACGCATTAAACCCAAACTTTATCAATGCTGCGGCACCGAAGACTTTCTCCACGCTGACAATATCCGCTTCCGTGATGTAGCTCGCAAATTTCCACTTGACCTAACTTATGAAGATGGCCCTGGTGAACACAATTGGTCGTATTGGGACAAGATGATCCAGAATGTTCTAGCATGGATGTTTCCTGAAGGGAAACATCTTGATGGATTGATCGGGATTTGATTCGCAAAATTAGGATAGGATGATGATTACAATATTATCAACTGGTACTAGGGGAGATACTCAGCCGTACATTGCTTTAGGACTTGCGCTTGAAAAAGTAGGCTATCATGTTCGTTTAGCAGCATTTGAAAATTATGAAAGCTTTGTTAAGAGTTCTGGCCTGGAGTTTTATCCAATCAAAGGGGATGTTTCAGTGGTGGCTTCCAGTATGAACGCAAAAGGTGCAAAGCAGGCTGATAACCCTCTCAAACTTCTCTTAAGTTTTAGTAAGCTTAGATCTCTGGTCTTTGATATTCAAAAGGATTTTTTCAATGCCTGTATCGGCGCAGAGGCTGTTGTTTATCATCCGGGTGCAGCCATCGGATATTTTACTGCACAGCATTTAAACATACCCAGCATCCTTGCAACGCCATTTCCCATGACACCCACAATGGAATACCCTGCCTTGATTTTCTACGATGGCCTCCGGCTGGGAAGAGGATTTAACCTCGTAACACATAAAATTTTTGAGCAGATCATGTGGTTTGCAAATAGTTCTGTTGTTAAGCAATTTTGGAAACAGAAGTTTGCTAGCACCCCAAAGAATTTTACAAATCCATTTCGTAAGCAGAACACTAGCAGTCTGCCCACTGTCATCTCTTGCAGTAATTATGTCTTTCCAAGGCCGAAGGATTGGCCAGATCATGTCCACAATACAGGATACTGGTTTTTAGATGAGGAAGCCGATTGGAAACCTTCAGCTGAGTTGCTGGATTTTTTGCAAAAAGGATCAGCGCCAGTTTACGTTGGTTTTGGCAGCATTGGCAACTCTGAGCTGGCAGTTCAAACAACGGAACTGGTGATTGATGCGTTAAAACGGTCTGGTCAGCGCGGCATTTTGGCTACTGGTTGGAATGGCTTGTCTAAACTTGATAATATTCCTGAAAATATATTTATTCTTGAAAGTGCCCCACACTCATGGTTGTTTCCGCAAATGGCGGCAGTTGTCCATCATGGTGGTGCAGGGACGACGGCTGCGGGTTTGAGGGCTGGCATACCGAGCATTATCATCCCATCCGGTAATGATCAATTCGCATGGGGACGTCGTGTTTATGAACTGGGCGTGGGTCCAAAACCTGTTCCAAGAAAAAAACTTACAGCCGAAAATTTATCTAACGCGATTAATTTTGCGCTCACTAAAGAGATAAGAGATGCAGCAAAAGATTTGGGCAAGAAGATCCAGACTGAGAACGGAGCTGAGGAAGCTGCGAAAATCATAATAAATACTTTGAGTATCAAAGTTTAATGAATTGGTGAATCATGAAACGATATTTTCTTTTATCTATCCTGCTTATATTTATTTTTTCTGCTTGTTTCTCTACAACAAGCACTCAGGTTATTCCTTCATCTGTTCCTTCCACGGAGGAAATTCCCATGCCATCTATAACCCCACGTGACTCCTATGTAACATTGAAACGCGGCATGAATATGGGGAATATGCTTGAAGCGCCGAATGAAGGTGAGTGGGGACTTTATGTTGAAGAAGAATATTTTGATTTGATCAAAAACGCAGGCTTTGATTTTGTCCGCTTGCCAGTGAGATGGAATACTCACGCAGAAGCGGAATGGCCTTATACGATTGATACTGCTTTCTTTGCCCGCGTAGATGAAGTGGTCAATTGGGCATTGCAACGTGACTTAATTGTCATTATTGACTTCCATCACTACGAAGAGATGATGACAGACCCTTGGAGTAATAAAGATAGATTTCTTGGAATTTCAAAACAGGTCGCTGAACATTATAAAGATTTTCCATCGAATGTATTGTTTGAATTGCTCAATGAACCGAATGATAAACTGGATGCATCCTTATGGAATGAATATTCAAGTGAAGCATTGGCGATTGTCCGCGAGACAAATCCCACACGCGATGTAGTCATTGGGCCTGTCAATTGGAATTCTCCCGATTGGCTGAGCACGCTCGATATTCCAGATGACCCTCATCTCATCGCCACATTTCATTATTATTCCCCATTTGAATTTACCCATCAAGGCGCAGAATGGAATCCAGATGCAGGTCAATGGCTTGGAACAAGATGGGATGAAACCGAAGAACAGAAAGCTGAAATCACCAGCACATTTGATTTGGTCAGTGAATGGGCAGCGAAAAAGAATATTCGTATTCTACTCGGTGAATTTGGAGCATACTCCAGAGCGCCACAAGATTCTCGAGTCCGTTGGACAAATTTCATCTCACGCGAAGCGGAACGTCACGGGTTTGCGTGGGCGTATTGGGAATTTGCATCAGGCTTCGGGGCGTATGATCCGAATGCCAAAGCCTGGCGAGATGATTTGCTGAAGGCGTTAATTCCGTAACCTATGTGTCACCCTGAGCGTAGCGAAGGGTCTCCGCCGCAGCGCGGCGGGATTCTTCACTCCCTTCGGTCGTTCAGAATGACAAGTGTGACACTACTTATTTCTTTTTCCCTATTTCAGTCAATCTTAACATCAACGCTGTTGCTGGATCAATGATCGCTTTTCCCATTTGTTCCTTCGCCAGGGTTTCAAAACCACCATACCCAAAATGCAGTCCGCTTGGGGTAAGCATATTTAATCGGACATGGTCAGCTCGAGGCGCGGCAGGCCGCTCTTTATCCCATGGGCCGATGACATTGGCAACTGCCTGGCCTGCGTTGATGAGAGCTTCTATTTGCGCGTCAAGAGATGAATCAGGCCGTTCCCAGATAACACCCGCTCCTGTGTAATTCAGGTAACGAGCCGTATGATCCAAATAGGCGGCGACAATATCTGCACCCTTTTGCATCCCAACTTCAACGACCACACCATAAACAGTCTTTGCTTTATCTACAGGTGGATTTACTTTTAACTCGCGTAGAAAATGCCATGCCTGCAAGTAGTGACGAGATTCGAGATTGGGCATCTCTGTGATCGTTTGAAATATCTTGATGGCTGAGGATTTATCACGTTTATCAAGATGTTTTCTTGCAGTGATAAATGAAAGCCAGGGCTCTGCATTATTACTTTCATCTTTCGGCCATTCAGATATTGGTAGATCTCCAAACAAAGTATCTCGAATTCCAATAGGTTGGCGAGGCTTTTCCTTCTTTAAAAAATTAAACATAATTCCTCCAATAGATTTGATTTATTCTATCTATTACAGACAATAAATAACTTTGCAAAACTATTTCAATGTGAATGGAAAAACAAAATTAGCGATTGAAAGTATTACTATTAAGGTTTTGACATTCGAATACTTTCAATGATGTGTTCAATGTTTGGAAAAATCTTTTTTATGGCATTTAGATCATTTGTTGTTTCGAGAAGACGATCATCTAAGACGTTTGCTCGTAGATCAATCCCAATTTGTTGATTTTCATTGTAAAGGAAAAATCGAAAGTTTCCAGTTGGTGAATCTGAGTCTTTCCAAAAGCATTCAAAACCTTGAAAGCTAGGTTTATGAATGGTCTCCCACGGTCTATCGGAACAACCTCGTTGAGACAAGAGAAACGGTAAAGCTTGATCCCAGTTTTCGATGGGTGCATTCTGTAAGTCTAAGAATGTAAAATCGACAAGCCTTATATTTCCTTCTTCAATTGACGCTGATTCGCGGAAAATAGTAAACTCATCAATCTCTGCATATGAAATATGTTGAACTTGCCAATCACCTGGATATTCAAAATAAATTCCATCGTGAACATAATATGCCCACTGACTATCTGATGTTAGCAATGGTTTTTCTTGACAACTTACATCAATTCCTATCAGGCAAATGGGAATTACTGCTGTAGATATTATTGCTGGCGTAGCCGGTAGCCCTGCCAAAGTATTGGGCTTCCATGTTGAATTAACATACTCCAAAGCCTCGCTCATCGTCATTCCAATGAAATTGTCAAGCGGAAAACGTTGTTGTTCCTTTTCTATATCTTCTCGCAACGGTTGGCCTGCAACTGATGCTATCCAACTTAATTCATCTTTTAGAAGGTTTATCTGTTCTTTTGTGATTAATGCAGTATCTCCTTGGCCATCCAATAGTGCTTCCATGCCAGGAGTGAACATTTGGATTAAATGTATAAGTTTTTCGCGGTGCTCTATATAATCTGGGGTGTCAATATATATGCGGTTAAGGTCATCAGTGTGTTTCCAACTTAAGTCAATATAGTATTGCCCCGCTGGAGATTTTAATACTATCTCATTTATAAACCGTATCAACACATCAGCCGTATGCGTATTTCCCAACATCGCCCGAACAGAAATAGTTTGTGTAAAAAATGAAATACCTAGCGTAATAAGCATAATAATTAAAACAGGTATCCATAATTTTCGTTTTTTTTAACTTTGCCATTTAGTTTCCTAATTTTAAGAGAAGATTATCCTGTAACGTGCCCATAAGTGGATTATACATTGGCTTTATTATCTCTTAACCTATTCATCACGCCTTTGCCTGCTGCTCTTCCACTTGCAAAACATGCGGTCAACAAATATCCACCTGTGGGTGCTTCCCAATCCAGCATTTCACCAGCACAAAAAACTCCAGGCAAATCACGGATCATCAAATTTTCATCAAGTGATTCAAACATCACACCGCCTGCGGTGCTGATGGCTTCATCCAATGGACGCGCTTTGATCAACGGAATTGGTAATTGTTTTATAAACGATGCAAGTCTTTCCACACTCGCTGCGCTCGTAAAATCTTCTTTTGGCACGAACTCATATAACAACCCCATCTTCACACCTTTTATTCCAACTGTCTTTTCAAGGTGACTCGACACCGAACGTGAACCGCGCGGCTTTGATAATTTGTCGACCAGCCATTCATGCGATCTGTCAGGTGCCATGTCTAATGAGACGATTGCATTACCTTTTGTTTCAATCGCATCGCGTATCAACGCCGAAGCCGCGTAGATCAAACTTCCTTCCACGCCTTCCTCCGTCACGATAAATTCCCCTTGTTGACGAAATAACTCAAACGATAAGACCACCGACTTGATCGGATGCCCATTGAATTTCTCGCGAAAATGTGGACTCCATGCCACGTCGAATCCGCAGTTGGATGGTTTCAACGCTTCCACATTAACCCCAGCCTGACTCAGCCAATTGACCCAGGCGCCATCCGAGCCGAGTCTTGCCCAACTTCCACCGCCGAGAGCAAGTATCACCGCATCCGCTTTGATAGATTTATCACCATCTGGTGTTTCAAACTTAAGGGACTTATCTTTATTCCATCCAATCCATTTATGGCGTAAATGAAATGTGACTCCCGAATCACTCAATCTCTTCAACCACGCCCGCAATAACGGACTGGCTTTCATTTCTTTAGGAAACACACGTCCAGATGTACCGACAAAAGTTTCGACTCCAAGTCCGAGCGCCCATTCGCGCAGATCATCAGGAGTAAAGTCTTTTAACCATTTTTCTATTTCTTTACTTCGCTTTCCATAGCGTGAAACGAACTGCTCTAATGATTCAGAGTGGGTAAGATTTAATCCGCTTTTTCCAGCCATTAAAAATTTACGTCCAAGAGACGGCATGGAATCATATACATTTACTTTCACATCATGTCCACTCAAAACTTCCGCGGCCATGAGTCCCGCAGGTCCGCCGCCGATGATTGCAACTGAATAATTCATGCAGTCATTATAAAGAGAAAACTCCTGAACTCAATCAGGAGTTTTCTCTTTATATGTTACGAACAATATGATTCTATTGTTTCCAGACGCCTTGTTCTGTATAAAACTTGATAGCACCCGGGTGAAACGGAATAGATGAACCAGTTGTTGCAGTTGGCAGTTGCAAATTTATCGCCTGTGCGTGCAGGGCATGGACTTCATCCAAATGATCGAAAATAGTCTTTAAGATTTGATAGGCCTGATCTTCGCTCATGTTTTCATTCACGAACAAAACATTACCGATGCCGATACCTGATAAATCATTTTCTGTTCCGTAAACATCTTTAGGCACAAAAGATGCGCTGTATACTGGGCCATATTTTTCAGTGAGTGATTCAAGATATTCGCTGGCATCAATGAAATTCACTTTGGTACCCGCAGCAAGCATGTCTGAAACTGCTTTGGTGGGTGTGCCACCGATCCAGAAAAATGCATCAATCGTCCCAGCAGACATGGCAGCGGTGGAATCAGCGATACTCAAGTTTTGACGAGTCACATCACTTTGTGGATTCAATCCTGCGGCTTCCAAAATACGATCCGCTGCACCTTCTGTGCTGCTGCCTGAATCGCCAACCGAAATAATTTTGCCTTTCATATCAGCAACACTGGTGATGCCAGAAGCTTCACTTGCTACGACATGCACGAGGCTGGTGTAGATCACAGCCAATGCACATGCTTTAACTTTTCCGCTTTCTGCATATGAACCGTGACCTTGAACGGCGTCAAAAGCGGAATCAACAGTGGAGAAACCGATCTGTGCTTCGCCGCTCTGAACAAATTTCATGTTATCAACAGAGCCGCCAGTTTCCAAAAAGGATGCGGTTACGCCTTCCATGTTTGTGCTGAGAATATTTGCAAGCCCTTCGCCATATGGATAGAATACGCCGCCCTGCCCGCCAGTACCGATCACCAAGTTAGCAGCGCTCTCTTTGCTCATAGCTTCAGTTGTGCATAGTGCATTTATGTTTGATGGCTCTTCGGCAGCCGGTGTGCCGCATGCAGCCAGCATCAATGTCAAAATGGTTAATACAAATAAAATTGATCTACTCTTCTTCATGATCTTATTACTCTCCTGGTAAAAATATTTGAACCTGTGTTTTGGGAAATTTCCCAAAATACAGGTTCAAATTGTACCAATCACATGCTATATTATTCTTTGCTATCTTGTTAGTTGATGATAGGGGCTTTTGAGCTATCTCCGCGCCGGGATGTTTTCTGTGAAGGTTTCGATGTCACTGGCGGAATTTTTTCATCTTTTATCTTTTAATTTGAAAACTCAAGCATAGGTTTATATTTGGTTTGAAGTTGTTGCAATCTGCCATCTATATTATTCCAAGGTTGTAAATTGAACTCGTTTATTAATAATGTTATAAGTCTTTTGCCTATTGCATCATCTTTAAAATAGTTGTTTGAATCGCCATAAAAAAGTACAGTCTTATTCCAATTGTAACTAAATTGTTCTAGAAAGAAATATCCAGCCTGGCATCCTAAAGAGAGGAAATCTAGTAAGTTTTCCCCAACAATAATATTCTCATTCTCGAAATTCATTGGTACTGTCATTACAACTGGTGAATTTTCTGTGTTTATACCTTTAATTTCCAAGAGACTGAAATGAACTCCATCTCCTCCTGTTTGAGCAAAGCAAACACTATTAGATGGAGTAGATTCATAGATAATTTGTGTGAGAGGTTCTACTAAGATTAACCCAACAGGATCGAATACAAAATCAGGTTCTTTCCCACTAATGTTAGATTCTTCATTTGCGATCTCCCAAAGCCTGGCAAGAGTTTCAGTAGACATATCGTTTTACCAGCTCAACAGTCCGCTCCAATTTATGGTTCCACGCTGATCACAGTACCTACTGCATTCATTTTTATCGTCCAAGTGCTCCCGTTCTGGAATTGTTGAAATTCACTTTCTGAATCTGGCGAATACGTTTCTATTCCATCTGGTGTGCTGAATGTGACAGTGAATTCATCTGATGCACTGCCTACTCGCTGGTCGCTGGCCATGCTGGGGTTTTCATATACAGGAAAATTATCGTTACCTTCCAAGGTATACGTCTGAATGGTTGTCCATTCATCCATTGTATAACTGCAATATTGTTCACTTTCCGTGTGACACTCCTCCACTACTTCTGCGAAGCCATTGCCCTGGTCAATTGTTCTCTCTTCACAAACTTCTTCGTTTTCTGTATGACATGAAAGGTTGTAAGCATCTGAAGGCGGGCTTCCGCGTTCGTTGGAATAATTCACTGCTTGCACTTCCTGCACCGGTACAGAAGTTTGCCAGTAAACATCGGTCACTGTTCCTTGCACCGATTTGGATGGAAGTACAAAAAGGAAAACAATGGCAATGCAGCACACCAATAGAAATGCACCAATGCCGCCAAATAATAACCAGTTTGTTTTTTTGTTTTGGGCTTTTAAGGCGGGCGGAACAACTGCCTGCACAAGTGCAGGGCGCCCTACTACTCCGGGTAATGGTGCGCCGCACTCTTTGCAGACTTTTGCACTGCCAGGATTTTCGGTTCCGCAATTCGTGCAGGTGACAGCTTTCGGCGGAGTCGGGGCCGCTTGTAGGAGTTGTCCCGCCTGACGCGCTTTGCCTTCTTTTAAGTCACCGCCGCATTGTGAGCAAGTGGTTGCAGTTGCAGGGTTGCGTGTGCCGCAGAATCCGCAGTGGATGTCTGCACCTGCTTTTGCTGTGGCTGCAACTTTTTCGTCGGTAACAACCTTCTCTTCAGCTGCGCGTTGGAATTTAACATTATCGGGTTGCGGCGCACCGCAACTTTCACAAGTTTTCTTTGAACCCTTATTTCTGCTTTCACAGTTGGGACAAACCCATTCAAGTTCAATGAAGCCTTTACTTTGTTTTCTGCCTGCCATTTCTTACTCCTTGTCTTTGATGAGTTTACAACAAAAAGTAGTTAAGATAAAGAGCGCAATTTTTCTGCAAGTAAAAGCCCTCAGCGATTCGCCGAGGGCTTCTGCTTGATTTTATTTTATTCTATCTTTGCAGTGAAAGGTCAACGGTCTCGCCGTCATATTCACCGGTGACTGTGACGATATACGTGTTGTAGTCCATTGTGTAGGTGACGTTTCCTTCTTTATCTCCGGTCACATCTACAGTGAATGTAAGGATACCCTTATCACCGTCATAAGAACCGTCTCCAGTTATTGACAACCCTGGGATCATGGAACAAGCATCATAAGTATAGGTTTCGCCTGCGTCGCTAGGGCCAAATGTGTAGGTACCGCCATAAGTACATGCGGCTGTATCTCCGCTGGCATCTCCATAGTAATACTCAGGCAGGTAATAGAGGTTATCGTCAATGGCGCGGAATAATTCCATTGCGTCGGCATATTCGCTAGCTTTGGATTTCATATTAGGCACATAAACTGATGTTGCATCAGCGCCCCAGTCTTCGCAGACAATTTCATGTTCTGATGGCAATGTGCCATTGATTAGAAAATCGGTGACGTATTGATCAGGACATTCATAACCCCAGCCAAAAATCGAGTGAACGCCGCCTTCTGCATAAATGTGATATCCATCGGCGAGGTTGTTGTATACAGCTTCACCCTGTTCAAATGGTGTTGCAGGGTCAAGCTTGGCATTCAGAACAAAAGTGGGCACGCCTTCGAGAGTCAATGCTTCGCGTTCCACAACTTCAGGTGGAGAGCTGGGCCAGAAAGCACATGAGACTCCGGTGTATGCACTTCCGTCGAGGCGTGGAACAGTTCCATTGGAAGCCTGACCAGCTTCAATGGATTGTTCGATTCGTTCTTCCTGTGTTCCACTGAAAAAGGAATCGTCAGTACAAAGCACACTTAGGAACATAGTATCTGAAAAAGTAGCGTCGCCAAGGTATTCATATGTGGCAGGGTCAATTGTTGCATTTTGGTACATCAAACGCAGTATCGGGACAAGATCACCTTTGTTTGCAGAGGCTAATGCTTTTAGGAAGATCATGCGCCCGCTAAGTGAATACATTTGATAGGCCGTGGTGTATTCAAGCTGATTAAATGTAAATGTGCCTTTTGCTTTTTCTCCACTTGCCAATGGGAATTCATATGCAATCGGGTTGGCAGAAACTTTTGCTGCGAGAGCATCATAAACAGCGACTGCATCTTTTCCGCCCATATCGGCAGCACAGAGTTCATCTTCATTGCAAGCATTCAAAACGGCAAGCAAAACTTTATCGAAAGCTTTTTCCTGTGAGAACGAGCCTGCTTCACCGTTCAAGGTCATATCGATGGTTCCATCAAGTATCAAACCAGAAAGATGTTCTGGATATGCAGCTGCATAGGTTTGTCCGACGGCAGTGCCGTAACTTACACCATACAACATGAATTTATCATCACCCATTGCCTGGCGAAATGACTCAATATCTTCTGCAACCTGATCTGTACCAAAGAAGGCAAGTTTGGCGGGGTCTATACCAATTTCAGCAACACACTCTTCCACATAAGTACGTGTGTCAGCAATCAAAGCTTCCTGTTCTGCAGGAGTGTCGTACCCTTCTTTACCAGCTGTATCACTTTCAGTTAAATAACTAATAAAGTCTTTTTCATAAGCGACTGGGCAATCCAATGGATTGGAAAGTCCAAGTCCGCGTTGATCGTAATAGACAATATCATAATGTTCCAAAACTGCTTGGTCGAAATAACTCCAATAGGCACTGCTGATGCCTTCGCCACCGGGTCCGCCGGGGAAGGCTTGCACGAACATGCCATATCTTTCGCCGCTTGCAGGTAAAACTCCAAAAACCACATCAATCGTTTCAGTGTTCGTTGCATCAAAATGATCCAATGGAACTTGAAGGGTCACACAAGTAAGCTCAACGTTTTCTTCACAATCTGAACCGCCAAGTGCTTCCAGTACAGATGTATTGCTTGGTACTACTTCGATTGGGGCTTCTATTGTTGCTGGTTCGGTAACAGTCGGCGTAGGCATCAAGGTTTGACAAGCCATCGATAAAATACCAAGTAACAATACAAATACAAAAAGTTTTCTCATGCTCTCTCCTTTATAAATTGTGTTGAAAGTTTACAGTAAAGTCAAATTAAAGACATACCCCAATATGTCCTATGATTTCATGCCATGCCATTTGATAATTTCAGCAATACGTGACTCATGGTCAGGGTCATCATATGGACTTGGATCATTCGGGTCGACTCTTAACTGTGAATTGGTCAGTGACGAAAAAACAGCTGCGGCTCCGTTAGCGACATTGTGCGGGTCATAGCCGCCTTCGAGTACAAAGATGATCTTGCCCTCGCAATGTTCCTCCGCAAGCTGGACAAGTTTTTTAGACATGTTGTAATACCCCTGTGTAGATAACCCAAGCGAAGTAAGCGGGTCATTCCAATGCGCATCAAAACCTGCCGAGATGAATAACATCTGTGGGCGAAAAGATTCAATCAAGGGTTTGAAAACTAGATCAGTTACGAGGTCGAAGGTTTTATCTCCCGCTCGTGAATGCAATGGGACATTGACCAATCGTCCTTTCGCATGAGGTGCATCAGTGATCCAGCCGGTGCCCGGATAAATACCCCATTGGTGAGTCGAGATGAATCCAATTCGTTCTTCATTAAGAACAGCAGCTTGAGTCCCATTGCCATGATGAGCATCATAGTCAATGACCATCACGCGCTCCATTCCATGCGTCAATGCTTCTTGCGCCGCAACAGCAATATTGTTAAAGATACAAAATCCCATGGCGCGATCAGGCTCGGCATGATGCCCCGGCGGGCGGACAATGGCAAAAGCATTCCTTGCCTCTTTATTTATTACTGAATTTGTACATGCGATCACGCCGCCTGCCGCAAGCAAAGCATCTTCATAAGATGTCTGTGTAACATAGGTAGGCGCGGAATCAATGAGGCCAGGCCCTTGTTTGCAAACTTCTTCAATGGCCTTAATTAATTGCGGTTGATGCACACGTGCAATTTGTTCTTGAGTGGCAGGAGTTGATTTAAGTTGTTCTGCGCCCGCGATGCGTGAGTTAAGCAATGGCTCTAATACCTCCAGCCTGCCTGGTCTTTCAGGGTGGTCGGGGAATTCATGTGTTCGCGAGGGGACAAATGTGTAGGCTGTTTTCATAGTCGAATTATATACCTGACAGAACCATCACTCTAAAGATAAAGGAAGCCTGTCTCAACAAATCATAATCAAAACTGGATAGGGAAAAAGGTTGTAGAGGATGGTCTATTTCCAGATCAGCTTTCTTTATCACGAAAGAGCCTCAGCCACTCATCCACTTCTTTTGCAGAAAGCTTTTTGTCACTTGTATTAGTTTTTGGAGCTGAATTTATCGCCGCCCTGAATAATTTTACAAATTCTTCTGACGTAATAAATTGTGCCTGAACCACACGCGCCGCGCTTTGTACTTCTCTATCTGATGAAACAATGATCCAATTCTTTGCTGATTTGCCCATCTTGGTCAAACGGGCGCGGATGGCATTATCTGCAGACTGCCCCAGCTTAACAAAATGCGCTCGGATAGTGCCCAGGCTTCGGGCGCCGGCCTGACCGACAGGCGCTCCGTCAAAATACACTTCCACTTGCTGCCGTTTTAGGCGTGCGAATTCCTGTAAAATGGAAACCAATTCCATTTCATCATCTACTGAATCAAGCCTCAGCCCTAATTTGGGAATTAAATTATGTCCGTCGATCAAATAAGGCATGCATGAATTTTACTCCTATCGCAATTTATATATAGGATTTTGATAGTAACCAAACCCTAACTTGTTCGTATATTATAGTGTTAAGCTATGAAAGTTCAATTTTGTAAAGCAGTATAATGTATACATTCAAAAGGAGATTCCAATGACAGACAAGAAACCTTCCAATCTTACGGTATCCCAGCAAGGCGGCGTGGTACGCAATGTGCTGAATCAACTTAAACTCATCTTTCGCTTGATGGGCGATAGTCGTGTAAATATCTTTGCCAAGATCATTCCTGTTGGCGCGCTCATCTATCTTATTTCACCAGTAGATGCAATTTCCATTCCTTTCATCGGTGCAGTAGATGATGCCGCACTGCTCTGGCTTAGTTCTTATATTTTCACTGAGCTTTCTCCTCCTGAAGTTGTAGAGGAACATATGAAAGAACTTGCCGGCAATATGAACTTGAATGAAGATCAGGCCGATGTTGTGGATGCAGAAGCCACCGATGTAAGTGACAAATAATAATGAAACGATTTTTAATCGTATTGACTCTGCCTATTCTGCTTGCATGTGGAGCAACCGGGACAGCATCGCCAACTAATACGCCTCTTTCTCCGCTGACAGTTGCCCCCGCCACTCAAACAGAATCTCAGCCCGAGCCTGAAACTCCCACTTCACCACCATCCAATGCGGGTTCATTCCCCAATGGAGATGATTACGAATGGCAAACCATCGCCAGCGGACTGGACCGTCCCGTGGATGTTCAATCTGCAAATGATGGTTCAGGCCGATTGTTCATTGTTGAAAAATATGGCGCCATCCGTATTTATGAAAATGGTCAATTGTTGGACGAGCCGTTTCTTAATATTGATGACCGCGTAAATGACATCAGTAATGAGATGGGTCTGCTTGGCTTGGTATTTCATCCAGATTACGAACAGAATGGATTCTTCTACGTCAACTATACAGGTGATGGCGGCGATACTCGCATCTCGCGCTTTCAGGCAGATGGCAATATTGCAGATCCAAACAGCGAAACAGAGTTGCTGTTCATTAAACAACCTTACCCGAATCACAATGGCGGCGGGTTGGATTTTGGGCCTGATGGTTATCTTTATGCAGGAATGGGTGATGGCGGCCTTGCAGGTGACCCTCATAAGAATGGTCAAAATACAACAACTTTACTTGGCAAAATTCTGCGCATTGACGTGAACAATGGTGATCCATATACCGTCCCATCGGATAACCCATTCGGGAATGAAGTATGGGCTTATGGCTTGCGCAACCCGTGGCGTATTGCATTTGACAGCGCTACAGGTGATCTATGGATCGGCGATGTGGGGCAGGGTCAGATAGAGGAGATAGATTATCTTCCTGCTGGTGCACAAGGCGGTGCCAACTTTGGATGGTCTATTATGGAAGGTACAGCTGATTATGATGGCTCTGCCCAGCCTGGCTTGCTTTTACCTGCTGCTGAATATAAACACAGCGAAGGCGGATGTTCTGTCACCGGCGGATACGTTTATCGCGGACCAATGCCTGAGTGGCAGGGAATCTACATCTACGGCGATTATTGCACGGGGTTTATTTGGGGGTTGATCCTCAACAATGGCAGCTTTGAGAATCAACTCATATTTCAATCAGGCTTGACAATCACATCCTTTGGGCAGGATCAAGGTGGCGAAGTTTATCTCGCAAGCGATAATGGCAACGTCTACATCCTGGCTAAAAAATAAAATATCTTAAAATCAAAAATGCCTGTCATTGACAGGCATTTTTGATTTTAAACCCAATCATAAAATCACTAATTATTCTTGTTCTTGCTTTTCTAATTTTTTTGTGAGCATAAGCAGGAAAACTGAGACAATCACTAAAACAACTGATAAAGCCAATGCAGTTCCAAGATTGCGTTCAAAGCCAAGATAAATTGCCATTGGCATGGTTTGTGTAATGCCTTCTAAATTCCCAGCGAAAAGAATCGTTGCACCAAATTCTCCCAAGGCACGAGTCCATGTGAGGATGGCTCCACTTAACAAAGTGCGCTTTGTAAGTGGCAGCATAACGTCACGAAATAATTGCCAGTGATTTGCTCCTTCCACGTGAGCTGCTTCTTCAAGCTGTTTATCTATTTGTGCAAATCCCACACGCGCAGACCTTACATATAATGGAGAAGCGACGAAAATTTGTGCAAGCACGACAGCTGCCGTAGTAAAGGGCAAGCTAATGCCGAAAGTGTTTAGTAGAAATGAACCAAATAATCCACGCCGCCCAAATGCGATCAATAACACCAGCCCTGCAACAGAAGGAGGAAGAACAATGGGCAGATCAACCAGTAATTCGATCCATGATTTAAATCTGAATTTCCAACGTACCAGCATGTAAGCCAGCGGCGTCCCAAAGATCACAGCGCAGACTGTTGTAATTGTGCTTGTATATAAACTCAGCCGAAGCGCTTTGAATGCTTGTTCTGAAAACGCATTGTCAAGAAAATCTGTGTTAATGGAACGCATAAATAGTGCGACGATGGGAAGTGCAAATAGAGCAAGCAGTAACACACCTGGAATAATGAATATCCAGCTGGTGTCACTTTGAGACAGTATTTGTTTAATATTTTTTTTGATTTTATTCATATGATTCAAAAAGTCGCAGGAGATTTCTCCTGCGACTTATCTTATCAAAGAATTATTGTGCGGGAGCAAATCCCCATTTTTGCAAGATAGCCTGTCCATCAGCAGAAAGGACATAGGCGATGAACGCTTCTGCTAAATCAGCATTCGCGGATTCGGTCAACGGTGCGATTGGATATTTCGCAATTATATTTAATTCAGTTGGAATTTCAATAGTTTTTAAATCAGGCGCGGCGACAGCATCTGAAGTATATACGATACCTGCATCCGCTTCACCCAGCTGGATTTTTGCTACTACTTGTTTGACATTATCTTCATTTGAAACGACATTTGCTAAAACTTTATCTTTGAAGTCAGTTCCAAATGAAGTATCCATCAAATCCAGTGACTGACGTGCGTAATTGCCAACTGGAACTTCTTCAGCGGCTAGGACGATTTTGATTCCAGAATTTGCTAAATCTTCAAGTGAATCGATTCCCGCGGGATTATCGGCGGGCAAAATCACAATTAATTTATTACTCAAAAAAAATTGAGAAGCACTTTCTGCAACAAATGAATTTGTAATCAATGTTTCCATTTCTTTGCCACTTGCTGATGCAAATACATCGGCTGGTGCGCCTTCTTCAATTTGAGTCCTTAAGGCTTGAGAGCCAGCGAAGTTAAAGGTTGTAGTCACATCTGGGTGGGCAGCGTCAAAATTTGCACCGATTTCTGTGAATGCATCAGTCAATGATGCGGCAGCAAAGACTGTTAATGTGCGTGATACAGGAGTGGATGAAGCGGGTGCACATCCTACTATAAACAAAGCAAGCAAAAGTATCATTGATAGAAAGCGTTTCATCTTATCTCCTTTGAAATATGGAACTGTGCTCTTATCTCTGCCATCCAATTTTGGATGAGTTTCATTTGTTGCAGGCGAAGATCAAGGCTTAAATGGTTGAATGTTTGCTCAAGCGGCAAATGTTCAATAAGACTTTCCAACTCTTCAATGCTGGATTCGATTTTTGCAAATTGAGCCTGATAAATTTGGGATGTATTTTCGGGTCTGTGAAGTTGTGTGAAATAAAGGCGTGTGAGAAATTCAAGGCGAATGGAACGCGCGGTTGCACTGATACCCAATTCGAGCCATTCAAAGAATCGGCGGCGACCTTGTGCTGTAATTTTTAATCTCTGACGTGCGGGAAGTTTTTCCTGCTCGACGACTTGTGCAGAAATATCGCCACGATTTTCAAGCCGCTTCAAAATGGCATACGCCTGACTCTGACTCAAATGCCAAACATGACCCAACTCTGCAACAAAGCGCTGATGCAGGTCATAGCCGTGGCTGGGTCCTGAAATGAGAAAGCCAAGCAATGCGAATTCTGGAGAGAGGTTGCCTGAATGTTTATTTTCGGTCATATATACTCACTGAGTGAGTATATATACGATTTATTGTTTTGACAAGGTAGATTTATAAGTAGGTCAGGCTTTTAGCCTGACATTTTTTGAAAACTTGAATTGTGGCGGGTTGCAAACCCACCCTACGAGTGATTATGAAAAGGAAAATTTGTTTTTGCCACTTGATAATAACCACCCTCAGCACAAGACTTACAATAAACTTTTCCCTCAATAACAACTTCACGTTCATTCATAATTTCTTCGCCGCAACCTTCGCATCTGACTCGTTTCCCAGAATGAGAAATGAGCTCATCAACGGATAGATTTAAAACAACTTCTTGTACATTCATTAATTCTTCATCAGGCATAATTTGATACGCCTGCATTTGTACAAAATAATGTCGTTTTTCTTCGGGAGCATAGATCATTGCTTGTTCTCGAACATCTACAGCTGGGGCGATGCGAAAGGATTGATTTGTTTTGGTGTTTACAAAGGTCGCGGCAATTTTGCCGTAATCTTCGACTCTCAAGTTGCGATGACCTACTGTGCATTTTGTGACGGCGATGACGCCATCTATGAAACAACCGTCTGTTTCGGAGATGACGAGTAAATGCTTGGGCGTGGAAGATGCGTCGAAGCCCAAAACAGCCATCCCTTTAAGTCCGATGCGAACGCCGAGAATCTGCCGCGGGCAAAGATGTTTGTGGTCGCTGGATGCTATGTCAAGAAATGGTTTCAAATCCATCTTGTTATTATATATCTTTATAGTTGTCTACAGCACCTTCCTTGTAGAATCGTTGAGACTGCTGTAGAATCCTTTTATGACACAGTCGGTAGATCAGGAATTGTTAGATAAACAATTAGTGGATCAATGGCGAAGTCAGCCTGCACCATTGCTGGGGGTATTACATGCGTTTCATGAAAGAGATGGCTACATCTCTGAATCTGCCATGAAAGCAATTTCAAAAGGATTGCGTCAGCCCCTTGCTGATTTATACGGCACCGTAACTTTTTATCATCACTTCAGCCGTGAAGAGGGTGGATTAAACAAACCGCGCGTCTGTACTGGACCTGTGTGCAGTTTAAACGGCGGAAAAGAATGTCTCTCCGCTTTGGCAGATCAAGGCGCAACGTCTATGCCATGTGCTGGTCGTTGTGATGAACCTGTGCCAGTATTGATCGGCAATGAACAATGGGTGGGCGCTGCAAACGGGAATTTGACTCGCAAGCTAACGCCAATGCCTCCCATCAATCCTGGCGAAATCGAAGAATGTGTATTTTCAAAAATTCGTGAACCAGAACGAAATACATTACCTGGTTATAAAAAAACGGGCGGATATGAAGGTTTGACTCGTGCAATTAAAGAAATGAATCCGCAAAGTGTTATAGAACATGTTAAAGCCAGTAAACTTGCAGGTCGCGGCGGCGCGGCATTCCCGACAGGACTTAAATGGGATGCAGTTGCAAAAGCATCAGGAACCCCGAAAGCAATTGTGTGCAATGCCGATGAAGGAGAGCCAGGTTGTTTCAAAGATCGTGCGATTATAGATTACGATCCATTCGCTATGATTGAAGGGATGACATTAGCAGCGTATGCAACTGGCGCAACGCGTGGATTTATTTATTTGCGTTATGAATATCCTGAAACAAATATTGTTTTAGAAAAAGCAATTGCAGATGCGTATGCCACAAATCTTTTAGGCAAAAATATTTTAGGTGCAAATTTCAATTTTGATTTATATGTGCGGCGCGGTGGCGGCGCATACATTTGTGGCGAAGAAGGTTCGTTGCTCAATAGCCTTGAGGGAAAGCATCCATTCCCGCGCAATCGTCCGCCTTTTCCCGTCACGCATGGATTTGAAAATTTGCCGACCGTTGTCAATAATGTAGAAACGCTCGCCGCAGTTGCACAGATCATGCGACACGAACCTGAATGGTATGCAAATCTCGGTTTGAACGGGCAAGCTGGGACGAAAGTTGTTTCTCTTTCGGGAGATATTCAACGCCCAGGCAATTATGAAGTCCCATTCGGACTCCCGCTTCGCACCTTAATTTATGATTGGGCTGGCGGTCCTTTGACAGGTCGCACCATCCAGGCAGTGACGATGGCTGGTCTCTCTGGCGGATTTTTATCTCACGATGATATTGAATCTGCAACCGTTGACGAGCCAAGCATTCGCAGTAAAGGTTCGATGTTGGGTGCAGCTGGAATGATCGTTTACGATGACAGCCGAAATATGATTCATGCTGCGCACGATGCCATGGAATTCTTTGCACATGAATCCTGCGGAAAATGTTTTCCATGCCGCATTGGCACACAAAGAATGGTTGAACGACTCAATGGCGATGGTCCAACGGATATGAAAGTTTGGCTTACGGAAATCAATGATTTAAGCGAAACGATGAAATCAGTCAGCGCCTGCGGACTCGGCATGGCGGCTCCGTTGGTTGTTGAAAGTTTAATCAAACATTTTCCTGAGCAAGTAAAAGTGCATGTGGAAAAGAAAGCCTAATGATTTCCACCACTGAGCACACAGAGAGCACAGAGATTCTTTTGTGGTTTCTCTGTGGACTCAGTGATCTCTGTGGTAAAAGCTTTTATTCGTGTTCGTTATAGAGAAGAGGCAATCTTGAGTGATAACCCAACAATCATCTTAGATGGAAAAGAAGTTTCATTCACAACAGGTGAAACAATTTATGAAGTCGCGCAACGTCAGAATACATTTATCCCTACACTTTGTTATGACCCACGACTCAAATCTTTTGGTGCCTGTCGCTTATGTGTTGTGGATATAAAAGGGATGAAGAATCCAGTGGCTTCGTGCACCACCGCCGCAACAGCAGGCATGGAAGTGACCACCAGCAACGAACGCATTGAGAAATTTCGTAAGACGCTTTTAGAAATGGTCGTTTCAGAGAATCGCGAACTGGAAGTGTCACCATTACGAAGTATTGCCTCACAAGAATTAACTGTGCTCGTTGATAAATATGATGCACATAATGGCCGTTTTCAAGGCGCACAATCTGGTCACAGCAAGTTAGATGATAAAAATCCATTCTTGCTTCGCGATTATGACCTGTGTATTTCATGTTATCGTTGTGTACGCGTCTGCGCCGAGCAAGAAGGCGATTACGCCATCAGTGTGATGAACCGCGGATTTCACACACAAATCACCACCGAGTTCAATGGTGACCTGCGCGATTCAGCTTGTACCTTCTGCGGTCAATGTGTGCAGACTTGCCCCACTGGCGCATTAGGTGATAAAAAGGCTTTGAAAAATGAATCACTGGTTACTTCATAATCAACATATTAGATAAGTGATTAACTTAGAAAATAAAGTCAAGAGAAATGATCAACCTCAATCAACTTCAGCAAATATTGAACACATCAGAAAAGCTAAATGAGTTTGCTGCTCACTATAATTGGGACGATGGGTTTGAAGTTCCTGTATGGATTATCAATAACCCCCAGTGCGACCGAGGAACAGCATTAATGATGTATTGGCGTGCAGAACCTCAATATTTTTGTAAATATGCCACCTGTGACGATATTCCGAACTCAGGATGGCAAATTTCACATTATGACTTTATTCGAGAAGTAGAAGAAAAATACATAAATGGGTTTTACAAATTCCAGGAAATTCTTTTCAATCCGAGATATGATATGTCAAGTGGAATGGAAGGATATGATTGGACACAAGAAGACAACGAAATTCCTCAACACAGAAAAATACCAGCCGAAATGTTTGAGCCTAGCATTCAGGATGCCAATTGGGAAAAAGCTGGTAAACCCATAAAGCCAATAAAAAAGATTGATTATGATAACTTGTTCAAGCCGATTGATGAACGGATTAAACAGTTAGAAGATGAACTCTTCGATGAAAACAGTGACTAATAAAGTATATTTGGGCAATGAGTTTTTCGATCATTTTCAAATTTGTTAGAAGTCAGATCTACTAATACTTAAAGAAAGGAGTAAAGAACATGACAATGCAAGATATACGTGAGTTACCGCTGATTGACTTAGGAGTCAAAAAGACTCGTTCAGTTTGCGGTTATTGCGGCGTGGGTTGTTCATTGGATATTTTAACGAAGGACAATCACATCGTTGGCATACAACCGGCGATGGATGGCCCAGCCAACCTCGGCGCGTTATGCGTCAAGGGACAATTCGCCTACGACTATGTCAGCCATCCTGATCGTTTGAAACATCCACTTGTGCGCCGCGAAGATGGTCAACTGCATGAGACCACTTGGGAAGATGCATTGCAAGTCGCAGCCGATGGCTTTCATAAAGTCACCCAGAAATATGGACGTGATGCAGTGTACGGAATCGCCAGCGGACGCACTCCCACCGAAGCCGATTACCTGATGCAGAAATTCATCCGTGCTGGCTTTGGTACACACAATATAGATAACTGTTCGCGTGCCTGACACGCTCCAACTGTCGCCGGTCTGGCGGCAACGATGGGACGTGGTGCCATGTCAAATCCATTATCCGATATGGAAAAAGCGGATGTGTATTTCTGCATCGGCACAAATATGACGGAATGTCATCCAGTAGCTGCCACGCGTATGAAGAAATCGCTCGCTCGCGGCTCGAAGCTGATCGTCGCCGATCCGCGTTATATCAAGCTGGCAGAGTTATCACATATATATCTGCCGTTGCGTGTTGGAACTGATGTTGCTTTACTCCTTGGTATGGCTCACGTCATTGTGCGCGAGAATTTAATTGACAAAAAATTCGTTGCTGAACGTACAACTGGCATTGACGAATATATTGAGCACGTTAAAAATTTCACTCCTGAATGGGCTTCTGAAATTACAGGCGTGCCAGGAATCGATATTGAAAAAGCTGCGATTATGTATGGGGCGGCAGACAAAGCATCCATTTACTACACACTCGGAATCACTGAACACATCTGTGGTGTGGATAATGTCCAAAGCTTGAGCAATCTCGCATTAATGACGGGCCACCTCGGGCGCGAAGGATGCGGAATTAATCCGCTTCGTGGACAAAACAATATTCAAGGTGCTGGTGATGCAGGTGCTGCGCCAAGTGAATATCCTGGTTATCAAACGGTTACTAAACCAGAGAATCGTGACAAGTTCCAAAAATTATATGGTCGTGAAATGGATCCTGACCGTGGTATCACCAAAGTCACGGCGTTAGAAATGTGTGGCAAGGGAATCCATGCCATGTTGATTGATGGTGAAAACACTTTAGTATCTGACCCAGACCGTGTCCATGGTGAACATGCCTTGCGCAGTTTGGATCATTTGGTCGTGATTGATATCTTCTTAACTGAAACCGCCGAATTAGCAGATGTTGTTTTGCCAGCCGCATCCTGGGCTGAAGCGGATGGTACTTTTACAAATACAGAACGCCGCATCCAAAGACTTCGTGCAGCAGTAACATCACCCGGCGAAGCCAAACCTGATTGGTGGATTCTCAGTGCGCTTGCCAATGCAATGAGCATCCCAGGCTTTGAATATGATTCTGCCAAAGAAGTCTTCAACGAATTATGTGATGTCGCTCCGATTTATGCAGGTGTAGATTGGGACATGATCGATAGTGGTCAATATCAATGGCCCGTTCCATATAAAGGTCACCCTGGCACACCACGTTTGCATGAAGATGGTTTTATGAATGGCAAAGCAATCTTTAAAGTGATTGGCTATCGTGATCCCGCCGAAGTCGTGGATGATGAATATCCTGTTTGGTTAACCACGGGACGACGCTTGCAAACTTATCACACACGTACGCAAACCGGTCGCTCGGCTGGTATTGAATATTTCGTGCCAGAAGAATTGCTCGAAGTGAATCCAGAGAATGTTGAAAAGTGGGGTCTCACCGACGGAGGCTGGGCAAAAGTCACCAGTAGAAGAGGCGAGATTCGCGTCAAAGTAAAATCTACGCCGCGTTCTCCAAAAGGTACAGTCTTCGCCAGTTTCAGTTTTGCTGAAACGCCCGTCAATGTTTTGACAGGTTCAGGATATGACCCAACTACACACACAGCAGAGTTAAAAGTTTGTACTGTCCGTGTTGAACCAGCATAAAAACGTAGGGGCGACGCATGCGTCGCCCCTACCATTACAAGGTAAGCATGACAAGATTAAATAAAAAAAAACAATCCATCTGGGTTATGGACAACGATCACATCACGCGCAAGAAAGATGTGCTTGCCACTGAAGAGCCATTTGAAATTTTATTGCGTGCTGGTGAAGAACAAAAAACGATTGCTATTACCATGCGCACACCTGGCAATGACTATGATCTCGCGGCTGGATTTCTCCATAATGAAGGAATCATCCATAGCAAAGATGACTTTGCCAACATGACTTATTGCGTGGATGGCAATCAGCAGGAATACAATTCGCTTCGAGTCCAACTGACAGCTGATGCTTTCCCCGAGCTGCATCAGCTCGAACGGCATTTTTTCACCAACAGCGCCTGCGGAGTTTGCGGCACGACATTCCTCGATGATTTAAGTGAAAGAAACATTCCAGCCATTCCCACTGGACCAATAGTTGATTCTTCCTTAATCACTTCATTGCCCGATAAACTTCGCGGAGCACAAGATTTATTCGAATCCACTGGCGGACTCCACGCCGCCGCATTATTTGACCTAGATGGAAATCTATTGGCAGTCCGCGAAGATGTGGGCAGACACAATGCCTTAGATAAATTAATTGGCTGGGGATTATTAAATGATCAACTTCCGTTTCATAATAAAGTACTCATGGTCAGCGGACGTGCAAGTTATGAATTGCTACAAAAAAGTTTTGTAGCAGGTGTGCCGATCTTTTGTGCTGTATCTGCACCTAGTAGTTTAGCAGTAGAAGTCGCAGAACGATTCGGTGTGACCCTCATCGGCTTCCTGCGTGGCAATCGATTCAATATTTATACAGGCGTTGAACGGATCAAGGCTGCTGAGCACGTTTTAGCAAATTGACAAACCAAGGTTTTGTCACCCTGAGTGTAACGAAGGGTCTCCGCCGCAAAGCGGCTGGATTCTTCGCTCACTCTGTTCGCTCAGAATGACATGTACTCTCAAATTGACAAATCCCTTGACCTTATGTTATAAATTGCAAACAACTCAATAAACTGTACTCATCCAGAGAGGCTGAGGGACCGACCCTTTGACGCCTCGGCAACCGTTCAATCGGTGCCAACTTCGGCAGGTGAAAACCTGATAGATGAGAGATGACTTGTATGTATGTCGCCTCTCACTTTGTAGAGGCGTTTTGTTTTATTATAGAAGCAATCCGTTGGTCGAGTAGGTTGAGGCCATAGCCGAAACCATATCGAGACCAACAAGTAAACAGGAAAGAAATATTTCTTGAAACATTGTGGTTTCGATACGCCCTCATTTCATTCGGGCTACTCGACCACCGAGGTATAAATACAATGGAAATTGGCGAGACAATTTACTTAACCACCCGCGAAGAATTTCGCGAATGGCTGGAAAAGAATCACAGACTCAAAAAAGAAATTTGGTTGATTCAATATAAAAAAGTGACGAAGAAACCATCCATCCCTTATGTGGATGCGGTTGAGGAAGCGATTTGTTTCGGTTGGATCGATGGCTTTGAAAAAGGCATGGACGGTGACCGTTATGCCACACGCTTCACCCGTCGCAGACCCAAATCAAACTGGACAGAGACAAACAAAGAACGTGCAAGCAGAATGATCACAGAAGGTAAAATGACAGAGGCAGGTAGATTCACTTTGCCGCCTGACGTGAAATAAAGGGAACACGAAATAATGTTTGACGACAAAATCTTGATTCAAGAATTGGTGGCACGCTTCGCCAACAGCTTTGATCTAAAAGATTGGAGCGGACTCGAATCCTGTTTTACTGAATCCATTGACACGGATTACTCCGATTTGCGCGGCACACCACCTGAAACTGTCACTGCAAAAGATTATGTAAAATCGCGCCGCGAAGCATTGGATCATTTGAAATTACATCATTTGGTCAGCAACTATGAAATTGACTTTGCCGATTCAAATACTGCCAACTGTCGCGCTTCGATGGTTGTCTGGAGAAAATCGAACGAGGAAGAATTCACATCACACTGCGTCTATATTTTCCAGTTGATAAAACAAGATGCAGATTGGAAAATAAGCGGTATTACACAAAAGGTCTTATGGAATGATGGAACATCGTCCATACATAAAGGCGCGAAATAGTTTATGGATAAACAAGCTGGCTATTTACAAACAATTCTGGAGGCTTATCCGAATCTTATTATCAATACAGCGCACCTGCATAAGAGTGATGGGCAATTCAATGATATTCTATTCATCAACGACGAGTTGATATTCCGCTTTCCCCGCTACGCAGAAGTTATGGATGGTTTTCTACAAGAAGTTGAACTTTTACAAAAACTACAAGGATGCCTCAGCCTGCCAATTCCCAACCCGATTTATGTCAGTGAAAACTCGCGCACGATCGGAAATGTTTTCATGGGCTATCGCATCATTGAAGGTGAGCCACTCCTGCGCGAAGTCTTGAACGCGATTCAGGATGCGCAAATGCTTCAAATCTTTGCACAACAATTGGCTGGTTTTCTAAATGAACTGCACAGCATTTCATGTGAATCCCTCAGTATGAAACTAACTGCTCCTGATACACTCACCGAAACAGAAATTTTCTATGAAAATATCCAAAAACATCTCTTTGTATTTATGCGCTCAGATGCACGCACACAAGTATCTCAGCATTTTGAAGAGTTTATCAACGAGCCGCGGCTGCATCAATACAAACCTTCCATCCACCACGGTGACTTTGGCTCCAGCAATATCCTTTTTGATTCACACACAGGCAGGATCAGCGGAATTATAGATTTCGGCTTCGCAGGACTCGGAGACCCCGCGTTGGACATTGCCGCCATCTCCACTTTTGGCGATTCTTTTTTTGCTCGAATTTGCGAGCGGTATCCTGTGACCGAATCCACGCTGGAACGCGCAAAATTTTACCGAGGCACCTACGCCCTCTATGAAGCTCTACATGGATTTCGCAACAACGACAAGGAAGCCTTCACCAGCGGAATGGAGCAGTATATATGACGAACTGCCCCGAATGTGGCGTACCTGAGACTTTATGCAAAACGCGCTTTGACGAATTTCTCGTTTTGGAATTTACGGACGCAAGCTATGGAATCGTCCACCACTTGACTGTCAGTGCGTATATGCTTCAGCATTCCAGCAAGTTGACCAAAGAAGGTTGGCTCTTCGAGCGTGATTTCCTGAAAGAATTTCTGGTTGATAATAAACCGCCTGCTTTTATTAGTAAGCAAAACAAGGATATTGTTGACAGCGGCAAGCGTAAATTCAAGATCAAATCGAGAGATGGATTGCCAATTATCAACAAAACCACGTGGACGAAGACGATTCTGGATGTCCACACGGAGAATGCAGAAGTTTATTGTGCGGATGTGACCGCGTGGGCGAGGTCTGTGTTAGAAGATGCGCAAGTATTGGAAGTTTGAATTTTGATTTGGAATCAATAATGCAAAAATTTTACTTAATATCTCGCTACAAAATTTTGTATTCGCTTATTGGAGCACTATCTTCCATAGTTTTCGTGCCCTTTTTATATCTGTTTTGGAAAGCACCAGTTTTTAACATTTTCTTTCTATCTATGTTTCTATTTATAACGATAAGATTCTCCTATTGGATTACGAACGAGAAGATCATAATCTCTTCCAATGGTCTTGAATATGACACACCAGGCATGATTTTAGAAGTTAAATGGAAAGACATTGATAAAATTTCGCATTGCTGGCGATTCTTAATTCGTCAAGAATGTTTGTCAGTAGACCAAGGACAAGTAAAGATAAAAGAATGGCACGCTTTTAGTGCCAACACATACTCGCATCCTTTAGAGAATTACCTCCAAAACATTGCTATTCCTCTCAATTCTTTCTCCGAAAACTGGCGCGACTCGGAACTCGGACAACAAATCAAACAATATGCCCCACATCTATTTGAAAAAGAAAAATCTGCATAATCTGCGGATAAATTTTAGGAGAACTCAATGACTCAAAGAAAATACACAAACCGCCGTTACCTCGATGCCCTCGAAAAGAAAGTGCTTGTCTTTGATGGCGCGATGGGAACGAGCCTGCAAGTCCAAAACCTGACTGCCGAGCATTTCGGCGGCGAGCAATATAACGGATGCAATGATTATCTCGTCATCTCGTATCCCGAAGCCGTGGAAAAAGTCCATCGTTCATTCCTTGAAGTCGGCGTGGATGTGCTTGAAACGGACACCTTCCGCTCGAATCGTTTGACGATGGCGGAATATCAATTGGGTGATCGCGTCATTGAGATCAACATCACTGCTGCCAATCTTGCGCGCAAACTTGCGGATGAATATGGTGCAAAAAATGGTCAACCCAGATTCGTTGCCGGGTCCATTGGACCATCAGGAAAACTTCCTTCCGCAAATGACCCCGAACTTTCAAATGTCGGTTTCGATGAACTGGCTGATATTTTTCGCGAACAGGCTGTTGGTTTAATAAAAGGCGGTGTGGATGTTTTGTTAATTGAAACCTCGCAGGACATTCTCGAAGTCAAAGCCGCCATCACGGGTTTGCACAAAGCTTTCGATGAGACTCAAATCTATTTGCCGATTCAGGCTCAGGTCACGTTGGATACGACGGGTCGTATGTTGCTCGGCACCGATATCAATGCGTCGCTTGCGATCCTTGAAGGCATGGGCATCGACGTCATCGGCCTCAATTGTTCCACTGGCCCTGAACACATGCGCGAACCGATCCGCATTCTCGGCGAGCAATCCATACTTCCCGTTTCGTGTATTCCAAACGCTGGCCTTCCATTGAATGTGGATGGGCAGGCTGTCTATCCGCTTGAGCCTGAACCGTTTGCAAAAGATATGTATGAGTTCGTGACCAAACATAATATTTCTGTTGTGGGCGGATGCTGTGGCACGACGCCTGAACATCTTAAGTTGCTTGTTGAAAAGCTGAATCAGCATCCACATCCCCAACGACCGACTCATTCTACGCCTCAGCTTGCCTCTGCCATGTCAGCAATTGCCATGCGACAGGAACCCGCCCCAACCTTGCTTGGTGAGCGACTCAACGCACAAGGTTCACGCAAGTTCAAACGACTGCTGCTCGAAGAAGATTATGACAGCATTTTAGAGATTGCGCGTGAACAAGTTGCATTCGGCGCACACGCATTGGATATTTCCTGCGCCGTCACCGAACGCCCCGACGAAGCTGAACTGATGCGCAAGGTCATCAAGAAACTTGAGATGGGTGTTGATGTTCCTTTGGTGATCGATACAACTGAACTCGATGTTATCGAAATTGCGCTCAAGACTGCACCTGGAAGATGTTTGATTAACTCAACGCATCTTGAGTCGGGTCGTGAAAAAGCTGACAAAATTTTTACACTTGCAAAAACACATAACGCCGCTGTTGTTCTCATGACGATTGACGAAAGCGGTATGGCAAAGACCCGCGGCCACAAACTCGAAGTTGCAAAACGCATTTACGACATAGCCGTCAACGACCATGGACTCAAGCCCGAAGATTTGGTTTACGATGCGCTGACCTTCACCCTCGCAACGGGTGACCAGGAATTTGTCGACTCTGCGATTGAAACCATCGAAGGCATACGTCTCATCAAACAAAATTTGCCTGGGGTAATGACCTCGCTTGGTGTCAGCAACCTCTCGTTTGGATTCGCCCCACAAGCTCGCCCTCCTTTAAACTCGATCATGTTGTATCACTGCGTACAGGCAGGCTTGGATATGGCTATCGTGAATCCTGCGCATGTCACTCCATATGCAGACATTCCAGCCGAGGAAAAAGAACTCTGCGAAGATTTGCTCTTCAATCGCCGAGAAGATGCGTTACAACTTTTTATTGAACACTTTGAAAATATCACGCCTAATACCGAGTCATCTCTTGTTGACCCCACCGAAGGCATGACGCCAGAACAAAAATTACACTGGTCTATTGTCCATCGTCACAAGGAAGGTGTTGAAGCAGAGATTGATATCATTGTGAATCGTGGTTTCATTTGGAATGAATCCCTGCCTGAAAATGGTGCAGGCGTAAGTCCCGCGCCCACGATACATGAAATTGCAGTTTATACATTGAACAATGTTTTGTTGCCAGGCATGAAAGAAGTCGGTGACAAATTCGGCGCAGGCGAATTGATTTTGCCCTTCGTTTTGCAGTCTGCCGAAGTGATGAAGAAGACCGTATCACATCTTGAGAATTATCTTGAGAAAGTTGAAGGTGTTACCAAAGGTACTGTTGTCATTGCTACCGTCTATGGTGATGTGCATGATATTGGAAAAAACCTCGTCAAGACTATTCTTGCGAACAATGGATATACCGTAATTGATCTCGGCAAGCAGGTCCCTGCGGAGACGATTATTACAAAAGCTGTTGAAGCGAATGCTACTGCCATTGGATTATCTGCTTTGCTAGTCAGTACATCCAAGCAAATGCCGCTCATCATCAACGAACTACATCGCCGTGGACATAAAATTCCTGTATTGGTTGGCGGTGCTGCAATCAATCGCCGCTTTGGACGACGTATCCTCCAAACCGAAGGCGGAGACTTTTACGAGTCGGGTGTCTTCTATTGTAAAGACGCCTTCGAAGGTTTGGATACCATGGACACGCTCATCAGCTCTGAAAAACGGCCTGGTTTACTTGAGAAGACACGCCAGGATGCCGAAATGGAATTGGGTCGTGCTACTGCGAAACCAACTGCACCTTCGACCATTCAACGCTCTAATATTGTTCCTGCACCTTTGAATCTTCCTCCATCCAAGTTTGGAATGCGCGTTGTTAAAAACATGCCATTGGAATTGGTCTTGCAGGAACTTAATATCAATGAACTCTATCGTCTCTCCTGGGGCGCAAAGAATTCTCACGGCGAAGAATGGGTCAAGCTCAAAGCTGAATTTGATGAGCGCCTGCAAAAGATGAAGAAAGATGCAATGCGCTACAAATGGCTCAAGCCTCAAGGTGTGTATGGACTCTTCCCTTGTCAGGCTGAAGGTGATGACCTCATTATCTACAATCCTGAGAATCTTGATGAAGCGTTAACTCGTTTCTCTTTCCCTCGTCAACCATACGATGAGCATCTTGCACTTTCAGATTATTTTGCTTCTGTTGAGTCAGGTCAAATGGATGTGGTTGGATTTCAAGTTGTCACAGTCGGTCAGGAAGCCAGCGAACGCTTTGACAAACTGCAAGCTGCCAACGATTACACCGAAGGCTATTTCACACACGGACTCGCCGTTCAAGCCGCAGAAGCGAGCGCAATCTATTTGCATGAACATATCCGCCGCGAAATGGGCATCCCTGAAAATCAAGGTAAGCGTTATTCATGGGGTTACCCCGCCATTCCTGAATTGGAAGACCATCTAAAGGTATTCCAGTTATTACCTGCCGTTGAAAAAGAACTCGGTATAAAACTTTCACCAGCATATCAGTTGATCCCAGAACAATCCACAGCCGCGATCATCCTGCATCATCCACAGGCGAAATATTATTCAGTGGGTGAGTCAAGGGTTGAGCAGTTGATGAGATAAATAATAAAAAGGCATACAAATATTTGTATGCCTTTTTATTATATTCTGATAAATTGTCCATGATAAACTTACCGCAGTAAATCGATTGGATAATTCATGAAATATTCCCTGCAAACTGCATTTAAATCATGGCTTGGACTTACTATGCTGGTCATTGCCAGCCTTGCTGCTATCTATTTCCGAAATGGAGAGACAGGCCTTGATCTATTTATTCAACAATGGCCTTTATCTAATTTAGCTGTTACTTTGGCAGCAACAATATTGACCTGGTTACTACTTGGCGCGTTGCTTTATCTACTTGTCAATGAAAAAATAAATGCAGGTAATGTTTTTACTATTGCTGGCTTCTTTCTTGTGATGTTCGTATATCTCAATATCCTGCGCGAAAGATTCCGCTATGGGGATTATGCATATTATATAGAAGCAGCCACTGCTTTGTTGAACAACCAAACCTTGCCAGATACTTATTTATATTTACCTCTGTGGGCAAGCATACTGCAATTCATCGTCCCGCTGGGAGATCAAGGCGTTCTAACGATTTTATGGACTCTTAACATGATCGCACTAGGTTCTTTCTACTTTCTTTTGCATCGCGTTTTGGAAAGATATGGATTCTCGGTTCGTTTTGCAGCAGTGGTCGCAGTTTTATTCATTCTAATTAATGCACCCATCCAGCGGACTCTAGGATTCGTGCAAGTTAATCTTCTGGTCATGGATTTTATTCTGCTCAGTATTTTATATTACCCAAAGAACATTGTCTTCTCTGCTCTATTGCTAGCACTGGCTGTTCATTTGAAGACATCACCTGCAGTTCTTGTGCTGGCTTTCCTGCTTGAACGTGACTGGCGCTGGTTGATATGGTTTGTTCTAAGCTTTCTGATCATCGCTTTAATCCCAATAGCACTAAACGGAATTACACCCTATTATGATTACCTGCATAATATTGTTGCCTTAACTCAAATACCAGATACAAACTTCCACGACACATCATTTGATTCTTTCTTACGCTTCTTGAACCCTTTCCTTGGTATCAATACACTGTGGACGCGCATCATGATCTATATAGCTAAAGTATCACTCATGCTAGCAACCATTGTTGTAATGATAAAGAATGTGCGTCGCCAATCATTCGTCAATACACAGATCCGCGGTAACGTAATGTTAAATGCCATTCCGCCTCTTTTTATCATCATGACACTCGCCTCGCCTATTGTTTGGGATCATCACGGTATCTTTTTAACCTTATCTTTCCTGTTGATGCTTAAACGAATAGAATCGCCTTCCATGTGGATGTGGTTCAGTTTTGCATACTTCCTTGAATTCATCATGCCTTCATTTGATTTTTTCCCCTGGTCGTATGGTCGCCTTATAGCTCCAATACTTATTCTGGGATTAATGTGGGGAATTCCCAAAAAACAAGGGCTGTCAAGTTTCTTTGACTCGGCCAACGAATGGTTTGTAAAATTACCAATTTAATTCATTCAGCTTTCATGAAACAAAGCCATCCCATTCTCATCATTCTTTTTCTAAGTCTGCTTATTGGCATACTCACTCTTACCGATTACGGTGAGAGCTGGGATGACCTCTCGCTTCAAAAATATGCTGATAAATCAATTAGTGCTTATCTTACATGGCCTCAACAAGGTGTAGTTAAAATCACTCAAGACGATCTGGGGAATTATGGGCCATCTTATGTAATGGCTGTTGCTCTTGGTTCACAACTACTTAATGCTATTCTTCCAATTGACCTTCCTGATATTCGACATCTACTATATTTCATTACTTATTTGGCAGGCATTTGGGCATTTTATACACTTGGTACTCGTTGGTTAAGTCAAACTGCTGCAATTGGCGCAACATTGCTTTTCATGACTCAGCCGCTTCTTTGGGGTCATGCATTTATGAATCCGAAAGATACACCTTTTCTTGCATTCTTTCTTCTTAGTTTGTCATTTGGATTCAAAATGATAGATTCCATTAAACCGGTTTCATTTGACTCTTTATCTTCATCCGCCAGACGGAATCTCGCGATTCTTACCGCCCTGTGGCTTGTTTCTGTTTTCTCACTCTTTACCTTCACTGATATATTTCACGCCCTGCTAACCGACCTTGTCCGATCTGCAAAAGCAGGTGAGACAAATATTATTTCCCTAATTGCATCCAATCTCAGCAAAGTGGAAGCTGAAGTTTACATCCAACGCTATTTTATTTTTTTCTTATGGATTCGCTCTTTCATTTTTCTTCTTACTTCAATTTTGTTGCTTTTTACTCTTTACCGTTATTCCCCTGCTACTCTCCACTCACTACTCACTATTCTCTTCCCAGCTATTCTTCTAGGCTTTACTACTTCAGTTCGTATGTTCGGTCCTTTTGCAGGTTTGATCATTGTTTATTTTGCCTTGCGAACAAAAGGTAGGCAAGCAATCCCCAGCTTAGCTGCCTATTCTGTAATTGCAATCATAACTATGTACCTAACATGGCCTTACCTGTGGCCCGACCCTGTCGGTCACTTCGTTGAAAGCCTAAAAGTGATGTCTTTGTATCCATGGCCAGGACAGGTGCTCTTTAATGGTGTGGAATATGCATCCACGGCATTGCCATATTCATACTTGCCTGTTCTATTCGGCATTCAATTGACGGAACCTGTTTGGGTGTTGTTCATTGCTGGTTTGGTCATGGCAGTTGTCGAGTTAAGAGAGAGGCGGGAATTAATTGAGTTGGTGATTCTCTGGCTTGTCATCCCTTTTATCAGCTTCATTTTCCTGCGTTCCGCGTTGTATGATAATTTCAGACAGATTATTTTTATTTTGCCGCCGATCTTTTTAATGGGTGGCGTTGCATTTGAAAAGATAAAAAATATTAAGTGGCAAATTGTATTTATAACCATATGTTTGATCCCCGGCATTATTGGCAGTGTTCGCTTGCATCCGTATGAATATATTTATTACAACAGTTTTGTTGGTGAGGTGAGCAATGTTCAGAGAAGGTTTGAATTGGATTATTGGGGAATTTCATATCGTGAAGCTGCGGAATATGTGAATAAAATTGCCCCGCCGAATGCAGCTATTTGGGTGGACGGTCCAAGCCGCTTATTTGCAGTTTTTGCGAGAGAGGACTTGAAAGTTTATTCCCCAGGCGAAATTGAAAGAGCTGAACACTACGATTATGTAGTTGTTACAACGCGATATGATCTGGATAAAAGAAATTATCCAAATGCAAAAATAATCTATAAGATCGCACGTGGTGAAGCTGTATTAACCGTGATCAAACAACCCTGAACGATATTTTTATTTTGTCAGAATATCGTAGACGTTTTGGGGAATGTCTGTCACTTTGTAAATAGTGACATATTCCAGCCCATTGATATAAATGATTTTTTCAGGCTGGACACCTTGTAATGCATCAAACACCTGTTGTGTCTCGGGCTGTTGTTCGCTCACAATTGGATAGAGTACCAAATAATCTGAAGTCTGCATTTCTTCGGTAATTACCGAAAAATCTTTTTCAATTAGGTATACTCTTTTAAATACTAGGGTTTCTCCGGGGAAGAAAAACGAAAACGTACCCATACCGCTATAAACATACGCGCGAAGCTCCTGAGCATTAGGTTTCTGTGCCAGGTAATCTGCCGCTTCCGAATACCCTTCGCCGTATCCAAAGGTAGCAGGCTGACTCGTCAATGGACTCTTGTATGTAAAATAATAAGGCGCATAGGGGAGACCAAACCCGATTTGTGCTGCTATTAGGAGGATAAATACAGCAATAGTTGCATAAGCGCGGTTCAATATAGACCACTGGCTTTGCAGCCATATCCATAGATACCACCAGCCGATTCCTGCCATGACATCAAAGCAGACATAACTACTGAGAATATAGTGTGAGGAGTTACGTCCCTTGGCTACACCAAACATAGCAATAAATAGTCCACCAAGGATTGCTAAATAGACAAGCGTGGATTTTATTGGAGATGGGAGCTGTTCTTTATTTTTTGAGAAAAGGGCAAATGTGGCGAATATTAGTCCCAGCCAGGTAAGCGGCGTAGACGATGATAACCAGCTTCCTATAAACTTTGCTATGCCTGCAAAACCTGTCACAAGACTAAAGCTGGAAGGCTGTAATTCCTGAGTTACCTCAAGGCGGGCACCTTGAAAAGCATAGCTGAATGCATTTCCATACACATCTGCCAGCATCTTTCCCGGGGCAACCCACATACCCGGCCATAGGATGAAATATACCAAGGCGGCTATTACCAGCCAGATCATAAATATTCTGATCGCATCCCAAATTTTTACGCCAGGAGATCGGTCATTCTTCTTGAACAAGCCGACAAATAGCATCAAGCCCACCAACCCGAGAACCACAATCGATGAAGACTTGCTCAATTGTGCCAACCCAAAAGCAATGCCCGAAAGAAGCAGATAACCCCATTTTCGTTCACGGTTGAGATATACCTGCATTCCTAGAAATGACACCAGCACGAACATAGATAACATACCTTCAATATTGAGCAGACGGGAATGTCCTAGAAAAAAGGGAGAAATTGTTGCAAGTGCAATCGAAAGAAACGCAGCTTTTTGATCTATCAATAATCGAAGAAGAAGGAACCCGGTCACAGCCAAAATTGCTAATACGCCCGCCTGGATAAGTCTGCTATCACGCACAAGATCAATAGATTCCTTACCATTCTGCCGCATAAACTCCTCAAACTTTGGTTTGAGAGGATCAAAATATCCCTGACCCATTCCACGATATTCAGGGAAATAAAAGTGCATGGCAGTGGCAACGATCCATGTATTTGTTACGCCGGGATGGTATTCATATAAAGTATTTTCGAAATCTCCGTGAGTGATTGCATAATAAAAATTCGCGCCACGGATGACCCAGCGCGGCTCATCAACGTTAATAACCCTTACGATGTTTATTATCCATGAAGGAACGATTAATACAAGCAGAAGAATCGCAAACCACAACTCATTAAGATTTGCTCTTGATATGTTTTTTTTCATAAATTTTCTAATGCTTTAAGAATTTCTGGTGTGAATGTATCTATCTTGTATATCCGCACATATTCGTATCCATCCATCCAGATCACATGGATCGGCTCGATCATAGAGAGTATATCGAGATATGCATCATATTTTTTTAATTGGACTTGATTGGCATAATACACAACTAAATAATCAGCTTCCTTGAGATTTCTTAGCAGGTCTATTGCATGATCGCCATCTACATAATAAGGACGGAAACTGACCGACCTGCCGGGATAGTAATACGAGAAACATCCACGGCTGTAATATACAAGTGCAGTCGATTCTGCCGCATTGGGCAAATGAGTAAGATAGTCAGCAGCAAGTTCTAAGCCTTCACCATAGGGCTTTTGAGGATAGTTAGCATACCAGCCCACCGACTGAAGAATGGGGTTGCGATATGTAAAATAATATGGAAAGAACGATAATGCGCTCCAAATTTGAAGGAGCAAGATCATGATCAAACCTGCATATTGTATTTGAAATGATTTAGCAGAAAAACGGGCAGCTATCCATTGGAAGGCATGAAGCCACCCCAACGCGGCTAACAGGTTTAAAGAAACATAGCTGGTAAGAATATAATGCGGGGAATTCCGTCCTTGAGCTATGCCTATTAGGAGAATAAACGCAATGGCATTCGTCAGCAAAAGAGTAAAAAACAGCCTGTTTTGGTGAACCAATTCCCGGTTACGAGTGAACGGTAGCGCAAATCCCAGAAGGACTCCGAACCATGTCCAGAGGGTTGTTCTGTAAAGTACTACTCTTGCCACACTCCATATCCCGGCTAGGTTTGCGTTAAGGCTGAATTGGGATACATCCAAATCTTCTGTAACTGTCAGACGGGCGCCTTGAAAGGTGTAGCTGAAGGCATTGCCATATACTTGATAAAGCATTTTTCCAGGTGCGACCCACATACCAGGCCAGAAGATGAAGTAAGTAATAACGAGGAAAATCAGCCAAAGCATAAAGATCTTTACGCTATTCAGGAATGATTTTCCCCAACCTTGCTGGTGCTCTTGAATTATTTGCATCAATAATAAAACTCCCACTCCGGCAAGCATGGCAATGGATGATGATTTTGTTAATTGAGCAAACCCTGCTGCTGCACCCGATATCAAAAGGAACAGTACTCTGCGATCCCGAAGGAGATAAACAGCAAGCGCCATTAATGAAACAAGTACAAACAGTGCAACCATTGCTTCATGAGTGAGCATGCGTGTCAACCCTAAATAGTAGGGGTCAAAAGCCACAAACACCACGGCAAAGGCAGCACTTAATTTTGGAAGAAAGCGTTGAAGTAGGTAGTAAAGGAAAAGAAAAAGAACAAGAATGACAAATACTTGAATCAGCCTTGAATAGGTTAACAGCATAAGTGGCTTGTAACCGTGTTCATACATGAATGGATCAAGGCGCCCTTTTTCATAATCGAGATACCCCTGTCCGAATCCCCGATATGCAGGAAAATAGACCAGCATTCCCATGGAAATAATCCACATGGTAGTTACTGCAGGTTGATATTCATAAACTGTATTCTCGAATTCCCTCTGCCCAAGCGCATAATAAAAATTTGCCCCCTGACTTAACCATGAGGGTTCGTCAAGAGTGACAAATGAGCCTATCTTTGGAATGCGCGGCGCAAGGATTGCAATTATCAGTGCAATGTAAATGAGAGGTTCAGTAAATTTTTTACGATCCATGAAAGAAATTATACCCGACTGCTTTATATGAATGCTGCCTACACAAAATGGAGAAGATTATCTTTGAATATCCAAAAATTCATTTATTCTTTCAAAGAATTGGGGATTTAATGTTTCAAACCGACTGGTTTCGCTAGAAAATGCAAGCAGCATACTTACACAAATTGTGAGAATTAGTAGAAAATTTGCCAGCATCAGAAATAACTTTGATTGCAGCGAATTCACCTTTAATTTCGTGGAAATGATTTGCCAATACCCAATAATTGCAAGTAGCGTAATTTGAGATATTGAGTCAACAAGAAAACGAGTCTGCCCGTAAAAGTAGAACAGGATGAGGAAAAAATTTATTAAAAACGATCCACCCAAAAGAAGAAGAATGAACTTGTAAGGCTCAGGAGAAGTGGAATAAGTCTTTTTATCTACAATTTTGTTTTTTGAAAACAAGTGTATAAAACCCAAAGCTAGAAAAGGAGCACTAAATAGAAGCCCAGTAACCATGCCTGCATGGTAAAAGCCTGGCCTTGCAATATTGAATTTTTGGAGAGTTTCAGAAGCTATTGTGGGTTGAATAAACGGAAATCCAGAAATAATTTCATAAGGGTGGAAAATGTAAGTATATATATTCAGAAAAAAATAATTTGGCTCGAATAACAAATTTGCATCTTTATTCAGGTTGAATATAGTAATTTGATACCGCAATCCAAATTCAAGAGGAGAATCAAATCGTGCCCAGTTGTACCAGCCTATAAGAAGTGCGCCGGCAATTAACGGAATGAATAGGGGTACGATAGTCCGAAAATACTCCTTCCAAATTATTGACTTGGGTAATTTTTTTACAATCCAAAAAGTCACCATTAATACTAGGAAGATCACTGATATCGCATTAATTGCTCTGGACCCCACCGAGAGTGCCCAAAATAAGCCAGCTAGAAATAGATTCCTTTTATTGAAGGACAATTGCTGTTCGAAGATTGAAAGAGAAAAATAGATGCCTCCGATCAAAAAAAAATGACCCGCTCCTATAGCGGCTTCATATACATTCGGTATGTTTGTAGCCCAGATAATTGGTAGGATCGACCCAATAAGTGCAATGCAAATGAAAGCATACATTACTGGTATTTCCGAAAAAAACTTTTTACGTAACTTTAAGATGATCAGCGAATTAAAGATTAATAGTCCTGCCGAAAAGAAAAAAACAAGATAATTGTCAGTGATTTTTTTATCAAGAATAAGCTGAATGGGTGCAATTAATAAAGCAGGTACTGGTCCCCAGTATAAATATAATTTCCTCTTATAAAAAGACATATCCCAAATTTCGTCATCGAAAGGAAGCCTGTTTATCACATCATATGGATCAGTGGCTTCTAGAAGAGACTTGTCTGGTTGTCGATCAATATATAGATTTCCCTTGTTAAATGCATCTGCCAGTTGAGTGTAATAATGTGTAGTATGAGTCCACGATGTAAAGGTGCCAAATGTAATAAACCCCGCATATATTACAAATATGACTGCCCATAAATGTCCTAATAGAAATATTGTTTTGGAAGTTTCTAATTTTATTATAGATTCAAAAAACGATGGAAGATTTTTTTTGAAAAAGATTAATAACAAAGAAATAAGAATTAAGATTATTCCCAAAGCCAATAAAATAAAACGAAATCGTCCCCAGCCTATGCTAGGGTCAAGACCAATAGTTTGGGCAAAAACTGCGGCCAAAGTGAAAGCAACACCGTCAATTAATAATAGAATGGGAATAATAAAATTTGACATATTATAATCATGAGATTCTAACATAAGTAAATTTCCAAGTGCATCAAATCATTGGTGGTAAAATAATTTTAAATAAATAGACTGAATATTAATCGTTAGTCTGTTTTATACGGGAAATTACTAAGTGTTGAAAAAAATATTTGCAAATTATTTAAAAAAGGAAAGATTTACGGCCCCCAGCATAATTTTTCTGCTGATACTGTTGGCATACGGATTACTTATCCCCTGGATGGGATTTTATTGGGACGACTGGCCCTTCGCGTGGTTCCTGCATTTTTTTGGTCCTGCTGAATTTATTGAATCATTCCGTCCCTTCCGCCCATTTCTCGGACCGATTTTTCAACTAACCACCACACTATTTGGTGGTAATCCTCTTACCTGGCAAGTGATTGGATTAATAGCCCGCTTCCTTCTCTCCCTCGAGCTTTGGCTCGTACTTCGATTGACATGGCCCACACAAAAGCAGAATTTGATGTGGGTAGTTTTTCTCTTTACCGTTTATCCAGCTTATCAACAACAATGGGTAGCATTGACCCATGTGAATCAGGAGCTTATCCCTTTCCTTTTTCTTCTTTCTTCATTCATTGTGACTTTGTGGCTGGTACGAAACGGACGTTATCAAAAACGCCTGACAGTTCTTGCCATTATCCTGCAGGCAATAGGGCTTTTCACAACGGAATATTTTTTTGGACTTGAAATTTTACGTTTCTTTTTCCTGCTTGCGCTTTTTGCTGAAACAATAACAGATCGAAAGAATTTATTGCAAAAAACGAGTCTGCAATGCCTCCCATATTTTGTTGTGTGGATTCTCAATGCTGTATGGACTTATTCCTACCACCAATCCACAGCTTACAGTTCCTACGATTTCAGCTTATTATCGAGTTCAACACTTTCCCCACTGGTACTCGGAAATGAATTTCTCACAACGATTTCTCTCTCAGGGTTCACTTCATGGTTGGGAACGTTTGATATCTTTTCAACAATTGACGGGACATTTACCCAAGTCATGGCTCTGGTAATTCTTATCATTTCAGCAACCGTACTATTTATTGTGATGCGGTCTTCGCAAACTGAAATATTAGAGACAAGTACAAGTCAAAATGACAATTGGGGCTTATGGGCTGTGACAATTGGTCTGGCGGCTATTTTCGCAGGCAGACTTCCTTCCTGGGCAGCTGGATTACCTCTGAAAATAGAATTCGATTATGACCGTTTCTTTGTTTCGATCATGCTTGGGGCGAGTCTATTTATCGTTGGGCTGGCAACTCTGGTGTTACAGGAAGGGAAGCGCAGAGTCTTTATCCTGAGTCTGCTGATCGGGATGTCAACCGCTTATCAATTCTCTATCGCAAATACATATCGCCGTGACTGGGCGAATCAGCAAAATTTCTTCTGGCAGCTTGCATGGCGTATGCCTGCACTGGAAGAAGATACAGCATTACTCACATATGAACTACCTCTTAAATATGTTTCTGATTTGCAGCTTACGGCGCCGCTAAACTGGATCTATGCGCCAGATTTTAATGATCGCGATCTTCCGTATGTATTGTTTTATCTTAAAACACGATTCAACTCAGCATCCATTCAGGCGGATGAGCCGATTCAACTGCAATATCGTACGGTTAATTTCAATGGGTCAACATCGGATAGTGTGGTGATCTACAAGGAAGCGGATGGATGTTTGCGCGTCCTTGACCCGCTTTATGGAAATGCAGAGACGGTTCCGGGCGCAAATGATTATTTGATCAATGCCATTCCACTTTCCAATCCTGATCTGATCAAGACAGATGCGGGTGAACTTGTTTTAGATAAAACTTTGTTTGGCACTGAACCTGCGCATGGCTGGTGTTATTACTATACAAAAGCTGAGTTGGCTCGCCAGCAAACTGATTGGGAGCAGGTTGTAAATTTATTTAATCAAGCACAGAAAGATGGATTCAGCGCATCGATGCCAGTTGAGAATTTACCTTTTATTGAAGGTTTTGCATTGACTGGTGATACAGATATGGCAATCAAATTGACCGAGCGTACCTTGAAAACACAAAAAGAATTATGCCCGGCGATATACACGCTATGGGATCGTGTTTTGCAGACATCGTCAACTCAAACCCTAAACGTGTCTGAAATCAATGAACATATCCGCCAAAGCGGATGCAAGCCTTAGATTATTACTATAGTTTTATAATTTGAATGCTTATTTCATTTGGGGATACTATGATTGAATACAATCACCAACCCTTATTGTGATATAACAACCATAAGTATATGGTTTGAAATAACTGGAGAAGAAATGAGTAAATTTTTAGAAAAACTTGAGCAGGGAACTTTATTAATAGATGGCGCAATGGGCACGATGCTTCATGCGCGCGGTGTGGGCTTTGACAAATGCTTTGATGAATTAAATCTGACCAATCCTTCGGCAGTTGCAGAAATTCACCGTGAATACATCGAAGCCGGTGCGCAATTAATTATTACAAATACATTCGGCGCAAACAGATTCAAGTTAAGTAAACACGGTCTTGCAGATGATGTGATCGAGATCAACCGTGCAGGTGTGGAGCTTGCGAAACGGATCGTCTCCGCTTCATTCAAGGACGTTTTGATCGCGGGAGATGTCGGTCCGCTTGGGGTGCGAATCGCTCCTTATGGCAGAGTCAAGCCAGAGGAGGCGCGTGAGGCGTTTGCGGAGCAGATCAAAGCGTTGGCAGATGCAGGTGCGGATGTTATTGTCATCGAAACCATGAGCGACTTATACGAAATTCAAGAAGCGATCAAAGCTGCAAAAGAAGTTTCAAGTTTACCTGTTGTCGCTTCGGTGGCATTTACGCGCGATGACCGTACTTTGCTTGGCGATGATCCAACGAAGGTGGCACGTAAACTTAAAGAAGCGGGCGCAGAGGTGATCGGCGTTAATTGTTCAGGCGGGCCTACGCAATTGCTTCGCATTCTTAAACAAATGAAACATGCTGTACCTGACCGCTCTATGAAATTTTGGGTAAAGCCGAATGCTGGTTGGCCCGAACAAGTAGGCGGGCGTATTATGTATCCTGCCGATGCAGATTATTTTGGTGAATATGCACTTTCATTTCGCGAAGCTGGCGCAGATATTGTCGGCGGTTGTTGTGGAACAACGCCTCAACATATTTTGGCAATGAAGAAGGCACTCGATTCATCGCCGCATTCCTCTGTGATCATCCAAACTTCCGAGGTCTCGGAGACCTCGGAAGTTTCAGATGCAGAACCTCCGACTCAACTCGCACAAAAACTTGCATTGGGAAAATTTTCTATTTGCGTGGAGATGAATCCCCCACGCGGACTTTCAACTCATAAACTCCTTGCGGGCGCTTCACTTTTAGCAGATGCTGGTGCGGATGTGATCAATGTGGCAGACTCGCCAATGGCACGTATGAGAATGTCTGCCTGGGCAGTGTGTGATCTGGTGCAGCGCAAGGTTGGCATTGAATCTACCATTCACTTTCCAACACGCGGACGCAACCTGCTGCGTGTGCAAGGGGACTTGCTCGCTGCACACGCGCTTGGCATTCGCAATGTCTTTGTCGTGATGGGTGACCCCACATCCATTGGTGATTATCCTGAAGCGATGGATAACTATGATCTTGTACCATCTGGTTTGATAAAACTTATTAAACAAGGATTCAATACAGGTGTGGATCATTCAGGTACGAGTATTGGTCAACCAACAAACTTCTTTGTTGGTGCAGCTTTGAATTTATGTCCGCAGGATATGGATACGGAAGTCAAGAATTTACACCGCAAGATCAAAGCTGGTGCAGACTTCTTTCTAACGCAGCCGATCTATCGTCCCGAGGATGGGCCGAAATTAATAGATGCCTATGAAGCAAAACATGGGAAATTCGATAAATATATTCTTGCAGGAATTTTGCCGTTGGTCAATGGCAAACATGCAAACTTCCTGCATAATGAAGTACCCGGTATTTCCATCCCTGATGAAACGCGCCAAAAAATAGAAAGCGCGGGGGATACAGAGGACGGTGTAAAAGTTGGTACAGAATTAGCTGTAGAGTTGATCGAGCAGATCAAAGGCTGGGCAAGCGGAATTTACATCATGCCGCAATTTCATCGCTATGACATGATCTCCGATATTATTATGGCAGTTAAAGAATAAATGAAATGAAAAAGGTAAAATAAAGACATGCTCCTCACCATTGACGTTGGCAATACGAACCTTACACTTGGCCTTTATGAAGGCGATCAGCTTGGCGCACATTGGCGGCTTGCCACAGATCACAATCGCATGCCTGATGAATATGGTTTGCAGTTTTTGGGTTTGTTGCAGAATGCGGGGAAAACACTTGATGATATAAAAGGTATTTCGTTAGCTTCGGTTGTACCTCAATTGACCAGCCGCGTGATTCAAGCCTGCCGCGAATATCTCAAACAAGAACCGTTGATCGTTGATACGGGTGTTAAAACGGGGATCAAGATTCGTTACGAAGACCCCAAAGCCGTTGGTGCTGATCGTGTCTGTGATGCGGTAGCAGTGATGAAATTATACGGCGGCCCCGCCTGCGTAGTAGACTTTGGAACTGCTACAACATTTAACGCCATTACAAAAGATGGGGAATACCTTGGTGGGGCGATCACGGCTGGTATCAATCTTGCCGCAGAGGCTTTGTTCACACGTGCTGCAAAATTGCCACGCATTGATCTGCAAGTGCCTCCCTCTGTGATTGGGCGAAATACTGTCCATGCGATGCAATCAGGTTTGCTGTTTGGGTATGTGAGCATGGTTGAGGGGATGGTGGCAAGATTCAGGTCCGAATTGGGAAGCGATATGAAAGTCATCGCAACGGGCGGGCTGGCTGAAGTTGTTGCAAAAGAAACAAAAGTAATTGATATTATCGCCCCCTGGCTAACGCTGGATGGTTTGCGAATAATCTGGGATATTAATCACTAGAGTTTAAATTAATTACAGCGATTTTATATAGTGTTCGGTAAAACAAAACAGCGGTCAATTGAAAATTGACCGCTGTTTTGTTTTTTTATGGGTAGCAATTATGTTGCAACATCGTCGTAACTTAGCTGCAACGAAGCAAATAGGATTCAGATTATAAAATATTGCGATGAAATAGCTTTAAATTCAAGGCCGTCGTGAATAGACATTTTGATGTAGGGCAGGGATTTTTATCTCTGGAGTATTGTGAAGAATCGTGTAACTGCTTATTTTTTATCAATTTTATCATCTGTGAAAGAGCACGCGAGAGTGAATTCGAAGCTGTTATTGCAAATCTTCGTTTTACTTACCGTGCCATTGAATACGATCAGAGCTCTTCAAGTAGTCCAAGCTAAAACCACTGTTCAAACCTTTGAGTCAGCAAGTTTTGTTAATTCAACTAATAGTGAAGTTACACATGCTTCTAGAGCATTGAGTAATAACCGTCCAGTTGACTTTTACCCTGTTTCAATTCGATCTGGATTAGGAAATGACTCCGATTTACTCGCACCTTTGCCTATACAGCCCTCGACTGACTTAATATTTCAAGGGCCAGGTACAGTGCTTGTACCTATTCTTTTGTACCATCGTATTGATAGGTCTTTGACGGATAGTCAATACTATGTTTCTCCTGATGAATTTGAAGAGCAAATGAAACTATTATGGGATTGGGGATATACGACCATTTCAACTGAGTTATTGGTGAAGGCGATTGAAGAGGGAACAGACCTTCCTCTTCGCCCTATAATAATTACGTTTGATGATGGGCATTTAAATAATTACACAAATGCATTTCCTGTTATGAAAAAATATGGATTTACAGGTACCTTATATATCGTTGGAAAATATATGGGAACGCCCGAATATATGAATGCAGAACAGATCAGAGAAATGGTGGCAGATGGGTGGGATGTTGGAAGCCATAGTATGAGCCACCTCGATTTAACTTCACTCGACCCACAGCAGCAGCAATATGAAATTGTTGAATCGCGTCGTTTTTTAGAAACTGAATTAGGTATACCTATACAAACTTTTTCTTATCCATTTGGAGTTAAAGACACGACCGTTGTTAATTTGACTTATTCCGCTGGCTATACGGCCGCGATGGGTACTGGTTATACATATGATCAGGGAACATCAAATCTTTTTGCCTTACAGCGCCGTGGCGTAAATGGGACACGTGATCTTAATGCATTTGCTTCAGTCCTACCATGGCAGGGTGACGCTGTTTATTTGCTAGCGAATTTGCCAGCTTCTTCTCCCTAACAAATGGATGTTATCGATCTAATACTCTTAACAAGATAACCCCTAGCAATAACAATAAACTTCCTCCTAATTGCGTCCCAGTTAATATTTCCCTCAAAAACAGATACGACCAAATCGCTGTGAAGATGGGCTCGAGTGTAGCGATCAAATTTGCGACTGTTGGCGAAAGATAACGCATACTTAATGTGTAGAGTCCAAAACCGCCTAAACTTGGTGCTACGGCGAGGAAAAACAAAATTCCCCAACCCGAAGCTGAATTTCCAAGCCAAAGCATATCAGCAAGCGGAACTTTGCCTGTAATAAGCAGATCATTACCAATGTTGAATAAAAACAAAAAGAAACTGGCTGCAGCAAAACTGTATAGAAGTGCAGTCCATGAATCAATTTTTTTATCTGTAGCTGCTTTGCCCTCGAGATTGTAAAAGGCAAAAAGCAAACCAGTGAGCAAGCCAAAAATAATACCTGCTGGATTTAATTTCCATGCTGCGGGATCGTGCGCGCCAGCGACGAAGATCGTACCAATAAAACTCAATGCAATCGAAATGATTTTTACTTTACTAAATGTCTCTTTGAAAACAATACGGCTTAAGATTGCAGTCATTGCGGGTGAGGAAAATGCCAGGACGGTAGCAACAGCTGCCCCGTTATATTGAACCGAGAATGTCCATAATGAGTTGAAGATTGCAAGCGTGAGTCCATATAGAATGATAAATCCCCAATGTATGCGGTCAAGGAAAAATCTTGCGCGGCTGAAGATCAATAAGCCAACTAACATCCCGAATGAAATGAACAGGTCACGCCAGAAGGCGAGTACAAGCGAAGGCAATAAGTATGTTTTGCTGAGATAACTGATAAGTGGGCCAGTAGTTGACCAGAGCACAGTAGCAACGAGCGCGATGATAAATCCTTGTGAGGATCGGGATGATGATTTCATATATCTCCAATATTCAAAAAGTGACAGTCATCTTAAGATGACTGTCACTTGATGTGCCCCACAGGGGTTGATTTATAGACATAATATGAAATTATACTAAAACTGGGACTCAGGTTTTCGATAAATCCATATGCGACGCTTATAATATTAATCACTATTATCAAAAACAATACTATAAGGAGAGCTTAAATGTCTGATGATCCGCGTCACAAGATGAGCCCTATCGTTTCATCTCTGATGATTTCTGCTGGAATAGTGCTTCTTTGCCATTTCCTTTTTGGGCCTTGTGGTTATGTCAGCGTTAAGTCTTCTATCAAAAACATGAATGAAATTTTTTATGGTTGGTTGGAGCTTCGAGATGCAACTATTCCTGTGTTTTCAAAAAATGGTGCGGTTACTTATGAGACAATAAAAATTATGGAAGAGTGGAGAACGCTTGCCTATAAATTGAAAGTTCCTGGTTGCTTGGCAGGCGCTCGTTCCACTTTGATCGACGCAATTGAATCGGACTATCAGACCTTTAAGCTGTCCCAAGATAGAATCACCGTAGATAAGAAGTTGGAGTACCTTTCTTCAAACGATGCCCTTTTCGTTCGTTATAAACAGCAGGTAGATTTGATTGAAGTCTGTGCGCCAACATGCAATGTGGATACGGGTTTCCCTGACTTGCTTGCAGTGCTCCATAAAATAATTCGTGGTGAAGGATGGACAAAGTAAATATGCCAGACACCGATTAAGCTTGAGTCTGTAAAAGACACAACCACTCAAAAAGAAAAAGCCACCTTAATTAAGGTGGCTTTTTCTTTGGACATCCCTGTTGGAGATAGTCCCTGAGAAAGAAAAACTATGTCTATAAATGGTGCCCCCACGGGAATTCGAATCCCGGTTTAAGCCTTGAGAGGGCTTCGTCCTGGGCCACTAGACGATGGGGGCGTGAGCGGGCTGTATTCTATCATCCCGAATTTGAAACGTCAACGAACACATGAATTTCCTTTGGCCCATGCACGCCAATAGTTAATGTCATTTCGATATCTGCGGTGCGCGATGGCCCTGTGATGAAAACTGCTGCATTGGTTTCTTTGATCTGAGGCAACTTCATCGCATCTGGCAACGATGACAAAATGTTAGATGACTTCAAAACCGCAATGTGGATTTCTGGAAGCAGTGACCCATGTAGCGGACTCCCATCTCCATCCGCGATCAAAATGGACCCGGTATCTGCCAGCCCACAAATGGCATTCGTTACCCCGGCAAGGATTTGCGGATCTGGCTCATGAGTGAAGCCAATGTTTGCTTCTCGCAAAAGATGTTCATTCAAAGTATTTGGCTCAAGATGAATTTTATTTACATGTCTTGATATTAGAAATTCAATAATATCTCTTGTGACATTTTTCGTTTGATATACATTCCCGCTCAATGCAATAAGTTCATTTGTAAATTGTTCAACTCTCTGGAGTGCAGGAGCTTGCTCCTGCATGTTTTTTGTTTCTATATGATCTTGATGTAACTTAATATTTTGTTCTTGCGACAGCTTGCTGTCAGATTCCAGAAAACGTTCACGAAATGTCTTCCCTACAAATCTTGGCAAGTCTTTGCTATATCCCCAACCTGTGACTGCGGGCAGACGCATCCACTGTGAGAAAGGGGAGAAGATAAAACTTTCAAGCGCAGCGAATTTTTGTGAGGCCGTGTACAGCTTTGGGTGAGTCGCGAGGCGGGTATACATCTGCAACCCAAATTTAGTTACTGGAGATAATCCTGCTCCTGCATTAGTAATAGGTAATTGGTAATTTGGCGCTTGGCCAGCCCTTACACGCGTCAACAACTTCGGCAGGTCAATATCCACTGGACAGGCATCTTTGCAAGCGCCGCATAATGACGAAGCTTGCGCGAGTTGAACAAAATTTTCACCGAGCAATCCTGGCGAAATGACTGAGCCAATCGGACCAGGATATGGCGCAATGGAGAGGTCGCTGCCGATGTAGGCATGGCCGCCAAGTTCGCGGAAAACGGGACAGGCATTGAGGCACGCACCACACCGAATACAAAGCAAAGATTCTTTCAGTGGAGAATTACGCACGCGCGAACGTCCATTATCCAGGATGATGAGATGACGTTGTTGATTATTTAAAGGCCTGGTTAAGATTTGTGTATACACAGAAATCTTTTGCCCTGTTGCAGAACGCGCAAGAAGTGAAATTAAGAGTGAGAGATCATCAAGGTTGGGTACGAGTCGTTCCATACCCATTAGCGCAATATGCACAGGCGGGATGGTCCCCACCATACGCGCGTTACCTTCGTTGGAGACAACACAAAGCGAACCGGTTTCTGCCACGCCAAAGTTGACTCCGCTGATGCCCATATCAGCAGTTAGAAAAACTTCCCGCATAATTTTGCGTGCAGTTGCGGTGAGGGTGGGAATATCTTCGGTGTAGGGGATGCCAAGCTTTTCATGAAAGAGCTGCGCCACTTGTTCTTTTCTTAAATGTGCTGCAGGTGTAATGATGTGACTCGGTTTTTCGTGACGTAACTGCACAATGTATTCGCCGAGGTCTGTTTCGACGACTTTGATTCCTTCTTTTTCGAGAGCATGATTTAATTCGATCTCTTCAGACACCATGCTCTTGGATTTCGCAACTAAGCGTGCTGACTTTTGACGCGCAACATCCAATATTATTTGAATTGCCTCCCCTGCATCTTTCGCCCGATGGACAATTATTCCATTTTCTTCATTCTTTATAATAAACTGTGCGAGATATTCATCGAGGTGATCGATCACATCCGCGCGAACTCGATGCGCGCGTTGACGTCTCTCGCGCCAATCAGGAATGGATTCAAATGCGAGCGCACGTCCTTTCAAACGCCTCTCTGTGTTGTTATCCAATGCGGTTTGCAGAGTTTCGTTATTTATTGATTCGCGAATTCGTTTGCGAAATGAAGTTGAACTCATTTTTTACCCAGAGATTTCATGCCAATATACAACCCGCGCCCATCAACGCCTTTGGGATCGTGTATCACTTTCAAGCCAGCTTTGCGAAATGCTTCGATGTAATCTTTTTTGGTGAATAAACCCAGTTGATGCTGTTCTGCGCTATATTGAATTCCCTTTGGTGTGCCGATCAAGTATTGGAAATCGAGTATGGAAATATTTTCTTTGCGTGAACTATGACTCATACGGGTGATCTTTAGATCAGGTTTGTTAACATGGATAGTAAAGACGCCGCCAGTATGCCACTCACTTGGCGAAAACCAGGGTTCGATCAACACCACTCCACCAGGCAGAAGATGTTCTGTCATTGTTTGAATTGCCTCATTAAGGCTTGATTTTGTTTTAACATATCCAATGGAACTGAACAGAGATACGATCACATCAAATTTCTTATTTAATCTGAAATTTATCATGTCCCCTTTGTGAAAGCGGATCTTCGGATATTTCTTGCGGGCAATGGATAATATATTTGGGTCAAGATCTAATCCCTCTACTTGATAATACTTTTTAAAAAGTCCAGCATGATGACCTGTTCCACAGCCAACATCGAGTAGTGATTTACCTTGTGTATTTAAATATTTTTGAATAAGTTTGTGTGTTTTATCTGATTCTTTGGAATAATCTTTTCCCATTGAAGCATATATTTCATCGTAGTAGCTTGCTGATGTTGAAAACATACTTACCTCTGATTGAGAACTTCTGCAATATGAACAACTGTTTGTTTTTTCTTCTGGCGATTCAATCCGCCTGCAATATGCATGAGACAACCTGCGTCGGTGACGACTAAAGTCGGGGATTGAGTCATTTCCAAATTACTGATCTTCCTCTTCAACCATTCAGTAGACAATTCAGGGTGCTCTACAGACATGATTCCGCCAAAGCCGCAACATTCTTCGGCATGTGGTAAATCCACGAGAATTGCGCCTCTCACATTTGCTAATAATTCGCGTGGTTGTTTGTCCACGTTGATGCCTCTTAAAGTGTGACAAGTTGGGTGGTAAGTTAATGTCCCATCCCAGCGAGCACCAACATCAGTTACACCTAATTTATCAACAATATATTCGGTGAATTCATATACTCGTTCTGATAATGCTTTTGCGCGCGGATACCAAACTGAATCGCCTTCAAATAATTCGGGGTAGCTATGTCTGAAATGATAAACACATGAACCAGAGGGTGAAACAATATCCTCTTTTGTATTTTCAAAAACTTTAATAGTATGTTCTGCAATCGCACGTGCATCTTTGCGCAGACCCGCGTTGAATTGCGGTTGGCCGCAGCAGGTTTGGTCACGGGCGAAGTCCACGTCAATGCCAAGGCGGTTGAGAATCTCCACGATGGCCTCACCAGTTTTCGGGAAGAATGAATCGGTAAGACAGGTGATGAAAAGCTGAACTTGAGCCACGAGTCCATTTTACATCCAATTCACTTATCTACCTGTTTACTTGTCTACTTCTTGCTGGTATCATTTCCCGCTATGGAATTCTTATCTTCTCCCTCTCAAAAATTTGACCTGCCCAAGCGTATTGCACGCCTTGGCGAATTAGCCTTTAATTTATGGTGGACATGGCAGCCCGAAGCCGCACGCCTCTTTGGACGACTCGATTATGCTTTGTGGGAACGCCTCGGGCATAATCCGATTCGCTTATTGCAGGAAATCGGGCGTGCACATTTAACTCAGGCCGCGAAAGATAAAGATTATCTTGCTTTATATGATTCGTTGTTTAAAAATTTCGATGCATACTTCACCAAAGAATCATGGACTCAAAAATCGCATCCCGAATTTAATAACAAACCCGTTGCATATTTTTCGATGGAGTTTGGTTTACATGAAACACTCCCAATTTATTCGGGTGGGCTTGGTGTGCTGGCGGGCGATCACTTAAAAGAATCTTCTGATCTTGGCTTGCCATTAATTGCCGTTGGATTTATGTATGGACAGGGATATTTTTCGCAGCGTATCAGCGAAGATGGCTGGCAGGAAGCTCTGAACAACCCTGTGAAATTTGAACATCTTCCTGTTTCGCTGGTTACAAAAAATAATAAGCCTATTACCATTCAAATCGAACTTCCAGATCGAAATATCACCGCGCAAATTTGGGAAGTGCGCGTTGGCCGAGTGCCGTTATACCTGCTCGATTCAAATGTTGAAGGCAATGCTGATCATGATCGTTTGTTGACCGCGCGGCTTTACTGGTCTGACCTTGACCGCCGCGTGATGCAGGAAGTATTGCTTGGCGTCGGCGGTGTGCGTGCCTTACGTGCATTGGATTATTCGCCAGCAGTCTGGCACATGAATGAAGGTCACGCCTCTTTCTTAACCTTGGAGCGGGCACGTGAACTAGTGGCATCTGGTTCCACTTTTGCAGATGCTGCTAAAAAGACTCTCGGACAAAATGTTTTTACTACGCATACACCTGTCCCTGCGGGCAATGACGAATTCCCATTATGGCTTCTCGATAAATATCTAGCCAAACTCTGGCCTGAGCTTGGACTCACACGCGAAGAATTTGTTGATATTGCCAAGCATAAGCAGGTACATGGCGAAACGTTCTCAATGCCTATCCTTGCTTTGAGACTTTCAAATGGCAGTAATGGCGTTTCGGAATTGCATGGACAGGTCTCCCGTGAAATGTGGAAGTTCCTCTGGCCCGACCGCGAAGAGAAAGATGTTCCCATTCAATATGTCACCAACGGAGTTCACACCCGCAATTGGATGGCGCGCCGTTTAAATATTCTGCTTGAAAAACATCTCGGCTCAGATTGGTACGATAATCTTGATGATCACAAGTTGTTAAATAAGATCGATCAAATTCCAGACCCTGAATTGTGGGGAATACGTTTGCATCTTAAACGTAAACTTGCTTTCTATATGACAGAACGCGTCCGTGATAGATGGGCGGGCGGCGGATTTCATCCTGTGCAGGTGGTTTCTTCTGGCGTGCTCATCAATCCCTACGCGTTGACCATTGGATTCGCGCGCCGCTTTGCCACGTACAAACGCGCCAACTTGATCTTCTCTGATCTGGAACGTTTGCTCGACATTATCAATCGTCCGAACATGCCTGTGCAAATTATCTTCGCTGGCAAAGCACATCCTGCCGATGAGCCTGGCAAGGAATTAATTCAAAAAGTTTATCGAACGGTCAAAAAGGCTGAGACAGGTGGCCGTCTTGTCTTCCTCGAAGATTACGATATGAATCTTGCGCGCTATCTTGTCCAAGGCGTAGACGTGTGGATGAACACGCCGCGCCGTCCGATGGAAGCGAGCGGCACCTCAGGCATGAAAGCTGCGATCAATGGTGCGCTTAACTTCTCTGTGCTGGATGGTTGGTGGCGTGAAGCCTACAATGAGAGGAATGGCTGGTCCATCGGTGAAGATAAGCAATATGAGTCAAATGAAATACAAGATTCGGCTGATGCTGAAGACTTGTATCACACCCTGGAGCATGAGATCATTCCTTTATATTACAACCGCGACCAGAAAGAGGTATCACACGAATGGATCGCGATGATGAAAGACACCATGAAAACTATCATCCCACAATTTTCCACACGCCGCATGGTGAAGGAATATGTGGAGAAGTTCTACGCACCTGCTCTAAAGAAATAATTAATTATGCTTCCTGAAATCACCGTCACCGAACTTGCCGAAAAACTTAAATCAGATGAAAAATTCATTTTGCTGGATGTTCGTGAACTCGCAGAGTTGGATTATGCCAAGATCGAAGATAGCAGGCTTGAGGTCGCACCGATGAGCCGTTTAGCGAGTGAAGGGCCAAGTGCATTGCCTGAGTCCGTTAAATCACACGAAGTGCCTGTATACATCATCTGTCATCATGGAAGCCGCAGTATGCAAGTGACGGGCTGGCTGGCGCAGCAGGGATATAAAAATGTATCAAATGTGAGCGGGGGAATTGATGCGTATGCGCGTGAAGTGGATTCTTCAGTTGGGTTTTATTAAAATATATTTTTCCGTCATTGCGAGGAGGGTGTACTTCCCGACGAAGCAATCTCGGTGACGTTGATGGAGATTGCTTCGGGCAAGGACAAAAGCGCCCTCGCAATGACGAAAATTCGCTTATTAAACCAGACTGCCATCCTTTCGGATGGCAATCGTGGGGCGCTGTGGCAATTCTTCGTTAGTTCACGGAGAGGGATGCCACAGCGCTTGGTTTATTGCTACTTTTCATAAGTGACATCACCTCCTCCATTTCGTAAAATGGCGGTTAAATTGTTTGCCCCCGAGCAGTAGCGAAAGTATGTCACAAAATAAATCGGATGTCAATAGCCCAATTTTGATTCTCACAAAACTGTAATATGGCCTTTTCGCTTTCTGAAAATTTGTGATACCTTTTGAGAGCCTTCGCCAGACCAACCCGGCTATCCTTTTTGAAATTCATTTAGGAGAAAATTATGAAAACCAATCCAAACAAACTCTGGATCATCGTCTTTGCCCTCGGCTGGCTCTTTGATTACCTATTTTGGAAACAAGCTTTTGGAGTCAATTTTGCAATTTTTGCGATGGCTTGTCTAACCGCTGCCTTTTATCTGTTATTGAGTGACGGGCTTCGCCCGAATCGCACCAGCCTGATCCTGCTTCCATTATTTGGCTTTTTCGCCGCTGTCACCTTTATCCGCGCTGAACCTCTTACTACTTTCCTCGCCTTTACATTTACACTTCTTGTAATGACCTTGCTCGCCTTTACCTATCTTGGCGGGCGCTGGTATTTGTATACAGTGGCAGATTATGTAGCGAAGTCTTTAAAGTTATTTGGCAGTATGCTTGTACGGCCAATTACTTTTATAACTGACTTTCATAAGCAGCAAACAGAGGCAGGGATTCAACCAGCCAAACAGAATATATGGCCCGTAGTGCGGGGAATCGTCATTGCATTACCTATAATTGCCATCTTCGCATCCTTGCTTGCTTCAGCAGATGTGATCTTCGGTCAACGGCTCGAAGATTTTATTGACTGGTTCAATATTGACAACATCCCCGAATTGATCTTTCGTCTCGTTTATATCGTTGTTATTGGATATGGACTCGCAGGCGTTGTACTCCATGCTTCCACAGAATCAAAAGATGAAAAACTTGCTAATGAAGATAAGCCCTTAGTCCCGCCCTTTCTTGGCTACGTAGAATCAACAATTATATTGGGGAGTGTAGTTGCACTTTTCGCGGCATTTGTAGTGGTTCAATTCCAATATTTTTTTGGTGGTACTACCAACATTCATATTGACGGATATACCTACGCTGAATATGCCCGCCGCGGATTTGGGGAATTAGTCACAGTGGCATTCTTTGCATTGCTTATGCTTCTCACGTTAACTGCCATCACTAGGCGCGAAACTGAAATCCAACGCCGAATCTATTCAGGGTTGGGAGTTACGCTTGTTGCCTTTTTACTGGTCATGCTTGTTTCGGCGTATCAGCGGCTCGGTTTGTATGAAGCGGTATATGGATTTTCGCGTCTTCGCACGTATACACACGTCTTTCTGATCTGGATCGGTTTGCTTCTGATCGTAACCATTGCGCTTGAGATCCTTCGCAAAGAACGCATGTTTATGTTTGCGGCGTTGATCGCTTCGTTTGGCTTTGCAATGTCACTGCCCATTTTGAATGTGGATGCATTTATCGTAAATCAAAATATTCAACGTGAAATATTTGTTCAATCTGGTGACACGTTGACCCGAAGCAGCGATGTAGAACTGGATGCAGCATACTTTTTAGATCTCTCTGATGACGCAGTTCCGCCGTTAGTCAAAGCGTATCAGTCTACCGCTTTATCTGATTCAGTCCGAGAGAAGATTGGTGCGTCGTTGGCATGCATCAACTACGAACGTAAACTAAATGATAGTGAACTGACGTGGCAATCTTTTCATCTAGCACGTCTCAATGCAGATAATGCACTGGCTTCCGTAAAGAATGAAATTAAAGGATTTATAATCGATGACACTAGCTGGCCTGTAATGGTTACAACACCTTCTCAAGAAGATTTTTCCTGTTCGCCATATTATTATGATTAACCCTGTCTATGTCGTTGTGATGAAGCAATCTGTTTGTAACGACATAGACAATTAATAAGGATTATTCATGGAAGTTAAAACCAAAGAAACCATTATCAACGAAATAAAAAGCTCGAACCAACGAGCGATTGAATGGTTCAATACGATTCCTGTTGATCAATTCTTTATACGCAACGGTGAAGTTTGGTCCGCATCAGATAATGTGGATCACCTGATCAAAGCCGTCAAACCCATTGCGCTTGCCTTGAAAATGCCTAGGTTTGGGTTACAAACCATGTTCGGAAAAGCTGAACATCCATCACGAACCTATGATGAGATTTGTAAAACTTATGCAGACGAGATTTCCAAAGGCGCGCAGGCTTCTGGACGCTTCCTGCCAAATCAAGAATCTCCAGTTCAACCAGAACAACAAAAGAAAGAATTGTTGGATCAATTAGTTAAGGCGAACAATTCATTACTTTCTGCTTTAGAGAAATGGCAGGATTTAGAATTAGATGAATATCAGTTGCCACATCCTATTGTTGGGAAATTGACTATCCGCGAGATGTTGTTCTTTTCCATTTATCATACTTTGCGTCATGCTCGGATTGAGGGAGATTAAGAGATTGTTTCTTAAGAGCTTTTGCCACAGAGAGCACGGAGAAAATCTTTAAAAAACTCAGTGGTTGATTCTTTTCTAAATGTAAGAACTCACTCGCCTTGACAGTCTACTCTCTGCTCACTATTCTCTTCACAAAAAGGAACTGTCAATGGATTTCAAACTGACCATCTTCTCTGACTATATATGACCATGGTGCTATGTTGGCCAGGGTGTGGTCGACTTACTGAAAGCTGAATACAAAGTGGACGTCGAATGGCGTCCGTTCTATCTGCGGCCTGATACTCCGCCAGAAGGCCTGGATTTACCTGATTACATTCTTCGTGCGCGTGCCAGCGGCGCGGATGAACGATTGAGTGATATGGCAAAAATGCACGGCATGAAGTTTGCGTCTACCGAGAGAATCTATAACACACGCATTGCGCATGAAGCCACAGAATATGCCCGTGAACATGGCAAAGTGAATGAATTCCATCGCGTAGTTTTTCGCAAAGTCTATGCTGATGGACAAGACCCCAGCAAATGGGAAACCTTACGCTCCGTGGCTGAAGAAGTTGGCTTGGACTCAGATGATATGCAGAATGTTGTAGATAGCGGAAAATACACTGCCGAAGTGGCGGAACAAGTTCGTCATGCGCAGGAAATCCGTGTAACAGGTGTGCCAACTTATGTGATCAATGATCGTTATGCAGTCGTCGGTGCACAACCTTATGAGGTCTTTAAGAGGGCCTTGGCACAGATATTGAAAAGAGAGTAAATAAAATCCAAGTTTTTGAAGCGCAGACGAGGCAGGCTTTATAGCTTGCCTCGTTTTTATAACAAAAAGGGTGCAAAATTATATGTTGAAAGCTTTTAGGGGGTAAAATCACTAACACCATATTCAAAGGGAGCGTTTTATGGATGATTTATTTCAACAAGGCATAACAGCTTATAAAGCAGGAAGGCGGGATGAGGCGCGAAAAATTTTTATAACTGTTGCTGAGCAAAACCCAGATAACGAACGTGCTTGGATGTGGATGTACAATGTTTGTAATACTGACAAAGGGCGTATTCATTGTTTAAAGCAAATTTTACGTATTAATCCCAAAGATAAAAAAGCCAATCAGCTTTTCAAACAATTAACCGCTTCTAAGCCGATGTCAAGCTCGGGCGGAGTAGCGCGTAAAGCAACCATTTTTATCAGTATTGCATCAGTCAGTTTAATTAGTGTCTGTTGTATTGGCTATCTTTTTTTCAGGGATAAAAACGCAATCTCATCAACATCAACTATTGAAGCGCCAATACCTATCGAGAAAATAATTGAATTGACAATTTCTGCAGCTGACGCACAAACTGCTGCGTCATATAGCCCTATGCCATTGTCCACTTTAACACTCGTTCCATCCATAGAAAATGTTCCAACGGCCACAATATTTATTTTCCAACTTCAAACCAACGCGGCACAATCAACAGAATATATTTATTCAACCAATACGCCTTTTTCTTTGGCAACGCAACCGCCATCGACACTACAATCCGCAGTTTGTTCATGCTCTGGCGATACTCGCAATTGTGGAGATTTCAGCACACAGTCAGGAGCGCAGGCCTGTTACAATTATTGCGTTTCTCTTGGGAGAAAAGATGTACACGGCCTTGACGGAGATGGAAACGGTTCTGCTTGTGAGAGCCTGCCTTAAGTTACTTTTTTAAAAGGGAGCGTTTTATGGATGAACTACTTCAACAAGGTATAACAGCGTATAAAGCAGGGAAACGGGATGAAGCACGTAAAATTTTTATAACCGTTGTAAAGCAAAGCCCAAATAGTGAATCTGCTTGGGGTTGGATGTATCAAGTTTCAAATAATGATCAAGAGCGAACTCATTGCCTAAAACAAATATTACGAATAAATCCCAAGAGTGAAAAAGCAAAACAATTGTTAGATACCATCACGCGCAATGATTTTCCATTTGAACCCTTACAAACACAAAAAAATATTGTGACACCAGTTGCCCAAACTGAAAAGACCACTATCTCTCAAAAGATACCTAACCCAAACCAACAAACAAATACAATCCTTGCAATAGGCGCAATTTTATTCGTTTGCTTTCTTTGCATTTTTATATATTTTTCGGGAAGCGATGGCAATCCAATCGGAGGCAGAATCGTTAAGTATGTTGTTACGGGCAACACTAACACCTCATCCATATCTTATACTAATGAAACAGGTGGAGATAATAGTATTGAAGCAAATTTACCCTTTCAAAAAGAAATCACTTTAAAAGATGCGGGCTTTGTGTCAATTTTGGCATGGCCTGGCGGAAGTGATCTTACAGGAACAATAACTTGCGAAGTATGGGTAAATGGAAAGCTGGAAGAGACAACTACCGCCAATAACACGTTGGTTACTTGCGGTGCTTACGTCCCTTGATTGACAATCACAACATCATGAGACTCAGAACGAAGCAGGCTTTACGGCTGGTCCCGCTCTTTTATTCTTTTGGAACTTCCACTGCCACCTCGACAATACGGTCAAGGCGAAAGGTGCGGTCAGCTTCGCGCGTATGGCAATAAGCTTGCAGGTAAATATAGTCAGCTAGTCCGATAACTTCTTTGGGGGAAATCCAGCGTTCTGAAGTTTCACCATCTTTGTCCATATATTTAATGAACAAACGCTTGCCACTGTTAATGGCTTCACTTAATTCAGTGGGCAGGTAAACGCCTTCTTCCGGCCAGGCTGGGGAGTTGTAGATGCCGATGTAATCATCCAATGGTTTGCTATTCGTTTTGAGCGCATCCATCATGGCAAAGAAAACATTTTTTGCTGTCATTGCATCTGCCTGGGCACGCGAACCTGGCATGTTAGTTGAAACTTGAAAATCCTCAGCAAGATGATGCAAGCTGTAAGAGGGCAGTTCGAAATATTCTCGTGCCAGCACAAGTGTATCTATTAAATTTGGATATTCCACTGAGCGGCCTAGTTTGCGATATTCGTTATCTAAAAATTGAATATCAAATTTGGCATTATGACATACGATGACTGTATCTTTTAGCAATGCTTCCAGTTGTTCAGTCACTTCTTCAAAGCGGGGAGCAATTGCCAACTTGGATTCATCCAGGCCGTTGACGTGAAATGCTGCGGGTGAAAGAGTCCGCTCGGGGTTGATGAGCAGGTCAACGGTAGATTTGATGCGTTTACCCTCAGTGAGGACAATTGCTATTTGGCAGATACGATCTCCAAACCACGGCGAAAGGCCTGTGGTCTCGATATCCAGAAAAGCGAAACGTGCATTCGAAAGATCAAACATAAAATAACCACCTTTTTTGGGGTGCGACTATCTTACCGTTTTTCTTTGCACAACGCAACTCGCCATCTGGGCATATATTTATCGTGGCTGCCCGCGGACCTGAAACTTGAGTCCATTTACGAGAGTTTGAATCTCATCTGGTGCAGGTGGGTGAGCATCTGCATGATGAAAAACGACTGTAAGCACAAATGGGCCGATGTGTTCTTCAATAGGCATCCATTCATAAGTTAATAACACTCCCATTTTTTCTAAAACAGTCACTCGGTGATGATCATAATTTATCAATTGCTTTGCTTGCACTTGTGTGCAAATTGCAGTTGCTTGATTTGGATGGATCTGATTGAAGTTTGGTGGGCGAGTCATGGGTCAATATTATCGGAATTATTTACTAACTGCATAGTTAATTTAAGGTTTAAATTAAATCAATATAGGAATTGAAAATAAAAATAAATAAAAAAAATTAAATTTATATTGAAATATAAATCGAAAATGAAAACAAAAATATATACATGGTGATCATCCTTTCGTTGACTTATCAGATTCTTGTTGATATAGGGACTATTTAAAAATATCTCTACTCATGATTGATTTGTATCTAACTTAAATGCAAGGTCTGATTCAACATTTGCATAAGTGTGGATGGGCATAGTACGCAAGTCCTATTCCCGTACCCCTTGTGCAAATGACGCAGATGATAACCTTTATACAGTAAATGCAGATCATTTGTCTGTAAAAAAATACAACATCGAAAATAGCAAACCTGGTCAAAACCAGGGACGCAAAGCTATGGGTCTAAAGTAGTTCTTTTACTATGATCGCCAGGTTGCCGTAATGTTCGGTAAGACTGCCTGGCTTCACGCTAGGCAGTTTGTTTTCAATAAGGAGAAAATAATGAATAAGACAATTTACAAAATAATGAGTGCTATTGTGCTATTTGCACTAACAGTGGGAAGTTATTCCAATGCAGGTGCATCGTCTGAGACTGCGCCGCAAGCAGCAGTCATTACCTACTATGTGTCTATGAGTGGGGGTGATTCTAACCCTGGCACAGCATCTGCACCGTTCAAGAGGATACAAAAGTGTCTTGACATCGTAAAGATAGGGGAAACATGTATGGTTGGTGCGGGAACATATAACGAACAATTATCGATAAAGACTAGTGGCACAACTCTAAAGAGCACAGCTGGTGCAATTGTGAGTTATACAGGTGGGTCTGCTATCAAGATAATCGGTAAGAGCAATGTCACAATTGATGGCATTAACGTCTCAAATTTTCATCCGCAATTCGGTATCCAAATACAGGACAGCGACCATGTAACTATCCAGAACCTCGATGTTGGAAATAACGGCCAAGGCGACAATGAAAGCGGAATTAATATTGCAGGCACAAACAACAGCGGCCTGACGCATCACACTGTTATCCGTAATGTAGAAATACATGACTTATGCGGGTGGGGAATATCAGGCTCGGCGTATCCTACCTACGATACATTAGTTGACAATATCCATATATATGACGTTGGCTGTAGCTCTGACCCTCAAGAGCATGGGATGTATTTGTCCAACTGGAAAAACTTTACTATCCAGAATTTTGTCATTGAGCGCAGTTGGAACGGCGGAATGCGAATCAACGCGGCTACCTCAGATGGCGTAATTCAGGATGGAACAATCCGCGATAGTGGCTACAACACTGATGGATCAGGCGGTGGTCACTTTATGATGGGAGATAGTACGGGCATAGCTCGCATCACATTTCAAAGATTGCTTTTAGTAAACGCGCAATCCCCTGCATGGCATTTATATTTCAGCGAAAAGATGCCTGGTATGATTATCAAGAATAATACGATAGTCAATAGTCTCTATGGCGTGCAACTTCCAACAGGTACAACTGGCTGGCGAGTTGAAAATAATGTTATCGTGCAGGATACGGCATGGAATTCTGGAAGCACACGTACTCCATTAGTAGTCAGTGGTGGAGATGCTGATATTGCCAAGAACTTCTTCGACTATAACCTTTATTTTTTTAGAAACGGGAGTGGTAGTCTTTCTCCGGTAAGATTGGGTACAGGCACTGTACTCTCATTGGTCCAATGGCAGACTAAATCTGGTAACCCTGATAGTCATAGTATCAACAGCGATCCTAAGTTTGTAAACCCCTCATCAGGTGATTTTCATCTGCAACCAAACTCCCCAGCTTGTACGGGTGGAGTGATGGGTGCACATATAGGTAAGTTTCCATGTGGGATTGTTGCACCTACCATTGCGCCGACACTTACTAAGACTGTCGCTACTCCTAGTATTGTGGCTTCAAGTACATCTATTATTACCCCTCAGACACCAATGGCTACATTTACTACTACAGTGACATCTGTTGTAGTAAAAACAACATCTCCTACTGTGATTTCCACATCTATGCCGCCGACAGCCGTCTCAACTGCATCTTCAATACCAGCTTCTCCCGTGCCAACTGCATCTTCAATACCAGCTTCTCCTGTACCAGTATTACCTACTTTAACTTCAACCTCTGTGCCTCCGACAGCTCCCGTTCAGGTTAATACGCCAGGTGTAGAGCAAATATATGATGATAAAGACCCTGGCTTTGGGTATTCTAGTTTCAAGAAGAACGAGCCAGAACCTAAAGCGTATGGTGGTTCCTATAAAGTAGCATATAGTGCTGGCGCATCTGTGACATTTAATTTCACTGGCCAATCCTTTAGCGTCCTCTATACAGCCAACAAAGGCATGAGCAATATTGATGTTTATATAGATGGATTGTTGGTAGGAACGATCAATGAAAAAAATGCGACCTGGGCATATCAAAAGCGTTGGAACTTTCCAGGGCAGTTAACTTATGGCAACCATACCCTGAAGCTTGTTTTCGTTGGGAAAGCAGTAGGTACAAGTAGTGGCTCATTTGATGCGTTGATCGTCCGCTAGAAACCCCTTAATTTATAGTAAAAAAGAGAGCCACACTTTCAAGTGTGGCTCTCTTTTATTTTGAAAAGAATCTGTTTATTATAGGAACTCAGCGTATTGATCACCCAACACTCTTTCAAGATACGGCGTGACCTGCCAGAAGGCTTTCAGATTTTTATACTCTTCCGCCCAGCGGACATTCCCAGCGGGTGAGGTCTTCACAGAGCGGATCATCAGATTCTTGGCTGTATGTTCAATGGGGACAAATTGTGTCACATCTGTGCGATAGCCCATGATGCGTAAAATGGCGGCGCGGAAAGTATCGGTTAGAACATCTCCCATACGCTCGAACAAAATGCCGTCGTGGAAAACAGGTAACAGCGGAGTCGGAGCGGGGACCTTGGACAACTGCACTTGCAGTTCATGTTGACAGCAAGGCGCACATAGGATTAATTCGCTCTGCCATTGGATTGCTTGCGCCAACGCATCGTCAGTTGCTGTATCACAGGCGTGCAAGGCGAGGACTACATCTGGTTTGGTTTCTGGCTGAAAGTCTGATATTTGACCGACCTCGAAAGTGAGCTGACTCCAGCCTAATGATTTTGCTTTCTGCTGATGACGTTCGATCAGATCGGATTTTACATCCACACCTGTAACATGCGCGTTCAAGTTTAAGATGTCGTGAAGATAATAGTAGATCGCAAAAGTGAGATAGGCATTTCCACAGCCGAAATCTACAACATGCACAGGCTTATCTTTAAAATTCTCAAAGAAATCAGTATCTTCAACCAAACGCAGAAACTCATTGATCTGCGTATATTTTCTTTGCATATCGGCCTTGATCCTGCCATCCTGAGTCATAATGCCGACAGCTTTGAGAAACGGTTCAGCATTATCCACTGACAGGATTCTGTTCTTCTGACGATTGTGCGTTAGATCGACGGCGACAGGCGCGGCAGATTTAATTTCGTTGATTAAAACTTTTCCTTTTTTAGATACATTGACTTGAAGATTGCTCGTAGTGTTCTCGATGAATATATTTCGGAAGGGGAGCGCCAGCAGTTCATTTAACTTGGGTGCTGCTTTGTTCACTTCGTAATTTTGGGTGATGTCTTTTTTCTCGTCAAAATAAGAGAACTGTAACTGGACAGCGCCTTTGATCTCCACGGGACGCACCACGACCTTGATCCAATCTACAGTGGACCCTTTTTGCTGCCCACTGAAAATAGCCCGCACAAATGTTTCGCGGGTTAAAATGCGCTCTCGGATCTGTTTTTTCTGTTCTTGTTCCATATTTATGAAAGTATATCATCAGCTAAATATTCTATATTTTGCGCGCAATGATATGGAACACATGCCAGTGTTTTGGACCGCTGACAGCATCTCCATCCTTGTCTTCTTCAAAAAATATGCGATTTTTAGATTCGAGAATAATTTATTAACTCCTGTAGTAGAAAGTACAATAAGTAATTATTCCCTTTTTATTAATTTGATATCACCCATAATATCAACTAAATTAACTTTTTCAACAACCGATCTAACCAGTTTTCGCTTTTGTTTCAAAGGTAAATCAAGTTTCCGAATAAGATCAAAAAGTTCTATCTTCTTACTGGCAATGTACAATCTTTTTTCCTCATTGGTTAGATGGGCTTCAATTATCCTCTGGCTCAGTAATTGTTCCTCTAATGACGCCATTTGTCTTGACCGTATGGCCATTTCTTTCTCATGGAGTGCTTCCCATCGAATTTGTTTCACTGTGTGTTCAATAAAATCCAAGATTTTACCAATTCCCAATAAATCTATATTTATTGAACCCCTACTTATTGCTGACAAAGTAAGTGGTTGAATGGATACAGGGTATTTTCCTATAGTTCTTCTGTTGTATTCAAGCAACGGATTTGTCAATGTGGCAAAAGGGTAGTGATCATAAGAGTGGATACTCCAATCATTATCTGCAATCTGTTTGTTGCTAATTGCATGAATAGCAGTATAGTAATATTCTTTCAGATAAGATCGTGCAGCATCTTCATATTCAAGAGCTCCTTGAATCTCACCCATAGCGATTAAAGCCAACTGTGTATAAAGACCATCAATTGCAGTTATCGCATCATCTATGTGCCTCATAATATCAGGTAGTTGCGAAGGTCCTTCATATCTAAACATTAATAACTTGATGCGAATCAAGACTCCTGTAGAAGTATCTTTCATGGTTCCTCTATAATTTAAAGATTGGTATGGCTAAGCAATTAACCAGATGTCTCAAACAAATTCTTGTTATTTGTTTGGCGGCCAAATTGTATAGAACATGTATTCTATTGTCAAGCTTGTATAGATTGGAAAATCGTTAAAACAGTTTATCTAATAAAGATATAGATAAACTGTATAATCATCATAATTTGGAGGTTATTATGTTAGTTATCTTAGGATCATGTTTCGGCCTGTCAGCCTTGGGTTTGATCAGTGGAGCAGTGTGGGCTTATGTAAGTCAGAAACGTAAAGCGGATGTAAATCCGGGGATGAACAGCCAATTTCTCTCCATCATTTTGGGGCTTTTAGGTATCATCGCTTGTTTTCTGACGGCTATTATCTTTGGGATTTATGTATGGGGATTTTCTCAGTTCTGAAATTTTCCTCAAATGAATAGCAAAACAAAATCCGAAGCCTAATTGCTTCGGATTTGTTGATGATGTATCAATCTGCTTTCAGGTATCGATCAAAAAATTCGACCGAGCGCTGCATGGCTTGGCTGAAATAATTTGAAATATTATGGTTATCGCCATCATAGGCGTAATACTCAGCGACCTGATTCGCAGCCAGCATTTCATTATAGAGCATCTGAGAAAACTCCACAGGCACCTCGTCATCTGCTGTGCCGTGATGCAGCTGAATCGGTCGGTTGAGATCGTTCAGATAACTGTTTGCTGAAATCGAATTCCAAAAATCGGGATTCGTATCCACAGTGCCATATGCTTGTTCCAGTGCATAGACCCATGTTCCTGGACCTGCAGTTGTTTGCCTTGCGCCCCAATTCCAGCGTGTGAACAGGTCTGGATAGGGAGCTACTACTCCGCCCCAGATGACGCCAGCTTTGATATCCTGGGTGACAGCCATGGAACGCAGGGTAATATAACCGCCCATGGAATGCCCCCACATGCCAATGCGATTTGGGTCTGCGTCAGGATAACGTTTCATGCTTGCGACTGCGTTGAGTACATCTATTGTGTAATTTGGTTCGGTGTAAGCGCCGCCCGCCATGCCCTCCGACCTGTCATGCCCGCGATAATCTGACTTGAAGACGATATAGCCATTACTTGCGATCTGATCTACGTAGGCGATATATCTTTCTGTTGTGCGATATACATTCGGTGGGATATATCCGTGATTGAAGATGACCACGGGCCAGCCTGTAGGAGGCTTTTGCCCGTTGGGAACTGTCATCAGCGCGAAAATTTTTAATCCGTCAGAAAGATAGGAGACATAGTAGCGGTTGTAGTTGCTGCCAGAGTCCAGCACGGACTCGATGACCACGTCACTGCCAGGATAGTCACGTGCGCGCATGGCGTCAATTTGAAGCGGATGCGACGTGGATGATACCTCGGCAGGAGGCCGAAGATAAAGTGTGGTGCTTGGTAATGTTATTGGTGAGTCAATGAAGGGTCTAAGAGGAAGTGAGGAAGGGTCAGTGCTCTCACAGGAATGCGGCACTAATAGGATCATTAACGCAGCACAGAAATATTTTGTCTTGTTCATCGTTCTATTCTCTTCTTGTTAAGGAACCGTATTGGGTGAGTGTAGGTTTGTTAGCTTTTTACAATAACGGTTAAAGTGTAGATTTTGATTATAGCACAAATGTTCTATTTTGTTATATAAAAAATCCGAAGCCATTGCGAAGCACTTCGGATTTTTTATCAAATACTATTTTGCAGCAGTCAATTCTTCGCGGACTACTCGCCGCAGAATGACTTCAATCGGCTCCTGTTGACTTGTTATATGCTCACGCAAAGCATCATTGATAAGTGTCTGATAACTCCCACCGCCCGCCGTATCTACCTGTTCACGAAACCAGTTTAGAATGTCATCATCAATTCGAATGGTGATTCGGGTTTTACCTTTCGGCGCAGAGACAACTGCCCCGCGTTTGCCTTTACTAAAGTTATATTCTTTCTTCATCTTGTTCCTCATATATCTTTCTCTCCCGCGCCGTGGCTTTACGCACAGAAATGATTCGAATGATCAAACCACGAAACGTGTAAACGACAACCAATATTCGCCTCAGAAAATCCCTGCCAATGGTGATGAAGCGATTTTCGCTATCATGCTCGTCTTGTATGGTGATAGCGTTTTCATCTTCAAATACACCCGCTGCATCTGCAAAACTGACACCATGCTTTTTATAGTTTGACTTGGCTTTGTTAGGATCCCATTCGTAGCTCATCAATTCCTATTATATGCACAATTGTACACAGGTGCAAGTCCCACACTAGGCTTCAATTTACGTTCGTGAACCGAATCGCGTTTGTGAATTGATAAATAGATAATAAGCTGCAAGTGCACCACTATAAATGAGGATAACCACGTAGACAACTAAACCAAAAAAATGATCAGGTTTTACCGTATTGAGCAGGAATAGAAACGGAATGATCAACACAAGGTCATAGACAAGAAAACTGAGTAATTGACCAACAGCATTATTCCAGCGTGGATAGAGGAAGCCGTATAAAAAGTAAAACGCATCACCGATGAAGATACAGCCGAAAATCACAGATGAATCGGGATTCAAATCCCAGGGAAAGATCGGCATGTGAAAAATCAACATGGTGCCCGTGATGATTAACGAAATGGTGAAAAATGCAAATGAGAATTTTACAAGTGCAGGTGTAGGCCGTGACTCAGCCAAAGGAAACGTACGGCTGCGTAGAAATGTAACTCCAGTGAAAATTGCGAAAGCGAGTTCAACTATTGCAAATGGGATTAATTCCATGCGGCCATCTTGTAGAGCAAGTTTGAAAAAATAAATACATGTCCCAGCAGCAATCACAAATACATTGAGTGAGCCAGCAGGGAGCACGCCAAAATCACCTGTCCAACCGACCCACAGCATCGCCGCGCTGACTGCTGCAAAAATGGAGCCAACGAATAGATACGAATAACGTCCATCTTCCCAGGGCCACATACTGAGTGCTAAAGGAACGCGAAAGATAAACCCAAATGCTAGAACAAGAATAACCAATCCGCCAATGAATGTGAGAGTACGCATAGTTTTCATGGGATCACCTATCCTGTCGATTTTTTATTCTTAACCCCATATTTATGAATGCGCTACGTAGATAAAAGTGCCATGTGTATTTAGTTTAATATTCCAGAAAGCCAATGCATTACATTCAAAACAAATTGGAAGTTTTGCTCGGCCATCGGCGCATTCATTCCCATTGGATCACCGCCAGAAAGTTGTGCGGTGAACATGGCAGCTTCACCAAAGAAAGCAGCACGACCTGAACCAAACGGCATGACCGCGCCCTGCAGCCAGCCGCCGACAGGAATCGTTTTTGTATCTGGACCAAACTCCCAAGCTTTCTCGGGCATCAAAGAGACAAAATCCTCTGGCAACACTAACAACGGCAGCGCGGACTCTGGTGCCTGAAATGCCTGTCCTGTAAAAGTTCTTATACTCGTAACGGATTCATTTTCATTTCGTCCAGTTGTGATCGGACTTTGAATCAGAGAGTGAGTATCAATTGAAAAAATCGTTGGCTTATCAAATGCGTCACCGAGCTCTGATTCGGCGTTGAAGCCTGCCACAGCGAAACCATCGTTGAATTGAACACCAAAGGCTGATGCGAGTCCTGAAGCGGCTCCAGCAAGTGGCATGTGATCGGCGATTAAAAGCAATGCGCCGCCTTCATCCACCCAGGTCAGGACGGCATCGATCTCTGCATCACTAAAAGCGGACGGCGTTGGGTAGGGATAACTATCCCAGTCATCGCTTTCGAGTTGGGCATTGGAGATAACCAAAATGTCGCAACGTTCCAACATGGCGGCGCTGAATTTATCTGTGCTCGCTTCAACCACATATCCATCACGCCGAAGCAATTCACCAAAAGCCCAAAAGCGATTATCCAGCGTGTGGAAATTATTATGGGCTTCATCTAAACACAATACATGACCTGTGCCCGCTGCAAAGGCTGGATCGCTTATCGTTGGATTAAATGTTTTGTCTGGAACTTGATCTGAGCTACACCCCGCCAGTAGAAACATAGCAATCACTGCCAAAGTAAACTTGACCATAAGGTTGATCTCCTCTTAATTGTAGGCTTATTCTATTTGACAGGAGATTCCTGAAAAAGTTTCAATTCATACCCCCACCCACGCTTCGCAGTCCCCCAAATCCGACAACAATATGCTTGCAATTTTATAAAAAGTTTTTATCATCGAATTTGGGGGACACAGTACCCGAAGCGCAGCGAGTGGTAGGTGCCCGCTAGGGCGGAGGGGGCTGCAGATAGAAACAAAATGCCCCACTCCTGAAGGAGTGGGGCATTTCATCTTACTCTTAAGTCTGGAAAGACGGGAGGTCCCACCCACTCCCATCAACACAAGAGGTTTTGATGGAAGCTTAATACCAACCAGGAAGCCTTCTGCGTTGGACAAGGCTATAGATCGCCATCACAAGGACAAACACGGTGGCGACCCATGCGCTGTTTGCCACAAGTGCCGTATCTGCCTGCTTTTGCGCGATCCCAGCGAATGCCCAAGCTAGAACGAAAGCGTAACCGCTATCCCGACGAGTGAGCGTCATGGTGAGTCCAAGTAGAGAGGCAATGACGAGCATAATCACAGCCCAAAGCTGCGGCGCGATGCCAAATCCATTCCAATTGATGAAGTAAAGATAATCGCTGATGTTGGCAACGACGGCGACGGTAATCCAGCCGAGATAAATACTGAATGGAACATCTACGCTCCATTTTTCGATGTTGCTGACAGGAGTTTGCCCGACATTTAATTTGAGATAACTTGCAATCAAAAGACTAAGCAAAGCCAGCATGACCAAGACGCTCAAGCCGAATAAGTTGTAATGCCAACAGAATAACCATACGGCATTGAATACACAACTAAGTGCAAATAAATAACCGAGATTTCTCAAGCGCGGACTTTCTTTTTGAGCAGGTTGGGCTTGATAGATAACAAATGCGATCCAGCCGATATAAATGACGCCCCAAATGGCAAAAACATAGCCCGCTGGGACGAAAAAGACATCGAAGCGATTTGATATCTCACCAGTGTTCTGCCCGTTAAGCGGCAGGGCATTGGCAAGGATATTAATGGTTAAAGCAACTATGACAGAAAGGATGTTGGCAAGTTGACGTGCTGTATCTTTGTGCATGATGATCTCTCGGGTCGAAATAGTGGGCAGAATTATTACATCATACAGCTTATTACGGCCAATAACCATAATGGAAAACCCCCATCCCCCACGCTAAACCCCTTACAGTTTCGAAATGATGAACATGGCGAGTTCACTTCCGTGCGCTGCACAAGGCGGATGCGGATGCAGATAGAAACAAAAGCCCCTTCCCAATTGGGAAGGGGTTGGGGGATGGGTCAAATGTGGCGGGTTGTTGGTGGGCTAAATTTATCAGCCATGTGAATCTCTTAATTGTTATAAGTATACGGAAATTAATAGGTCTTAGAAAGTTTAGAACATGAAATTTTCTTAAATACTTTCACATATAATGCATCGTAGTATTTATTACTCATTAACCTAAATAAAACTTTTCTCTATTTCATTTGAGAAAACAAAAGCTAATGTTTTTTCATTGTTTTCCGTCAAAGTTAGTTTTACGCCATCGCATTGTTGATTAAATATTTCAATATATAATAGCTTGAAGATTTCTTTTTGTTTAATATATATAATACCTTGAAGATCTCGAATCTCTTTGTAAGAATTAAGTACTGCAAAATCTAAAATATTTTGGAGTACATAAACAATCTCCTCATATGCTAGTTGTCCAGAATAGCGAAGTAAATTCATGCGCATTCGTACCTTTGAAAACTCAAGATGTATTTTTAGGTCAGTTTTTGCAAAACGGAAATTATCATCTTCAGTTATTATCTTAAGAAGTTCAACTAATTTTTTTTCGTCTATTATTTCTGTTGTTTTGCTGTTTGAGAGAAAACCTCTAAATTTAGCGACCCAGAGAGGTTCTGTTTTCATAACTAAAATATCGGTCGCTTTAACACGTCTAAAAGTGAACAATGTATCATCATCCAAAGCATTTAAAACATGCAATATATCTAAATTCAAAGAATGTGGAGCGTCTAAACGATATGAAACCTTTTCAAAATTATCTCCGATTAATCTTTCAGATAAAAATACCTTCATTTGGTCGGTTAATAAGATGCCATTATGAGCATTTCCATCTAGAATTAGTACCTTGACTGTTAAGTATTCCATTATTGAGCGATGTGCAAATTTAAAATTATTGTTTGCATCTCTATTTAATAGAGACCTCCCACTTAATTGCCAATCATCTAAGTCTACATTCCATTTGCCAGCAAGTTTTTTAAGATCTTCATATGAGACCCCTTCATTACCTCTAATTTCTCGATTTAAGTAAATATCTAATGCAAGTTTTTCAGAAAACTTTCTTAATTTTTCTTTATCCACCCAATAAGCTTCGCGTTCAAGCCATGCTTCAATCATAATTTCATATAATTGGAAAGAATAATTAATGTTTATTTGAGAACCTATCACATCTGGAATATGGGCAAGCAACATCGGGCGCACAGTCAATAAAGGAATTTTTCCCAAAGCAATATCCAAGGCCTTTTTTCTCTTACTTATTTCCCAAAACCGATACCTTTTATATATATATTTCTTAACATCATCATTCGAAAACGGTAATAAATATAATTTCCAAAATTCGTATGAACCTTTATCTCCAGCGTGACGAGGCCCTAATCTAAGGATGCCGGTCTCAACTGGGATTTCCTCTGATTTCGGAAAAAATTGTGTTCTACAAGTAATAATGATTTTCTTGAATTGGCTACATTTTTGCATCAGAAAGGCAATTCTATCTTTGTGATCACTAAGAGCTTTAACATCCTCATCTAAAGCATCTAAAAAGATCACAACATTTTCCTGATCCGGAATCTTATCAATCCAATCTTCAGCATTCTTAATGCCTAAAGGAACTAATGAAATCTTTTGCCTTTTGACAAAACGACGAGCGTTATACGCATAGTAGTTTAAAACTAGTGAAGTTTTCCCCATACCAGAATCTGCTAGAATTAATAAATGTCTTTTTGATGTGTCCGATAAGATAAAATTATCTATAACCTTAAATAAATCTTCTTTAACTGCAACAAGTGCATTACGAGGTTCTTGTTCTTGAGCAGGGTCAATGTTTGAGCATTTAGGTCTTATATAGTGTTCGGTTGATCTCTCTATAGTTGCTTTATCATAAGGCCCCATACTAAATTTCTTATTAAGAATTATTTTATTTATCCATTCTATAATCTTTGGATAGATATCGGTACCAAGTTGGGTTATGCTAATCAGTAAAGCAACAAATGCAATAGTGACACTTATTATATTAAATAATAAATTTATTATTTCCATATGACCTCCTTAATAATTAAGCATTCTTATAATTACTTCCCATCTGGTGACTGGTAACCAATGATGCGATCCACTTTCTTAAGAATCGGACGCTCAAACAAGAGTATCAGAATCATCGTCACTAAGAAGAGACCAAGCGTACTCCACCATCCAATTTTCTTTTGCAAATCATCAACCGCAGCATACGCTTCATTTGTAACATCGCGCTTCTCGCCAGTCAAGCCATTGACACAAAATAGAGTGTTCGCCGTGAGACCAGAATCGTAAACGTTGCCGTCAATAACCACAGTCCCGCCCGTTGTGCTGGTTTCCTTTTCGAGAACCAAATTTTCGTCCTTCGAGCAAACATCCTTTTCAGTATATGGGAATAAGGTTTCATATTTGCCAGAGAGGATTCCATTGGTTACGATCACCAATCCGCAAAACATACTTACGGCAAACACAATTACAGCAACCAGAAGTTTAATCTTCAGGATATAAACCGAATCTTTTAGTTAATAATTTTTAGACAGATACACTTATCCTACAACTTCGCGAACCAACTCACCATCCTCGTCGCCGTGGCGGGACGGCAGACTACTCCAGGCTTACTATTTCTTCTGTTGCTCTTCCTCTTGGCGCAGTTTTCGTTTCTCTGCTTGTTCCAACTCCAATTGCAACTGTTCCTGCTGGCGCAGTTTCCGTTTTTCTTCCTCTTGCCGATCCTGTTCTTGCCGTTCTAGTAGGCGCAGTTTTTGTTTCTCTGCTTGTTCCTTATCCAACTGCAGCCGTTCCTGCTGACGTAATAATCGTTTCTCTTCCTCTTGCTGATCCTGTTGTTGTGTCATGATGTTTTCCTTCTCAAATTCATCGTAGCAGGCCCGTTTACTATTCTCTATTCACTTGCTCTTATAACTTCGCGAACCGACTTACTACCTTCGCCGCCGTGGCAGGACGATCCATTACGCCGCCTTGATGAATGAAGATCGGTGTATCTAACTTGATATACACATTTTCCAAATACGCCTGACCTGTCAGGAAACGTTCTCCATCAATCGCACAGGAGGTGACGAAGCCAATCTGCTGACCATGCTCATTGACTACTGGGTCGCCATTGTGTGCCATGCGCACGCGCTGTTCATCAAAGCGGAAGCGGATAACTACACCTTTGCGTTCCTTCTCTCTTGCAACATAAGCGTCACGACCAATGAACCACGGCTTGTATGTTTTGACGTATGAACCGAATCCAGCCTCTGCAACACCTAGATCACGCATTGGTGGTCGAGTAGCCCCGTGTTCGTCGGGGCGTATCGAGACCACAGAGCCGAGTCCCATTTCGTGACCATACAACGGCAAGCCTGCTTCTGTGCGTAATGAATCTCTTGCACCCAAACCAATCGGCTTGACTCCAAATGATTCACCAGCTTTCAAGACCGCGTTCCAAAAATCAACGGCGCGTTCAGGGTGGACGAATAATTCAAACGCCAGCTTCTCGCCTGTGTAACCTGTACGCGAGACGATCAAGTCAAATCCGCCAACTACTGCATCACATAATTCGGTGCGCTTCAACTTCATGATGCACGAGCGCGTTGCGTCGTCAACGCCCATTGCGAATAACACGTCACGGCTTTTCGGTCCTTGCAGCGCAAGGTCAACTCGCATGGCAGAACCAGCTTTCGGGTCACGCAAGTTGCGGATGTTTGCTTCATATCCGTATGTCCGTGCCCACGGCCGCGCGTTGTCAATTTTCACTTTTCCATCGCGCACACTTTCCCACCATGTGCGCACTTTGTCATCGTTCGACGCGTTCACAACCACGAGATAATTATCCCAGCCGCGACGATACACCAACGTGTCATCCAACACATCTGCATCGGGCGTTAAGAAATGCGAATACAAACTTTCGCCGGGCTGCAAACCGCCGCAGTCATTTCCGCAAACCGTATCGAGGAACGAAGCCGCATCCGCGCCGCGCACATCGTACACGCCCATGTGCGAAACATCGAACAAGCCCACCGCACTACGCGTGGCGAGATGTTCTTCATAAATGGATGTATACACCACAGGCATTTCCCAACCTGCAAACGGAACCATTCTTCCGCCGAGGTCGCGATGTGTTTGATTCAATGCTGTTTTCTTGAGTTCACCTTCTGATTCATTCCACTCAAACGATGGCAGCGCATCTTCCGTAACCTCTGAGCTGACTCCGACAAACCAAGGTTTGACTCCACCTTTGAGCGGGGGAACGGTGGCCCGTAGGGGCGAAGCATGCTTCGCCCCTACTTTGATTTCATTCACAACAAATGACCCAGGTATTCGCTTTGCACTGAAATCTTTTGTGCCATCCACATTAAAGGATGTATATCCGTCTGAAAGATCGCGCAGCCACGTTGCAACTGCATTTGCATTCTTAACAGGCACAGATAGTTGATAGGTTGTGTTGTCTATATTTTTAAGCATCCCTTTGACAACACCTTTCGGAGTTGAAATCGATGTGACCTGAGTCTTGCCCTTCTTTAATGCAGAGAGATCACTTGAAACCGCATAATCAAGAACTTGTCTTACACGTTGTCCACTTAATTCATACACGCCTGTCGTAGCTTTGTCATCAATGAAATAAAAATGCGGGTAACCACTCTTCTTATATTTAAAGTCAATCCCTGCAGATTCAGTCAACTTGCGGATTCTCAACTTGGCTTCATTCAACACATTGAAATCCAATTTTGCTCGGCGTTGTTTGCCTTTCTTCACTGTATCCACAGAATGTGGTGCACATGCCAATAAAACATCCGACATGATATTTGCGAGTTCACGCGTCTTCTTCTCATCAAATCCACGCTGTGTGATCCACGGCGTTCCTAAACGAATTCCGCTTGGATCCATCGAATTTTTGTCACCTGGAATCGTGTTGCGATTAACCACCACTCCAACAATATCCAAAATACGCGAGGCTTGGTCACCGCTGAGTTTTGTGCCATCCTCACCGACGATGCTGGTGCAATCCACATTCACAAGATGAGTATTCGTCCCGCCAAACGGCACGCGCAATCCGCGTTTTTCAAATTGGTCAGCCATTGCTTTTGCATTCTTCAAAGTTTGAGCTTGTAATTTTTTAAATTGTGCAGTTTGAGTTAACTTGAAAGTCAATGCCAAGCCAGCGAATACATTCACATGCGGTCCGCCCTGCTCACCAGGGAACACAGCCTTATCAATTTTCTTTGCGATAGCCGCATCTGTCGTCATGATCACTGCACCGCGCGGCCCGTCAATGCTCTTATGCGTAGTGGACATCACCACATGCGCATGTCCAATTGGCGAAGGCACAACTCCTGCCGCCACCATTCCACCGATATGAGAAATATCTGCTAATAAATACGCGCCGACTTCATCCGCAATTCTTCTAAACTTTTCCCAATCTGGAACCCATGAATAAGACGAATAGCCTGCGATCATCAACTTGGGTTTATGTTCCATTGCCAATTCATGCACGGCTTCGTAATCAATTTGCTCTTTCTCGTTAATGGTGTAATGCACTGCCTTAAACCACTTGCCCGAACGATTCACTGACGAGCCATGTGATAGATGACCGCCGTGCAAAAGGTTAAGTCCCATCACGGTACTGCCCAAGTCAATCAACGCGTGATACACGGCGTTATTGGCAGGTCCGCCCGATAAGGCTTGCACATTGACATAGATTTGGTCAGCTGTGATTCTATTTGCAGCGAAAGTCTGCGCAGCACGGCGGCGTGCCAAAGCTTCGATCACATCCGCGTATTCCACGCCTTTGTAATAACGCGGGTCACTGTTGCGGCGATAATTTGCCAAACGCGCAGGATAATCCAAAATTTCTTCGTCATCCATCCAACGCGATTCTTCGTCAGGATAGCCTTCTGCATAAATATTCTGAAATGCAGAAGATAATGCCTCTCTCACTGCCATCGGCGCAGTGGATTCACTGGCGATCAGAATCAACTTGCGGGCTTGCCGCTCCGCTTCAAGTTGGGTTAAGTCATAAATATCTTTATCTAATTTTTCGAGCGAACCGCGGAATAAATAATCAGCCATTGAGAAATCTCCTTGTTACTTACATTTTTATTTATCTATTTTCAAATTGACTTGCTTGCATGATTTGGCTAAACATTTCGTTTAATTCTTTTGCATTATAAGATTGCTTGACTGGAACACGTGCAATTGGAATTTTAGCCGTGGCTAGAACTTTCTCCACAAATTCATCGCGCTGTATTCTATCAGCACGTTGGTGTGAAGAATCATCCAGCTCAATCACAAGCATTGGTTTAAGAGTTTTAGATTCTACAAGTAAAAAATCAACCTGTTTACGATCTATTTGATTATAGTATTTGTAATAATTTGTTTTTTCAACCCCTGATATTGAAACCAAATCTCTCAATGCCACGTGAGGAAAAATAATTACACCCTCACCAATCATTTGCTTTAAGAAATGGAAAAAAGAAGCTTCAGCATTAGTAAAGAAATATTGTTTTGCTTTGTATGGAAATTGGAGTTGGTTTTTCTGCTTGCGTCCAAATCCAAATAAAAACCCGAGACACCCTGAACTTTGCGATGACATTTTTCTCCAAAAAGACAGTCACTAGTATTTCTTGTTTCTTAGAGTTGAATTGTAGAACGGTAAAGGGGGAAGGTCAAGTGCAAATAGTGAAATATAGATGGGTGACAAATAGCACTTGAATATAGCAACCCATTTAACTATTCTGTGAGTATAATGATTTAGCGGCGATGACCCAATGCTTTTGTGATGGTCGCTCAACCTGTGCGCACAAACAGGGGCGAGTATTGGAGAGCCAATAGCGAAACCGGTCTTTGTGGCAGGTTTTTAATGTGTCAAGGAGGAATAGCCATGAATATAAAATCAAAAGTAAGTGTTGCATTAATGATAGCGACTATGTTTTTGCTACTCTTTGTTGGCATCGGAGCAGCCGCAACATTTCAACTATCAGGTGGAGTGACCGATCAATTTGGCAATCCATTGGCGGGGAGCACAGTTGAAGTTCTTGTTTCCAACACTGCGATAGTCGTAGCAAGCACAATAACTGATATAAATGGGAATTATGATGTCTCGATTGATGAAGGAGCCTACGAAGTACAAGTAACACCGCTCCCCGGGAGCGGGTTTGGATCAGTCATTGTTTGGGGTAAGCAAATAACAGGAAATACAGTTCTCGACTTCATACTAGTTCCTGAAGACGTTACTTCGCTAAGTGGACAAGTACTTCACCTAGGCAATGGTGTTAGTGGACAGAAAATAGAACTGACAAATCAAGATCAGGAAGTGACAGACAATACGGGTCATTATTCGATGGTGGAGATGCCGGGGAATTATGGCATAACAATGATGC
>JACMLM010000003.1 GCA_014379595.1 Anaerolineales bacterium
CCCACCTCACCTTTTGGAGCTCAACCTGGAATGATACATCTTGCTTCTTATCGCGAAGGTATTGTAGAACAATTCCGTGGTACACGTGCAATTAATACTCCTTTTTCATTCATCGTTACCGTCCCAACCAATACATATACACCTACACCCACTTTTACACCCTCACCTACATTAACACCCAGTTTCACACCTACTCGAACTGTGTCACCTACTACCACACGCACGCCAACACAAACATTGACGCCCACGCCTACACGCACGCCTACTCAGACACGGACTCCAACCATTACTCCTGTGCCTTCATGCAGCAATATTTCGATTAATCGCACGCGCTTCAATGGCGATAACTTTGAGGCGCGCGTCATTAATAATAATGTGGCATCAGCTTTTTTGACCAATGCATCCTTGGTATGGGATAGAACGTACGTCCCCCCAATGTTTTTTAACTATGCTAATTTCAACGGCAACCAGTATTACGATACAAATACTACTACATCACCCGTAAATGCACCGGCTTCCCCTTCTATTGAGCTTGTTGGTAACGGTGCACTGGCTACATGGTTGGCAGATTTTGATAGTGAGGTATTTGTTGGTTCTTACACTGTCACACTCACTTTCAATTTCCCAGGCTGGGGGAACTGTGTCTTGACCGGCAATGTCAATAACTTTACAGCTACTCCAACTCTCACTAGAACACCAACTAATACACCCACACGTACATTGACACCGACCATCACATTCACACCATCACGCACACCCACACCGTCACGTACGCTGACGCCATCTATTACACCAACACCATCCATGACCCGTACTCCATCACGTACTCCTACGCGTACAAATACGGCTCTTCCACCGACGATAACACCTACACCGTCACGTACCCCCACGCGAACCCCCACGCGAACACCATCCAATACGCCGCCCGCGTCCAATACACCGACACGCACGCCGACCCCAGGTTTACCCACGCGCACTCCAACGCGTACTCCCTGCTTCGACTGTTGATGACGACGTTATAAGATAAATACAAAATAAAAATATCGCCAGCTGATAAAATCGGTTGGCGATATTTTTACGGTATAATCCCGCCAATTCATAAAAGAGGTGGAACGAAAAATAATGTACTTGGGAAAGACAGCGCATGGACTTTAGTTTTATCACTAAAGTTGACGAGGATGAGGGTTCTCCATTTCACAATGGAGTTAACTGGCTTGCTAAGCTCAGGAAAATCGACCGATCAGCGGAAGCCCTCCGGGTGCGTCACACCCGTCAATCTTTCCCTCCAAGGATAACTTTGCCAACAATATCGCGTGAGTGATCGTGCGGTCAATAGGCAGAGAATGGCACAAATTCAACTATGTCATTGCAAAGACGGTGCTCTTCCATCTGAAGCAATCTCCTCATAAATAAGAGATTGCTTCGTCGCTCGCTACCGTTCGCTCCTCGCAATGACGAAATCAAAAAATCGGAGGATCCCTATTATGTGTGGAATCGTCGGATATGTCGGCTCGCGTGATGCTGTGTCGATCATCCTTAATGGCCTGAAAAGGCTGGAGTACCGTGGCTATGATTCGGCTGGAGTCGCTGTCATTAACAGCAACCAGATCGAAGTCAGAAGAGACGCGGGAAAGTTATCTCAATTAATTGACCTTGTCGGCAGGTCCCCACTTACGGGTGCACCAGGCATTGGTCATACGCGCTGGGCGACACATGGCGCACCATCTGCGCGCAATGCGCATCCGCATGTTGGGAATTCTGGGAAAGTTGTCGTGGTGCATAACGGCATCGTGGAAAATTTTCTCGAGATAAAAGATGAACTAACAACTGAGGGAGTGAACTTTCTTTCAGATACTGACACAGAAACAATCGTGCACTTGGCTGAACATCATCAAGCCGCAGGTGTTAATTTTGTGGAAGCTGCACGGCGCACTTTCCAACAAATTGACGGCGCGAATGTGGTGGTTCTCTTGTCTGCCGATGAGCCTGATAAGATCGTAACTGCACGTATTGGCAATGCTGGCGGTGTAGTGATTGGGCTTGGCGAAAATGAAAACTTTATCGCATCGGACATTCCCGCCATTTTGGAGCACACGCGCAAGGTCATCTTTTTAGAATCCCGCCAGATGGCGATTGTGACGCGCGATAGTGTTCGCGTTGAAACGCTGGAAGGTGTGGAAGTAAAACCTGAAATTCACACGATTGCATGGGATGCAGTAGCCGCAGAAAAAGGCGAGTATCGCCATTTCATGCAAAAGGAAATTCATGAGCAGGTCCGCGCTTTAACAGATACGCTTGCTGGCCGCGTAGATTTTCTAGAAGGCCGCATCCGCCTGCCTGAATTAAATCTCACGCCTGAACTCGCAAAACGAATCGAGCGTATTTACATTACCGCTTGCGGGACTGCCGCTTATGCAGGCATGGTTGGAAAGTATCTCATCGAAAAGATCGCGCGTATTCCAGTGGAAGTAGTGATCGGCTCAGAGTTTCGTTACAGCGACCCAATTGTTGACAGTAACACCGTAGTTTTAGCAATTTCACAATCTGGCGAAACCGCTGACACGCTAGCTGCCATGGAAGAAGGACGGCGCAAGGGTGGAATTATCTGGAGTATTGTCAACGCAATTGGTTCGCAAGCCATGCGTGTCTCAGATGGATATATCGCGATGCAAACTGGACCTGAGATCGGTGTGGCATCTACAAAAGCATTTACTGCACCTTTAGTTGACCAGTATATGCTGGCTATCCTACTCGCTGATTTGCGTGGTGTAATTGATGATGAAACACGCAGGGCATTGGTTGCCGATTTACGTCTCGTTCCCGATTTGGCTGGTCGTGTGTTAGACACCGAAGCAGAAATTGAGAAAGTTGCTCACGCCTTAAAAGATATTAAAGGATGCCTCTATTTAGGGCGTGGTATTAATATGCCAATTGCATACGAAGGCGCTCTCAAGCTTAAGGAAATTTCATATATTCATGCGGAAGGTTATCCTGCCGGTGAAATGAAACATGGCCCGATTGCATTGATTGATAAGGAAATGCCTGTGCTGTGTATTGCGCCAAAAGATCCCTGGCATGAAAAAATGATCTCACAGATACAGCAGGCAAAAGCTCGCGATGGTATTGTTATTGCGGTGGCAACTGAAGGAGACGAATTGATCAAGGGCATGGCAGATCATATACTCTGGGTTCCCGAAGCCCCCTGGATGCTTTCCCCGATCATCACCGTGCTTCCTCTACAATTGCTTGCATATCATATTGCAGCCATTCGTGGATTGGATGTAGACCAGCCGCGAAATCTTGCGAAAAGTGTAACAGTGGAGTAAAACAAATGACCGTCACCTAATTAGATGACGGTCATTTCTATAGCGGAGATAAACCATGCGCCCAGATTGGGATTCCTATTTTCTAAAAATTGCCTACGCTGTATCTGAACGAAGTACATGTGACCGTGCTTTTGTTGGCTGCGTGCTTGTTCTTGACAAACGCATTCTGACCACAGGTTTCAACGGTTCCCCTGCTGGGCAGGAACATTGCGACGAGACCGGGCACTTAATGGTCGATGGGCATTGTGTTCGTACGATTCATGCGGAGACAAATGCTATCATTCAAGCGGCATTGCATGGTATTTCTACAAAGGGCGCAGTATGCTATGTGACTCACCTACCGTGCATCAATTGCACCAAAGTGCTGATCAATGCTGGTATTTCACGCATCATTTACAGTACTTCTTATCGAACAGATGAAAATGCTATAAATTTTCTAAATGCCGCCAATATTGAGGTAGTGCAAAAAGAATTTATACCGAAATAAAAGCTTCTAGATTAAGTAATTTAAAAATTTTTAACCAATCTTTTCAAACGACAATATCAATTCCAGCACTCCCGCTTTACAATAAAATACTCGAAACCTACTGCCTTCCGGGAAGACATGACTCATATCTTCTGTAAAACCAAATCGCTGCTTGCCTACAAAAACATAATAGCTGGTGAAAGCGGCCTTGGATGAATAACTTTCATCGAGTCGAATAATGCCTTCCGCAGTATGCACCCGCGCTTCCCGCAATTTATCAGCCTGCCTCTGTGCAAGATAAATACTCAACGCGATAATCAAAAATACGACTATCGCTGTAATAGCCAAAGCAATAAAAACAGCCAAATTTGAAAATAATAATTTGCGTGTGCTTTCATTTTGCAGGAACAAAGCCAGAATAAGGCATGTTCCGAAGAATAGAAATCCCAGGATGATCCATGCGCCATTTTTTGAACTCCGACGGATACCGCGCGCTAAAATTTCTATCCATTCTCTTTGCTTCGGGCTGATAAACCCACGCTTGTTAGATTTCAAATCTTCTTCAGTAAATTCAAAAATACCCATAACACCTCAGCTCACTTGAAATATAAACGGACATAACCCGCGCACGCTTATTTCGTTTTTTTGTATTGGCGTTACCAAATTTCCCAGCGAAGCACTCAGCATTGCCATGTCCATTTTACATAATTCTGGATGATTCTCAATTATTTTAGCAAACGGACATCGTCCAAAGATCACACGCGGACCTGAAGCACCAGCCTCCCACCGAGCCTGATAATGCATCTCGTTCAATTTTTCAACCAGCAAAACTAATCGTTTTGTCATTGGCTGACTTGCGAGCCCAAACAAATTTTGTGACTCTGCAATTTGTTTGCCCACTTTTTCCATATTAACTTTTCCATCTAACAGAGCATCTGCCAAAACGGATAGATTATCGCCCAATGCAGATTGAGACAGTGAATATATTTTCTCTGGTCTGCCGCGTCCGCCGCGCTGATAGGTTGATGTGACCTCAAGGCGTCCATCGGATGTGAGAATGCCAAGATGATGTCTCACATTTGGCGCGGACATTTTCAACGCACGCGCAATTTCACGGGTAGAAGCGGTGCGAGTCTTTTTGAGGTGAGCAAGGACTTTTTGTCTGGCAGTGGTCATGGGCATGGAAATGCTTTTTAAAATAGGAGCAGTTTTCAGTTAAGATCGAGCCGAAAATTCATTCAGATTATAAAGCTATTTATGTAAATATATATTTGCATAATAAAATTTGACTTTTCTGACTGCCATGCTATAATCACATTTGTGAAAAAGAATATTTACTTGTTGCTCACATTTTTAGGTTTGCTCTTCCCCTATTACTTTATTTTTCAATTTTATATCATTGACACCACGCCAACCCTACAGGCAATCACAGGACTCTTTGCTACAAATATGAGTGCGGCATTTAATTCAGATCTATTGATGTCTGTGTTAACAGCTTGGGTATTTATGGGTTTTGAAGGCAAACGGATCAACATGAAAAATTGGTGGTTATTTCTCCCCGCCACATTGATCGGATTATCTTTTGCTCTTCCACTTTTTCTATACTTCCGTGAAAGACATCTCGAAAATAAAAAATGAGTTTGAATTGGGATGCGACCTATGCCATCGCTTTGGAGTTGCGTCGTCAGCATCCAGAAGTGAACATCGAAGAAGTTTCGCTTCAACAAATTTATCAGTGGACAATACAGCTTTCTGAATTTGAGGATGACCTCGCGCTTGTAAATGACGACATCCTCTATGCAATTTACCAGGACTGGTTCGAGGAGAACATTCATGGAAAATGAAACAATAAATTCACCCGGCTATGATATTCCAGATGATATAAAAAATAATATTGCTGTCACGACCATAGATCGTTTGTATAACTGGGGACGACGTTCCTCGGTTTGGCCGCTCATGTTTGGGCTGGCATGTTGCGCAATTGAGATGATCGCCGCACAAACTGCTCGTTACGACATGTCTCGCTTCGGAATGGAAGTGATGCGCCCTACTCCGCGCCAGGCGGATATGCTTTTGGTCTCTGGCACTGTTACGAAAAAAATGCTTCCGTCCATTGTGCGTTTATATAACCAGATGCCCGAGCCGAAATATGTTGTTGCCATGGGCGCGTGTGCGTCCAGTGGCGGCCCTTTCAAAGAGGGATATAACGTGGTGGCAGGCATTGATAAATTTCTCCCCGTTGATGTTTATATTCCCGGCTGCCCCCCAACTCCGCAAGCATTGATCGCTGGCCTGATCAAGCTGCAGGAAAAAATTGACAAGCAATCCATCAGGACTGCGCCTTGGTACTCCAAGATGAAAGATCCAAATTACGTGCCTATGCCAATTTTAGGGCCAGATTTGATCGATGTGCGCCGTAATGCGGAAATTCGGGATGCTGCAGCCACAAAGGAAAGCGCATAATGGCGGCGCCTCTTACTTTAACGGTTAACTTGGTTGCTCGATTCCCAAACAGTGTCTCAGCTGATGCACGCCCCGGATATAGCGGATTTATCGTCACCAAAGAAAGTCTGACCGAAGTAGCGACAGCCATTCGCGACGAGTTTGGCTACGATTTGTTGACCGCTGTAATAGCAGTCGACTACATCAATGAAAATAAAATGGAAGTGGTCTATCACGCCTATAAAACAACGGGCGGACCCGGACTAGTCTTCAAGGTTCAAGTAGAGCGTGTTGACCCTATCGAAGTCCCTTCACTGGTTGAAATTTGGGCAGGTGCAGATTTTCAGGAACGCGAAGCCTGGGATTTACACGGTATTAAATTCATAGGCCATCCCGACTTACGTCGCATCTTAATGTGGGAAGGCTTTGATGGTCACCCACTCCGCAAAGATTGGAAGGAAGCCTTCTACGAAGAGGATACAAAACCCTTCAAAAGCCGCTGGCCCGATGGACAGTTTTACATGGCCGAGTCAAAGAATCCTTTCAAGGACAATATCAACTTCCCGAAAGATTTCGACCCTGATACATTGATCGTGGATAAAGAAGAAGACCTTTATAGCTCATTGGAACGTCACTCAACAAAAGATGATGATGGTTTAAAAACGGATCATATTGTTGTGAACATGGGACCTCATCATCCATCCACACATGGCGTGTTGCGCGTTGCGCTCACATTAGATGGCGAAACGATCGTTGGCTTGAAACCTGTCATGGGTTATTTGCACCGCAATCACGATAAGATCGGCGAACGCAATACCTATTTACAGATCATTCCATATACAGACCGCCTAGATTATTTCAATTCAATGAGCAATAACTTCGGTTATGCCATCACGGTTGAAAAGTTGATGAAGATCGCGGTTGCAGAACGAGCTGAATATATCCGCGTGATCATGGCAGAACTCACTCGTATTCAAAATCACCTTGTGTTTGCAGGGACATTGCTCAATGACCTTGGCGCAATGTACACTCCTTCGATTTATGCTTTTGAAGAACGCGAGTTGATCCTCGATATTTTTGAAGAAGTTTCTGGCGCGCGAATGATGTGCAATTACTTCCGCTTTGGTGGCGTAGTACGCGATATTCCTGATCACGTCATGCAAAAAATCAAAGATCTAGTTTTCGAGCGTCTTCCTGCTAAGACTGATGAAATGGAACGCTTCTTAAATGAGAATGAGATATTGGTAGCACGTTTGAAAGGCGTGCATGTATTAAGTGCCGAAGATGCAGTTCGTTATTCAGTGACAGGGCCTGTACTGCGTGCGGCTGGTGTACCTTATGATATTCGACGTGCAGACCCATATTCTGTTTATGACCGTTTTGATTTTGATGTGGCAGTTCGTTACAACTGTGACATGCTGGATAACTATCTCATTCGCTTTGATGAGATTCGACAATCCATAAGAATATTGGAGCAGGCCATCAAGCAGATCCCACAAGGGCCGATCAACTCGCAGAAACCGGCGTACCAGGTTCGGGTGCCGGCAGGTGAAGCGTATGGTCGCGTTGAGTCGCCCAAAGGTGAGCTGGGATTCTATATCATCTCCAATGGCAAACCAAATCCATGGCGATATCACGTGCGCCCTGCTTCTTTTGTAAACATGACCGCATTGGAAAAAATGTGTCTTGGCACAAAGATAGCAGACTTCATCGCATTGCTTGGCATGTTGGATATTGTCATGGGCGAGTTGGATCGTTAACAGGAGAACCCAGCTATGTTTGGTAAAGGTATTCTAAAAGGACTAAGCGTCACCTGGAAGCGATTCTGGGATACATATCTTGAAGACATTTCCTGGATGCTGCGCGGCAAGAAACGCTATTACACAGAAGAAGGTATAAAACACCGCTCCAGCGCAGATACAAAAGGCATCTTCACGATACAATATCCTGAAGAGCAATTGATCCTGCCTGAAGAAGCACGCTATCTTCCATTTCTTGTTTACAATGTGGATGCAGAGGGTAAAAAAGAAGTGCTGTGTACATCATGCGGAATTTGTGCAAAGGTTTGCCCGCCGCAATGTATTTGGATCGTACGAAGCAACGATCCTGTTACGGGGCGTCCTGTTCCTGAACCAACCGAGTTTTACATCGATGGAGATATTTGCATGAACTGCGGCTTTTGTGCAGAGTATTGTCCATTTGATGCGATCAAGATGGATCATGATTTCGCCATCGCTTCCTATGGACGCAATGTGCTGAACATGGAAAAATTACTCAAGCCATCTTCGTATTATGAAGGTATCCGCCCGCAAAATTTTGCTCGTGAAGAAGAAGCACGCAAAGCAAAGGAAGCCGCCAAAGCCGCAAAGGCTGAGGCAGCCGCTTCTGCTGCTCCCACAGCTTAGCAGTTCATTGCGAGGGCGCTCTTATTCTTCGTCGGGAAGGACGCCTCCTGGCAATGACCTAATATTTTTAATAGGTGAAAAAATAAATGACAAATAAACTTACAAAAGAATCAGTTCTTGCTGCATTAAGCAAAGTGCAGGAACCTGATCTCCATCAAGACCTCGTGACGCTTAATATGGTTAAAAATGTTGAGATCACAGGTGACAAAGTCTCGCTGACCGTTATGCTCACCACGCCTGCCTGTCCTTTTCGCGCAAGGATTGAAAGAGAAGTAAAGGAAGCCATTCTTTCAATTGAAGGCGCGAAAACTGTTGATCTTAAAATGGACTCGGATGTTCCCAACGATGGCCGTATGCGCGGGTTGGTCAGCATGCCGATTCGTAATGCAATTGCAGTTGGCTCTGGTAAAGGCGGCGTTGGCAAATCCACTGTCTCCGTAAACCTGGCAGTAGCTCTTGCGCAGGCCGGTGCACGCGTGGGTCTCATGGATGCAGATATTTATGGTCCTAACACACCCACCATGCTTGGTGTAGAAAAACTCCCGCCTCCGAATGGACAAAGATTGATTCCAGCAGATGCATATGGCATCAAATTAATTTCGATGGGATTGTTGGTAAAGCCTGGTCAACCTTTGATCTGGCGTGGGCCGATGCTTAATTCCGCAATTCGTCAATTTCTTGGAGATGTAGATTGGGGCGAACTGGATTATCTTATTATTGACCTGCCCCCCGGCACAGGTGATGCATCTTTATCTCTTGCCCAAGCTCTGCCTTTAAGTGGAGCTGTCATCGTGACTCTGCCACAGCTCGTTTCACTGGAAGATGCCAGCCGAGGCTTGAACATGTTCAAGCAGTTGGAAGTTCCCATTTTGGGAATTGTTGAGAACATGTCCTATCTCGATTTGCCCGATAGCACACGTATGGATCTCTTCGGTTCAGGCGGCGGTGAACGGCTCGCAGAATCCACTCAAACTACATTCCTGGGGAAAGTGCCAATAGATCAAAACGTCCGCATCGGCGGGGATACAGGCAAGCCAATTGTTGTCTCACATCCTGAATCACCTGTGGCAATTGCCTTACAAGAGATTGCGCAGAAGATTGCGGCAAAAGTCAGCGTGGCGGCATTGAGCGGAAAGAATGAACTGCCGATCAGCATTGTGGATTAATTAAGAGAATAGATAATAGTCAATAAAGACCTGACGGATTAAATACTGTCAGGTCTTTTTACATATATAATCAAGTTTGTTCCTTTAGAAACAAGGAGAAACATAATGATCATTAGACATCTTTCGTTGAAGAACGGAATAAAGGTACATGCGGCGAATATCTCTGATAACAACGAGATCAAGGAAGCGCTCGTAAAACTTGAAGTGTCGTATCCAAAAAGAGTGATCGTTTTGGTTGGCGGCGCCAGCGGAATTGGCTGGCTGGATAAGTTCCCAATGAAGAAAGCTATCGATGTAGTCACAAAACTGGCTGAGGAAACTAATTCCGTGGTTATTGATGGGGGCACACAAGCTGGGATTATGACTGAAATTGGAAAACAAAGAAAACAAAACAAGTTCTCCTTTCCACTGATCGGCGTTGTGTTTGACAGCTTATTGATGAAAGAAGAACCCGAATCAATTTTGGACCCCAATCACACACACTTCTTTTTAGTCCCCGGTGATGACTGGGGGGACGAATCTTCATGGATCGCAAAAATTGCAACTGTTGCCGCTGGAAGCGAAAAATCGATCACGATTCTTATAAATGGAGGCGAAATTTCTCAACATGATGTTCAATACAGCATCATGGAAAACCGACCTGTTTTCATTATGCGTGGAACTGGCCGTCTTGCAGATGAGATCACAATAACGCGGAAGGTCATTCCTGTTGATATTTCACAGAAACCGGATGATATTCTTGCAATGTTGCGAGCAGAACTTTCGTAATCCCTACGGTATAATTACCCCATGCAAACAAATATTATCGGTGTCCGATTTACCAAAGTAGGAAAAATCTACCATTTTGACTCTGCCACTCTCCCAGACGTAAAAAAGGGCGAGCATGTCATTGTGGATACAGCACGCGGCAAACATCTCGGTGAGGTTATTCAGGTTCTGGAAGAGGCTCCTGCCCAACCAGAAGGTGGATGGAAATCTGTGGAGCGACGCGCCACCCCGCGCGACTTGCTGCTCCAACAATCCTGGCAATCCAAACAAACCGAAGCGATGATCAACTGCCGTGCCCGCGCCTCTGAACTTCATCTGAAAGGGGTCAAGATCGTCACAGCTGAATACAACTATGACGGCTCACGCCTTGCCTTCCTCTTTAGTACAGAGAGTGAAGATAAAGTGGATCTTAAGTCACTCAAAAAGGATATGCAGCAAATTTATCCGACCCAGCATATCGAAATGCGCCAGATCGGTCCGCGTGATGTAGCCAAATTTCTGGGCGGTATGGGCGCATGCGGAATTGAAACGCGCTGCTGCTCCCAATTTTTAACAGACTTCTCCCCCATCTCGATCAAGATGGCGAAGGAGCAGGGTATCTCGCTCACGCCTAATGAGATCACAGGCATGTGCGGACGCTTACGCTGTTGTCTTATTTACGAATATGAACAATATGTTGAAGCCCGCAAGACCCTCCCTAAGCGCAACAAACGTGTGATCACCCCCAAAGGTGAAGGTAAAGTTGTAGATGTAATTCCCATGAGCGATAAAGTTGTTGTGCTCATCGAAAGCGGCACCGATCGTCCGCAACACATGACATTCACACGTGAAGAGATCCAGCCTTGGGATGAACTCGAAACCCTACGTCGCAAAGCTGCCGCTCCATGTGACCGTCACGAAGGCGGCGGATGTACCTGCGGGAAAGCTACAAAAAAGAACAATGACCGAGCAAACTGATCATTGGGAAACTTCACAAAAAATTCTGGTTATTCTGGCTCATCCCGATGATCCAGAATTTTTTTGTGGAGGCACACTTGCAAAGTGGGCGCGCGCAGGACATCAAATTACATATGTACTTTTAACCTGCGGCGATAAGGGATTTAACATCGCCACACATCCAGATATGACGCCAGAAAAATTATGTGGATTAAGGCACATCGAACAAAACAATGCCGCAAAAATTATTGGCGCAAGCTCGGTTCATTTTCTGGACCTGCCAGATGGTTACCTCGTCCCAGACCTGACTCTGCGTCGTGATGTTGTCCGCCTCATCCGTGAACATAAACCAGATATCCTCGTCACATGTGACCCACAAAATCTATTTGCACTCTACGGCATCAATCACCCAGATCACCGCGCCTGTGGACAAGTAGTATTGGATGCAGTGTTCCCTGCTGCCGATAACATTGCATATTTTCCAGAACTGCTTGAAGAGGGATATCAGCCTCATATGCCAAAAGAGGTTTGGTGTGCGCTTACCAACCAACCCAATACGACCATAGACATCTCTGACACATGGGATGTTAAAATAAAAGCCGTTCTCGAACACACGACACAGGTACAGGATATGGATAAACTCATCGAAAGATTTAAATCCCGCCGCACCGAAGATAGTACAGATGAAAATCCGCGATACGAAGAAAAGTTTCGAGTAGTGAACTATGGATAACCAGTTGAAAAGTTAGCAAGTTGGAAAGTTCGCGTGTTAGAGCATTTAACCTTTCAACCTACAAACCTTAAAACTTTCAAACTAACTAAAAATGAATATCGTCAATGTTGGATACGACTCAACCAATTATTATCTCCTCGAAATCAAAAACGGAAAGTTGTTGGTGGACTCTGGCTTTCCTGGTACACTCCCAAAATTAAACGCTAAACTTAAACAAAAAGGTATTGCACTCAGCGAGATAAAATATTTTCTGGCCACGCACTATCACCCAGATCATGCGGGCCTTGCGCAAGAATTAAAGAATCAAGGGATCAAATTGATCGTGCTCGAACAGCAACTCAGTTTTATTCCAATCTTTACAGAGTTCTTTAAAACAAAGAAATATCCTTACAAAGAAATTAAACTCAACGACAACCTCAATTTAAAATGTGAAGATAGCCGAAAATTTCTCGCTGGCCTGGATATAAGCGGCGAAATCATCCACACCCCTGGTCACAGCGACGATAGTGTTACATTGATCATTGATGAAGGCTTCGCATTTACAGGCGACCTGCATCCTATTTTTGTTCTCCCCAAAGAAGATACAATCTCCAGGCAAAGCTGGGATAATATCTATCAGCATAACATTACCAAAATCTTTCCGGGGCATGGAGGATAATATGGAATCAATGTGGAAATCAAGAAAAGTGGTCATCGTGGGCACGGGTGCAGTTGGAACATCGTTTGCTTATGCATTGGCTCAAAAAGGACTTGCTGACGAAATAAGTTTGATAGACGCGAATCTCGATCTCGCCAAGGGACAGGTTCTCGACCTCGCTCACGGACTACCGTACTACTCTCCTGTGCAAATCCATGTCGGACAAAAGCAGGATTATGCCGACGCGAGTATTATTGTCATTACAGCAGGAGCAAAACAAGGTCCGGGAGAGACGCGATTGGATCTACTTCAGAAAAATGCAGCTCTCGTAGAATCAGTTGTAGATGAAATCGTCAGCGAGAATTCACAGGCGATACTCTTAATCGTCACCAACCCGGTTGATATTTTGACTTATGTCGCGTTGAAACGCTCGGGCTGGCCGAAAAGCCGCGTGATTGGCTCAGGCACTGTGTTGGACAGCGCTCGTTTCCGTTATCTTATCAGCCAACACTGCAACGTGGATGTTGGCAATGTTCATGCATATGTTTTAGGCGAGCATGGCGACAGTGAGCTTGCCGCATGGTCCATGACAAACGTGGCAGGCGTACCGATAGACAAATATAGTTCGATGTACAATAACCCTGAGCAATGGCCCGCGCATCGCGAAAGGATCGCGCGCGAAGTTAAAGAATCTGCTTATCACATTATCAACTACAAAGGCGCCACGTATTATGGGATCGGTATGGCGCTGGTGCGAATTGCTGGAGCTATCTTACAGGATCAACACAGCGTACTAACTGTTTCAACTTTTCTGGATGGTGAATATGGCATTAGCGATGTCTGTTTAGGAATTCCAACTGTCATAGGACAAACAGGTGCGATGAAAATCATCGAAGCACCATTGACCGCACAAGAACACGAAGCATTGGAAAAATCAGCACATACCTTGCAAAAAGCTTTGCAGGATTTACGTAGTTCAAACTAGTTTTAGAAAACACCAAATCAAATAAGAGGTTTGCAATGACTGATTTTCTCGAAAGAGCAACAGAGCTTTTCCCATACACTCAAACTTTGCGTCGCGATTTTCACGTTCACCCTGAACTTGGATTCCGTGAAATTCGCACGGGTGGTATTGTAGCAAAAGAGCTTGAAGCGCTTGGGCTGGAAGTGACAAAAGGTATTGGCAAAACAGGTGTAGTTGGCTTGCTCGAAGGTGCGAAACCTGGACCTACCCTCCTCCTGCGCTTTGATATGGATGCACTTCCCATCACTGAAGATACTGGCGCGGAATATACTTCGCAGAATCAAGGTGTCATGCACGCCTGTGGTCATGATGGTCACACGGCTATTGGATTAACCGTTGCAAAAATTTTGAATGAACACAAAAACGAATTGATCGGGAATATTAAGTTTTGTTTTCAACCATCCGAAGAAGGCACAAATGGGGAAGAAATTGGCGGCGCATTAATGATGATGCGCGATGGAGTTCTTGAAAATCCTAAAGTAGAAAAGACTCTTTCCCTGCATCTATGGAATGATAAGCCTCTCGGCTGGATCCATGTTGCTCAAGGCCCTGTAATGGCAGGCGCTGAATTATTCATCATCAAACTCACTGGCAAGGGCGGGCATGGAGCCGCTCCCGACACTACAATAGACCCTGTAGTGTGCGCAGCACAAATCATCACAGCTTTGCAGACTATTGTTGCACGCAATGTCGAACCGTTAAAACCTGCCGTTATCAGTGTCACATCAATTCATACTGGTACGGCCTTCAACATCATTCCGCAAACTGCAGAGCTTTTAGGTACCATCCGTTCCTTCGATGATCAGGTACGTAAACTGGTACTTGAACGATTTGAACAGATCGTTCGAGGAATTGCATCATCCATGGGTTGTGAGGTGGAGATCACAATAAAACAAGTTACTGCACCCGTTATTAACAATGAAGAGGTTGCAGCAAGAGTCTTCAATACGGCTAAAAATCTATTTCCAAACATAGAAATCGCTGACTACTCCTATCTCACGATGGGCGCAGAAGATATGGGCTATATGCAGGAAAAAGCAGATGGATGTTACTTCTTCATTGGCTCAGCCAATAGAGAGAAAAATCTTGATTATGGCCACCATCACCCAAAATTTGATTTCGACGAACAAGCCTTGATAAGCGGCGCAGCGCTCATGGCCGCGGCAGCCGCAGATATTTTGAAATAAACAATGGACTTCTTGCATAAGTACGTTTATTAAGAAGTTTTTTCGGCAGTTCGCGAAGCGTGCCGAACCGTCAGCAGTACAACTACTGACGGAACAAAACAAAGACTTTTGCAAGAGGTCTACTATACAAAATCGCCTCGAAAGATTGATTTCGAGGCGATTTTATTTTAAAGAACTAATAGGATTGCAAAGTGGAGTTGGATGTTTAAAAGGTAGAATACGGTAAGGAAAATCATGAAAAAATTATTGTCCACGTTTCTTCTCCTGACCGTGTTGCTGGGCGCATGTTCAAACGGCGCTGCCCCCGCCGAAACAGAATCCACTCAAAACCCGGTGCAGACGGAAACCGCAACAAATGCTCCAGCCGCAACCGAATTCATCGCAACAGAACCAGTTGTCCCTGCGCGTGAGGCGGTTTTATCTGAATTTGAAAATACAGTCACAGCCCGCGAGTCATCCTCACAGGAGTATTCAACAGCTATCCTCAACATGAAACTGCTTGCTACTGGCAGCGTGGAAACAGGCGAAGACGGCCGTGCCAGGATCAACCTTTTGCCGGAGGGCACCATTGTGCGCGTGGGACCCAATTCTTTATTTGCGATCCCTGAACTGACAGTGGAAAACGGCGAACCAAAAACAGTCATTGAACTTTTCTTTGGAAAAGTTTTTATTCTATTAAATGGCGGCTCATTGGAGGTGCAAACACCATCCGGGGTTGCCTCTGTTCGCGGAAGTTTATTAAGTGTGGAGTTTAACCCCGAAAAGAATTGGATCGAGGCGGTTTGTCTCGAAGGTCATTGTGCGTTGAAAGATGAAGACGGTGAAGAAGTGGAATTAATTGAAGGCGAGTCGTCTTTCATTGAAGGTGAAGAGCCACCCTCGGAACCGGAACCCATTGACAGGGAAGATATAGAAGACTGGCTGGAGGAATCTCCCGAGTTAGAAGAATTTATTGAAGAGCTTCCAGACCCTGAAGACTTCTCTGAAGATTTCGACGAGAGCAGTAACTCTGAATGTGCGGAAGGCGCTGTTTGTGAAGAAACCCTAACAGAAGAACCAACTGAAGAGCCGATAGAGGAACCAGTAGAGGAACCAACTGAAGAAGGATGGCTTCGTTTTCCAATGGCTGTCATCGATCACAAATCATAATGAAAAAAAGAAATTTGGCGATTGCAATTATCCTTTCTGCGGCAGTCGGTCTCTTTGCAATTAAAAGCGGGCTTACACCGGTAGATGAAAAAAGTGTTGTAACAAATACAGATATCGCTGAACTTATTTCAACAGATACATTAACCCCTTCACCGGCTTATGAAGGCTGTGCGTATATGTGGGCATATCATGATTCACCCGAATTAACTGAAAAAGTAGATACTGCCATTCGCGCTATTGATCCTGAAGCCAGCGCAACCGCTGAATTGTTTGGAGAAGATTGTGTTTACGAAGACGGAAGCTCCACTTTCAGTACGATGGAAACTGATTTCTACGTACAACTTCCCGTTGATGATCTAAAAGATGAAGAAGCTTTTGGAAATTGGATGGCCCAGGTGCTATCGACGATCGTGCAGATTCCTGAAGATGAAATTCAAGGCAATTATGGATTTGTTGAATTTTCATTTATTAAAAGTGACATCGAAAGATTAATCTTCCGCGCCCCCATCGCTACTTACATTACCGAGGCAAAAGAAAAGACCGGCGCAGAGTTATTCAGGTTTTTCTACACTCCACCAGTTAACCCTACATAAAACACGAACCGCCTTCGGGCGGTTTTTTAATCCTTGACAAGCAAAAAGACTTGTCATATACTATGTTTAGTAATTACTAAACGTTCTAAAGGATTAATCCATGACTATAAAACTCACACAACTCAAACAGGATTTCACCGAAGGACTCAGTCAGATCAGTCGTTTTTGGGGGTTTCCCAAAGGCATGGGCGCCATCTTCGCGGTTCTATATCTTTCCCCTTCCCCACTCTCACTGGATGAGATCGTACAGGAGACTGGCCTCACCAAAGGCGCGATCAGCACCGAGGTCCGCACACTGGCGCGCATGGGGCTTGTGCACCGCTCATCCAAACTTGCTGACCGTAAAGATTATTATGAAGCCGAGCATGATTTCTACAAGTCCATTCGTTCGATCTTGAAGGAAAGGCAAAATAGCGAGTTTGACCGCGCGCTCGGTTCGGTGCGCGAAACACTTGCAAAACTGGAATCAGGCTCGGTGACTGGCAATGAAGCGCAAGTGCAATTTGTCTACAAACGGATACAGGCCTTACAGGAATTTTTCAACGCGATTGACAGCCTCACAAAGGCCGTTGTCAAATTGGAGAGTCTTGGCCTTTCAAATGTCAAAAATATTCTATCAATTTTAAAATAAGGAGTCAAAATGAAAATCGCAGTCACTGGCGCATTTAGTTATTCAGGAAAATACATCACAAAACGTTTACTGGAACGCGGCGAGGAAGTCGTCACGCTCACCAACCATCCAAACCGCCCAGACCCATTCAATGGAAAAGTAAAAGCTTTCCCACTTGATTTCAGTAACGAAAATCAACTTGTTGCAAATCTAAGGGGTGCAGAAGTATTGATCAACACCTATTGGGTGCGCTTTGATAAAGGCAGCAACACACAGCCAAAAGCAGTTGAGAATACAAAGGCTTTAGTAAACGCTGCTGTAAAAGCAGGCATCAAGCGCATTGTACATATCAGCATTGCCAATCCATCAGCAGAGTCACACTTGCCTTACTACTGGGGCAAGGCCGCAAATGAAAAAGCGGTGGTCGATTCGGGATTAAGTTATGCAATTCTTCGTCCCACTGTGTTGTTTGGAAAAGAAGATATTCTCATTAACAATATTGCCTGGCTGTTGCGGTATTTGCCTCTTTTTGGCTTACCCGGAGATGGCTCTTATAAATTATCCCCTGTTTATGTGGACGATCTCGCCAAACTCGCCGTGGATGCGGTATATAAAACGGAAAATTATATATGGGATGCTGTCGGCCCCGATGAATTTACCTTTAAGGAAATGGTAGAGTTGATCGGCGAAACAATAAATAAACAACGCCCGCTTCTCTCCTTCCCCCCGCGTTTAGCACTACTTGCAGCACAATTTCTAAGTCTCTTCGTGAAGGATGTAATGCTCACTCCAGAAGAAGTAGATGGTCTGATGGCAAATGTGCTTATTTCTAAAGATCCGCCACGCTGTAAAACCAGCCTAAGAGATTGGCTTGTAGAAAATAAAAACACTGTCGGAAAAGAATATGCATCAGAATTGGTAAGGCATTACTAAAAAAATAATCCCCATTCATAGGAACGGGGATTATTCATCTAATCTAGGGGAACTACACCCGCGCAACGTGGACTATCCATACAGCCATAATATTTTTTCCCAGAGCTTCCGCCAGTGCGATGGATTCTCAACACCATCATCTTTCCACATACTGGGCAATGCGGCACTGAATCAGAAGAACGATCCACACGCAGCGAAACTGTCTCACCGATCTTTTCCATTGCCAGTTGAAAAAGAGAAACCAAGTCAGATGGATCATACACTTCACTGGATGGTACATGTACCAATGGTAACCCGGCACCGGTGAATAATTCTTCTATAAATTTATCGGTCTCTCGTGCTTCATTTTTTGAATTCGGGCGCACGATTTCAACCCCAAAAACGGGAGCTAACGTCTGCGGGTCACATAGCAAAAAATCGACATGTTTGCGAAAAAACTTATTAAAGAAATGCACATTCTCGTTAGGGCGCACAATGTAAAAAACATCATTCAACGCCACTTTAGGACAGATCAAATAACGTTTGCCAACCATTTCGTTCAAAGCACGAAAAAGAGCCAATTCCGTAAAAGCAAGGAACGGCTCGCGTAATCTGTAAGGCAATCGTTGGGCATCCGCCATAAGAGTATTATATATAGGATGATGTCTATAAGCAAGAGATTTAGTGGATGAAGAGCATCGGATTAGTTCTGGGCCTCAAGCCTGAGTGCGGCGTTAATGACAGCAACTCCCGTGAGCATGATCCTCTTCGCATCTCCACGTTACAGCTTATAGCAGCAACATCAATAATTCTTTTTCTTCCATTTGATTCTTTACTTCCCCGTCCAACCAGGCCGCGCGGAGACGAGTGAGTATCTCTTTATAACGCGGACCTGGTGCAATACCGCGCGCAATCAGATCATCTCCTGTGATATTTGTTTTTACATGCCGCCACTTTGTGAGAAATTCCTTCAGAGCAGCCTCTTTAGTAACCAACCACAATACATAAATTGATATCAAAGGAACTTTATCAAGGCGGGCTGTCCAAGTGCTGGGTCTGAAATCTGCAAATGTAGGCAATTCATTTTTTAAGTGAAGCACCGCGCGAACCGCATCTGACAAGTCAGCGCTGAAATCGAGCCGATTGGAGATCGAACGGACCATTTCCATTGGTGAATCTAACAACCACAGCAGGTAACCAAGCATAACCTGGTTATTTGATATCCCAAATTCATCTGGTGTTTTTGAATTAAATAACTCACTATATTTTTCATTCAATTCGGGCAGTTGATGGTGGAATGCACCTAAAGCTCCCAACTCACCCAGGCGAAATATCATCTTCGAAGAATTTACTTCTGCAAAGATCAAATCAAATTCATGGCGGATGCGCTCTCCGCTCAGTTTTGATAGAATCTCAAAAGATTCCTGGCTGATCATTTTCAATGCATTAGGTTCTATTTTGAATCCATAGCGCTGTTCATAGCGGATTGCACGGAAAATACGCGTGGGATCATCTATGAATGAGTGTGGATGTAAAACACGGACTGTTTTTTCCTTGAGATCATTTTGTCCGTTCAGTGGGTCGAGCAATTCACCAAAGTGATCACCATCTATGCGGACAGCCATTGCATTAATCGAGAAGTCGCGCCGGCGAATATCATCATCAATTGTGGATGGCTTGACTGTCGGTAAAGCGCCAGCATGTTCGTAGACTTCAGAACGAGCGGTAATTAGATCAACAAATTCATTTTCATGGACAAACCAAATAGCAGTAGAAAATTTGTGATGTGCAGTAAGTTTTCCACCATGCTTTTTTACAAGTGCTTCACCAAGTTTTATTGCATCACCTTCAACGACAATATCAAAGTCCTTGACAGGTTTTTCAAGCAACAAGTCTCGCACAAAGCCGCCGACAATATAACAAGGCATATTCATCGATGCAGATTGGTTAGCAATGTGCGTGAGAAGATCCTGCTTTTCGGACGGAAGCAGGCTTGGGTTACGCATGAGGCGGAGCAAGTCCTTTTGCATAAAATCAATTTTACCCTTATATAATGCTCGTTTTCATAAAAGTGCAATTTTTGAATGTTAAGGGTATAATCGCCGCAATGAAATTTATCCCGAACCCGTCCCCTCGAATGTGTAAATCTACCAGGTCTGGCTAGGTTCGCTTTATTGCGCCCAAACGGCTCCCAGACTTGGCGAGCCGTTTTTTTATTAGATAAGGGACACCGCGATGAATGACGAAAAGATAACAATTGAAGACCTAACTGAACGAATGCACGAGTTGGTAAAGTCTAAAGGCTGGTATGAGAAAGACAGCAAACGACCACAGACACCGCGCAACTTGGCGATATCGCTTTCTTTGGAAGCTGCGGAGATTTTGGAGCATTTCCAATTTCATGAAGATATAAAAGACAAAGATGAATTGGGAAGTGAACTAGCAGATGTAACTTTATATCTTTTACAACTTGCTTCGGTTTCAGGCATTGATCTGGAGGAAGCTGTATTGAAAAAAATTGAAGTGAACAAAACAAGACAATGGGATGTTGAAGAATGAACATAACGGTATTTGGCGGTTCACAACCTAAAGAAGGCTCAGATGCTTATGAAGAAGCCTGCGAACTTGGCAAACTACTTGCCGAACGCGGACATACTGTCTTAACTGGCGGTTACATGGGCACAATGGAAGCAGTCTCGCGCGGTGCGCATGAAGCAGGCGGACATGTCGTTGGCGTGACCTGTGAAAGTATCGAAACCTGGCGACCCGTAAAGATGAATCAATGGGCCAAAGAGGAAAGAAGAACCAAGACGTTGATCGAACGGTTACAAGGGTTGATCAACGGCTGCGACGCCGCTATTGCATTAGCTGGCGGTGCCGGTACATTGGCTGAAGTTGCTTTAATGTGGAATCTAATGAGCACACAGGCCATGCCTCCCAGGCCTCTTACACTGGTCGGGAGTGGTTGGCAGTCCACTTTTGATCGGTTCTTTAACGCATTTGATATCTACATGCCCGATCAACAAAGAGACTTGTTATACTTTGCGGGCGATGTAAAAACTGCAGTGAAAAAATTAAAATAATACGTAGGGGCAGGGCTTGTCCCTGCCCAGGGCGACCACAAGGGTCGCCCCTACGAAACATAAAAGAGGAAAAATGGCAGAAGAAAAATTAACCACTCGTGCTGAAGATTTTTCAGAATGGTACAACCAGCTTGTGCTTAAGTCAGATCTCGCAGATTACGCTCCTGTGCGTGGATGTATGGTGGTCAAGCCTTATGGTTGGGCGTTATGGGAAAATATTACATCCTGGCTGGATAAGGAATTCAAAGCAACAGGACATGTCAATGCGGCATTCCCAACTTTGATTCCTCTATCATTCTTTGAAAAAGAAAAAGAACATGTGGAAGGTTTCGCTCCCGAACTCGCTGTGGTCACACATGGCGGCGGCGAAGAACTCGAAGAAAAATTAGCCGTGCGTCCCACGTCCGAAACTATTATTGGATATATGTATTCCAAATGGATCAAGTCGTGGCGTGATCTTCCTCTTCTCATTGTGCAGTGGGGTTCGGTGCTGCGTTGGGAGCTTCGCACAAAACTTTTCCTGCGCACAGCAGAATTCTATTGGCATGAAGGTCATACTGCTCATGCTAGCGCCGAAGAAGCCAAAGAGGAAATGCATCGCATTCTTGATATCTATGAAGAGTTCTCTCTCAAGGAAGCAGCGATCCCTGTTATCAAAGGTACTAAGAGTGAAACAGAACGGTTCGCAGGCGCACAAGTCACTACATCTATTGAAGCTATGATGTGGGATAAACGCGCTTTGCAATCTGGCACATCCCACTACTTCGGTCAGAATTTTGCAAAAGCATTCGAGATCCAATATCTTGATAACAACAACACATTGCAATTTTGCGAAACAACTTCATGGGCAATTTCATCACGCATTATTGGTGCGATGATCATGGTTCATGGTGACGATCAGGGACTCGTCCTACCTCCCCGCCTTGCACCTATTCAGGCAGTCATCGTCCCTATCTTCAAAAATGATGATGAGAAAACAAAAGTAATGGAAGTTGCCGACCGCATCTTCAAAGAATTAAAATCAGCAGGCATTCGTCTCAAAATGGATGACCGCGATAATGTCAGTTCGGGATTCAAATTCAACGATTGGGAAATGCGCGGCGTTCCTGTCCGCATTGAGATCGGTCCCAAGGATGTGGAAAAAGGATCTGTTGCGCTTGCACGCCGTGACCGACCTGGCAGAGAAGGAAAATCCTTCGTCCCACAAGCGGGTCTGGACTCCGCTGTGAGCGGATTGCTCATCGAGATTCAGGATTCTCTCCTCAAGCGTGCCACCGAATACCGCGATGCAAACATTCATGATCCAAAAGATTATGAGGAATTAAAGAAAGTGGTTCAGGACGGTTGGGCTTTCTCTTATTGGTGCGAATCAAAAGAATGTGAAACTAAAGTAAAGGAAGAAGCCAAGGCGACTACACGTAATATTCCTTTCAATCAACCTGAAACAGAAGGCAAATGTATAGTGTGCGGTAAGCCTTCCAAGCGCAAAGTATATTTCGCAAAATCTTATTAGACTGAGAGGGGCACAGCAATGCTGTGCCCCTCTCTTATTAATTCATCCATGACCTTAACCTTAGACTCATATCAAAATCATCGCGATATCCTACTCGCAGAAATCACCGCATCACTATCCAATGACAAACGTTTTGTCGCCGGATGGCTTACAGGTAGTTTCGGCAGAAACAATGCAGACGCTGTCAGCGATATTGACATTAATTTAGTTGTATCAGATACAGATAGCTCAAACCTTTGCATGCAATTTGCGCAAGTAAGTGCTCAAACATCTCCCGAAAGATATTCGGTATTCAGTCAATTTGGTACACCTGCTCTAATCCATGAAAACAATAACAACGCGCCAGAAGGCGGGACATTTACCTTTGTCCTTTACGAGGAATCTGCAATCATGATAGATTGGACCTTGATACCGCAATCCAAGGCATTGCGGCCATATCAATCAAAAATTCTCTTTGACAAAGTGGGCATCCCCGTTTCAAGTCCACCTGAACCTGAAGATTTGGAACAAAGCAGGAAATCAGTTGCGGAGCTCTGGGCTTTTTTCTGGATGATGACAGCTGTTACGGTTAAATACATTATCCGGGGTGATAGTATCTTCGTGACACAATGGCTCGAGAATTTATACGGCTTAATTCAAGATATTGGGAGACGAATAAATAGAGAGCCGTGGAATTACACGCGTGGGTCACTCAGTGAATTTCAAACAACTCGTGAAAAACAGATAGAATCAATTCATAAGTTATGTGAAAGAATGCAGGAACTTAAACCCAAAGTTTCAGAATTCATCATGTCAGAACCTGCTATACCTATATCAGAGATCGAAACATTACTTGAACTCACAAATAAATAAATGCCCGCAATAGACCTCGCCCGCCTTCGCAAACAAGCAAACCGTCTGGCAGATTTTTTCTTTCTGCCAGATGAATTCATGAAGCATTTGCGCGAGATGCTTGAGTTCTACGTCAACCACAGCTTGCGGACAGTGGAAAATGTAGCTCCTGGCTCCAACTTGATGACCTATCGCACGCCGCCGGCAGTCATCACCCACATTGAGAATGAATTGCGCGCGGTAGCAGAAGCAAATCCGCATTTTGCGCTTGAACTAGCAGATGTGCTTTGGGACGAAGGCGCACTGGAAACACGGCTGCTGGCAGCGTTTTTACTTGGAAGAATTCCTCCACAGGAAGAACGCTTGCTCCCCCGTCTCACCGCATGGACCCAGCAAATCCGCGACCCAAATGTGCGCTCCGCATTACTGTCTACAAGTTTGGTACGCATGAGGAAAGAGACGCCGAATCAATTCCTGACATTGATCCGCGAATATTTACATCCTGCACGTACCCGTACATGGTCCAATGGGATTCAGGCGCTGATTCCCATGATCGCAGATATAACGAATGCAAATCTTCCTCCGATTTTTGATATTGTTGAACCCATCATCGAAGAAGCACCATCCACTTTGCAAAATGATCTCTCAGATTTGATCGTGGCTTTGTACCGTGCATCTTCCAATGAAACTACGTTTATGCTCAAGCATATCCTAGCCAACACAGAAAACCCAATGACAGTAGTAACCTTGCGTCGTATTTCCGTGTCATTTCCGCCGCTGCTTCAAACTGAATTACGCGAACTATTACGTCCACAGCCACTTTCGTTAAAACCTGCGGACGAAGTAGTTGAAGATGATTTTATAGTTGAACCTGCTGCAGCTATTAGTGAAAAACCTGCTGAAAAGAAACCTCGCAAAAAATATACGCCAAGAAAATCGAAGGAAGATACAATACCAATCACGCCAAACCCGATACAAAACGAGGAAAATATCGTTAACATTAACAAGCCTTCAGACGAGGGCTGATAAATGATCTGGAGGTAAAAATGTTATCGGCTATCAATATTATGCTCGGAGCGGCGTTGCTTGTGGCAGGACGAAAATTGTTCTGGCTATTTGTGATGGCAGGCGGCTTTATTGCCGGGGTTCAGTTTGCTACGAATATTATTAAAGGACCTGAGTGGCTTACCATCGTTATTGGTTTAGTAGTAGGTATTGCCTTCGCGGTCCTGGCGAGATTCCTTAAAATGTTTGCCATTGGAATTGCCGGGTTCATTCTGGGCGGCTCTATTATCAATGCATTTGCTGTAGCGGTGGGGTTCGATGTAAGCTGGGTCAGCTGGATCATCGGCGGTGTGATCGGGGTCATTCTCGTAAGCGTGTTATTTGACTGGGCATTGATCGGCCTTTCTTCATTCGCCGGTGCTACATTGTTGGTTCAGGCAATTAATGCAAGTGACCTTATCAAAGACATTACGTTCATCGTATTGCTCATCGTGGGGGTTTTCGTCCAAACATTAAGTATGCGCGGTATAAAGAAAGTCTCGACGGAAAATACCAAATGACCGAAAATTCTAAAATTATCTATTTGCATGGTTCAGACAGTTCGAGTCAAAGCGGCAAGGCACGCCAGTTCGCGCAATTATTCCCCGGCATGGTTACACCAGATTTCACAGGTTCATTCCATGAGCGCATGGAACAACTATATTCAATACTTGGTGATAAAAAAGATTGCGTGATCATTGGCTCATCCTATGGCGGATTAATGGGAACGGTCTTCACCAGCGGATCTCCAACTCAGGTGCGGAAGTTGGTTCTGCTTGCTCCTGCACTTTTACGTGAACCCAACGGTACATATCTCGACCCTATGAGTGGTGAACCTCTCGAATATTCAAGAAAATCTGGAGATAGCTTACAACCCATCTCTGTCCCCACTATCATTGTACATGGCACGGAAGATGATGTAGTTCCTTTGGAAGCTGTTCGGAAAATTGCTGAGGAACTATTCACAGATTTAACATATCATGTAGTCAATGATGGTCATCGTTTACACAAAGCGTTTGAACAATTAAATTGGGAAGAAATATTGGCGTAGGTTTGGAGTGCAGGAGCTTGCTCCTGCGAATTCGCCAGCACCCACAGGGCAAGTGAGCTGGCTGACTCCAAAGGAGTTTTCATGAATCAACAAATCTACTGGCATACAACTGTCAAAATGCCCGATGATTCAAACCTCACACCCATCCCAGAAAAAGTGGATGTGGCGATCATCGGTGGCGGATACACAGGTTTGAGCGCAGCACGGACTTTGGCGAAGCGCGGCGTAAAAGTGGCTGTACTCGAAGCCGAGACGATTGGCTGGGGTGCAAGCTCACGCAACGGCGGCATGACATTAACTGGCCTTAAAGTTGGTATGGGGACAATCCTCAAAAATTATGGGCGGGAATTGGCAAAAGAATTATTTCAATATTCGCTTGATTCGGTGAATACAGTTGAACAAATCATAAAAGAAGAAAATATCAATTGTGGATTTGCGCGGTATGGTCATTTGCTCACGGCAAATAAACCCAAGCATTATGATGTGCTCAAAGATGAAGTTGAGTTCATGGCTAAGGAATTCAACCACAATACAAAACTTGTATCGCCGCAGGATCTAAAGAGCGAGATTGGCTCAGACTTATATCACGGCGCAATGGTAGATAAAGTCAGCGGCGGACTCAACCCGGCACAATATGTAGCAGGCTTGGCAGGCGCAACTGAAAGGGCTGGAGCAATTCTCTGCACGCGAGCGCGAGTCAACAGGTTGCGGGCGGCGCGAAGCGGGAATCGTTTTGTGCTGGAGACAGAGCGAGGCACATTAAGTGCAGAAACTGTTTTTGTAGCTACATCTGGTTATACAGGAAGTGTCACAAAAAAATTACAAAGAAAGATCATTCCGATCGGGTCATTCATTATTGCTACAGAAAAATTATCGGATGAACTTGCTCATGAGTTAAGCCCGAACAATAGAATGATCTTTGACTTTAAACACTACCTCAATTATTTTCGGTTATGGGATAACCGCATGATCTTTGGCGGGCGCGCGGCGTTCTTTCCTGAAACACAAAATACAATCAAGAGAAGCGCGGAAATTTTGCAACGCGAAATGACCCAAGTGTATCCTCAATTAAAAAATACAAAAGTGGAATATGTGTGGGGCGGCACGCTTGATTTTGCATTTGACAAGATGACTCACACAGGTGAAGTGGATGGAATATTTTATTCACTGGGTTATGCAGGGCACGGCGTAGCGATGGCGACGCACTCGGGGAAAACTATGGCCGAAGCCATATTGAATGGGACAGTGAAAGATCATCCACTCGCGAAGTTTAATTTTCCCAATGCCCCGCTGGGATTGTACAACGGCTTTCCGTGGTTCCTGCCATTCGCAGGGGCATGGCATAAAATTTTGGATTGGGTTGAGTGAATAAGAAGTGCGTCGCACCAGACGGGTCGGATTCTCTGATTAAAGAAATTCACCTACTCGATAGAATCAATCTCATTAAGTAAGGTGCGACGCACTCCCAAAACGGGAGTAAAATATTCCCATAAATAAAATACAAGGAGAGAAAGATGGCTGTAAAAAAGGTCAAAGGCAAAACCACCACAGGAAAGGTTGTGAGCCGCAAGTCTGCTCCCGCAAAAAAGAAAGCAACAAAACCCATTGTAAAAAATAAAAAATTGATGGGGGATGTATATTATCCATCCAAAAAAGTATTGGAAGAAGCACGCCTAAAAGATTGGGACAAGCTCGCCAAATCTGCTGGCAAGGATCTAAAAGGCTTTTGGGAAGCCGAAGCCAAAGAATTGGAATGGTTCAGCAAATGGAAAAAGGTGTTGGACGATTCAAAGAAACCATTTTTCAAATGGTTTACTGGGGCGAAAGTCAATATTGTACATAATGCCATAGACAGACATTTAAAAACCGCCCGCAAAAACAAACTGGCATTAATTTGGGAAAGCGAAGATGGCAAGGATCATCGTACGTATTCCTATCACGCCATGAATCGTGAAGTATCTCGCATGGCGAACATCATCAAAAGCATGGGCATCAAGAAAGGCGAACGTGTCACCATTTACATGGGACGTGTGCCTGAGATCGTTTTTGCCATGCTGGCCTGCGCCAAGATCGGCGCGATTCATTCGGTGGTATTCGGCGGCTTTTCAGTTGATTCTCTTGCAGGCCGCATTGAAGACAGCAAATCTAAATTGGTCATCACTTGTGATGGTTCCTATCAGAATGGAAAAATCGTCCAACTGAAATCAATTGTGGATGATTCGTTGAAACGCTGCCCTGATGTTGAAAACGTCATCGTGGTGAAACGAGTCAACAACGAGGTCACGATGGAGGCGGGTCGTGATCGCTGGTATCACGAATTGGTGGAACAACCCATTGCTGAAGGCAAATGCGAAACCGAACAAATGGATTCAGAAGATCCGCTATTTATTCTTTATACCAGTGGTTCCACTGGCAAGCCCAAAGCAATTTTGCATACACATGGCGGATATATGGTGGGCACATATGCCACACTGAAATACTGCTTCGATGTTAATGATGAAGATCGTTGGTGGTGCACAGCAGACCCAGGCTGGATCACAGGTCATTCGTATCTTGTATACGGCCCAATGCTCAACGGAGTGACTTCATTCATGTTTGAAGGCGGACCCGCCTTCCCCGAACCAAATCGTTGGTGGCAATGTATTGAAAAATATGGGATCACGATTTTCTACACTGCCCCCACTGCCATTCGTGGACTCATGCGCTTTGGCGATTCCTGGCCCAACAAACACGATCTCTCTTCCCTGCGCCTGCTCGGTACTGTCGGAGAGCCGATCAACCCTGAAGCATGGAAGTGGTACTACAAAGTTATTGGCAACAGCAAACTCCCCATCATTGATACATGGTGGCAAACAGAGACAGGTGCGTTCATGATCGCGCCGACACCTGTTGTACCTCTCAAGCCTGGTTCTGGCACAAAGACATTCTTTGGACAGGAAGCAGAGATTGTAGATGAAGCTGGCAAGCCTGTTGCAGATGATACAGAAGGCTATCTCGTTTTGAAGAATCCATGGCCATCGATGTTACGTACTATTTATGGTGATGATGAACGTTATGTAAATCAATACTGGGGCAAATACCCAGGGAAATACACTACAGGTGATTCTGCCAAACGAGACAAGGATGGATATTACTGGATCATCGGCCGTGTAGATGACGTGATTAAGGTCTCTGGTCATCGTTTGGGAACTGCGGAAGTTGAGTCTGCGTTGGTCAGTCACCCAGCAGTTGCAGAAGCCGCTGCCATTGGGCTTCCACATGAAGTAAAGGGACAAGGCATTTACTGCTTCGTTATGCTCCGTGCAGGTAAAACTTCATCTGAGGAACTTGCCGAAGAATTACGTCAACATGTTGCAAAACATATTGGACCGATTGCCCGCCCAGAGGAAGTTAAGTTCGTGGATAAACTTCCGAAGACGCGTTCAGGCAAGATCATGCGCCGTGTATTGAAAGCTCGAGCACAGGGATTGCCTGAAGGCGATATTTCAACATTGGAAGAATAAAGGAAGTAGTGGATAGAGAGTAGAGATTAGAGAACAGTATAAAAGAACTCCGAGATAATAAAATATCTCGGAGTTCTTTTATATAAAGCGTAAATTATTTAACTTTAAGAATTACCTGCGTAAGTTTACCTGACACGATCTCAACCCAGCGTTCACTAAATCCGTTTTCACCGCTGAACGCAATTCGATAGCGGCCAGGCTGCATGTTGCTTAAGACCATATCTTCTTGATTATTTTCAAACTCATCTGAATAGGTAATGGCATGGATCGTTTTTTGCGGCGACTTTGCTCCCACAGGATAATATTCAAGGACTATTTTCTGTGGGACTTTACGAGTCAAACCTTCATCAATGGTAATGGACAATGCTCCGTATAAATTGCCATTTTCGTCATCGTCTAATACCAACCAAAGCTCAGGGTTTTCTGTGGAAAAATAATCCTCGCCGTTTGTACCTCTGCGCACTTCCAAATGTAAATGCGGACCAATTGCCACGCCCGTGCGCCCAACTTCGCCAATGACTTCACCCGCAAGAACTTCCCTGCCAGTTCCAACTAATACTTTAGAAAGATGGGCATAGAGTGTATAGATGTCATTCGCATGACGAATCACAATAAAGTTTCCGTAGAAATTATCTCTCCATGGGCTGTGGATTCGTTCTTTTTCGGAGCCTGCAAATACGATCGTTCCATCTGCCACAGCCAAAACGGGATCACCATTGGCAGCGTTAAAGTCAGTGCCATGATGGGGATCGCGATTGCCATTATCTGTTGACCCATATCGATAGGTTGGTGGCATTAGATCAACCAAAGACCCATTCAAGGGGCTTTGGAAAATAAAGTTTCCATCCACAATGCAAAAATCCGATGTGGTCGAGTCACATGGAACAGGTGTTGAGGTTAAGGTTGGCGATGGTGGAATGGATGTGGAGGTTTGAGTTATTGCGGAGGTAGCTAAAGTCGAAATAGCCTCAGGGGTGACCGCTTGAGTTACTGCGTTATTGCAAGATACAAGTAGTAAAGCAAAAAAAAGAGAAAGTATATATTTCATTAATTTGGACTCAGGGAGCTTGCTCTCGTTTCTTTCAACCAGCAAGCTGGTTGATTCCATAATCCCATAAGTTATACTTGAAAAATGGATGACATTTACAAAGTCTATCTGCACAGTCCACCGCATTATTTTATACCAAATGCAATGTACATGGTTACGGGGTCTATTTTACACAAACAAAATCTCTTAAATGAAAATACACGAAAGGAGTTTTTCCTGCAAACTTTGTTTGAGCGGGCAAAAGATTTTAATTGGAATTTGCAGGCTTGGGCAGTTTTACACAACCATTATCACTTTATTGGCGAATCTCCAGAGAATGCAGGAACGTTACCGAAGTTAATTCAACAAGTCCATTCCATTACTGCCATTCAAATTAATAAATGGGACAAGGCTTCGGGCAGACAAGTTTGGCATAACTATTGGGACACTTGTTTGACATACGAAAAGTCATATCTTGCGAGATTACATTATGTTCACATGAATCCGATTAAGCATGGATTGGCTGAAGACGCCATAAATTATCCTTATTGTAGTTATCGCTGGTTTGTAGAAAAAGGCGATGATATTTTGAAAGAGCAGGTTTTCGCTCAGCCGATTAACAAGATAAATGTGTTTGATGATTTTTAAGTGCCAACGGCAAGCCGTTGGATTCCATAATTTGGAGTCAGGCGGCTTGCCGCCGTTATTACGGGAGCAAGCTCCCTGACTCCATAACTAAATCCCGCCGCGCTCTTTCATGATTTTGCGGATTTCTTTTTCGAGTTTATCGGCTTTCTTTTCTAAATCAGCGAGTTCTTTTAGATAATCATCACCAGCGGATTTATCTGGCAGAGAGTTGACATTAATGCGCACATTGTATGCGGCGGCAGTGAGCGAAGCACGCGACATGGCAAAGCCAGACATGGCATCACTAATGGCATTCAGGTTGCCATGCTCGGCACACTTGATGGCTAACTCCATAATTTTGACGGAGTTCTTCACAGATTGCAACGGAATATGTGCAGCGTTCAAAGTTGTGATTTGAATCGCGGCAGTGCGTGCTGTTTGTTGTTCTTCTGTTTCTTTTGGTAATTTGAATGCACCGATCACTGCTTCAAATGAAGCAGCATCATCATCCACGGCTTGGGTCATATCGGCGCGGAGTTTTTCGGAAAAGACACGTACGGCTTGCATCTCCGCTTCTACTTCGGCATATTTTTTTCGTCCGATTGTTAGACCAGAAACCATTGAAACCAAAGCCGCGCCCATTGCGCCAGCATATGCAGCGGCGGAGCCGCCCCCAGGAGCAGGCAAGGCGGAGGCTAATTCATTTAGAAAAGAAGCAGGCTTGGGCGGAGTCTGACCGTGGACGATGGACGATTGACCGTCTATGGTCTGCGGTCCACCGTCAAATAATCTTGACTCCAATATTTGTTCTTTATCAAATCCATCCAGTTGGGTGTACCAGACCGCCGCATCCACCAAAGATTCCTGCGGGATCAACCCAACAAGTTCACTGTGATGAATGGCAACGCCGTAACGCTGAGCTTCGCGTCGAATAGTTTCGACAACGCGCGCGATAGGCGTCTTATGAAAATTCGTCAGGTTCATCGAAACCTGCGCTCGTCCATCCACAAGAAATCCATTCGCTTTTACATAACGCAGTCCGCCCGATGAATGCCGAATAGCTTTTGAAATTTTCTTTGCGGTCTCAACATCGTCGGTGGTGAGAAAAACGTTGAAAGCGATCAGCGCTTCACGCGCACCAATGACAGTCGCTCCAGCAGCGCCAAGTTTTGCAGGACCAAAATCAGGCTTACGATTTGGATCCGATTCGATCTCAAGTTTAAGTCCTTCGTATTGACCTTTGCGGATATTTTCAAGATTGGCACGCTCAGGACTAGTGGCCGCCGCTTCATACAAATAGACGGGGAGGCTGAGCTCGTCACCCACACGTTGACCTACCCTTTGGGCAATCGCAACACATTCTTCCATGCTGACATTCGATAACGGCACGAACGGCACAACATCTGTAGCGCCAATGCGCGGATGCTCACCCGTGTGCTGGTTGAGGTCAATCAGTTCGGCGGCGGTCTTGATGGCGCGGAATGCCGCTTCTTCCACAACAGCAGGCATGCCTGCAAAAGTCAGCACCGTACGGTTGTGGTCGAGGTCGGACGAACGATCCAGCAGACGCACGCCTTCGACAGAGTTGACGGAAGCGACGATTTGGTCAACGACCTCAGGTCGCCTTGCTTCGGAAAAGTTGGGGATACATTCGATGAGTTTGGTTGTCATTTGGTTGGCTAGTTTCCTAGTTGGGTAATTAGGGATTGGTAATTAGGTAATTATAAATGATGAAAAGGCTAATAAAAAGAGAGTATAATTTGGGAAGTTAATTATGCGAATCATCACACGAAAACGCCTTAACCAATTTGCAGAGAAATATCCAGATACAAAATCAGCTTTGCAAAATTGGTACAAACAGGCAAAGACAAAAGAAATAAAATCTTTTGCAGAGTTACGAAAAGTTTTCGGAAGTGCAGATCAAGTTGGCAAATTAACAGTATTCAACATTGGCGGAAATAAAGTTCGCCTAATCGCTGCCATTCATTACAATAGACAAATCATTTATATACGCGCTGTGTTAACGCATAAAGAGTATGATGAAGGAAAATGGAAGGAGTAAGCCATGTTAGACTTAAAACTTGAAAAAGCCTCTCCGCATTGGACAGAAATTTCAAAAATTCTTTATATTCCACATACAGAAAAAGAATATGAAGAAGCTGTTCGTTTATTAGATAATTTAATTGATACAGTTGGTGAAGAAGAAAATCATCCACTTGCTTCCTTAATGGAAGTATTAGGTGTGCTCATTGAAAAATATGAAGATGAGCATGTGCCAGAGATAACAAAAATCTGATTTCAAAAAGCCCCTGAAAAAATCAGGGGCTTTTATTTTTAATGTCGCGCTTCAGAAAAGTTGGGGATACATTCGATGAGTTGGGTCATGGTAGTCTCTAACTTTTATTTTTAATGGTAAAGTAATAAAGAAAAGCAGATTACTATTATAAAGTATGAGTTAGAAATATTAACTATGGAATATAAAAACCAACATTTTATACCCGAGTCTTATCTAAAAGCATGGTGTGATCCTACAACGTCTAATGAGGCTTTTGTTTGGACAGTATCAAAAAAAGATAAGAAAATCACAAAAAAGTCACCTAAATCATTATTCTCTGAAGACGATTTTTATACATATTATGATGCAAATAATAAACGTTATTTAGAATTAGAACACAAATTACAAGAAATAGAAGATAGATTTATTGCTCTGCGTGATACAAAACTTAAACAACAAGTTCCATTAACATCTCAAGATAGACAAGCCATCGCTTTATTTGCTTCATCAATTTTTGCACGCACAAAGCGATGGAAAGATGATGGGTTGCAGATTTGGCAAGACTATATTGAAATGGTTGAAAACTTGCCTTCCGAAGTCTCCTTAGCGATAAAAGCGTCAAAAGATTATAAAGATGTAGTTAACATTCATAAAAACCAGCCTATGCTTTTTCATTTATTTCAGTTCGTAAACTTAACTGCACCATATCTTTATACAATGAATTGTGCTATCTATGAGACAAAAACAGACCCTGGATTGATTACATCTGATAATCCCTGTTTCTGGTTTGATCCAGCAATTTACAACTCCAAATTGCCACTAAAGTTTTTTGGTATTGGATCACCCACGCTTAATGTTATTTTGCCTATTTCTCCAAAGCAATACATTTCCCTAGAGAAAAATGGAATTGATGGGTATATCAATTTGAATACCAGACCAAGCGAGGAAATTGATATTATAGATACGCTGAACAGTTTTACAGCCACAAATTGCGATAATTTAATTGTGGTAAATAGTAAAATATATAAAGAAAAGTGGTTTGAGTTAAAGTAACAAAAAATTCTTACATAATCAACCTCACGATGGAAAAATCCCGATTAGAAGCATTAAGTGATGATGTCTTTGCACTAGTAGTCACTTTGTTAATTCTGGATATTCGTTTCCCTTTTAAATTGAAAACAGCTTATATCTCATAGTCCAAGGAGGAAATCATGGTCGTGAAATACAATATAGTCGAGCGACCCCACCCATCCAATCCACAGGCACCGAAGAAGTTCTCCATTCAATGAAATCAGCATAATAATATAACCGATTGATTGTCTTACTTTGAAGAAGTCGAGAATACTAGCCTTCTTATAGAAAAGACTCTTCCCCTCCCCCAAGTGGTGGAGACAAATACGCCCCAGTCGATGGATGTGACTGGGGCGTATTTGTTATATGATGAGTCTATAGTCCGCATATGTCTGGCTTATCAGGGTCAAGGAGAACACGAGCATGAATATTGAAAAGCACAACAGCAAGATGTTTAACATCGTTATCATGGTAGTCCTTGCCGCGATACTAGTCACCATACTCGGCGGGTTTATCATGTCGCAGCAAACAATGCCTGCGAGCGATAAAAGCATGGGCAGAAGTACCAATCCGCTCATACAACCCGAGTCAGCTCAGAGCGGTCCCACAGGGACACTGGTCATGTCCACGGGAATTCTTTTACTTTTGGTTGGTTTTGGAGTCCTCGTAGTGGTATTGTGGGCTAAGCGTAATAGCCCACATGGTAATTCCTCCTGATCTTTCAAAAGCAAAAACCGCGTCTCGACCACAAAAATCTTCTGCTCCTACACAGGAGATTTTTGTTTTTGGGTTGGCAAGGGAGTCATTTAAAATCAAATTATGACAATCGATATCATCCACCAACGTAGTGATGGCCAATATATCAGGCTGTAAGTATCTGGGAACATAACATAAACAATTGTTGTATCGTTATTATATTGAATCCAGTTAACTCACTGGCAGAAGCTGAAAGATTAGCTCGAGCGCAGCAATGAAGGAGAAGAAAATGAGACTATTTGGTCATCCTATACATCCTATGTTGATCGTCCTGCCGCTAGGCTTATTCATCGGCGCGATCGTCATTGATACAATTTACCTCTTTACAGGGGGCAACAACCTGCCGTCTGTTTCCTATTTTAATATTTCGCTTGGTATTCTAGGCGGGCTGCTGGCAGCAATTTTCGGATTTACCGATTGGCTGGCTATCCCATCCAACACGCGCGCCAAACAAATTGGCGCCTGGCATGGGATCGGAAATGTAGTTGTTGTCGGTATGTTTGCAATAAGCTGGTTGTTCCGCCGCGCAAATGTGGACTTTGTACCCTCGCAACTAGCACTTATCTTCTCTTATGGCGCGATCTTGCTTGGCGTGCTGACAGCCTGGTTGGGCGGCGAACTGGTCTTTCGTTTGAATGTTGGCGTTGATAGTGGTGCGAATTTCGATGCCCCCAGTTCGTTATCAGATAAGCCAGCGAGCCCCATCAGCAAACCTCCCTTGAGCAAACAACCGGCAAAGCGCTAGATAAGATTCATTCTTTAAAGTAATATATAAATATCCTATCTCTTGATAGGATATTTTGTTTACCGGATTGGTCAAAGTACAAGAGATAATTATCCACAATAAACTTTTGTTTATAATCCGATCTGATTGGAGATTATTTATGGAAATGAAAAACATCCCATTTGGGATAACGGATTGGGCGGAAATCGTCCCCTCTGAGCACAAAGGTGAAACAGGGATAGCAATCTGGAGAACGCAGCACTTTGATACTGTCCGCGTGCGCATGGTGGAATATAGCCCTGGCTATCTTGCTAATCATTGGTGTACCAAAGGTCATATCTTGTTATGCATTGAGGGTGAACTACATACCGAACTTGCCGATGGCAGAAAGTTTGTCTTAACTCCAGGAACAAGTTATCAAGTCGCGGACAATGCTGAACCACATCGCTCCTATACAAAAGTGGGCGCAAAACTCTTTGTTGTTGATTGACATCCATAGCGGCGGAATATTCAAATGTCAACGGATTCGTGCAAGGAAATTCCTAACTTTGGTAAGTACATAAACCCTCCTAATGACAGTTTCAAAGCAGAATCCCCTACAATATAATTAAACATATCCTCCTGTTGCGATAGGGGTTGTCTTATTGCGTAAGGTGAGTAATATTTTAATGTAGAGGTGTGAAACGATGACAACAGTCACTCGCAACCAAAGAATCTATTTTGCCGCCGTTGGAGCCCTGGCTTTATGGGTCGCTTTTTGGGGGCTTTTGATTCCAGAACTTGTGGATAAAGCCATTCCATGGCTGGTCCCACCGTTTCATGCTCGTTTCATTGGGGCAATCTACCTTTCCGCAGTTGTGATCATGGGCAGCGCAATGATGGCACGCTATTATGACGAAGTGCGGGTCGTTACCATCATGGTCTCGATCTGGACCGGCGCACTTTTTATTATTTCCCTTTTCTACCTGAGCGAATTCGATTTTAGCCGCGGTCCTGTTTTGTTTTGGTTCGCGGCCTATATTGCTTATCCGATCATTGGGTTTTGGATTGCATGGACCCAGCGCAACACGAGCAACGAGTCCAAAAGCCCAAGTTTGCCGAATTGGATTCGAAATTATTTCCTGCTTCAGGGCGCGCTTCTCACGATACTATCTCTGATATTGTTCCTGGCTCCCGATTTCATGATAACACTCTGGCCCTGGAAAATTACCCGCATGCTGGCACAAATTTATTCGGGACCGTTTTTGTCTTTTGGCATCGGTAGTTTAATGCTCAGTCGTCAGCAGACCTGGCCTCAGGTCCGCATTGGAGCGTGGGGAATTTTCGTGCTTGCTCTGGGTGTCCTTGTTGTTTCGGCTATTCATCGCTCACTCTTCACCCTGTCAAGTCCATCCGCATTGGTATGGTTCGGAGGCTTTCTACTCGTCGCTATCATTCTCGGCGCGGCGATCATCCGCAGCCGGAAGCAGGCAGGAGGTTGATATGATCAAAAATCCTGCAAGGCTTTACACAGCCGTGTATGGTTTTTTGGGACTGTTCCAAGCCATACTTTCATATGCATTTCACTTCTTTCCACGCTTGGATCAAGCTCTCCCCTTTTTACAAGCCATCCCACATATGATTCTGGTCCACTCCACTTTACATTTCGTCACCTCCATACTGGCGATAGTGATATTCTTTCGCGGCGGGGAACGCGGCTCTTTCTGGTTTGCATTTGGTTTTGGTCTTTTTTACACCGCTCTGGGCCTGGCTGGATGGCTCACAGGTCAGCAATTCGGATTAGGACTGCAACCGTTCGATCATCCCTTTCATTTATTTTTAGGCGGGTTGGCTTTGCTAGCCGCCGGCCCATCTCTCTATCATTCAATAACCAATAGGAAGGTTCCGGTATGAATACAAAAGGCACACCCATCGCTTGGCCTCTGCGAGCCTGGTTGGCAGTAGAGGTGTTATTCGGTATTGGTGCTGTTTTGGCAATCGGCGTTGCTCCAGCGGATACGGCAACCAATTTTTCGTGGGCCATTCAGCCTGTCGTCATGGCGGCCGTGTTGGGTGCCTTCTATATGTCATCTGCACTATTGTTTCTGCTTCCCTTCTTTGCCAAACGTTGGGAAATGATACGTGTAATGATCCTGCCAACTGCCATCTTTTCCACTGTTCAGTTGATAGCGACATTTCTTCACTGGGATAAATTCTCAATCGGCACCACTCCTTTTTATGTTTGGTTCGCAAGCTATCTTCTGCCGCCTCCGATATTTGTCACTGCATATATCTGGCATCAACGCCGCGTAGCTTCGCAAAACACAAATTCAGACTCTCCTCTGCCTTCATGGATGCGCACCTTATTTTGGATCAGCGGTATTGGGCTAATCGTCTTTGCGATAAGTGTGTTCATGCTTCCGAATTTGCTGATTCCCAGCTTCCCCTGGAAGCTGACTCCACTTACAGCTCGTTCACTTTGTGGTTGGATCATGATCTCGGGTGTACTGTTGATCTCAATGGTTCGTGAAAACGATAAGGCACGCGTCCGCCTTGGGACACCTTTTCTGATTCTCGTATTACCAACCCTGCTCCTTCAAATGTCTCGTTTCGCCGATCAAGTGAATTGGGCGAGTCCCGTGTTATGGATTGGATTGATCCTCGCGGCAGTGATGTGCGTATGTGGTTTGATTCTTGCAACGGGAAGTTGGCGAGAGTCACTGAGCTGACGTGAGCAAGTATCTCAAGTACGGAATCATCGAAGACGTGGATACAGTACGTCGCATCCCTATTGGAAGATTCTGGGATGTCACTTTGATGATCACACCAATTACCTGGCTTGGTCCGTTCATATTTTTCGGACTTCACTTTCTCCTAAACTTGATCAATGTTGAGCTTGGCCTGGGTGAACGTTTGTATCAAGCTATGCTCTTCACCATCGCTGTTGAGCTTACAACCATCTTTCACGCCTTCGGGCATATCCTGAGCGGCAAGATGGTTCGTAGCGCAATGAACGAATTGCTGATCACTACAACCCGTGATGTCAATCTTTATCATGGCGATCAAAGCCTGCTGCCAGGGCACGTACATCTAATACGCTCACTGGGTGGACCTGTTTTCAATTTACTTGTGGCCGGAGTGTGCATTGCCTTTGCTCCGTTAATCTCTCAGGGTTTCTGGTCTGCTCTTATCTCCAGCTTGATCTCAACAAACTTATTCTTTGGCATTGGTGGTTTTCTTCCCCTCCCCTCAGTAGACGGCGAAGTGATTTGGCGCGAAGTCCTTAGACCATTTAGGGTGACAGGCTCTGTGAAATAGTCATTTCAAGGGAAATATAAATGTTTGGGCTAACTATGCTTGGAGTGTTTCATACGGCCATCGGTCTGGTGGCACTTGGATACGGGTTCTGGTCATTGGTTCGGTATAAGCAGATTTCTCCACGCAATCGAATTGGACAAATTTATATCCTGACGACCTTCGTGACTGCTGTGACCTCACTTGGCATCTATCAACGTGGAGGCTTTGGTCCACAACACATCCTGGGCATCCTCACCGTCATAGGATTGGCGGTTGGCACACTCTCAGGGAACTCAACAATATTCGGGCGCGCCTCGCAGTATGTTCAAGCCATCAGCTTTTCTAGTACCATCTTCTTTCATTTGCTGCCCGCTGCCTTTGAGACCTGGACTCGCTTACCGCCTGAAAAGCCTTTGGTCGCTTCCCCCTCTGAGCCCGTTTTGAAGATTATCATCCTCGTGCTGACTGTGGTATTCTTGGTCGGCGTGACATTGCAAATAACATGGCTTCGTGCATCATCACGGCTCGCCAATCAGGATTGAGCTTCTTCTATTTTTCAGCCTCCATTTTCCATGAAAATTTATTGGCGTATCTTCATCGTTTTGCTGGTCATTGCTTTCGGCTTTGGCCTAATATGGCTCGCAGCGAAATATTCTGCATCGCCTTCGCCCAGCGGGGATGTATATCACTTAGTTTCCAATTGGCCCAGCCCGCAAGTGGGAGAAATGATCGGTCAAGCCTCTGGGATAGACGTTGCTTCCAATGGAGATGTATTTGTCTTCCATCGCGCCGAACGCATTTGGGAAGGCGAAGAACTTACGCTGGAACTCATTTCATCTCCCACAGTATTTATACTGGATGATGAAACAGGAAATTTGATAGAATCATGGGGGGCAAATAGGTTCGTAATGCCCCACGGTTTGACGATTGACCAAAACGATAATATCTGGCTCACAGATGTGGGTCTGCATCAGGTATTCAAATTTGATCGTGACGGTAACCTGCTCATGGTAGTAGGCGAACGCGGAGTCGCAGGTGAGGACGATACTCATTTCAATATGCCAACTGATGTGGCAGTTGCTCCAGACGGCTCGTTCTATGTCAGTGATGGATATGGCAATAGCCGCATCGTGAAATTTTCATCCGATGGAGATTACTTAACCAGTTGGGGTAGCTACGGCACAGAGCCCGGGCAATTTGATACGCCGCACAGCATCGCACTCGACTCTCAGGGGAGAGTATATGTTGCAGACCGGGGCAACGCCCGCCTGCAAATCTTCGATGAGGCCGGGCAGTTTATTGAGGAGTGGATGAATGAATCCATAGGAAGGCCCTGGGCGGTTCGATTCAATGCCGCAGGAAATCTACTTCTTGTAGATGGCGGTGACCAATCAGAGTTCTGGCCTGATCGCGCACGCATTTTGAAATTGGACTCCGAAGGAAACATACTCGCATCGTTTGGCTCATATGGCGAAGTGCCCGGTCAATTCATTTGGCCCCACACCATTGCAGTTGGCCCAGATGACACATTGTATGTCGGCGAAGTTGCAACTGGAATGAGAATTCAGAAATTCTCCAGGTAGGTGTAAAATCTTCTGCTCCTAACAAACGAAATATTTCTGAAAGAAGTTCGATAACCAATTTACCTTGTTAATCCTATAAATAATCACATCTAATGAACTCTTTAGATATCGCACACCACCGTCTTCATAATCAAAAACTTTTACAAACGACATTCACAAAACCGAGTCAGGTGGTGACGTATTTGGGCGCTGTTCAGGCACAGGATTATGCAGGCGCAAAGTGGGCGCTCGCGCAGCGCATCAAAAGTATTATTACAGATGCAGAAATAGATCAGGCATTCGCTGACGGTGCTATTCTTCGTACACATCTAATGCGCCCCACCTGGCATTTCGTCTCCCCTGCCGATATCCGCTGGATGCTGATGCTCACTGCACCGCGCGTCCATGCGGTGAATGCATACATGTATCGCAAAGCAGAGTTGGATAATGATGTTCTCAAAAAAGGGAAAACGTTATTAGTAAAAGCTCTGCAAGATAAACAATTGACTCGCGATGAACTGCGAGATGTATTTGAGCAAGCTGGCATTTCCATGAAAACCGAATTCCGCATGACATACATGATGATGTGGGCAGAACTGGAAGGAGTCATTTGCAGTGGCGCGAGGAAAGGGAAACAGTTTACATATGCTTTGCTTGAAGAACGTGTACCTCAAGCCAAGGTATTGAAACGCGAGGAAGCCCTGGTTGAACTTATAAGACGGTATTTTACAAGCCGCGGCCCCGCAACTTTGCATGACTTTACATGGTGGTCTGGGTTAACCATGGAGGATGCGAAAAATGGTATTGAAATGGTCAAATCCGAGTTTATACAGGAAGATATAAACGGAAAGATGTATTGGTTTTCTGAGTCCAAATCGTCTGCAAAAGAGAAATTTCCCGTTATTCACTTGTTACCCAATTATGATGAATATTTTATCGGCTTTAAAGATCGTAGCGCCATCGGAAATAGAGTGAATCAACCTAAAATGGATCAGAATAGCACAGCCCTCAATATTCACATCATCTTTATCAATGGTCAAATTGTAGGTGGATGGAAGAGAACGATTACGAAAAATGAAGTTGTCGTGGAACTAAATCTACTAACGAGCCTGACGAAAGCTGAAAATCAGGCCATCACTGTAGCAGCTCAACGATACAGTGAATTTCTTGGTATTCCTATAACGCTGAAGTAAAAAGGGACATCCGGCGCTTATAGTGACACTTCACTTTATAATAATGTATTGACAAAGGAGTTAGCCATGTCCACATCATTAGAGATCAGCGGAGAAGCAGCTCGTATTATTCTTACAGGCGCGCTTGATTTTTCAATACAGGACGATCTCCGCCAAATTATTGATGAAACACTAGATCACAAAAAGATAAAAGTTATAACTGTTGATATGGCGAATGTGACTTTTATGGATTCGTCTGCAATTAAATTGCTTTTGCTCCTTAATAAGAAGGCAATTGAGGAGGACAAATCCTTAACATTAGTAAATTGCCGCGACTCAATTCGTGAGATATTCACCATTGGGGGGTTTGACAACATATTAACGATCCAATAAGAATGGGTTGAGTTCTTTATTAAATTGAAATCTCCTGAACACCATTAGAGGACTTTCTCTACAACAAACAGCTTATTGTTGAAAAGTGAGGATCAATGTTTGGCAGTCGTAACGAACAGCTTGCGGATCTGGATTTGGCTTATAAAGAATTTATTCAAACCACGGAAGAACTTTCAGCTGAAGGCTTCATCAAATCTCTGGGTGACTGGACTCCGCGCGATATCCTGGCTCATTTCATTGGCTGGAATCGCATTACTCTCGTCGGCTGCGCTGAGATCTGTGAAGGCGTCGAACCATTTTATTTTTACGATGGCACAAATGATTACCGTAAAGTCAATGCGGCATTTTTTGAAAGGTTCGACTCAACCGATCGTGAGGTATTACTGCGGCAAGTAGAATCTACAAAAGAAGCATTAGTCTCCTACTTGAAGACAGTTGATGAAAGCGAGTGGGAACAGGACACAGGTGTAATTCACTATCGCGGCGGTCTCGCAACCGTGGCACGCTGTGTTGACTCTCTCATCCGTGATTACTACAAGCATCGCGAAGAAATCATCTCGGGAATCAACTGACTGGAGTATAGATCATGCACAAAGGAAGACTGGAAGCGTTTAGCGACGGCGTGATGGCCATCATTATCACCATCATGGTCTTGGAATTGGAGATTCCTCATGAAAGCGATCTTGCTGCTTTACTTCCTTTATTACCCAAATTTCTAAGTTACGCACTGAGTTTTGTGTATGTGGGGATTTATTGGAATAACCACCACCATTTATTACAGGCGGCAAAACAAGTCAACGGATCAGTCTTGTGGGCCAATTTACATTTGCTATTTTGGCTATCCCTTATTCCCTTTGTCACTGGCTGGATGGGTGAAAATCAGTATGCCACCATGCCGTTGGTTTTTTATGGCGGCATACTTTGGATGTCTGGATTGGCTTATTACATTCTCGTACGTGCGCTAATCGGCCATCATGGCCCAGATTCCGTAATAGCCAAAGCGATTGGCAAGGATGAAAAAGGTATCAGATCATTATATATTTATAGTGCTGCAATTGCACTGGCGTTCGTTGCCCCGTGGATCGCATCTGCCTTATATGTAATTGTCGCCATTATGTGGCTTGTCCCTGACAAACGCATTGAAACTAAACTCGCAAACTAAATAGGAAACAGGAAAATGGACATAAAATATCTAACCACTGAAGAATTGGAAGCAGGTCTTGAAAATATTCGCCAATCGCCAAAAGATAATGGCATGTTGGAGTTGATCGTACGCAGGCCTCAAATTGAAAAAAGGGAAGTTTTATCCGAAGGCAAACTTGACCTGATCGCTGGTCTCGAAGGCGACAATTGGAAAGCTCGTGGCAGCTCCAGTACACCTGATAAATCTGCTCACCCTGAAATGCAGATTAATATTATGAATTCACGTGTTATTGATCTGTTGGCGCAGGAAAAAGAACGCTGGCAATTAGCTGGTGATCAACTTTTTATTGATATAGATCTAAGCGAAGAGAACCTGCCTGCCGGCACAAAATTATCAATTGGTGACGCAATACTTCAAATCAGTACAGAACCTCACTCAGGCTGTAAAAAATTTACAGCGCGTTTCGGGTTGGAAGCGATGAAATTTGTCAACTCGCCATTGGGAAAAGAACTGCACTTACGCGGACTTAACGCAAAGGTTATACAAGCGGGCGTGATACGAGTTGGGGATACAGTGAGAAAGGTGTAAGTCAAAACTATGTCTGAGCATCTTTCTCTCATTCTTCCGTATATCTTACTCGCCACAGGTGCCGGTATCCTCGGTGGTGTGATTGCTTCTTTCTGGAATCCCAATGCCAAGGCCCGAAGTGCAATTCAACACTTTGCTGCTGGCGCGGTATTGGCAGCTGTTGCCACTAGTGTTATTCCAGAAGCTGAGCGGATTGGGACAATAGCAGGAATTTTAAGCGGCTTTGCAGCAGGCGGCCTGGCAATGATCGCTCTTAAGTGGGTCGTTGTCCGAGCTGAGCGGAGGAAAAAAGGCGGTCACCAATTACCAGTTGGGCTGGCTGCGGCAGCAATAGTCGATACACTGATAGACGGAGTGCTGATCAGTGCTGGCTTCGCAACAGGTCAACAACTTGGTATCTTGCTGGTGATCGCCCTGTCGATTGAACTCTTATTTTTAACTTTATCAGTGGGAGTTGAATTTCGTAAAAGCCAGTTGAAACTCTGGCAGAAATTGTTGGCCACCAGCGGAATCGCATTCATGCTGCTGGTGGGGGCAGTGAGTGCAAGCTTCCTTTTGGCAGACGTTTCAGAATCAACACTGGCAATTGTATTATCTTTTGGAGCAGCAGCTTTAATTTACCTGATTGCTGAAGAACTTCTTGTTGAAACAATTGAAGCTGAGAAAAGTCTCTTCCCAACTGCCACATTGTTTAGCGGATTTTTGGTTTTATTGGCACTAAAACTTTTTAGTTAGACAAGAATAAACATAGTTAAGAAAGTAACAATACCGCCTGCTACAACAATATGAAATAACTTTATTTTCCACACAATTTCTTCACCAAAACACAACATCTGGCCAATATACTAAATCATCTTGAGACAAGGAGTAAATTATGGACAAGGATGACAAACAAGTAGGCCAGATCCTCAATCGCAGGGATGCATTGAAGATTTTGGGATTTGGAAGCGCGGCAGCACTGTTAGCTGCGTGTGCCCCTGATCTTGCAACAGAGACTTTATCACCTACAGCTGGTGTACCTACTACACAAGTAGTAACAGAAGCTACATCCATCAACACGGCTCTGCCAATGTGCGTGGTTCTTCCAGAATTAACAGAAGGTCCGTATTTTGTGGATGAAATGCTCAATCGTTCCGATATTCGAGAAGATACATCTGACGGTGTTATTTCGGAAGGCCCACCTCTTGTAATCATTTTCAATGTAACAAAAGTTGGTGCAAATGGATGTGTTCCATTACCTAATGCACAAGTGGACATCTGGCATTGCGATGCTTATGGTGTGTATTCAGATGTACAAAACGCGGTAGGCAAAACTTTCCTGCGCGGCTATCAAATGGCTGACGCAAATGGTGTTGCAAAATTCACCACGGTTTATCCAGGCTGGTATCAAGGACGTGCTGTTCATATCCACTTCAAGATTCGTTATGATAATCAGGAATTCACATCTCAACTGTTCTTCGATGATACTTTCACAGATCAGGTTTATCTTCAAGACCCGTATGCAAAAAAAGGTGAACGTACAGTGAGAAACGATGGAGATAATATTTATCAAAACGGCGGGAATCAACTCTTGCTCAATGTCACTCCTGAGGGAGCAGGCTACACAGCCACATTCGACATCGGTATGCAAATATAAGTATTCCAAAACAAAACAGTCTCCCGATTGCTCGGGAGACTGTTTTGTTTTGGAACGCGGTCTTAAGTCCGCACTCCGTTATAATTATTTCATTAAAAGGAGAGTTCATGAAAGCTGTTCGTTTTGTTGGCGCAAACCAGCCATTGGAAATGCACGAAATTCCCATCCCTGAAATTGGCGAACGTGATATTTTAGTGAAGGTTAAAGCTGCAGGCATTTGTCATTCGGATGCGTATTATCGTGCAGGGATTTCACCAGTGCGGCCTATCCCGCTCACTCTTGGACATGAAGTTGCGGGCGTCGTCGAAAAAACTGGTTCGCAGGTGACAAATGTTCAAATCGGCGACAGAGTCTGTTTGCACTACAACCTCACCTGCGGAGATTGTTATCACTGCTCAACAGGCAACGATCAATTTTGCGAAAAAGTTTTAATGTTGGGTCATTACACGAACGGTGGATATGCCGAATATATTTCTGTTCCTGCACGAAATGCAATCCATTTGCCCGATGAAATTCCGTTTGAACAAGGTGCAACATTGATGTGCGCCTCGGCTACGTCCTTTCACGCACTGCGCAAGAGCAGAGTCAAGGCTGGAGAAACAGTAGCAATTTTCGGCGCGGGCGGACTCGGTCAGTCTGCCATCCAACTGGCACGCGCATTTGGTGCAATCGAAGTGTATGCGGTCGATATCAACGAAGAGAAATTAAATCTTGCCAAACAATATGGCGCAATTCCAATTAATGGAAAACAAGTTGATGCAGTTGAAGAAATCAAAAAACTCACTAAAGGCAAAGGTGTGGATGTTGCCATAGAAATGATCGGGCTTGAACAAACCATGAAGCAGGCGATTCGAGTTGCGGGCGTAATGGGCCGTGTAGTAATTGTGGGGCTTTCAAGTAAGCCGATTCAAATAGATACGTACAATGAAATTCTTGGCAACGAAGTGGAATTGATTGGTTCGAATGATCATCACTTACAGGAGCTTCCTTTGTTGGTTGAAATGGCACGCAAGAAAATTCTGGATACATCCCGCATCGTGACAAAAACGATTCCATTGGATGCTGAGGAGATTAATCAAGTATTGGATGATCTGGAAAAATTCAGCAGTGATGTGCGGACTGTGATCGTTCCCGCTTAAAAAATAACCCACACTTGATCGTGTTTCAAACGATATAATCTCATCTCAAGGATTTTTTATGACAGACCAAGTTCCCATTATTAATTTCAATCCAAAGCGAATCTTTATCACCTTGATCAGTATTTTGATGGTGCTGGTTGGCTTAAGCATTTGGGGGCAAAGGATCCGATATATTGGCGTTGGCGACATCCATGGTCCCTGGCATGAATTCCTAATAGACCTTCTCATGCAATCGTTCTACCTCGACCTTGAAGGAAACATCCCCACTTACTACAACGTAGTTCTCTTGCTCATTCCTACCGCTCTGCTTTTCGCGATCGGCGCATCTAAAAGCTTGTTGAAAGATAAATTCAGATATCAATGGTATATGCTCGCATTTGTTTTCCTGCTTCTGTCTATTGATGAAGCTTCCAGTTTGCACGAGCGGCTGATCAAACCTATGCGTGAATTTTCAGATGCAGGCAGGCTATTTTATTTTGCATGGATCGTTCCCGGCATCGCTGCTGTCATTCTGTTTGGATTATTTTTCCTCATGTTCTTCCTGCATCTGGATAGGAAATTCAAAGTTCTTTTCTTTATTTCCCTTGCAGTTTATATCGGTGGTGTCATTGGCGGCGAAATAGTCAGTGGTTATTACGCAGCCAATCTTGGCCTGAAAAATTTTACCTATGCTGTCGTTGCAAGTCTTGAAGAATCAGTCGAAATGATAGGCGCATCGATGATCATTTATTCTCTGCTTGTCTACATTAAAGATTATCTGCCCGAGGGGATCACCTTCAAAGTATGACTATTCCCGATAAAATTATTTCCATCCTTGAACTCAAGCGCAATACAGGCGAAAGAAGTACACGCATGTGGATCGCACACGAGGGCATCGTTTATGATGTGACCGACTGCCCAAAATGGCGCACGGGCATGCACGAGTTTTTACATTTTCCCGGGCAGGATCTCACCAGTGAAATCCCCGATGCACCGCATAAAGATGAGGTCTTCAATCATGATTGTGTCACAGTTATCGGCAGACTAGAATCGAATATATAAACTTAAACAAGGAAATAAAACATGTCTTCACTCAAATGGTGGCAAACTGCTGTTTTTTATCAAATTTATCCGCGTTCATTTGCTGACGGCAACGGCGATGGCATTGGTGATTTCAAAGGCATCACCGAAAAGTTGGATTACCTCGCCAGCCTCGGCATTGATGCGCTTTGGCTTTCACCGCACTTCCCTTCTCCAAATTGGGATTGCGGCTACGATATTTCTGATTATTCCAACGTCGCGTCTGAATACGGCACTATGGATGACTTCAAATTATTTTTGGATGAATCTCACAAACGAAACTTGCGCCTCATTCTGGACCTAGTCCTGAATCACACCTCCGATGAGCATCCGTGGTTCGTTGAGTCAAAATCCAGCCGCGATAATCCAAAAGCAGATTGGTATGTCTGGATGGACTCTCCTCCCAATAACTGGCAATCCTGCTTCGATGGCGAGGCATGGACGTATTCACCAGAACGAAATCAATATTATTATCACTACTTCATGAAGCAGCAGCCAGATCTAAACTGGCATAATCCTGAAGTAAAAAAAGCCATGTGGGATGCCGTCCGTTTCTGGCTGGACCTGGGCGTAGATGGTTATCGTCTTGATGCCATTGGCACAATTTATGAGGACCCAAATCTTACGCCGCACAATGTCCCAATGAATTTAGCTCAACTGCGCAGCTTCTCTGACACTGCTAAAACTCCCAAGGAAATAAAGCTTAAAGAGAAATACTGGCACGAAATGTTCAAGAATCAATGGGGGCAGGCAGGCGTGCATGACCTGATGAAAGAACTGCGTGCTGTGGTCGATGAGTATGATGGTGATCGGGTGCTCGTAGGCGAGGACGATAATATAGATTACATGGGCAACGGACAGGATGAGCTTCAGCTCGTATTCAATTTTCCGTTAATGCGCACAGAAAAAATCACGCCGACTCATATCCGCAAGAATCAAAAAGAAAGATTAACCCAAATCGACAATCTTGCTTCTGGCGCAGGCTGGGCTTGTAACACACTTGGTAATCACGATTGCTCCAGAATCCATACCCGCTTTGGGAATAAACTTCATGACGCACAGCTGGCACGTTTGAATGCAGCCCTTGTACTAACCATGAAAGGTACACCTTTTCTATATAACGGCGAAGAGATTGGCATGACAGATTACATGCTGACCGATATTTCGCAGGTGAAAGACACAATGGGGTCCTGGTATTACCATGCGATTGTCATAGACATGGGAGTTCATCCCGAAGAAGCTATGCTTCGTACTGCTGAAATGACACGCGATAAAAACCGCACACCCATGCAGTGGTCCAATAACCCAAATGCTGGTTTTTCGCCTGCAGATGTTTCTCCGTGGTTGCCGATCAATCCAAACTATAAAGACGGTGTCAATGTTCACGATCAGGAGAATAATCCAAGCTCGCTTTTACATTATTACAAACATTTATTGCGTGTCCGCAAAGAATCCCCTTCACTGAAAGAAGGTGAATATATTCCATTACAAACAACATCAAAGGATTATTTTGCTTTCCTGCGTCAATCTGACAAACAGACGGTTTTGGTCATATTGAATTATTCAGAAAAAGTTTTCGAGCTGGATTTCTCTCGCACAAAAGAGATGAAGAATGCAAATCTAAAAACTCTTTTCTCAAGCGCACAAAGACGGCCTGACCAGTTTGAGCCGAAATTCAAGCTCAGTCCATTTGAAGTGTTTATAGCGGAAGTTGTGCGTGGATAAAGAGAAAATATTATACCCACAAGCAAAATTAAATAAAAAATTTGTAGTGCTATGTGGAAGGATTTTCCGCGACACGGAACCGCGATATTTCCCTTCCACGAAATATCGCGGGCGAACCATATTGCTTTGTACAGAATCCTGTCTCAGTGCATTTTTGGCTGACCCAGACTTATTCTACAAAATGCACAGAAATTCGGAGAAGAATAAACCATATGTGGAAACCCGGTGATGTGATCGCATGGAGAGGGATTTACCGAGAACGAGTCTGGCATGCAATACCAACAACTGTTGTAAAAGACACGCCGCAGGAGATAGTGTTATCTCTTATGCCTGGAACAAACTGCATGCTCGAAGAAAATTATGCTAAAGGTAAGAATAACGGGAAACGTCGCTGGGATTTTAAAGAAGATAATTGGAGACTGGAAAAATATATATGGCATACCAATCGTCTATTAGTAATATTTGAGCCAGAAAAATATTATGCAACAATAGGTTTTTGGGAACATAAAACCAATAAATTTATTGGTTACTATATAAACTTTCAACTGCCGTTTACGCGACAACAGAATAGCATAGACACATTGGACTTGGATCTTGATATCGTCATTCACCCAGATTTCTCCTATGAATGGAAGGATATAGAAGATTATCAAAAGGGAATAGAAACAGGAATAATATTATCTGAATGGGCAGATGAAATTGAAATTGCAAAGAAAGAAGTTCTCAATAGGCTTGAAAAGCGTGAAAATCCATTTGACAATTCCTGGGTAAATTGGCAGCCTGACCCAACCTGGTCATTGCCAAAGTTGCCGCCAGACTGGGATAAAATATAGAGAGTTATTTATCGGTTTATTGCAGGAGGATAATATGGCAAAGAAAGATAATAAAGACTCAACACCAATTGAATTTTATATACCCCCAACTAACCTTGGAGGAAGAGGCCCGAGGGTTCCTATTCCGATTAACCAACCAAATTGGAAATACAAAACAGGCTCAAACCCCTATGATCTTCAGATGGCAGTTGCTAAAATATGTCTGGTTGCAGCTATTGCTCTCAGCATTCTAATCTTTGTAAGCCGCCTGTACACATCACCTTTATGGATTGCCGTCATCGTACTTGGAACCATAGCATTTATCTCTGTCCGTTCAGCAAAAACTTCTGAATTTCAGAACACAGAAAATGACGAAAGTAATCATCCTGCGAAACGGAAAGCAAAAAAGCGCATTAAACATCGCAAAGATTACCAATAACTCTTCAGCCTGGAGTAATTCCAGCAGTTGGGCTGCTGGAAATCAGCGCACTTCGCGAACTATCTCAAAAACAGAATTATGCATAAGTTATATAATGCCTGAGCCGCTCATTAGAGTGGCTTTTTATTGTATATAATCTTGAAACTATTATCCCCATATCTACTGGTAAAATCGCCCCCATGCCTTTTCAAAGAAATACCCGCTCCTATTTACCTGTTTACGTCCTGGTAATCGCTGCCTTACTCGCCTCTTGCGCCCCTGCAACGGTTACTCCTGTAGTTTTGCCATCCTACGACCCATTCCTGCCGATTCTAGAAGGCACTTCTGTAGTTCCTGTACTAACCAGCGCAAACTCTACGGCCTCTGCAACGGCTACACGTCCAGCAACACCTACTCGTGTACCTATTACTATCTCGCCCCCTGCCACAACCTCACTAGAAGAAATTATCAGCACTCCCACACCAGATGCTGAACGGATATTGCCGACTCCGCGTCAGGATGCGGATCAATATATAGTTCAATCAGGAGATACGTTGGGCATCATCGCCCAAAAATATGGAATCAGCGTGGAAGTATTAATGCAGGCTAACAATTTAACAGATGCAAATCTGCTGGACGTAGGAATGATGTTAAACGTCCCTGCGCCTGAGCCCGGAGACAGCGGAACCTCTTTCAAAGTCATCCCTGACTCGGAATTGGTGTATGGGCCTGCGACTGTCTTTTTTGATATCAACGATTTTATCCAAAGCCAAAATGGATATCTTGCCAGTTACACACAGGATGTGAATGGTGAAATCTTAACTGGTAATGAAATTGTTCTCTTGGTGGCTCGAAACTATTCAGTTAATCCTCGTTTATTATTGGCATTACTTGAACACCAAAGTGGATGGGTAACAAACCTGGAACCATTCAACACATCTTATCCGATGGGATTGCTCGATGAGTTTCATTATGGTTTGTATCGTCAACTCACATGGGCGGCTGATACACTCAATCGTGGATATTATTTATGGAAAGCGAATGCACTTTCTACTTATGTATTAAATGACGGGATAGTAGTTCCTATTGACCCAACCATTAATGCAGGGACAACAGCCGTGCAATATTTCTTTGCGCAGTTAGATGACCGCCCAACATGGGAGCAGGATGTCAGCGGTACAGGTCTGCTGCTCACTTACTATGTTTTTTTTGGTAATCCATTTAATTATGCAATCGAACCGCTCATGTCTCCTTCTATTTCGCAGCCAGATCTCACTCTTCCATTCAACGAAGGCGAAACATGGTATTTCACCGGCGGACCTCATGGCGGCTGGGATTCAGGTTCAGCATGGGCCGCACTTGATTTTGCTCCACCCGGTGAAAGCGGAACCTGTTTTACCAGTCCGTACTGGGTCACAGCAGTGGCCGATGGTCCTATCATTCGTGCGTCAAATGGCGCCGTGATCCAGGATCTCGATAACGATGGCTATGAACAAACTGGCTGGGTCATTTTTTATATGCACATAGCAGAAGAAGAACGCGCCGAAGCGGGCGAATATCTTTTCGCCGGCGAACATGTAGGTCATGCATCGTGTGAAGGTGGTATTTCAAATGCCACTCATCTGCATATTGCTAGAAAATTTAATGGCGAATGGGTTGCGGCCGATGGTCCTTTGCCTTTTAACCTCGACGGTTGGGTGTCCAGCGGAGACGGTGCTGAGTATGATGGCTTTCTAAAAAAATATGGCTTTCCGTTTGTTGAGGCGTGGGACAGCGTAAACGACCTTAACCAAATAACTCGTTAATTCATCCAAACTTAATCTAGGCGGATATAATCAGCCCAGCCTATGAACCGTATCCTTATTCTTTTCACCGCATTATCTCTGACATTATCAGCCTGCGGATCTTCCCCTTCGATATGGGGCGTCCCACCTACTCCCACAGCTGATATCTCAAACCCATCACCGAGTCCGATCGACCCGTTTGCTGTTCAAGACGACCCGATCATTTTCCCCACCTCAACGACTCCTCCTCAAATCGAAACAGAAGCTTTTTATACACCCACTTCTACACCGGATGGTGCAGCGCCGATCATTGTGCCAACATATACACAATCATATGACTCTGCCCCTTTCTTATACTATGCTCAAAGTGGAGATATGCTTGTTGCTGTTGCCAACCGTTTTGGGGTGGAAGCATCCGAAATAATTTCAGATGCAGATTTGACCAAAACAACTTTAATAGATCCAGGCACGTTACTTGTTATTCCAAATCGCATCACAGAACCAACCACACCTAATATTCAGATCATGCCGGATGCAGAGATCATTTTCTCCAGCACAGCCGTGGACTTCAACATAGAAGAATATACAAAACAGGCAAATGGTTATTTAAGCACTTTCAATGATTATCTCGGCTCTACCGGGAAAATATCAGGCAGCAAGGCTATTGAACGCCTGGCTATCGAAAATTCGGTCAACCCACGCTTGATACTTGGCCTGCTTGAATTTGAAGGGCGTTGGGTGCGCGGCCAGCCGGTAGACGTATTGCACAGAGATTTCCCCATGGGATTTAATGATTACCACTACAAAGGTATGACAGTGCAAATGGTATGGGCCATTAACACGATGTCGATTGCATATTATGGATGGCGCGCCGGCACGATCACTCACCTCGAATTTTCAGATGGAACCACACTTCGCCTTGACCCGCGCTTGAATGCCGGTACTGTTGCTATTCAGTATTTATTTTCGCAGGTTCACAGCCAGTCACAATGGGCACAGATCATCAATCCTGATTCGGGCTTCCCTGCCATATATGAGGAAATGTTTGGTGATCCATGGGCGCGTGCAGATGCAGTTAATCCAATCTTTCCATCAGCGTTAAATCAACCTACACTCGTCCTGCCTTTTGAACCCAATGTCAAATGGAGTTTTACCGGCGGTCCTCATAATGCTTGGGGGCAGATCAACCCAAATATCTACGGCCGCTCACACAGTGTATACGCCGCAATCGATTTTGCTCCAGCCGCAGCCAAAAGTGGTTGCATTGCTACTACTACCTGGATAGTTGCTTCTGCTCCTGGCTTGGTGGTTCGCTCAGAAAATGGCGCAGTGATGGTTGACCTGGATGGTGATGGCTACGAACAAACAGGTTGGAATCTTCTTTATATGCATGTCGCTGCAAAAGATCGTGTACCCTTAGGTACATGGTTGGAAGTGAACGACCGCATCGGTCATGCGTCTTGTGAAGGCGGCGTCTCAACGGGAACACATCTTCACTTTACGAGAAAATATAATGGCGAATGGGTTACTGCGGATGGACCAATTCCTTTTATCCTGAGTGGCTGGCGTGTTATAGCTGGTGAAGCACCCTATAAAGGCAAGCTTGTACGTGGCGATCAAGTCATTCCCGCCGACCTCGTCAGCCAGCTTTGGTCAAATATATTCCGCGAAGAAGATGAATAAAATAGAAAAAAAAATTCACAAGATCTCAACAGCGTTTCTAACGACTGTAATTTTCATTACATCCTGCGGTACACCTTCAAATGCATTAGTGATACCTACTTCCAATCAAGTGGATAACGTATCGCTTCCAGCACTTGCTCAAACGCCGCTGCCAACACGCACAACGTTTACACCGGGTGAACTGGTAGATTACACCGCTCAATCAGGAGATACACTTCCCACATTGGCCCTCCGCTTCAACACAACTGTAGATGAGATTTTACAAGCCAATATACAGATTCCACGTGATGCAACCACCATGCCACCGGGCATGCCGATGAAGATTCCAATCTACTATCTGGCATTATGGGCCAGTCCATTTCAGATCTTGCCAGATCATGCATTTGTTAATAGTCCTACAGGTATCGGGTTCAACACGGCTGCTTTCGTTGCAGCTCAACCCGGTTGGCTAAAAAATTATCGTGTCTACGTCAGTGGTGATTGGCGTTCCGGTGCAGAGATGGTGGATTATGTTGCTGTCAATTACAGTATCAATCCGCGTCTCTTGCTTGCCATTCTTGAACATCAAAGCGGCGCACTCTCTCAACCCGATATACCAACGAGAAAAAACATACTAGGGTTTACGCGCCGCTTTTGGGAATCGCCATATCTACAACTTGTGGTTGCAGCCAACACATTGAACAACGGATACTATAGTTGGCGAGCCGGCACGCTACTTGAATTTGAAGATACTAACAATATCCTCATTCGGCCAGACCCATGGCAGAATGCGGCCTCTGTTGCGCTTCAATATTACTACTCAAGAATTTTTGCAGGAAATGAATACACAGTCGCAACCGGACCTGAAGGCCTTATCCAGACATACGAAAAGTTTTTCGGCGACCCATGGAATGACTCCTTCGTTCTCATCCCCGGCAGTTTGCAACAACCAGTGCTTTCGCTTCCCTTTCCTAGTGATCAGGTGTGGACCTATACTGGTGGGCCACACACAGGCTGGGGAACTGGCGAGCCTTTATCTGCAGTAGACTTTGCCCCTCCTGCCGAGAAATCTGGCTGTGCCACTGCTGCCGTAGAAAATTTTGCCACAGCCATGGCAGATGGCTTGGTTGTTCGCTCAGGTATTGATGGCATTGCCCTTGATCTTGACAAAGACGGCGATGAACGCACAGGCTGGGTTATCTTTTACCTTCACCTTGCCGATGAACAACGCGCGCCACTAGGGTCAGACCTGGAAGCCGGCGAGTTGATCGGTTATCCATCCTGCCGGGGAGGGCATTCCACGGGAACGCATGTACATATTGCGCGAAAATATAATGGCGAGTGGATCGTTGCTGATAGCGCGCTGCCACTAACCATGAGTGGATGGGTTGCTCACAATGGCAGCCGTGATTATCTTGGGACGCTTACAAAAGGCACCTCCACTGTGATTGCCTGCGATTGTTCAAATGCATATAGTGCAGTCAGCGCGGGATATCCGTAAAATATAAAAATAAAAAAGCTCAGATATCTGAGCTTTTTTATTAGCTAAACATCTTTAGTATTCGCTAGTTGATTTCAAAATATACTCGCCATTTTTTATCAATGTCTTCCCATCTTCATCGAATATTTTATAAATCATCTGGATTGGAAAAGCATTATTCAACATTGCCTGGGCAGGGCAATATTTCTCTGCTGAAAGTTCAATAGCACGTACCACAGCAACCTCTTGTATATTCTTTCCTGTCACAACATATTCGATCACCGCATGAGTAAATACCTTTGGGTGTTCAGGTGATCGCTCAGCGTGGACTTTTACTTGAAAATCTGTAACGGCTTGTTTCTTCTTTTGTAAAATAGAGATAACATCCATACCCGTGCAGCCGCCAAGCCCCAGCGCAAGATATTCCATGGGATTTGCGGCGCTATTATTACCTCCCACTGATTCATCTGCATCCATTTTTTGTACAAAGCCAGTTTTGCCTGCACCTTCAAAAGACATTCTGCCTTTCCAATTTAACATGACATCCATCGTCTACTCCATAATTAGATCAGATACATATTTTTCGAGATTCTTTTTTGAGATGGCACCCGCCCACATCAAGCGGACTTGTCCATTTCGGTCTATCACATAAGAACTAGGCAAGCCGACTGTATGAAATTCACTTTGTGATTGATAATCTTTATCCAACCATATTGGGAAGGTTAACTCAAATTCTTTAACAAATGGCATAACAGTTTCAAGAGATTCTTTCTGATTAATTGCGATCAACACAAAACCGTTCTCTTTATATTTTTCATAAAAGACTTGCAAGGCTGGCATTTCTTCAGTGCATGGAAGGCACCATGTAGCCCAAAAATTAACCAGAACAACACTTCCGAGATGATCATCCAAAGATACTATATTGCCTGAAATATCTTGCAAAGTCAGGTCAGGTGCAGGGAAATCTACTTGAACAGGAACAGTTGAAAAGTCCTGAGCGGAAGCGGAGTACTTATTCAAAACAATAAACAACAGAATCCCAAACGAGATGAGTCCGATGCCGATCATTATGGTGTAAAAACGTTTGGGAGGAGTAGTCATTACAGTCTTTGAAGATATGTACCTGCAAAAAATTACACTTTTATCGCTTGCATCATAAACTACTAAACTTTAGTGAAAGATATCGGTAAATATTACCAATTTTAGTTTAGCAAATTATGCGATACTATTTACACAAGACATCCCCGCGAATTCGTGGGGATGTCTTGTGTAAATAGGTTTTATGAACGATGAGTGAAATACCTGAAGAGTATAAAAATACCAGCGCCGATCATAACGAATGCCCAGAGATAGTTTGCAACTTCCAGCAACGATGCGATGCCAAGCACTCCCATCACGCCCAACCCAAGCGCGGGCCAGTATGCCCATTGCATTCCCGTCAACAAGGCAACCAGCAGGAACGTAAGTGCAAGGCCGAAAAAGAAAAAGCCCGCAGTTTGAAATTCACCAAACCGTTCTGCCGCAATGGTAACGCCTGCTAGCGTAGCCAAAACACCCGCTGGAATTAACGCCCACCATCTTTCAGTACGATTGGTGAAGAATACGATTAAAAATGCAACCCCGATGCCGCCGAGGAAAATTGCGCCGCCTATATCTTCATAACGCTGGGATGCAATGATCATTACAGCAAGCGCTGTCAACACACAGGCTGGGATGACTGCCCACCATCTTTCGGTTCGGCCGGTGAGGTAAACATACCAAAATGAAAGACCAATGCCACCGAGGAAAAGAGCGCCACCAAAATCATCAAGCGATTCAGGAAGCAGAATTAATGCTCCAAGCGCAAGTAGTGTAAAGCTAGGGAATGCGCTCCACCAATTTCCACCAAAAAGAAGTGAGAGAAATAACACACCCAAAGCAATAAATAAGCCTCCCCAAAAAATGTTGGGGGCGTTATTGAGGTAGCCCATGGTCTGCAGCAATGCAAGCACACCGCCTAGTAAAAGCATAAATCCAAATACAATTCGCGGATCAAATCGTTTCATTATCAATTCCTCTCGTGTTTACTCTTTGGAGTCAGCCAGCTTGCTGGCGAATTTGCAAGAGCACCCACAGGGCACACGAGCTCTTGCACTCCAAATATTAGTTTACTTAATTTTTATCGAAGCAGCACCTGCATCAATGTTCATGTCAACTGTATTGGCGGCGGTATCATAATCGGATGTTTGATAGTACCTGCCATTACGCGGAAAACGTGTCTCATCGATCTGCATATCTACTGCGCCAATCGTGGCATGGATTCGGGCAGAGAGTCCCTCAGGGACGATAATTTCCAAAGAGGCCGCACCAAGATCGAGGTCCGCATGGAAACGGCCTTTTGATGGCAGCGTCAGCTTTGTATCGCTTGCGCCCATGTCCAAGTCTAAAGATGCAATGTTTAGATCGCGCAAATCCAGATCAGATTTATTAGCGCCTAAATTTAATTTCAATGCAATTGGAATTTCAGCATTCAGAGAAACATCCCAATTAATGTGATTATGCGGCCCAAAGAAAGGAAAATCAAACACATCTTTCACGGGTCTCATGCGGACCTCAAGCCTGTCTCCGTTTCGATTGGCTTTGTGATCCAACCCACCAGAGAAAGAGCCATGCGCGAATTCATTTGTAAGCGCGCCGCTATGAATTTTTAAATCACCAGCACCGTGATTAAGTTTGAGGCCTACAGATGCAGCTCCTTGAAGATCAATAACCGCATTTTCAACTTCACCTTTACCCTGAAAGAAAACACCAATCAACACCCAAAGACCGCCAAATATGAGAAGCGCGGGCCAAAAGAGTTCTGTAGGCGACATACCATTTGGAAGTTTAATGCCCATTGCATTAGCAAGCATTAGCCCGCCAACAAGAAGCAGAATGACGCCCCAAACCAATTGATTGCGCCGCATGGCTATTCTTCTCTCTTGCGGAATGAACGATAGATTCCGCTGCCAAGCACCCATAAGCCAAGCAGGATCAACAAGACCGCGGGGATGTAATTACCAAGCAGCGCCCAGCCCCCGAAGAATGAAGAGAAGACGAGAAATAATACGGCGCTAAAAACCATCGCGTTGAGGCCGCGCTTAATATTATGCGCAGTGTTATCTCCGAGGAGGCCTGCTACTATGGAGCCAACGCCAACAAACCCCAGCACCAGAAACCACATATACCAATCATTGTAACTGCCGATATTCTCAAAGTAATAAAAGATGCCGCCAATTCCCGCCACAACTGCGGCAGGGACGGACAAACCAGGCTGGCCAAGCACAAGGCCAACGATGAATATTCCTGCGCCGATCAAAAACATATTCATCGGCCATTCGGTATATTTTTCAAATATCGCGTGAAAAGCTGGCATGGTTTTATCAAGCAGAAACCACGCACCAAGTAAAATTAAAATAACGCCGAGGGCAAGTTGTGTACGACCTTGTCTGTTCATAAAGTATTCTCCTTTGAGGAAGTTTTCTATTTTAGTTTATTACCTTTTGGGCAAAAAGAAAAGTCTTTGAAGATATACGAGTGACATAATCATAAAGTTGCGGTTATTTAACTCATCAAACTTCTCAATCGTAATTTTAGAGGCAGCCATATTGCAATCTCACCCAATAATACTCCGATAACTGCGCCAACTGCGCCATAAAAATACATCAATGGCAAACTTGCTAATAGCTGAACACCAACGTTGACAAAACCCAGCCAGGTTGCAAACTTTTCATCTCCACTGGCATAAAGATATAACTCAATAACTGCATTACTCAAAGTTGGAAATAGAGAAATTCCCAACCATATTAAAATAGGTGATGCAGGTAAAAAAGCCTGCCCAAATGTCCATTTAATAACGTAGCTGGAGAGAAATAATAGAGGTATTACCACTACTATACAATAAAGAAAGATCACTCTGTTTATTTGCCGAAATAATAACTTTTGTCCTTCCATACCATTTCCAGCCTTTGCAAAGACAGGAAAAGCAGCGTCAAATATTCCGTTAGGAATTAGTTTAGCCGCTTCTGTAAAGCGTGACGCTGATCCGAACAGACCAGCTGCGCTTTCATTTTTTATATATCCTAACAAAATAACACTTGAACGCATTTGAATAGCGCCTATGATCCCTGAGATGGCAAATGGGACAGATGCCTTTAACAAGGAAATACAGACAGGAATTGAAGTTGTGACCCTTCCACCGCTCCTTCCAAAATGCAAAGACCAAAAAAGAAAAGCAGATGACAACTGGACAGCGCCAATGAAGGTCACCCATTGAATCAACGGTAATATTTGACTCTGTATTTGAAGAAGCCAGAAAGTACCCAATAGTTGAAACAAAATAGAAGAAATGTTTATTAATACAATGGGCACCATCAAGCCATGGGACCTAAATGCCGCTGTAAATGAACTATACATGACCCCATTCAAAACAATAAAAATCACGTACCGCAAGCCTTGGGAGGTTTCAATATCAATCCCTAGATATGGTGACATACTCCATAAAACCAAGCCTGTAATTGTTACAAAAAAAATCTTGATCAGTAAGGTCGAAAACAGTAATTCATTAAGAGAATTTGAAGAATTAGAAATTTTTCTAGTCAGGAGGGAATTCATACCAAATTCACATATCATCGTAAGTCCAGCCGCCCAAGCAAGCAGGAAAGCCCAACGTCCAAAACCTGCCTGCCCCAATTCTCTGCCAACTAAAATAGAAATACTAAAATTTAATATAGCAGCACTGACATTGGATACAATGAGAAGGAGGCTGTTTTGCATTAAATGGCTATACGCTAGATTGGCTATTTTATTTGGTATCAATTTTTCAGACATATAACCCCTGCCTCTGAAATTGAGCATTTTTGAAGTCGACTCGCCCATGGTTCACTGAGTTGTTTGTTTGTCCCATCCACTTGAATGGAAGCTGTTTTTGTTTTAAATACATTGAAAACATCTGATAGTTCTGACGAGCCGTAACGTGGCTGTCCATTTATAGTGACCAGCAAAATATCTTTTCGGGAACATGCACTTAACGTTTTAAATGGATCACTATGCATGGCTGGAATAATCAATAAATCTGCGGGAAGGCCAACGGACAATTTACCTGCACTGGGTAAACGCAACAACTTTGCAGGGTTTTTCGTGACCATGTAGAAAACTTCTTTAGCAGTAACATTTCCAATATTTAATGCTTGCTCCATTTCCTCCAATAAATCACGAGAGCCTGTTAATCTTGAGTCGCTGCCAAGAGCTAGGTTTTCCACACAGCCTGAATCTAAAAATTGACGAGCAGAGATTGTCTTACCGATAAGGAATATATTCGAAGCTGGACACCAGATCAATCCACCGCCCAGTTGAGTCAAACTAATCCAATCGTCTACACTCAGCCCAATGCCATGAACCAAAACCATATTTGTGCCAACACATCCCAAATTTTTCAAAATCTGAAATTCACGCTGAGCAAATTCGTCAATGCCTTCAGCGAGGTGGATAATAAATGGAAAGTTCTTTGGAGTGGATTTATATTTCTTAAGGACATTTCCGGGCTTTTCGCCATTTGCGCCAGCTTTACCATCTTGCAAATATAAGGAATGTGCCCAGCCATAATCACGGACAACATGTACAGGGAAATTCTTCTGCAGCTCGCGATAAAAGGGATTGTGATGCGCTACTGTTGTGACGCCTGAGAGCAGGTTCTTTATCCCACCAATGAACAATCTATCGGATAACGGTTTTGATTTACCATTAATCAAATTTGCATCACTGTTTAAGTGTGAACTTACATCTTCCGTCCAGTATGACGCATTTGTATAGTTCTCGCGAAATTTGATTTTCCCATAGTGGTTAAGTTCAAGATGGTCATGTGCATTGATAAGCCCTGGGAAAATATAGGCCCCGTCTAAATTTACCTGAATATCTTGCTGGCGAGGTGACTCACCCAAATCCGTTATGATTCCTTTTTCCACGCGCAAGGAGGTCGCAACAATTCCATTCTCACCAACAACTTGAGCATTTATGAATGAAACGGGTCGCGGATGATTCAGAAACCACATTAGCTTAATTTAGAGTCTTTCGTGCCCGAATAGCCAAAATTGCAGGCACTCCCTCCCATTGATGTTTTCCATCGATCACCGGTTCACGCACATCTTCAATAACCATTTGATTTGAAGTGCAGGCGATATGATGATCCTTGTAAAGATGAAAGTGGTGTTCAACAGAGTATTCGAGTCCATTCGATGCAGTAAACTGACGTTTCCATCCAGCAAGTTTCCCGAATGGATGAATATCAGAACAGACCATGACTCCGTTTGGAGATAAGACACGGCTTATTTCGCGGTAGATAGGCATGAGGTCCCGAACGTGGCCGATGGATAATCCACAGATAACCACGTCAATTGAATCTGATTCAAAAGGAAGTGCGGTCATATTTCCAAGCGCAAGCTGGTTCGAAACATCGCGAGCACGAGATAACATCGGAAGGGAAAAATCCAAACCATAAACTTCAGAAGCACCTTGTTCCTTTGCTTTTAAAATATAGCGTCCGCTTCCACATGCAAGATCAAGAACAATTTTATTTTTCAATTCAGGCAATAAATCAATCATTGCCCGCTCTTCAATCTTCATCAAGCTATTGTGAGCCTCGGGCGGATAATTATCTGCCCAAAGGGCATAAGCATCCAAAGGAGTGAGTTCTATGGCAGGACGACGAAAAATGTTAAGTATCTTTTGGAGAGACAACTAAAAGCCTGTCGTTTCAGGTCGTTGATAATGAATAAGACTTTGGGCAACTTGCAATTCATATGGGGCTGTATAAAACTTTAGATGATAACGCCAGCCACTCAGTGCTTTTAGTACGGTGCGATACATTCCAGAAAGGCGCGTATCAGTTACTGTTGGATAATAAGCGTTCACAACGCGCTCAAAGTTGCGTGCCTGACGACGGACTTCACCCTCCACCCAGGGGATGTGATCGCCTCGTCGCATGGAAAATTTTCTCCAATCATCCGAAGCCCATTCTTCAAGTGTTTGTGGGAAATGAAAGCCAAGCCGTTGTGCTTCTTCGTAAAGAATTCCGTCGAAAGGGACAGGCGTGTAAATGTAGAGAATCATTTCTGTTGCAGGATTGATCTGTTTCAGGCGGCGAATGAATTCTATCGTCCGTTGTACATCACCCAACGGGTCAGGCGGACTACCCAATACAAAAGAACATTCTGGGACAATATTGTATTCTTTCATTCGTTTTACGATTTCCAAAGTTAACTTTGTAGAAGCGTTGCCGCCCTTATTCATTAACTCGAGGGTTTCATCAGAACCAGATTCAGCACCCATGAATACCATTTTGAGTCCCGATTTCTGCATTTTTTTCCAGGTTGAGTCTGAGTAATGCATCAGCGTATCTATTCGTCCCAGCGCCCACCAACCTAGATCAAGGTCAGATATTCTTTCACAATATTCCGCAGTGCGCGTTTCAGAAACAAAGAAATCCATGTCGTGCATTTGCAGGCCGTTAACCTGATATGTATTTACAAGATGTCTTGTTACGGACTCCATTCTTTCTGGTGATTGCGCCAGCCACTTACGGTTGGACATAGCCACAACCGCACAAAAGTTGCATGAAAACGGACACCCAAACGACGAGCAATGTGCAGTGGTGCGTGAGCCTAAATAATTTTTATGAATGTAACTTTCCATGTTAATGCGATGATATGGAAAATCTGGAAAGGTCTCCGGTGAAGATGATTTCCCCAACGGGTTGGTTACGATCTTATTATCATCTTTCCAGGCCAAACTCGGGACTGAGTTGAGTGAGCCGCCATTTTGAATCACATCCAATAAAACCATAAATGGATGCTCACCTTGAGAGCGGATCACATAATCCACAAAATCAGATTTGAGAATGACATCTGAATGTTGTGTCGGAAAATAACCTCCCCACAAAATAGGCAGGTCAGGTACCTCTGCACGCACACGTTTACAAACAGAAATAGCCTGAGTTAACTGAGGGCCTGGCATCACTGTAACAGCAAGTAAGCTTTTCGAAGGGTTGGGCAGACCTCGCGCAAGTTCAATAATATGTGTTGCTGGGTCGGCGATAACATTTCCGTCTACTAAACTCCAGTTGTAACGGCCTTCTAAAACTGCTGCAAGCGACATCAGCGAAAGAGGCAATGGCTGCTTCCCGGGTGAAGTGGATAAAGGGTTATATAAAATAACAGTATTCACTGTGCTCTCATTTCTTTATAAGCGTTCAAATTCAAAAATCAAATGGTCGGCAAAATACTTAAAGGGAAAAAGGTTGGCAAATTTGTGTTCAAGCCAGGTTAAAAGTGACCATAGTGATGGATGCTTCTCAATGAATTTTTCAAGATACGTTGGGGGCAGGAAAACACCCAAGCCAGTGATCTTTTTTATTTTGAAAAATCTTTCAAATTGACATTTTACATCCCGCACAGCAGGATACCATACATGCAAATCATTAGAGCCAATTTTAGCTGTTGCGCCCGTTTTTCGAAGTCGGCGGAAAGCTATTTCACCATCTCCATGTAAACCATGCCAAATTATCTCCCATAAACACCACTTCCCCATAAGTACAAGAACAATCTGCCCACTTGATTTAACATGATCGGCCAAATAAGATGAAATCGGATTCAAATCTTGCACACAATTTAATCCGCCAAAATTAGACAGGACATAATCAAATTTTTCGTTGTTTAATTCAAGGCTAGGTTTCGCAAGGTCAAGAAAATGAAAATCAACCATACCGCCAAGGCCACTTGCTTCCACTTTAGAAGAGGCAATATCGATCATGCTTGAAGATATATCAGTTGCGACAACTTTGCACCTTTGCTTTGCAAGCCAGATTGCATCTTCTCCAGTACCGCAATTTAGTTCTAAAACATACTTGCCTGAGAGAATCTTCCCGTTGAATTGCTCCCAAACAATTTCACGTAATTGGCGACCAAGCCTTGTCCTAGTAAAGGACGAGTCATACTCAGCAGCCAGAGAATCAAATGCTGCAGCTTTCACTTTACTTCCCGTTCGTTATTTGTCATCCACATCCCCGCGCGCCCAATCACTTCGTTAACTTTCGCCTTAATCACCTTGAGTGGATTCGCTGTGCCTTTCTTTTCACGGTCAAGCAAGACTGTATTTACGAGCCAGCGATTGGCAAATGAATAATAACGGCGAGAGCGCCGCCCTACTACAGAAAGTTGACGATCACTTCGTTCATCCCAGCTTGATCTTGCAAGAATACGGTTTTCAACTTTTTGATAGTATGGCGTGCCTTTAATTGGGTAGGCCAGAGTAGTTAGAAACACATCTGGAGCAGCTTTTTTCAAGTGGTCGGCGGTTGCTTCAATATCCGCAACTTCTTCGCCTTCATAACCCAACATAATGAACATACCGGTTTGGATGCCATATTTCCGTAACATGTGTGTCATCGCCTGCACCTGTTCAACTTTCACTTCGCGGCGCATATTATCCAGAACTGTTTGTGAGCCAGATTCTGACCCGATCCACAAACGTGAGCAGCCAATATCTGCCAAAGTTTGAATTACTTGTTCATTCAAACGGTCAGCACGGGAAATACACTCAAAAGGAATGCGAATATTTCGCCGTTTAAGCTCTGCGGCATATTCAAAGAACCATGAATGTTTAATAGTGAAGACGTCATCGGCATACCAGAGTTGATCTGGCTGATAACGTCCCAACAAAAATTCGACTTCATCCACCACTCGATTGACTGACCTGCGTCGATGTGTATGCCCATAGACGGCATGACTGCACCACTCACAATGATATGGACATCCTCTTGCCGTAATTAGGGAAATTGAGCTCATACCATGATGTTGCTTCCATGTATCCATATACATTTGCAAATCAATCGCTTCACGGTCTGGATCGGGCAAGCTGTCAAGATCGGCAATTTGGGCACGTGGAAGGGTTCGGACAAGTGCGCCATCATCACGTTGAAAAACAATTCCAGCGATCACATCCAGCTTATCGAGTTTGTGTCTGGCAAGGCTGGGCAATAACTCTTCCAAAGTAGATTCGCCTTCGCCCAGTACAATTACATCTGCACCGCGTGTCAGATATTCCTCTGCGTAATTTGCCGGCTCAGGCCCACCTAACACAACAATTGCACCTATGTGTTTGGAAGCCGCGATCATTTTCAAAATATTGAACTTGGTCATCATATTGCAATATAGTCCAATGACAGCTGGCTTTTGTTGCTCGGTTAAAGATATAAAAGAATCGAGTGTGTCAAACGTTGAATCAAACATGCCAACATTAAAACCAGCCCGTTTTAGATAAGCGGATAAATATAAAAGTCCCAGTGTGGGATACGGTTTCATGACCTTTCGTTCCGCAGGATCTTCAGATAAATAATATCCATGCGCAAGAAGAATATCCATCACATCACCTCTGCACTCTTATTATCAAACAACAAACTCTTCCACAACATAATTCTCAAGATTAATTCTGTTTTGCACAACCCAGCCAAATAATAAGGTGCGCGGATCAGTCTTTTGATATCCCAGTTTTTGAGCATACGTCTCAACCTAAACTCATAATGTACTCTCCCATGCAAACTTCGGTAAAACTCCTGCGGAAAGGGGCCACGATATAACATGGCCAGATCATCTGAATCAATCCAGTTTTGTTTTTCTCCAAGTTGCATTTTTACGCGCTCGAAAAATTTCGTGCCGGGTAGAGGATATGAAACCGATATTCCAATGTCATCAGGCGCACAATCACGAACCATTTTGAGTGTCATTTGTACATCATTCCATGCTTCACCCGGGTAACCAAATTGCAAAAAGAAACCAACTTCAATTCTATTTTTACGCAACAGCTCTGAAGCACGATAAATATCTTCTACTTTATCACCCTTATCCATTGCATCCAAAATTTTCTGTGAGCCAGACTCCGCACCGATCCATACCGTTTTACATCCTGCTTTTGCAAGAGCAGATGCAGTTTTCTCGTTGATTAAATCTGCACGCTGTAAACATTTGAATGGAATCACCGCATCATTTGTATGCAACAAATCTGCAAATTTTTCGATCCAGTTTGGTTTCAATCCCAAGATATCATCTGCGAACCAAATATGGTCCGGCGAAAAATTTTCCTTCAACCATTTCATTTCAGCCGCAACATTTTCAGGCGAACGTGAGTTATAGCGCTGCCCCCAAATTGGCTTGGCGCACCAATTACAATGATATGGACACCCACGTGTTGTAACCATGTTCATCGAATAATAACCATGTCGTTGAAGCCAAATCTTTTTATATTTCGGAACATCGACCAGGTCCCATGCCGGGAAGGGTAAAGAATCCAAATTGGAAATATCAGGCCGACGCGAAGGATGAAGCGTTAACTTTGAAGCCAAGCCAATGATCTGACTCGCATCTTTATTAGCCGAAAGTTGATCCAGCAATTCTCCAAGTGTCTCTTCTCCCTCGCCAAGCAAAACATAGTCCGCGCCGTTGGAAAGATATTCGGCATAATGATCAGTTGCATCTGCACCGCACAAAATGACAATACATCCGCGCTGTTTCGCCATCTCGATCATCGTGAATGCAGCTTCGCGCATTCTGAGCAAACACATCTTTGAGAGATAATTGAAGTTATCCTCAAATAAAATGGCATACCTGGGTTGATGCTCATCCAGCGATTTCGCCCAATCCTCTTCAGAGTCTGCAAGCATTGCGTCAAATAATGCAACCTTATAGCCCTTCCCGCGGACATAACTGGCAGCATACAGTGTACCCAACGGCGGATAAGGCATCATCGCATCCCAAAGCTTGGGATCGAAACGCAGATAGTAGGATTGTCCAAAAAGAATATCGGTCATGGAATGATATCAGCTGGCAAAAGCCATGGAACGAATCCCTCGATACATCGAACACACGCAAGTCTTACATTCGCTGCGCTGACCAGTTCGAATATTATGGCGAAGTTCCAATTGTTTTGGATGATTAAGGCCTAGCTGGCTTTCATTATGTGAAATGAAGTAACACGGCTGTATGTTTCCATCTGCAGTAAAGACTGCAGAAAAGCGTGGAGCATTACAACGCACCACAGGAAAAGCATCCATGTTATGCATGGCTGAGAAGTATTTTCTTAACCGGCGCAGCTTTGCAGGTGACTCAGCAATAAAACCAGATTCAAAGTCATCGGCGAATCGTTCGGTCATATCAAGCAGAACCTGATCAAAGATAGGAAGATCATCTAGACCAAGACTGAGATTCTTCTGAACTTCCTCCTTGTGTGCAAAAGCGACATGCGTAAGAGTATCAATGGCGAGAAATGAAATTTGGCGAACGCCCAACTCATGAGCTAATTCAACAAGAGACGGCAACTCTCGATAGTTTTGCCTCTGAACTGTACATCTTATAGAAACATGTTTTCCCCTCTCCACTACAGCTCGTATGCCTGCACACACTTCATCAAAAGCATCCACGCCCCGAATGGAATGGTAGGTCTTTGATGTTGCTCCATCCAGAGAGACCGTTACGTTCTGACATAGATCAGCTACTTTTTGAGCTTGTTTCTTCAAAGCCAAACCTGCGGTCAACAACCAGAGTTGTCTGCTACCACCAGATAAAACTTTAGCAACATCAACCCATTCAGGATGAAGCAGCGGCTCGCCACCAGATAATAAAACCCATCTTGTATCTAAACTGTCGAATTGTTTGGTTAACTGATGGGCATGATCCAGCGAAAGAAATGTTTGACCATACTGCCAGTAATCGCACATCACACAACGTGAATTACACCGATCCGTTAAGTAAACAATAGCTAACGGCAGCGCATGTATCCGATCACCAGCCAGATTTAACATCACTCGAGGAGATATCAAGTTCATTATATTTCTGCCATCTCTCGCGCATGTTCAACAAGTCCGAGCGAGGCCAATCTCGCATTATAGAATTCGTCTGTTAATTTACGATGGTTATGAAAGTTAGCCTGACATACATCTTCAGTGAAATTGGTTTCGCTGCCAATGCCAAACCTGCGAGCGGTTCGCTGCATTTGATATTTTCGCGTCCACTCTTCCAGGCGGTCACCATGTTTGCCGCTAAGTGGCGATTCAAGCAGACGTTGAATTTGATTCGGCTGATTCCTTGATGGAACTTCTAACAAATTTGGCGCAGACATTCCAGAGTTTGGCAAAATGGTTTTCGTCCACAAGTTGGCAGCCCGCAATCGTTGATATACATCTATTCCTGTAATCGGGATCATTTGGCATATTTCACGTGCAGGGTACAAATCTTGTTGAGGCCAGGTCAATACCTTTTCAGAAACCAGCAAATTTACACAGATCGTATGTCCAAATGGTCGCATCATGCGCGCAAAGGTAACGGCAAATGCACGCGCTGTCCACAAGCGGCCCGTTTGAGTTACGAGCATATAATCTATATCTGCAGCACTGGAGAGATTCATCACGGCCAGCGAGCCTGTCAACGCAACCATACGCACAAATGGCAATGAACCCAGAATGCGCCCATAAGTTATAGCTTGTTTATAGACTTTACGCGAAGCAGACTCGCGCTGTATTCGTACATGGACAATTTCATAGCGCCCGGAGAGAAAATAATAACCGTCATGGGAATCAATCTTGTTCATTTGTGCTACACATCTTAAAACATCATCCTGCTCGGCCGGAGCAACAAGATAACGATGCAACTCACCGATTGTGAGTGGATAATCGAATATATCCGAGTAGACCAGTGTTTCAAGAATGGCATTCTCAAGCGACATGTTGAAAGAAACTATACTTTGTGCACATCTATCTGTCAACGAAATCTGATATAAATTAACGTTGTCTAATCCGCATATTAATGGAATAATTCCACTTTCCATGCATCTCGTTATCGTCAGCCCATTTCCACCCGCTATTACTGGTATAGGACAATACGGGTATCACATTACACGCGCAATTGCAAATACTAACGAATTCTCTTGTATCACCGTGCTTGCAGGTGCAAATGCCACTCCCACCAGCCATCCTAATCACTTAGGGAAAACAAAGCTTGAGTATTGCTGGCAGCCAGGTCAATTAAAAGCACCACAGACTATTGTGGCACGTGTAAAGGAAATAAATCCAGACCTGGTTTGGTTCAATCTTGGCGCAAGTGTTTTTGGCAAATCACCCATACTAAATTTATCTGGCATGTTGACGCCTATGCTAGTGCGGCGCATGGGATACCCAACAGTTGTCACATTGCATGAACTGGTTGCACTTGCGGATTTGCACGCGTTAAATGCGCCAGGTGGGATACTCGCCCCAATGGGAGCACATCTTTTGACCAAGCTTGCTTCACAGTCAGATGTTGTTTGTCTCACAATGCGTCATTACGCAGACTGGTTATCATCTCGCGGCGTGGATTGTATGCACATTCCAATTGGAGCATATCACGAACCTGAGTTGCTCGAAGAAGAAGCATCACAAGAATTTTTATTCTTCACAACATTAGCTCCGTTCAAGGGGCTGGAAATTTTACTAAAGGCATTTGAAAATTTAAGGGTGGAATTTCCAAAAATAAAATTAACAATTGCAGGCGCAGAGCACACACGCTTCCCCAATTATGCAAGTGATTTGAAGGTTAATTTTAACAGCACACACAATATTCAATGGCTTGGACAAGTAGCAGAAGAAAACGTGATACAGCTTTTTCGTCGCGCACAAGTTGTGGTCTTGCCATACACCGCATCTACTGGTTCTTCCAGTGTTTTATATCAAGCCGCAACCTGGGGACGTGCTGTAGTGGCTTCAGACCTAAATGAAAATAAAAGGCTTGCCCGAGAGAACAATCTGCAGTTTCAATTTTTTGAAAGCGGGAATATTGAAAGTCTGCAAAATTCCATGCGCACTTTGATCAGCTCTCCTGACCTGAGAAAATCACAAGCAAAACATAATTTCAACTCAATTCAACGGGCACGCCCAACTGCAATCAGCCATCATTATATGGAAGCCTTCAATCGAGCATTTGAAAAACATAAAAATCGAAAATAGATTCCATACCACTATTACGACTATGATTCCGCGCCAAGTTCGTCTTGCAATTTTGCTTGCGCTTCTCTGTCACGGATTATTTATCCTAACCGCGCGATACCGCCTAAGTTATGACGCATATACCCATATGTTCTTTGCTGACCATTATGCAAAGGATTGGTTCTCATTATGGGACGTACGTTGGTATACAGGTTTTGAAGTTGTCTCTTATCCGCCGCTAGTTCATCAACTGATCGCTCTGCTCATACCCGTGGTTGGATTTGATAAAGCCTATGCCATCCTCTTATGGCTCGTCACAACTTTATATCCACTAGGCATTTATGCATTTAGCAGAATCTTCGTAGGGAAAACTGCATCGTCCTACGCAGCGCTTGCTTCTGCGGTTATGCTCCCCATTTATGTCACTGCTCATATCTTTGGTCAATTACCATTCCTTACCGCAACCCTTTTTGCTTTATTCGGCGCGGCTGCAACTGCAAAGTTTTTACAGAACGGCGGGTTATATAATTTTCTTTTAGCAATTTCAATCATTGCCACCACAATGGCAGCACATCATGCCACTCTGCTCGTTCAGCCATTCATTATTCTGGCTGTCATTATTTATCAACTCAACACACACAATTGGAAGAAAACTTTATCAAGACTCTTCATTTTTCTTCTATTCGCAATTCCCGCAGGGATCATCGTTATCTGGCCCTTTTGGGGATGGGGCATGAATCAACAATTACAAACACCCATAGACCATCTCTCCCGTCATAATTTCTTCACTGACCCATTTGCTCCGAAGATCTTTTTCTGGCCATTTTATTTTCCCATCCTTGCAATCATTCCATTTCTTTTTTACAAATGGCCGAGAAAATTTATTGGCTTGCAATTTTCATTCCTCCTTCTATTTATCCTTGGCCTCGGCGGTACAACCCCTCTCCCGCATCTCCTCTTCGGCAAAAGCTGGGAATGGCTTACTTATGACCGTTTCGCTTTTTGGGCAAGCTTAATTCTTGCTTTCTTCTTTGGGATTCTGTTTATTCATTTTCGTAAGTGGATAAAGAACCGTGTCACTCTTAAACCGCTTCCTGCTGCGCTTCGAGGGAATTTTATTTCTGCTGTAACATTTTCCATTTTTATATGCGCCTCAATTGGGTCATGGTTCACTCCATTTTTCCTCCCCTCCCAACCAGAGCCAATTGACATGCGACCAATCGTTGATTTTCTAAATGAGGCAGATCATTCTCAATGGCGCTATCTCACCTTTGGCTTTGGTGATCAATTCGCATATCTAAACATGCTCACCAAAGCCACAACAATAGACGGAAGTTATCACACAGCACGCACCCTACCTGAATTACGTGAAAGCGGAATTGGTCAAATTGACACAGCATTTTGGACACTAAAAGGAATCCCAGCAATTGCGCCGATTTTGCAAGTCTCAGGTGAGTATGGTATCCGTTGGGGTTTTGTCAATCGCAGAGAATATATATCAGAGTTAAAAAGAAATGGCTGGGTCTTCGTTAAATTTCTAAATAATGAGATCCAGGTTTGGGAAAATCCAGAAGCAATCATACCTAACCCATCCATCCCGCCCAAAGAAAATAAACTAGCGAAATTGTCCTGGGGAATATTGCCGTTGTTGTCCCTAAGCTTGACCATCATTTTGGCTAGCTCCAGATTTTTGACAATAAATCGATGCAGACCATATCCCCCATGCAAGCCATTGTAAAGCACGTCCAGGTACCAACATCCATGTGTAATGATCAAAAAGTCCAATTACCATCAGAGCCAGCATAACTGAGAATGCAGCAATTGATGCAGGTATTTGAAAAATACGTTGGCGTTGCCAAATGAAAAAGACAAAAGGAAAAAGCATTAATCCAAAGTAGAAGGCTGCTCCAATAACCCCTGTCTCTAGAGCCGATGCTACTAGTGTAAAGTGTGGCGGTTCATAGCGTATAGAAAGCAATGGATATGCTTCTCTTAGTGCTGTCACCGAAACACCAAGTCCTATACCTACTGGCATATTATCAACGAAAATATATAAAGCTGCCTCGAACAGATAAACACGTTCAATAAGCGATCCTTGCTCAATTTGATTGTTTGAAAACGAATTACCTGTGTTTAAACGAGAACTAAGATAGGGCAAGTCATGGATAAGGAAAGGCGTTAAACCTAATATACAGATTAGTCCGAGAATCATGATGCGTTTTAATGTCTTGGTATTGCGTTTAGAAACTTCTACACCCACAATCAAAAGACTTCCAGCTATAAATGCAAGCCAAGCTGAACGGGAGAAAGTTAACATGAGTGCAATACTTCCCAATCCGATCACAATCACAAGGGCAATATCATAAATCTGCGAACGGTGTGAATAAATAAAGCCAGCTAAAAGGATTAATAATCCAACTGCCAGACATCCACCTAAAATATTTGGATGAGCACTGAGACCATATGCGCGCAAAAAACGACCGCCGCCAGCGGTAAGAACACTCGTTCCTTGGCGAAGCGGATCAAGGTCATATTCACCGATGGCTTGAAATCCCAAATCATCTTGCAATAAGGACTGTCCAATTGCAAAGGTAGATTGAATCAAAACTTGAACAGCAGCAGGAACTACCACCCACTCTGGTGAATGAATCTCGTTGATAATGAACAGGAAAAATAAAAACAATATACTAAATCGCAGCGCATGATAGGCTGTTAGCGGCACATCCCAGCTGTTAATCAGAGAAAGCCACCCTGCAAGAGTTAGTCCAAGTAAGGGAATCCAAATATGAGCAGGGCCAAAAGAAATTTTTCTAGGTTCAACGAGAAAAGACAGTATCCAGAAGATTAATACAGCCAGCATGGCAATATCCGATGCAAAGAGTAAAAAATCTGTGTAATCCCCATATACAGGCGGGTTGGGTCGTGATAATAGTGTTTCCCGCCAATGAACAGGAATAAGAATAATTGTCACCGCAAAAGAAAGTCGCGCAAGTAAAATCAAAGATCGTTTCATCATAAAAGAAGAAGTCGCAATTATAATGTTTCTTCTTATGCCAAATTCCATTGCAATTGTCCACGAATGGCTCAATACATATGGTGGGTCAGAAAGATTACTCACTGAAATACTAAAAATATATCCACAAGCTGAATTGCATGCGCTTATTTATAATAAGCAAAATCTTATTAACACACCTCTTCACGGACGGAGTGTAAAAACATCCTTCCTGCAGCATATTCCAAAAGTTTCGAATCTCTACCGCGGACTTTTACCTCTCATGCCAATTGCAATCGAATCTCTGGATGTGAGCCAATATGATGTTGTCATTTCCATTTCACATGCAGTTGCTCACGGAATCAAAACTCACAAAAATCAAATCCATATTTCCTGCGTTTGCACACCCATGAGATATGCCTGGCATCTACAAGATGATTATCTGCATCTACATCACCTGGATAAACCCATCATCGGCTCCGCTGCGCGCCTAGCCTTGAGCCTGCTCCGCCGTTGGGACAAAGAATCAGCATCTCGGGCAGATCACCTGCTCGCCATCTCACACTGGACAGCGCAGAAAATAAAGCAAGCATGGGATCGTGATTCCCATGTTATTTACCCTCCAGTGGATGTGAAACGATTCTCCCCTGCAAAAGAACGAGACGATTATTATCTCTTCGTTGCAAGGCTCGTGCCATACAAAATGACAACTGAGATCATTAAAGCATTCAACGAATTAAAACTTCCGCTCATCATAGTTGGCGATGGCCCTGAAATGTCTCATTTGCAAAAATTGGCAAAAGAAAATATAAAGTTATTGGGGTATCAACCTGATTCTGTAGTTACTGATTTAATGAACCGAACAAAGGGATTCGTCTACATGGCTGTGGAAGATTTTGGAATTGCCATGGTTGAAGCCCAAGCTGCAGGGTGTCCTGTGATTGCATATCATAAAGGCGGCGCAGCGGAAATTGTTCAAGATGCAGAAACAGGCATCTTATTTCAGGAGCAAACCTCAAGTAGTTTGATCGAGGCTATTCACCATTTCGAGAGCATAAAATTAAACAGCGAAGCCGCACAAATCAATGCGGCTCGCTTTTCATCTGAAAGGTTTCGAGATGAGTTTTCTAGTTATCTGGATAAAGTTATCAATCGTTAAAGTACAGCCTTCGCCAAAGCTTCCAACCCAGCCAGATCATCCAAGTCCAGCCATTGCAACATCACGCGTTGAAGTCCATGAGCTTCAAGTTCATTTAGCTGATCTTTTACTTGACTTGCATTTCCTGCGACAGCTCCATCTGCTTGTAACTGTTCAAGTGTATTGCCCGTTGACTCTATCTTTTGCTTGAGTGCAGAATCATTATGTCCAAATATGCAACCTGTCATCATTGAGCGTCTTACAGACTTGGGGGCGCGCTTTTCTTTTATAAGTAAGTCATCTAGCTGAGTATTCAGTTTCTTAAATTCAGCTGATGATAAATAAACTGCGTTCCACTCATCAGCATAACGGGCGACAAACTCCGGAGTGCGTTTATGCCCATTTCCGCCGATCAGGATTCGAGGTCCGCCTGAGCGTTGTGGCCGAGGCAAAAGTGGCGCTTCACGAAGTTGAAAATATTTTCCGTTGAATGAGACAGGCTGGTCACTTTTCAATAACTGCGTAACCACTTGCATCCCTTCTTCAAAACGGTCAAAGCGCTCGCGCACATCGAGCAAATCAAATCCAAAAAGATGATGTTCACGTTCCTGCCATCCGCCGCCGAGGCCTAATGTTAAACGGCCATTTGAAAGGTCATCTACTGCTGAGGCCATGCGTGCAGTAAACGCTGGATGACGAAATGAAAAAGGTGTAACCAGCGGACCAAACTCGATGCGGCTCGTGTTACAAGCCAGCCAGGTGAGCGAAACCCATAACTCAAGCGACTCTATATCTGGCGAGTTCGCATTCGTGAAGTGGTCGGAGCGATATAGACCAACAAAACCTAATTCTTCTACAAGGCGGACTATCTTTTGCCAACGCGGCCAAGTGAGTCCATTCTGACCTTCAAGCATAATTGCAACTTCCAGCATGGATGACTCCTTATAAACTTTTTCTCTGAGTCTACTGCAAAAGTTGCAATCTGTTAGCTATGCTCCAATTCCACGCGCCATCATTGGGGCGACAAGTAGAATAAGCACAATACCAGTCAATTCAAGATGTACAAACAAGCGGATACGTTTGAATTCATCATCTGTAATTTCAGGTGCTTTGTTTTCTTTCAACGCAGTACGCCATTTAAGAAAACGAACTGTTGGATAAATTGACAACAAGCCAACTATGATGAACAACGCCATCTTGATCCAGTACATGTTACTGTTCAAGTAAAAAGCAGAGCCTTTTTCAAAAAAGAAAACACGCAACAAACCAACAACGATCAGTAAGCCTGCTGAAATTCCATAAGCAGAATCAACATGTAAAATGCGGCGCGCTTCCTCCACGGTTAAGTTCTTACGAAATGCAACAAACTCATAGACTAATGTTGCTGTCACTGCGAATGCAAATATGTGATGCAGAGTTGCCATTAAAGAATTGATTATCATTTTTCTCCTATAAATATTTCCATACAATTGTTTCTTATTATTTCTTTTGAGGGTGGCTCTTATACCAGGCCACAGTTTCTTTGATCGCTTCTTTCATCGATGTTGCCTTCATGCCAAATGTGTTTTCAAACTTACTTGAGTCCACAATAAAAGGCTTCTCAAATTCGTACATCATCTCAACCATCTCTTTTGCTTCTGGGATGAACAAACCGCCGATCCGCATCATGGTTTTTCCCATGGCGCTCATCTTTGGTTCAACACCCATCTCGGCCGCGATCATCCTCACCATCTCTCGCTGAGTCACCCGTGGATTATCATTGGGCATATGCCAGGCTTGCCCATCCGCTTCACTGCGCTCACCAAGAACTACCAATGCTTTTCCAAAATCGGGGATATAGGTATGAGTATGCGGTATATCAATATTTCCCACCAAATTCGCGGCCTTGCCATGCAACAGCGGATAAAAAGTACGCTCACCCATCGCCGCAGTCGGCAATCCCCATGGGCCGAAGAAATCTGATCCACGACCAATGGTCACCTTCAATTTTCCATCATGATGAGCAGCGAGGGCGGCTTTGCTCATTTCACTGCGCGTCTTACCTTTGCGCGTGTGCGCGTTATGCGGAATATCTTCTGTCAACGGCTTTCCGTTCGTATCGCCGTACATATATAAATTTTCAACCAATACCAACTTGGCATCGCTCCCCGTCAGCCCATCAATGATGGATTTTTGAAGCGGCGAAAATTTTTCCGTCCATTCGAAGTAATTTGGCTGGGCGCATTGATACACAACTTTTGTACCGCGCGTCACTTCCTTAACCTGAGCCTGATCATAAAGATCGGACGCAACCACTTCCACCCCAGCCGGGATTTCATCCATTTTGCCCGATTGATTCACCATGTGGACAGATTCTCCACGCTTGGCAAGTTCTCCCGCAATGGCGCGTCCAATTGCGCCTGTACCAAAAACAACATGATCAACTGACATTTTGTTTCTCCTGTAATTCCATCGCAAGATGATTGGCATTCTTAGACCCAAGCCTCATGCGGGCCGTTTCACGGCGGCCCACGGCCTGAACATGTTCCATCGCAGAGGCAAGGCCAAATTTGGGCATGTTGCCGTACACGCATTCGAATTGATCCGCATTTACTGTATATGTTTCATGCCAGATGCCAACGCTGCCATCGGAACCAATCGCCTGATTAAATTCTTTCCACGGCCCAAGGTGCGGCTCAGACGGGTTGCGGGCGAAGTTCTCGAGGTCTTCAAACGAACGCCAATATTGAATCAAACAAGGTCCGCTAAAGTTCCAAAAAAATTCTGCATGCAAAAATCCTTTTTCTGGATGAGTAAATAAAGTTTGTAACATCGGCCCCATCGCAGATGAAACAGGTAACCACTTATCAATACGCCACCATTGGTTGATTCTCATTCCGATCAGAAAAACTACAAATGGTTCATCCGTTTTGGCGGTGAAACGCCCATTAAATATCTTAGCCATGATTTACTCCTTGATAAATTGTCTGGCAGTTGATTCAAGTTCGAACATATATAAGGTATCGCCCTTTTTACCGAACGGCGGTAGATTTCCTTTGATCTCTAATGAAACAATCCCATGAACACGCGCCCAGATCATCATTGCGACATACATGGATTGTGAATGTACATCACTGAAATATTTCTCCCATACTTCATAGTGAGACTTGTATTCATCTTTGACCTTGGGTGACGAATCGACATTCAATTTGCCTGCCGCACGAATGCTTTCTACAGTACTGAACAGCGCGCTGATTGAACGCGCAGAAGATGGGAATATTTTTTCCAACGGGCCTGCATAACCTGGAATCGGTGTTCCAAAAAGCAATTCATATCGTTGCGGATATGTGTGCGCCCATTGTCGATAGGAAATGCCAATCGCCTTCAAGCGCCCAACATAATCATTTTCAGAGACAGAATCACGGGCTTCCAACTGCGAATCACCAAAGGATGTGTAAGCATCAATGATCAAAGCTGTGACCAGTGCATCACGGTCTGGGAAGTAGTTATAAATGGCTGGTGCTGTGATCTTTAACTCACGCGCGATCGCCCTTAACGATAAAGCTGGTGCACCAAACTCAGTGATCTGCCCCCAGGCAGTTTCCTTAATCGCTTCCTGCAAATTTGAGATTTGTTTTTTGAGTGTAGGTCTAACCATATTATCTCCTTATTTACTATACAGTGTAAATATACACTGTATAGTAAAATCTGTCAAGAGATTAACACAAACTGCCGAGGTTATTTGACCTCGGCAGTTTGTTGAGTTGGCTAGCCTACTATTCGCTTGGCACGATCATCATCATGATCAAATATACGATGATACCCGGCACACCGCCGGGAATGAATGCGATCACAAAAGCCAGGCGGAACCAAAAAGAACTTACACCAAAAAATTCCGCCAGACCGCCGCACACCCCGCCCACAATACGATTATTTCGCGAACGCCGTAAAGCTCGCTGTTGAGTTGTCATTTGAACCTCCATGTCCAATAATATGTCATCTCAATATACGCACGTTTTTGAAAATGGATGCAAATCCAAAAAACTTCCAAGTGCCGAACAAAATTATTACTTGAAATGCTCAGAATACATCTGCTGAGTTAATGAGTAAACGTTCCAATCAATGATCACCGCATCTTCCTGAGAAACAATATCTGTAAACTTGTTTACAAAAACGATGTTTTTTTCTTTCGGATTGATGCCCAGTGTTGAAAGAGCATATCGATATGCTGCGGGCCATGCTAAATGCCAGTTTTTACTTATATATGCACCAAACGATGGATTACATGGCTCTGTAATACAATCTTGCCTTTCAATTGGTAATACTACAATAACAGTGTCGTAGGATGAAGGATTCTTTGCCAGCAATTCTGTTCGTATGAAATCAAGCTGCTTCATATTGATATTAACAATATTCCGAAGAACAGCAGATTGTGCACCAAAGGCAGTCATAACTACAAGAAAACCAATGAAAACATTAAAACCTAAACTTCGCAGGGATATAAATTGGGATGCCAGTATTTCCAGTGCATATAGACCGATAAATATGACAAGCCCAGAAAACACCAAGAGAAGGTGTGGCCGATGGTCAATAATTACCGTCGGCGAATCTGCAACAATAAAAGCAGCAGATAAGCCAAAACAACAAGCCACCGAGAACCATTTAAAAAAGATTTCGCTTCTTTCATCTTCCACTGTATTTTTTATTTCAACCCATAACGAACCAAAAATCAACCCCAACCATGTCATCATAATTAAAAGAGATGCAACTCTTTCCATCAAATTACTTAAAGGAGGAGTATTCTGTAATGGGAATGGAAACGTCCACATCTTAAAGATGCTCCAATAAGCAAGAGGGTTGATGGCTAATAAAATTACATCCAAAGGATGGCTAAATATATACTTAATACTCTGTTCCCCACGTGGATAGCCTTCTAGCCCTTGTGCAGATTTGAAATCCAAGCCAATTTTGTAAATCAAAGTAGATAGTATGAATGTTGCAATTGAAATTATGAGGAATTTTATAACCTTGGACTTTCTAGAACTCCAATCAGTCAGCGCTAGATATGACAGAGGTATCAGTGCAAAGAAAGCATATGTCTGAGTAGATTGCATTGCCAACATCAAAACAATAAAGATTATACCTACCTGTATATATTTAGAAAGATGAATGCGATCAAACACAAAAAAATAAAGATAAAAAGCTAGAAGGCTCAACCACATCGCAGGTTGACTGCTTGAAATGAGTTGAAGTGAATATCCCATCAGGCTCTGAAAAGTAGTCTGAGATAGGAAAAAAAGTATTGCGAAAAAAGCAAGCGACCCATTCTTCACTCGTTTTTTCAAAAAATTCATCAAGAGTATCGCAATAATTCCAATCGACACAAAATTAACAAAACGGATAAATTGAATACGCGCTGCATCATAACCCGCAAAATCGTACACCCACTTCTGATATAACCCCAACAAACCCCTTCCAGATCGAAAGAAAAAGTTGGAAAGCGCACCAATAAGAGTATCCGGGGTAGTGCTTCCCACATATTCGCGCTCGTCATTCATTAAATAATCAGTTAGAAATGTTGGGGAGTACATTAGATAAAGCACTACTAATAACCCAATCGCAGAAAGCCAATTGGGCTTGAAATCTGATTGACTTTTATTATCATTTCCCATGATGTTTTCTTTTCCTATAATATATATGCTTGTCGAGATATTGTGTCTGCACGTAGCATGGCAGAAGTGAAATGTTTATTTACACAGTTTATTAAGCGCCACCCACTCTCCCGCAGACTTGGGGTGTTCCGCCGCCGCCAAAATTCCATTCTCCACCAACTTATTCACAGCTCGCTTCATAACATCATTTCCCCAGCCAAATAACTTATTCGCGTCGCGCAATTGAGCTGCGCCGACCATTTCAAAATATAGCTCAAGCAATTGTGCGCGCGCTTGCGATTCTTTGATAACTCGCGCCTGCTCGGAAAGGTCAGGGAAATGCCGCGTGGCAATTTCATAGATATGTGAATACTTCCACGCACCTGCATCTGAAACACCAACGGGTAATATTTTAAAATCTCTTTGTAATTGCTCCAGCGCTTTATTGAATTCAGAATCTTTTGCATTAGAAAGCTTCGCCAGCTTGCGCAAATCCAAAGTATTCAATGAGCCGTTATCAAGCAAAGTTTCGTAGACTTGTTTTGAGGCTTGTGTTAATCGTCCTTCATGATAAGCGATTAAATAATCTTCTTCAGGTGAACCATAATTTTCAGAGAGCGCATAAAAATATGGGGCGATCTCCAAAGAGATCATCGTGGCTTTGCCGCGTAATATTTTTCCGTAGTACCATATCTTCTTATCAAGTGCGCCATCTTTCCAACCCCATGTGACATGACCAGGGTCATCATGTTTATCGGCTACTGGTCTATCGCCAGCTACGGCCATCCATAGCGAAGGTAAGTCAATGCCTTTGATAGGCCAAAAATAAACGAAGCCGCGTTTGTTGACGAAGGTCAATGCCTGGGATGGAGATGAAAGCCTTTTGGCGGGAGGCAGGCCGAAGGTCCGCGTGCGATGCGATTGCAATTTTTTCAGGTCAATTTTGGTCATAAGAATCCATCGAATTTTAGCCCAGGTGGGTTAAAATCACAAATCAGATGAAAAGCAATCACCAACTTCAAATCTTTAAAGATACTGCCGAATTAAGCAATCATGCAGCGAACGCATTTATTGAGATTGCGAGCCACGCAATCGCCCAACGAGGACGGTTTCTGGTTGCACTATCAGGCGGCAACACGCCGATGCGTCTTTATGATTTGTTGGGAAATCAATTTCAAAATAAAGTGGATTGGAAACAAGTCCATTTTTTTTGGGGCGATGAACGCTGCGTGCCAGTGGACGACGCGGGCAATAGCTATGGCCAAGCCAAAAATATTTTTCTGGATAAAGTGAATGCCATAAACATTCACCGCATCAAATCTGACCTGAAGCCTGCCGATGCCGCAATAGACTTTGCCAACACGTTGAAAGTTTTCTCCGAGCCGCCGCTTGAATGGCCGCGATTTGATTTGGTGCTGCTGGGCATGGGCGACGATGGACATACAGCTTCTTTATTCCCTGGCTCCCCAGTTGAAGTGGATTCGCCGACATTGGCAGTCACCGCAAATTATCAGGACCGCCCTGCCAATCGTGTAACACTCACTCAAAATGTTTTCAACGATGCTCACAATATTTTTTTTCTAGTCACTGGAAAAAGCAAGGCAGAAACATTATTGAACGTATTAAATGGCGAATACAAGCCAGAACTTTATCCTGCTCAGCGCATTAACCCGCACGATGGAAAAGTAATATGGTTTGTAGATGAAGCTGCTGCAAGTCAGATAAAAAATTAATATTAAAAAATAAATTTCAAAGGAGTTTTACATTATGGAATTAGCATTAGTTGGTTTAGGAAAAATGGGATTGAACATGGCCACTCGCTTATCGCGCGGTGGACATCGCGTCGTTGGCTACGCACGCACAGCAGAAACTGTGGAAGCCGCTATTAAGAATGGTGCAGAAGGCGCACATTCTTTAGAAGAAGCAATTGGCAAACTCAAAGAAAAAACGCGAGTCGTTTGGGTAATGGTTCCCTCTGGGAAGACAACCACCGAGACAATTGAAAAAGTCGCTAGCTTATTAAAGAAAGGCGATATCATTATTGATGGCGGCAACTCGAATTACAAAGATACGATCATGCATGCCGCAATGCTTGAAGCCAAAGGCATTGATTTTGTGGACTGTGGAACGAGCGGCGGAATTTGGGGACTTGCTGAAGGGTACAGCTTAATGATCGGGGGCAAAGTTGAAGTGACTGAAAAACTTCGCCCCATTTTTGAGACTCTTGCGCCTACCAAAGATTTAGGCTGGGGACGAGTGGGCCCACATGGTTCAGGTCATTATGTAAAAATGATCCACAATGGAATCGAATATGGCATGATGCAAGCCTTTGCTGAAGGCTTTGGGATTTTGAAAGCCAAGGAAGAATTTGGCATGGATCTCGCACAGATTTCCCACATTTGGCAGCACGGAAGCGTAGTCCGCTCGTGGCTGTTAGACCTGGCTGCCAATGCATTAGATGAAGATACTGAACTGAAAGATATCAAGCCCTGGGTGGCAGATTCTGGCGAAGGCCGCTGGACAGTATTTGAATCAATTGACTTGGATGTGCCCGCACCGATTATCACACTCGCGCTTCAAATGCGTTTCGCAAGTCGTGACGAAGTAAATTATCCCGCACGCATGCTGGCTGCATTGAGAAATCAATTTGGCGGGCACTCGATCAAGAAATCAGAATAACTACACTCCAATTGTCAAAGACGGCAATTGAGCAAGCACTAAAAACACGTCTGGAGCAAAAACAATATGGGCACTCTTATTAATAACGGCCTGCTGACCACGATCATCATTTTCGGAGCATCAGGAGATCTGACGCAACGGAAGTTAATGCCATCTTTGTTTAATCTATTCCGCAAGAGACGCACGCCCAAAAAATTTCATATTGTCGGCTTTGGCGGTACGGCGTTTACAGATGAAGAATTCCGTGAACATTTGCATAAGGGATTAAAAGAACATGCAGGGTATGAGTTTACAGATGAAGAGTGGAGCATCTTCGCCCCCAACGTATATTATTTAGCTGGCAAATATAAAGAGCCAAACGATTTCAATAAACTTTCAGATCATCTTTCAAAACTGGAAAATGGGGAAGCCAATCGCATGTTCTATATGGCACTCCCGCCTACACTCTTTCCCAGCATCATCGATAATCTGGATGCTTCGGGACAACTCAAAGAAAATGGCGGCTGGCGGCGCGTAGTGCTCGAAAAACCATTTGGCACAGACCTGGCTTCGGCGGTCAAGCTTAATCAACAGGTCCACAAGGCTCTGAACGAAAACCAGATCTATCGTATTGATCATTACCTGGGCAAGGAAACTGTTCAGAATATTTTGTTCACGCGTTTTGCCAATACCATTTTTGAGCCAATTTGGAATCGCACTTATATTGATCACGTCCAGATCAGTGTGGCAGAGAAGGTTGGTCTCGAACATCGTGCAGGTTTCTATGACAGTGTTGGTATTCTGCGTGACATGTTTCAAAACCATCTCTTGCAACTTTTAACACTTGTAGGAATGGAACCGCCCTCATCCTTTAGCGCCCAACACCTTCGCAATGAAAAGGTTAAAGTTCTCAACGCCATTCAGCCAATGAAGCCCGAACAGGTTTCGATAAATACTGTACGCGCTCAATACAAAGGCTATCGCGACGAACCTGAAGTAAAGCTAAATTCAACAACCCCCACGTACGCTGCATTACGTCTCTTCATCAACAACTGGCGTTGGAAGGGCGTACCGTTCTACTTGCGTTCTGGCAAACATCTAGCTGAAAAAGAATCGCAGATCATTATTCAATTCAAAGAGCCGCCGCTTGCCATGTTTCCCATGCAAACTATGAAGTCAA
>JACMLM010000022.1 GCA_014379595.1 Anaerolineales bacterium
CATTGCCGCAGCGAAACAATCGGAGTTGGTGACCCGCATCGTTGTATCTACAGATGATGAAGAGATTGCGGCTATTGCCCGTGAGTGGGGAGCAGAGGCGCCGTTTCTGCGTCCAGTAGAACTTTCACAAGATAAAACAGTCGACCTGCCTGTATTTGAACATGCACTCAAATGGCTGGAAGATGTGGAAGGCTATCGACCTGATATTATTGTGCAGCTGCGTCCTACCTCTCCTATTCGCCCGATTAACATGGTGGACGATGCCATTCGTGTTTTGCTTGAACATAAAGATGCAGATTGTGCACGAGGTGTTGTGCCTGCCGCACAAAATCCATTCAAGATGTGGCGATTTAATGGAGAGAGTAAACCGTTGAATCCATTACTTGAGGTGGATGGAATCAAAGAACCTTATAATGCGCCGCGACAAATCCTTCCGTCTGTGTACTGGCAAACAGGTCATATTGATGCCATTCGTGTTTCAACGATTACACATAAAAAATCATTGACGGGTAATGTCATTTATCCATTAGTGATCGATCCGAAATACACTGTGGATATTGATACACTTGCAGATTGGGCGAAGTATGAGGCTCTGGTTTACAGCGGATTGGAAATGGCCTCACCTGGCAATCTTCATCGTCCTATTCCTGAGCAGATAAAACTGATCATCTTTGATTTTGACGGTGTAGTGACAGATAATCATGTCATCACAGATCAGGATGGAAAAGAATCGGTTGTTGCTTCGCGCAGTGATAGCATGCACATCAAGACCTTAAACGAAAAAGGGGTTGAGATCATGATCCTTTCCTCGGAGCCGAATTCAGTTGTGCAGGCACGTGCGAAAAAGATGGGGGTGGCGGCAATTCATGGGGTGGGGATGCAGGATAAAGGGCGTGTGATGCGTGAAGTCCTTGAACAGAAAAACGTCAACGCGGAGCACGTCATCTATGTTGGCAACGACCTCAATGACCTCCCATGTTTTGAGATCGCGGGCTGGTCTGTAGCGGTTGCGGATGCGTATCCTGAAGTGATTCGCGCGGCAGATTTTGTGTTGGCAAAAACTGGCGGCCACGGCGTGGTCCGTGAGTTATGTGAAATCGTATTAAAGCAATTATCTAATAAGGAGAAATAAGAATGGCTCGGGAGATTAAATTTGGAAATCGAATGATGGGTGATGGACACCCTGCGTATGTGATCGCGGAAGTGGGTATCAATCACAATGGTGATTTGGATATTGCGAAAAAAATTATTGATGCCGCAGTGCACGCGGGCGCGGATGCGGTGAAATTCCAAAAACGCACGCCTGATGTTTCCACACCTGTTGAACTGCAAAAACAGATGCGTGAGACGCCCTGGGGTTACATCACATATTTAGATTATCGTTATAAAGTTGAATTCAACGAAGAACAGTACCGCGAGATTGATCGTTATTGCAAGGAAAAGAAAATTGATTGGATGGTTTCTGTGTGGGATGAGACATCTGTTGATTTTATGGAAAAGTTTGATACACCGGCGTATAAGGTTCCATCCGCTTCACTAACTGATCACAATTTGTTGAAACATGTTCGCAAGACTGGTAAGCCAGTGATCATTTCGTCGGGCATGTCTACCATGGATCAGATCAAGCGCGGAGTGGATGTAGTTGGGGTGGATAATCTTGTGATCATGCACTGCACCAGCACGTATCCATGTGAGCCTGAAGAATTGAATCTCAAAATGATAGAAACACTTCGCAAGGAATTTCCGAATAATCCGATCGGATATTCAGGTCACGAAGTCGGTCTTGTGCCTTCAGCCGTTGCCATAGCGCTGGGCGCTACTTCCATTGAACGTCACATCACATTAGATCGCGCCATGTGGGGCAGTGACCAGGCCGCCTCTGTAGAGCCGCATGGATTCGCCACACTTGTAAAGTACATTCGCGTTACGCAGGCTTCGCTTGGTGATGGTGTGAAGAAAGTATATGAATCTGAAAAAGGTTCGATGAAGAAATTACGCCGTGTTGTAAACGAATAATACTTGTAGGGGCACAGCGCCGCTGTGCCCTTACTAAATTATGCCAATCATTCAAAGCATTCGACGCACGTTACGCCCTTATGGAAAAACCGCTCAAGCCATTTTGCGATGGAAGCGGTTTTCTTTTCATGAAGCGCCGCCTATCTTTGGTAATTCCAAGCCCAAGAGCGGATCACATTTGTTGACTCAAATTTTGAATGGTTTTACAAAGATCATGCCGTATAAATATGTGGATGCAGAGCCAATCCGCACGATTGAAAAGGATGGAAGAAGAAAGCCGAAAGAAGAAATACTTGTTGACCTACAAGCGATTCCAAACGGAGTCATCGGCTGGGGATATGTGGATGCAACCAAAGAAAATGTATCTTTCTTAACCTCAACTGGGCGCGTGAATTATTTCATGTATCGTGACCCGAGAGATATGCTCGTCTCACAAGTTTTTTTCGCGACCGATATGCACGAAGAACATGGAATGCATAATTACTATAAGTCTCTCCCTGATTTTGGAGCACGATTGAATGTTGCCATCACGGGCATTGACAAAGATGGCTTGCACATGGTGAGTGTGAAACAACGTTATGAGAGCGTATTCCAATGGCTGGATGTCTCGCGACAAAAGAATGTGATGTGCATCCGCTTTGAAGAATTGATCAATAATCGTGAAAATACATTAAATGCCATGATTAGTGAAGTAGAAAAGACAGGGTATGTGATTCCGATTCCGCGCGCAATTGCATTGGCTGTTTTGGTTGATGCAATCCAACCGAAGAAGAGTCATACCTTCCGCGCTGGAAAAACGGGCGGGTGGAAGGAACACTTTTTTGAAGAACATAAAAAATTATTTAAAGATGTGGCCGGAGATTTGTTGGTGCAGCTGGGATACGAAAAAAATAATGACTGGTAGTGACAGGCGATAGCCTGTCACTATTTTATATTAACTGTATTGTTTTATAAACTCTTCCGACGGCGGAATGACTTGAATGATGTCAATCAAAATGCCATTTGGGTCAGAAGTAATAAAGTGGCGCTGACCAAAATCTTCTGAACGAATTTCAAGATGAATGGGTAAACCAACGGCTTTGAGACGGGCATATTCTTTATCAGCGTCTTCCACTTCAAAGTTGAGAATCAATCCTCCATTAAGTTCGCGGCGGAAATTGATTGGGATGGTGGAGTGATTCGGTTCCAATAAAGCCAGTTCAAATGGAAACCCCTGACTGACTTTCAGGCTCACATACCAGCCGCCATCAAATGTAACTTCAAAAGGGAAATGCTTTGTGTAGAAATCCTTTGTATCTGCAACATTGTTTGTAAGAAGAACGGGGTAAAAACTGTTGATTTTCAAGGTATCTCCTGTTTAAGTTTTCCCTATTTTACAAAACAGGTGTGACAACCCTATGTCAACAAGTTTGTCATTTTTAAAGAGGTTTCGCGCAATGTTTTTCTAAGCTCTTTTGGCGAAAGTACTTCTGCGCTTGCCCCCCAACTAAGAATCCATGGAATGATCTCTGATTCGTGGTTCACATGATATGTCATCGTTACATTTTGAGGTGTTTGCTTTTCATCTTTTTGATAACCATAATGTTGTTGCTCACGCACCCAGCGTACGGTATTTTGTTCAAAACGGATTTTGATGACAAAAATTGCCTGGGTTTGTATTTTTCCTGTGCGCTTTTTCCCAAAAGTTTCTTTTTGAAGTGTGGCTTTATCAATACGCGATAAACGAAAGTCTCTCATCCCCTTTCGGGTACGACAATATGCTTCAAGATACCAAAGACCTTCTGCATAAAAAAGTTGATGCGGCTCAACATCGCGTTCGCTCGATTGCTCTTTTTTATACGCATGATAATGCAGATGAATGACACGTTTTTCCTGAATTGCTTTTTGGATGAGCAGCAGTTGTGGATCATCTAGATTGAATTTTGCTTTTGGTGTAACAAAGCTAATGATATTTGTTAACACTTCTGCCTTGCTTCGAACCTGTTCCGGCAATGCAACTTTGATCTTCGCGAGGGCAGACTCTGCGCCTGGAGTAATCGAGCCTGTTGTCTGCTGGGTGAGGAGGCGTGAAGCGAGTAAAAGTGCAATGGCTTCATTTTCATTAAACATCAATGGGGGGATGTAATACCCCTCAACCAATTCAAAACCTTCCCCCGGCAGGGCGGAAATAGGTACCCCCATTTGATTTAACGCAGACATATCTCGATAAACCGTGCGTCTGCTGATTTCAAATTGATTTGCCAGATCCTGTGCACGTATGCGGCGTTTGTTTTGAAGTGTAAGTAGGATGGCAAAGAGTCGGTCAATCCGGTTCATGGTCTGATACCGTATAATAGCGGAAATATAATTTAACAACAAGAGGATGCCATGCCTGTCCACGGAACCCATAACGCAGTACAAGATGATCGTAACGAAAAGATTCAGATCTATGTAAATGGTGAATTGTTCCCTCGTAACGAGGCGAAGATATCTGTATTTGATAGCGGATATCTCGTTGGCGATGGAATTTGGGAAGCATTGCGTTTACATGATGGCGTTTTAGTTTTTCTGGATGAACATCTTAATCGTCTGTGGCAGGCAGCGGCGACAATTGGCATGGATATGAAAATGACTCGCGAAGAATTGACCGATAAACTCTGGCAAACTTTGCAAGCTAATGATATGCATGATGGAGTGCATGTCCGCTTTATGGTGACACGTGGAACGAAGAAAACGCCGTCACAAGATCCGCGTTTGGTATTAACTGGACCAAACTTAGTTATTATTCCTGAGTATAAACAAGCCAGCCCTGACTCTCGAAATCGTGGCGTGACTTTATTTACCAGCACGATTCGCCGTGGTTCGCCTGATTATCTCGATCCGCGTTTGAATTGTCACAGCAAATTGCATGAAGTGATGGCATTAGTCCAGGCGATTGAAGCAGGTGCGGACGAAGCACTCATGCTTGATATTCATGGATTTGTATCAACATGTAATGCCACGAATTTTTTCATGGTGAAAGACGGCGAAGTGTGGACGTCCACTGGGCAATATTGTATGAATGGAATCACACGCGGGAAAATTATCAAAGCGTCAAATGAGAATGGCATTCCATGTTATCAAAAAAATTTTTCATTGTTCGATGTCTATGGCGCGGATGAGGCATTTGTCACAGGGACGTTTGGCGGACTGACTCCTGTCGTCAAAATAGATGGGCGAGTGATTGGAGATGGCAAGGTTGGTGCGATGATGGAGAAATTGTCAGCATTATACGAAGCTGAAGTCCACAAAGCAGTTTTGGCTGAGAAAGAGGCGAAGCATGTCTAGCATTAAACGAATTTGTTTGTGGAGTGGACCACGCAACATATCTACTGCGTTGATGTATTCATTTGCACAAAGAAATGACTGCAAAGTTTTTGATGAGCCGTTGTATGCGCATTATCTTTCAAGAACACCAGCGCGCGTGTATCATCCTGGCGCAGAGGAAGTGATCGCGACGATGGAAAATGATGGTGAAAAAGTTGTGCATGATTTGATTTTGGGTGACTTTGACAAGCCTGTGATTTTTTTCAAACACATGACTCATCATTTGCATAATATTGACCTAGGCTTTCTTGACCAGACAGTGAATGTCTTACTGACACGCGATCCGTTCGACATGTTGCCAAGTTATGCGGTCAATGTGGAAAAACCAACGTTGCAAGATGTTGGATATAAACAACATGTTGAACTATTGCATGATCTTCAATCGCGCGGACAGAACCCGCCTGTACTAGATTCAAAACAAATTTTATTAAATCCAAGAAAAGTTTTGAATGAATTGTGTGAACGAATTGGGATTCCCTTTCAAGAAGCAATGTTGAGTTGGGAAGCTGGCGCGCGCCTTGAAGATGGTTCATGGGCGAAGTATTGGTATAAATCGGTACATGAATCAATAGGCTTTGGAAAGTATATGCAAAAGTCAGAACCATTTCCAGAATCTTTGAAGCCTTTGCTTGCGGAATGTAAACCGTATTATGAAAAACTTAGTGAGTTGGCAATTCAAGCCTAATGATTAGAGAATTTTTCACCCAACGCCTCAAACGCGGACTTGTACGCAGGCTCAATAATTTAAAGATTGCCAGCATGGCAAAGCAGGTTGTGAAGAGTGAACCTCAACCCAGCGGACAGCCTGTCGTTTTCTTTAAAGCATCCACAGGCATTGACGATCTTTCCTGGAACAGCGGATTCCATCTGCTGGCATCGTGGGCATTTCGATTGCAAGGAATTCCCGTTGCATATTTTGCATGTAATTCTGGCATGAGCAAATGTGTCTTGGGGACAAATCGTGATAACCCGCATAAAGAGATGCCGTGCAAATCATGTGTCCATCAATCGAAAACTTTATATGCTGGTGTACGTAGTGACGACTTCAGTCGTCTTGGCAAAAAAGCGACTGAAGTCGCTACTACATCTCGTGTGAATTGGTTTGATTTTCAAAGCGATCCACAATTAAAAGAAGCTATTGAAAACTTTTCTTTACAACAGCTGATGACCTTTGAGTGGCTAGGCATTCCATTAGGTAAATTGTGTTTGCCTGGTTTGCGGTGGATTTTACGCATCCACCACCTGAACGACGACGAAAATACGCGCTATCTTTTACGTGAATATATTCTCTCTGCTTGGAATGTTGCTCAAAAGTTTTCAAAATTCTTGGATGAAACTAATCCGCGTGCAGTAATCGTTTTCAACGGACAATTTTTCCCCGAAGCGACTGCGCGTTACATCGCACAAAAGCGTGGAATTCGAGTCGTCACTCATGAGGTCGGACTGCAGCCTGCATCCGCATATTTCACCGATGGCGAAGCGACGGCTTATCCAATTCACATCCCTGATGATTTTGAAATGAACGAAGAGCAAAATAAAAAACTAGATGATTATCTTGCCAAGCGCTTTCAGGGTGACTTTACCATGGCGGGCATCAAATTTTGGGCGGACATGAAAGGGCTCGACGAATCCTTTTTGCAAAAGGCAAGCGGATTCAAACAAATCGTGCCTGTCTTTACGAATGTTATTTTTGATACCAGTCAACCACATGCGAATGCTGTGTTTGACGATATGTTCGATTGGCTGGATTTGGTTCTGGAAGTCATCAAAGAACATCCTGAAACTTTATTTGTGATTCGCGCTCATCCAGATGAGTTACGTGTTCGCAAAGCTAGCCGTGAGACAGTGGGTGGATGGATTGAGTCAAATCACTTAACAGACTTACCAAATGTGATTTATATTGCCCCAAATGAAACGCTTAGTTCGTATGAGTTGATTTTGAAATCAAAATTCGTGATGGTCTATAACTCAACGATTGGCTTGGAGGCTTCGATCATGGGCATGGCGGTGTTGTGCGCGGGCAAGGCGAGATTCACTCAATATCCCACTGTATTTTTTCCGCAGACGATTGAAGATGTAAGAAAAAAGATGGAAGAATTTTTAGCGGCAGAGAAGATTGATGTCCCTGCTGGATTCAAGCGCAATGCCAGAAGATTTTTGTATTATCAATTATTTAGAACGTCATTGCCATTTGGAGAATTTCTTGAGCCATCTGTCCGCACGACGCAGACGAGGTTGAAGTCATTTGAGTTGGATGAGTTGGTGAGGTCAGAGTCGGTGCAAGTGATTAAGGATGGAGTGTTGGAAGGTGGAGATTTTTTCTTGAAAGAATAAAATGCCAAAAATTCATAATCATTATGTCCCCAAGTTTTATCTAAAAGGGTTTACAGAAGTTTCCGATTCTGAAATGATGTTTGTTTATCAAAAGGGAACAATAGAACCTTTTCGTACTCAAATTAAAAATATTGGAAATGAGAAAGGCCTGTACCCTGATGAATTAGAGATAGCTTTGGCCAATGATATTGAGAAATCCGCGAACCCAATTTTGCAAAAACTAAGGAATTTCGAACTTATTTCAGAGGATGAAAAACTTGAATTTTCACGTTATATGTTTTCTATGTGGCTACGAGTTCCAAAACACTTAGGTTGGGTTATTGAAAAATCACCTAAAATCATGGATAAGACCTTTTCTGATGTTGAGAAGCAACTGCAACAGTTGGCTGAAAAGTATCCAGATAAAGCATATTTAGTCAATCAACGTATCAAACAACTGCATGATATTAGGACAAACAAAGTTGATGAGTTTATAAAAGGAATGTGGCTAAAAAATATTCCTGTGGGCATTGATCGACCACCTGTTCAAATACTAGCTAATATGGAATGGCGCTTTTTAGAAAGCGATAGTAATCAACCCTTCGTTACCAGTGATAACCCTCTTTTTTATTTTGAATCATTTGGGATCGGTAACGAAAAATCCGAAGTAAGTTTTCCCTTATCGAAAAACCTTGTTCTTTGGGCAAAATGGAAAATGGAAATCCCATCTGGCTTTCATAAGGCGCGAACCCAATTTGTGAAGGAAATTAATAGGCGAACCATTAGTAGTGCCTTGAAATTTATTTTTTCACCACAGACCGCTTATTGGATACCAATTCTTTTAAGTAAGAAAAGAATTAGATTAAATCGTATTGTCTGATTTTTCTATTTTCTTGAAAGCAACAACGTGTTCTCTCGCCTAGTCTCCGCAGCAAATACATAGGCGAGCAAAGATTGGGAGTAAAGCATTACTCGCTGCTTTTGCAGACATAATTTTTCTGAACTATTTATGACATAAATTTCTTGTCTTATGCTAAGGTTTAGATCTTTATTGTTTTTTTGTAATCTTCTTGTTTTTTTTATGATCCCGAATTGGTGTCTTTGTTTCAGGATTCGTCAAAGGTATTCTGTATATAATTCTTTGACTAAACTTTGTCCATATCTCGCGCTGATCCGCCGATGTTTCGTCTATTGCCAACTCTTTTAGAAGCTTTGGTAGAAAAACATCAAAAGATGATTTTATTAATTCGCCCCATTGAATAGCAGAACTCTTAGCTCTGGAATTTGCGATCATAATTACGGTTATAGTTATTGCTGGTAACCACAGTGTTTCTTTTTGGCCAGTAACAATTATTAATCCCACATACTCTGCCAGAAAAACAATACTTAAAAACCCCAGATTTATCCAGAAATCCAATTGGGATTTTGCGTCGTCTATAAGTTCAAGAAAGTCTTTTGGGATGATTGCTACTAAACGATTCCAACCTTGAATTGCTTCAATACCATAAATAACACGAGGATATACTTCAAAGGCTCGTATAGTATTGCCAAATGAGGTAGGTAAAATCAATTCTGGCTTATCTGGAAATCCAACTACAATTTCTTCCATAAGATGATTTCTTTTTAATCGAAGTGTAGCAGGGAAGACTCCTTGTTTTTTCAATGTCTCTTTATAAATCTCATCTAGGATAACAATTTCTTTTTTTGCCCGTTCATATCTTCGTTTTTCAACCCGTAATAAAAGCTTTAGTGGATTATATTTTCCATACCCTTCCGCTAAACGAATTATGCTTCGATTCGTACCCAACAAGAATATTCCGCATAGCCAAGACAAAAGGCCTATAGTTGTAGTGCCAACCAAGAGATCTTTTTGTATTTGGTTGATTATATCGGCGTATAGATTAAGTTTACTGAAAAGAAAAATCGTTGCTGTTATGAAAGTAGCGCCTGGCAAGAAATAGCCTAGCGCGAATTTGCGATCTAGTAGTTTAGGAAGTTCTCCAAACAAGGCCTATCTCCCGAAATGTAATAAATAAATTAATTTGCTAACAAAATAAGAGCACTTATTTTTCACTCTCCAGGAAGAGGAGCGTCGGTTGTTGAGTCGCCTGCGAGCCCTGCAAGTATAGTTACAGCCACAGCTTGAAGCCCTTTAGCACCTTTTTCGATAGTGAATTCTACCCTCTGGCCTTCCTGTAAGTTCTTGAAGCCATCACCTTTGATGGCAGAGAAATGGACGAAGACATCGGGGCCACCTTCACGCTCGATGAAGCCAAAGCCTTTTGTGCCATTGAACCATTTAACCGTACCGATTACGCGATCAGACATATTTGCCTCGTTATGAAGTGCTGGTGTTTAATGTTGAGTTATTATTCATAATCTAACTTCATAATAGTATAGCCCCAATCTTCTCCGAAATCAACGACATATTTAATAAAAACAAAACCGCCATCTCTCGATGACGGTTCTTCTTTTTACCACGGCAGTGGATCGCTCTCGATTTCCTTTGTCCATAAATCTCTCATCGCTTGGACAGTTTCCTTGCTCAATTGTTTATCTGCTGCGGCAAAATTATCCAATACTTGTTCCACAGTCTTCGCACCTGGAATGACCGTTGAAACTTGTGGATATGCCAGCACGAATTGAAGCGCAGCATGAATCATTGATGTACCTTCTGGAACGAGTGCCGCGAATTTTTCAACCAAATCATTTCGACGCGCTAATACTTCAGGTGACCAGCGACTGCGCACATCGTCAAATTTTTGTTTGCCGCGATAACGCCCCGAAAGCCAACCCGAATCCAATGGCACTTTGACGATCAGTCCCATGCCTTGTTCCTGCGCCTTTGCAAAAGCAGGTGCCACTTCCTGATACAACGCGTTGAAGAACACCTCCGCGGCTTTGCTCTTCGTCGTATCCAACACATTTTCCAATTCAACGCGCCAATCGAGCGAAACGCCATACTCGCGGATCTTGCCCTCGCTCTTGAGCTTCTCCAACTCCGCGTATAACTCCGCAGATGCATTCCCATCCATCAACTCGCGTGGCGGATTGTGCAACAACAAAATATCCATGTAATCGGTTTGCAAACGTTTGAAACTTCCTTCCAACACAGGGCGCACATGCTTTGCTTTCCATTCGCCTTCATGATTTTCATTGTAATAACTGAACTTGGTGCAGATGATGACATCTTTACGCACAGACTTTAATCCCTGACCAAGTAATTCCTCGCTTCTTCCTCCGCCGTAGCCTGGCGCTGTGTCGAAGAAATTGCATCCAGCCTCAAGCGACTTTTGCACGATCTTCAACGCTTCATTTTTATCGTCGACTCCCCAATCAGGATTCGCCAACTGCCACGCTCCCAGCCCAACCTCAGAGACGTTCATGCCTGTATTTCCAAATGGACGTAGTTTCATTTTATTCTCCTTGTAACAACTTGTAGGGGCGACCCGTCAGGGTTCAACACAATATCTTATCTTGCTGGACGGGTCGCCCCTACACTCAATGACAATAATTTATCTTCCCAACAGCGAATCGATCTCTTTCATCTGCTCAACTGTCAATGGACCAAATTGCATCGCCTTGGCATTCTCTTCCACTTGAGCCACGGTCTTGAAGCCAGGGATTGGAACTGTCTTTTCGTTTCTCGCCCAGATCCATGCCAATGCGCCTTGTACAAGAGTCCTGCCATTGCTGGTTAAGATTTCACGGATTGAATCCAGTTGGTCAAGTGTAGGAACGAAGAAACGTTCTATAGACCATTTATCGTTACGAACATCATTCTGTGGGAAGGTTGGATTCTTGGAATATTTTCCACTTAATGCGCCGCGTGCCAACGGACTGCGATTCACGCTGGCAAGATTTAATTCTTCACATAACGCCAGCATTTCTGGAGCATCCATCACAACGTTTAGGTCATGCTGAATAGTGGCACAATACTTCCCGTCTGCAAAGAGGCGTGCGGCATCAACTCGATCTGTGCTCCAGCCGTAGTAACGAATCTTTCCTTCGCTAACGAGCGATTCTAATAAATCCACCATGGCAGGAACTTTCTCAGTGGCGTAATCCCAAACATGTAGTTGATACAAATCAATCACGTTAATATTCAAACGTTTCAAACTATCTTCAACTTCTCCGCGAACATATTTGAGATGATCATCTTCACGCAGCGAAACGCGCTTTTCTGCTTCATTTACAACGAAACCAAACTTTGTAGCGATCACAGCTTTATCTCGTTTACCTTTTAAAGCTTGACCTAATATTCTTTCGCTGTGACCCGTACCATAATTTGCGGCGGTATCAAAAAAGTTAATCCCATGCTCCAGCGCAGAATGAATCGCACGAATGGACTCGTTATCATCAATATCACCCCAACCACCCTGACCATCCAGCCAAAACCACGGACCACCGATTGCCCAACATCCTAGCCCCAACGCACTGACTTGAATATTTGACCTTCCCAATGTTCGTTGCATTGTTTTTATTGTGGACATCATTTCTCCTTATGCTTTTTCTAACGTTTGTTCTTCGAGGACTTTTGAGTAGTAATCTATCTTGTAGTGAATTAAGTTCAGATGCTGATTCATTTCGTTAATGTGTAACTCAACTTTATCTCGCAATGACTTCAACATCTCCACGCGTTGGGGCAGAGTTTTATCTCCCTGACGTTGAAGTTTTGCATACCGTTGCATATCTTTAATAGACATACCAGTGGCACGCAGCTTGAGCAGAAAATCGATCCAACCAACATCGTCCACTGTGTAACAGCGGCGCGTGTTCTCCTCGCGATTGATGGGGTGAATCAGACCGATGCGTTCATAATAACGCAGGGTATGTGCACTTAACCCTGTTGCATTGGCAGCTTCTTGAATAGTGAGTTTTTCTTTTTGGATATCCATATCCCTAGTTTACATCTTAGAGTGTGCTCTAAGTCAAGGGTTTAATCATGTCTTTGCGAGGGCGTTCTCCCTGGCACCGCCCGCCAGGGCAGGTGTGCTCTTAGCCCGAAGCAATCTCCTATTGAGTTGGAGATTGCTCACCGCACTGGCGTACGGCGCAAGTGTCGTCGGGAAAAGCACCCTCCTCGCAACGACATTAATTAATTTTCAACAATATCGTTTCATGCGGTTCAACACGCAAAGGCAGTTCCACTTTGAAATCTGCGATGTCTTCTTGAGTCCATAAGTTGCGGGCGAGCTTGGGAGTTTCGAGCAAACCAATATCGCGGGCTTTGAGAGAAATGTCTTCGCCACGTGAACCGCGATTCGTAACAGAAACAGCTATGGATGAGTCAGCGAGGCGTTTTGTCCAGATATCGCATGTGCCAATTTGTTTGACTCTGCTTGCAGGAATCCCAAGCGAGTCTTGATTGATATCCAATACTTCGCGGTTCATCAAAAGAGACGCAGTATCTGCTTCCATTTTGCGGACATCACATCCGATCATCAACGGGGAACAAGCCATGACCCACATGGACATGTGCGTTTGATATTCGAGGAACGACATGCCGCCGCCCGAAATTTGACCTTTGCCTTTGAGACCAACAACAAGCATATCCAGATCATTCCAACCGTTTGGCCCACCATAGGAATGCAAGTCATTTGCAATATCAATGGAAACATCTATGCCGATGCCATAACTTTTCCAATCCTTCATCCAAATGTTGATCCAACTATCGAAGACATCACCCGAAACGCGCCACATGTGACCACCAATATTTCGCGCCCACAAATGCGGACTTTGATTTCCCCATTCACATAATGAAAAAAGAAAATCACGCTTCGTTTTACGAAGTGCTTCGCCCATGCGTGTATATCTTTTAATAGCTTCGGCTTGATCGTATAATGGCGCATTGCAGTAATCATATTTAAGAAAATCAATTCCCCATGACGCCCAGAGATTCGCATCCTGTTCTTCAAAACCCAAACTTCCAGGATAACCTCCGCAAGTTTTTTCTGCCGCATCAGAATAGATTCCAATTTTGAATCCTTTGTTATGAACATAATCTGCCAGCGCTTTCATTCCGTTTGGGAATTTCTCAGGGTCAGCGATGAGATCACCATTTTTATCGCGTCCATCTTTAACCGACCAGCAATCATCGAGCACAATATGGTTATAGCCGCAATCTTTGAGTCCCGTTGAGATGAGTGCATCCGCTGTCTCGCGGACGACAGTTTCACTAATGTTATGTCCAAATGTATTCCATGAATTCCAGCCCATGGGAGGAGTTGGAGCAAGCTGTTTTGTTAAAGCTGTCATGTTTTCTCCGTGAAGAATATTATGTTTCGAGAGTTATATATTTCTTCTTAGGATTGATCCCCACCTTGCCCGCAAAAAATCCCTTGATCGTTTTTAAATCTTCTTCCATATTTTCGGTCAGTTGAAAAACCTGTTCAACTCGTACTGTTTTCTTCGCACCATCTATAACTGCCATGACCACAGGAATCCCTGTATTCTTTGCAATGTGATAAAACCCCATCTTCCATTCACTAACTTTATGACGTGTGCCTTCAGGAGCAATGGTCAAAATGAAAGTATCTGATTTTTCGCACACATCCACCATTTGCTCCACCAAGCCTTGAGACTTTTTACGGTCAACTGGAACGCCGCCGCACCAGTAAAAGAACCAGCCAAACGGATTGCGAAACAACTCAGCTTTGCCCATGAATTTAACATTTGCTTTGAGATGAAATATCACGCCGAGGAATAATAAAAAATCCCAATTGGATGTGTGCGGCGCGCCGATCAAAACGAATTTTGGCAAGTCAGGCAATTTCCCTTCCACATGCCAGCCAAGCAGACGCATGATCAAATTACTCGAAAACCGAAGAAGCGGGCTGAGAATGGGGGTATTGAAAATGGTTGTTTTCAAGTTATTTTCCTCAACTATATAACCCTGAAATTCCGTTTACGTCTCTCAAACAGGAGTGCAGACTTTAGTCTGCTTATTCGCAAAAAGCGGACTGACCCACAGGGTGCTTCGCAAAGTCCGCATTCCACTTTAATCTGTGGTTAAATATCTATATGGCTTTAAAATCATTTCTTCGCACCATCCTCTATCAAACTGAAAAATCAACACAGCAAATCCGATTCTCCTCTCTTCCCAAACCTAAGGATGACTGGCCAACTCTGCTCGGCATTTCCTTTCCCAAAAGCGGCACGCATTTGCTTGACCAAATTTTACTTGGCTTTTCGAATGTCGCACCGTTTTCAAAACGCCTGCATTCATTTTACGCCGAATACGAAGGTGAAAGCGGAGCCAAGCGCAGTCCCGAGCAAGCCCTTGATTGGCTCGATTCTCTTCGCCCTCGTGATATTGCATCAGCTCATCTTTTTGCACGGCCTGATGCGATCAAGCGTGTGTGCTCGCCAAAATTTGTTCCTTACTTTATTTTTCGCGACCCACGCGATGTAGTTGTCTCGCATGTTTTTTATGTAACCGAGATGGAAACACGTCATGTCCATCACGATTATTATCAATCCCTGCCAGATTTTGACTCGCGTCTCAAAGTTAGTATTTTAGGAAGAACTGATACGGATGTTGAATTTCCAAACATAGCAGACCGCTTCGCTCCTTATCTTGATTGGCTCAATCATGATGAAGTGCTTTCGATTCATTTCGAAGATTTGATCGAAGACCGCACTGTAACATTGAACAAAATAATTGATCATTTCCTCACCCGTGCTCCGCTTCACCCTTCGTGTACCCGACAACTGATTCTAAATTCCCTCGAATCATCCATCAACCCGACAAAATCTCCGACCTTCCGCTCTGGGAAGACTGGCGAGTGGAAAAAGCATTTCACCGATGAACACAAAAAGATTTTCAAAGATGTGGCTGGTGATTTATTGATAAAGTTAGGGTATGAAAAGGACAGTGAATGGTGAATAGGTCATAGGAAACCTATTCACCATTCACTATTCACTATGACCTGCTCCATCATCATCCGCGCTTATAACGAAGAAAAACACATCGGACGTTTGCTCGAAGGGATCAAACAGCAGACTGTCAGAGATATAGAAGTGGTATTAGTAGATTCGGGTTCTACGGATTCAACTGTTCAAATTGCAGAAATTTATGGGGTTAAAGTAATTCATATTCCATCTGATGAATTCACTTTCGGACGCTCGCTCAACTATGGGATTAAAGAAGCAAAACATGAATTCATCGTGATTGTCAGCGCACATGTATATCCCGTGTATCCAGATTGGTTGGAGACTTTACTCCGCCCATTTCAAGATGACAATGTTGCATTAACCTACGGCAAACAGCGCGGACACGAATCTGCAAAATATTCCGAGCAGCAAATTTTTCATCAATGGTATCCTGACGTCAGCAAGTCAAAACAGGATACAGCCTTTTGTAACAATGCCAATGCTGCAATCAGAAAAGGTTTGTGGGAGAAAAATAATTACGACGAAACGTTGACAGGTTTGGAGGATTTAGCCTGGGCGAAGTGGGCCAAAGAACAGGGGCATGCCATTACGTATGTGGCACAAGCTGAGATCATTCATCTCCACAACGAAACGCCGCGTGGAGTCTATAACCGTTACCGCCGTGAAGCGATGGCTTTCAAAAAGATATATCCTGAATCACATTTCAATGTTTATGATTTCGTGCGTTTAACTACAACTAACATCTTAAGTGACATTTGGCATGCCGCTCGTGAACGTGTATTGTTGAAAAATATCTCTTCGATATTTTGGTTTCGCTTCATGCAATTTCACGGCACTCGCATGGGACATCGCGAGACCAGCCTCGTCACCCCGCAGTTGCGCGAGACATTTTATTATGCGAGAGAAAGAAAGAAGAAAGAGGATGAAAAGAGGGATGTGGAGCCGATTCGGTATAATAAATAATTGGAGTAGATATGAGACGTTTCCCTCTTAGTATAAATATTGTTGAATTGTTAGTAGCAATTGCCGCTGCTTTGGCCTCATGGTTAGGGCTTTACGCTTTCTTGTTAAGTATGCAGCCTTGGCCAGGTAATTATGTTCCAATTAGACAATTAACTGTGTGGTTTTTAAACGGTGGTGACCAAATATTATTCAATGAATTTAGGATTTATTTGCCATTGATAATGGCTATTTCAGCTATATTCTTGGTTAGAACTTTTAAATATCGTTCTGTACGATATTTTTCCTTTTGGAGTAATATTGCGTCAGCGTGGCCATTGGCTCTTTTTCCATTAGTTTCGATTTTTTCTTATTTTAGTCTTTATTGTTTTCCTGTAGGCATAATATTTTCTGTCTTCTCTCTTATTGAATTGTTTACTAAATCATCTAAACCATATTCATGGATAGGAAGTACATTTGCCTTAATGTGGAATATTGTCTGTATAGTTGTGGCTGGTAATTATTGTGGAAAACTGTGGGAATTATATGGTGATTAATTTCCATAGGATGTGAACTAGTGATCGTTTGTGTCATTTGTTATCTTTAATCATAGGAAATAATATGAAATCTAAAATCATTGTCCTCATTCACGGCATGTTCATGAACTCCCGCTGTTGGGAAAAATGGATTCCCTACTATGAATCGAAAGGTTTCCGTGTCCTTGCTCCTGCCTGGCCTGGGCGTGATAAGCCTGTGGAAGAACTTAACGCCGCGCATCCCGATCTTGAATTGGCAAAGTTAAAACTAAATCACATTGTTGACTACATGGAGTCTTTCATCAAAGGTTTGGATGAAAAGCCTGCGATTATTGGTCATTCCATGGGTGGGTTGGCCGTGCAGGTTTTGCTTCAACGTGATGTGGCTATTGCAGGCATCGCCATTGATCCCGCGCCGCCTGCGGGTGTGTTCTCGACAGAATGGTCATTTGTCAAATCAAATTTCCCTGCTACTAATCCTTTTCTTTTAAGCAAGCCTGTGAAAATGATCTTCGAGCATTTTCAGTATGCATTTGTCAATACACTTCCATTAGATGAACAACGCGCCGCATATGACCGTTATGTTGTTCCTGAATCTCGAGGTGTACCAACCTCATCGCTTGGCGCCGCAGGCAAAGTCGATTTCAACAAGCTGCGTCGTCCGCTTTTGATTACGGCTGGTCAAAACGATCATATCATTCCCCCTTCTTTGAATAAAACAAATTACCAAAAATATAAAGGCCCTTCTGTGACAGACTTCAAGAAGTTTGCAGGCCGCGATCATTTTCTAATTGGTTCAAAAGGCTGGCAGGAAGTAGCAGATTATTGTCTCAACTGGCTGGAAAGGATAGAATAGAGTCTATATGCCTACACTAGCCCCAATGACACAACCAGAGTTTGACGCATTCCTTGAACGGTCTATCCCCGAATACGCGGCAGACCACGTCCGCGCTGGGAATTGGACTGAGTCTGAATCACTAGAAAGATCCCATAAAGAATTTGAAGCCTTATTGCCTCTAGGGTTGAAAACAGAAGGTAATTTTTTATATACACTTCATGATGAAGAAATATCAGTTGGAATGATCTGGTTAAATATCAATCGAGACAAGACTTTGAAAAGTGGTTTTATATATGAGGTGTTCATCGAAGAAAAATTTCGTGGCAAGGGATATGGAAAAAGTATCATGCTGTTACTTGAGGAAAAAGCACGCGAGCTGGGAGTGAAGTCACTGGGTTTGCATGTGTTTGGTTCCAATCATATAGCACGAAAATTATATGAAACTATCGGTTATGAAGTCACAAACGTAAATATGAGCAAGGCTTTATAGGGAACATCCATGTCTTCTTTTGAATTTAAACCCGCTTCAGAATTTCCCTTTTCTCAAACCGCAGATTTGCTCACGCGAGGTTTTGAGGGGTATTTTGTTCCGATCAATATAAACGAAGTTGCATTGCTCACCATGATGCGCCGCGACAGCATTGACCTGGCCGCCAGCCGTTTGATTTTTAAAGATGGTGAGCCAATTGGTGTGGCACTGATCGCCCGTCGTGGCTGGACCAGTCGACTTGCAGCAATGGGTTTGATCGCCAGTGCCAGAAATAACGGAGCAGGTACCTGGGCGATGGAGCATCTGATCGAAGAAGCCCGTGCCCGCGGCGACAAGGAAATGGCACTCGAGGTCATTGAACAAAATACAGCAGGGGTGAAGTTATATCAAAAAGTGGGATTCAAAATAATAAGAAAGCTTATTGGATACAAACTTGAAAATCCGCAAGTTGAGTCAAAAGAAACATTACATGAAATTGATATTCGCGAGTTATCAAGATTAGTTACCTATCATGGATTAAAAGACCTGCCCTGGCAGCTCTCGGGTATCACGATTGCACATCATACCCCTCCCTCGCGTGCTTTTCGTTTGAATGACGCTTATTGCCTCATCAGCAATCCTCAGGCCGAGCATGTGTCTATTTCATCAGTGTTGGTAAAGGCCCGTTCACGTGGAGCAGGTCTAAGTCCCGTTTTGATGCGTGCGGTGTTCGCCCGCTTTCCAAATAAAACATGGCATGTCCCCGCCATTTATCCCGAAGAAATCTGTACTGTCTTTGATGAGCTTGGCATGCAGCGTGAAGAGATTTCTCAATGGCAAATGGCGCTGAAGTTGTAAGACCTAGTGCCCGTTATGGGTATAAAATAGAGGTATGAAACTCGCCGCTCTTGTTCCCATGCGCCATAATAGCCAGCGCGTGCCAGGGAAAAATTATCGCCCGCTTGCAGGCAAACCACTTTTTCATCATATCGTCGAAACACTTCTTGCTGTTCCAGAAATTGAAATGGTGATTGTGGATACGGACTCAGAACCCGTAATGGATGGAGTGCGCCGCCTCTTTCCCACCGTCAAGTTGATTCAACGTCCCGAACATCTCCGCGCTGACGATATCCCCATGAACGATATTTTGCTGCATGACACTGCACAAGTGAAAGCTGATTTTTATTTGCAAACGCATTCAACGAATCCATTGTTGAAACCTGAAACCATTTCAAGCGGGATCAAAACATTTTTTTCTGAATTCCCAAAATATGACTCGCTCTTTTCAGTAACTCGTTTGCAAACACGTTTGTATTTTCAAGATGGCCGTGCCATTAATCATGACCCAGCCGTATTGATTCAAACGCAAGATCTGCCGCCTGTTTATGAAGAAAATTCCTGTTTATACCTTTTCACCCGTGAAAATCTCGCAAGGAACCATCACCGTATTGGTGACAAGCCGTTCATGTTCGAGGTTGATAAAGATGAAGCATGGGATATTGACGAAGAACTCGATTTCGAGATCGCAGATTTTTTGATGAAGAGAAATAACCATGCAAAATAAGAAACAATTTGATGGAACTTTTTGGTGGGGGGCTTTAATTATTTTTATCATCTCTGCAATAGCTTATCTGCCATTGGCTCATAAGCTTGGCTATTTAAATGATGACTGGTATCTGATGTACGATATGCAGGTTAAAGATGTCAATTTCTTTCATGAAATATTTAGCGGCGATCGCCCCGGCCGTGCTTTTGCGATGATCCCTTTGTTTTCAATATTTGGTTTTGAACCATTTTATTATCACTTGAGTGCCTATTTGTTTCGTTTTCTGGGCGGTATAGGTTTGTATTGGGCTTTGCAAATGTTATGGCCTCAAAAGCGATTTTCCACACTGGCTGCTGCTCTTCTGTTCACTATTTACCCTGGCTTTCTTTCACAGACCAATGCAATTGATTATCAATCTCATATTCTTGGCATTTTTCTTGCCGTTCTTTCAGTTGCCTTAACGATTAAATCCATAATAACCAATGAGCGTACCCTGCGTATTTTGTTTGCAGCTGGTTCCATTTTGACAGGCTGGGGATATTTGAGTCAAATGGAATATTTTATTGGCATGGAAGTATTTCGTTTTGTCTCTGTCTTTGTGTTGATATGGCGAGCGCAGGAAGAATCTGCCCGCCAAAAAATTACAAAGTGGGTGACCGCCAGTTTACCATTCCTGCTCATTGCAGGTGGATTTTTAATATGGAGATTATTTTTCTTCGAAGCGGAGCGTAAGGCAACAGATATTGGCTTACAGGTATCGCAAGCATTTTCATCCCCGCTGACATTTTTGTGGTGGCTGAATTATTTAGTGCAGGATATGTTCAGTGTTGTTTTGGTCGCATGGGGACTTCCAATATATGTGCTGGCATTTCCGATGCGCCTACGAGATATGATGTCTGCTTTTGGGTGGGCAGGTCTGGCAGTTTTGGTGGTGATTTTTGGAATGTGGAAGTTTAAAAAAAATGAACCAGTGTCAAATACAGCTCTCGAAGCAGAATCAGGTTCACAGTTCCGTTATGAAGCGCTGTGGTTGAGTCTGGCTAGTATCATAGGAGGGTTGTTGCCAGTCATCCTGGTTAACCGCCATGTTACTCTTCCAGACTATTCACGGTATACCCTGATCGCTTCTGTGGGCGCAGTTCTGCTTTTGACCATAGTGATTGACAATATCTCTTCACACATCGTACGATCTACAGTGCTTGGTTTTTTTGTAGCCGTGGCAGTGATGGCTCATTATGGAAATGCAGTAAAAGCCGTGAATGAAACAATAGCAACGCGCAATTTTTGGTGGCAGGTGGCATGGCGCGCACCCGATATCAAAACTGGGGTCACATTGATTGCTTCGTATCCGGGCAGCCCGATTAGTGAGGATTATTTTGTATGGGGACCTGCGAATTTAATTTATTATCCTGAAAAACAAAATTCCAACCCTGTGGAAATTCAACTTCCAGCTGCAGTGCTGACTAATGAGGTGGTGCTAGAAATCATTACCGATCGCGGTGTGGAAACTCCTTTACGCCGTGGAAATTATTTACAGCGTGATTTTGGAAATGTGCTTGTCATGATCCAATCTTCTTCCAGTGGGTGTGTTCGGCTTATTAATGGGGATGCGCCTGAGCTTTCTCCCAGAGATCATCAAAGGCTATTCTTGATCGCTCCGAATTCCCGTTTGGAAAATGTTATTACAGAAAGCCAATTTCATAACCCGCCTTCTGTTGTATTTGGGGAAGAGCCTGACCATGGCTGGTGCTTTTATTATCAAAAGGCAGATCTCGCACGTCAGCGTGGCGAATGGGAACAGATTCCTGATCTTTTGAAGGAAGCTTTGAACCAGGGATATTATCCCGAAGATAATTTAGAGTGGATGCCTTTCCTGCAAGCATACGCGATATTAGGTGATGAGGAGAAGATGCGCAGCATGGCAAAACTCGTCACTACAGATAAATTCCTTCGCTTGCAAGTTTGTGAGATCATGAAAAACTTTATGCAAGAAGAAACGCTTAAGGATGAAATCAAAATAGTGATCGAACATGCGATTTGTAAATGATCTTATTTGTTTTGTGAGGAAATATTATTTTGTATGAAGAAATTATTTATAAAGTTTTTTAGTGATCCCTGGTATCCAATTGCAATCAGCGCGTATCCTGTTTTAGCACTACTCTCTGCAAATGTGGGACAAGTACAGCCCAGTGCAGGGATTCGTCCTTTGCTGGTTTCCATTATATTTGGCGCAGTTTTGTTCTTCATCGTTTGGCTGTTTTTGCCTGGCAGGAAAGTACATAAAGCAGCATTTCTGACAATGCTTTTGCTGACATTATTCTTTACATATGGCCATGCTTATATTTATATTGATGAGCAATATCCAGAATCCAATTACACAATATGGCTCGCAATTGGATGGATTATTTTATTGGTGCTTGCAATTTTGTGGGCCACACGCCCAAAGTTGACATTTGTTTCATCTGCTTCAACATTCAACACTATTGCTATCGCGTTGATCATTATGTCGCTTTGGCAAACAGTTTCAGGTGCAAATCCGCAAAGCACAAATGCTCTCGCACTGGAAAATGCTCCCATTGATTCCAAGCTTGTGCCTTCGGAAAATCCGCCAGATGTATATTTCTTCCTTTTAGATTCGTATGCTCGTGCAGACTTGTTAAGTCAAGCTTATGGTTTTGACAACAGCGATTTTATTAATGAACTGGAGCAGCGTGATTTTTATGTTCCGAGGTGTAGCCAAAGCAACTATGTGCGGACCGAGATCTCGCTTGGCTCATCGCTTAACATGCAATATTTACAAGACCTAAGCGATGTCTTTGCACCTGATAGCACAGCTCGCCGCCTGTTATGGGATTCGCTAAAACATAATGCCGTTCGTTATAACTTTGAAAACATGGGCTATGAAACCGTGAGCTTTTCAACTGGCTTTGCATGGATAGACATCAACGATGCAGATCATTATATGAGCCCGCCGCCTGTTTCATCAGGGATGACAGAATTTGAAGGGCTATTCCTTCGTACAACCGCTGCGCGTTATGCACAGGATTTAGGTTGGGTGGACCCCGATTACATTTTAGGAGTGAGTTTTCGCGACCGCTTTAATAATGTATTTGATAACATTGAAAATATCGCGCAAATGCCGCAGCCAACTTTTTCATATATTCATCTCATTTCGCCCCATCCACCGTTCGTTTTTGACCCTAATGGCAATCCAACCGATCCAGCAGATTTTTGGAATGAACAGCGCGAATATCCAAAAGATTTATATCAAAAAGGCTATTTAAATCAGCTTCAATACTTGAACAAGAAAATGATTCAAGCCATTGATACAATTGTGGAAAATTCAGAGACGCCGCCGATCATCATTATTCAAGGTGATCACGGACCCTGGTTGCAGCCCAAAGATAAACGTATGTGGAATCTTACAGCCATTTATTTTCCAGATCATAAGGATACACTCTACTCAACAATTTCGCCTGTCAATATTTTCCGTCTTGTATTCAATACATACTTCGGCGGGAAGTATGATATTCTCGAAGATGTCAGTTATTTTTCACCTGTTCCATATCTATATGATTTTAGTGAAATGCCATATCCTTGTGATTTCCCAAATAACTAAATGAGATACACAGTCCTTCTTACCGCGCCTTACATGCTTCCATTTTTAGATCGCTTCAAACCTGTGTTTGAAAAATATGCGATTGATCTCATCGTCCCTGATGTGCAGGAACGAATGGAAGAAGATGATTTGCTTAAGTATGCAGGTCAATTTGATGGCGCAATTTGCGGTGATGATCGTTATACAGCGCGCGTTTTGGAAGCATGTTCACCGCGACTCAAGGTCATCTCAAAGTGGGGAACGGGGGTCGATTCAATCGACGCCTCAGCCTGTTCCCGGTTGAATATCATTCTCGCCCGCACGCCAAATGCCTTCACCACCCCCGTCGCGGATACTGTTCTTGGTTACATACTGGCCTTTGCACGCAGAGGCCCATGGATGGATGCTGCGATGAAGCGTGGCGAATGGGAGAAAATTCCAGGTAAAGCTTTAAGTGAATGCACTCTGGGAATTATTGGGATGGGCAATATTGGCAAAGCAGTCACTCGCCGTGCCAAAGCCTTTGGCATGAAAGTCCTCGGCAATGATATTGTCGAAGTTGACCATGTGTTTGTATCTGAATCTGGCATACAAATAACTGATCTGCAATCTTTGCTCTCTGAATCGGATTTTGTATCTATCCATTGTGATCTTTCTCCCACTAGTCATCATCTTATTAATTCCAAAACACTATCGCAAATGAAATCTACTGCTGTCCTTATCAATACCGCCCGCGGCCCAATCGTGGATGAAAATGCTCTTATCGCGGCACTCAGTTCAGGCCAAATTGGAGGCGCCGCACTGGATGTCTTCGAGTTCGAGCCGTTGCCATTGGATAGTCCGCTGTTGAAAATGGATAACGTTATGCTTGCCCCGCATAATTCCAATTCAAGCTCAACTGCCTGGGAAAGAATCCACTGGAATACAATAAAGAATTTGGTTGAAGGATTGGGGCTTGAATACAAAGCTTGAGTTAAAACTAAAACACACCGAAGATAATATTGTCTATAAATAAGGCTCGTTCACTTCAGCCAGTTTCGCCTTTAATTCAGCCAGTAACTCATCAGCGATCTCTTGATGAGAAATAGACAGATCAACTAACTCTTCAGGGTCTGCTACGATATCAAAGAGACATATTAATTCATTTTGTCCATTCTTTTTTAAGTCATCATAATCCATGTAATAATGAATTTTATACTTTCCCTTTATCATTGTTACGGATGCGGCAACTGCAATAGGCTGATCTTGTTTATTTTTACTGGCGCGCATGACATAAATTTTCCGAGCTGGGTCTTCGGGAATTTGTGCAAAAGGAGGCAGTATAACTCCTTCAGCCCATTCTGGAATCGTTTGGCCAGTTAAGTGTAACAACGTGGGCAAAAGGTCAATAGCGCTGGTCATTGTATTGATATCAAGTCTGGTTTTTCGTCCCGGTTCAAAAATCAGCAAGGGAATGTGAATCACTGGTTCGTATAAGATAGCCGTGCTATGTCCGTTGATTCCACGTTCATGCAGCTCGCCATGATCTGAAGTTAATATCAGTATTGTATTCTCCAAAAGCCCTTTGGATTCCAGATGGTCGTACAACCTGCCAAATTCTTCGTCAACATGGAGAATATATTCATCGTACTCCAGGCGTTCTCTTAAATGATCGAATTTATCCTGCTTATGTGAGAAGGCACTTAGGGGTTTTTCTACTGGCTCAATTCCATCTTTGCTGAACTTGTTGTAAAACTCTAGAGAAGTTCTATATGGAGAATGGGGTGGCAGGAAGTGAAAATACCCCAGGAAGGGTTGTGGAATCACGGCAAGGCGCTTGCTGATTTCGTCAATTGCCTGACCAAGTACAAATCCATCATCGTAGTTGGCAGTGGGTATTCCGCGTGGAAACTGCGAACTGATATTTCTCACAAGGTTATCTTGAAGCGGTTGATAAAGATGGGAAAGAAACAAGGAATATGCATATCCTGTTTCTTTTGATTTTATGTTGCGGATCCAACTTACGGTCGCTGTATCTTCATCATTCATAAATAGAGTTTGGATAAATTTTCCATAAGATCCCAATAGCAACTGGTCTCTGGGGATCAATTCATCTATATCATTTTGGAACTGCTTTAAGAGTATGTCTGCCACTGAATTGTGAGTATATGCGATTCGATAATGATCCTTAAATAAATTAAAGATGTTATGAGTTGCCACAGATTGAGCGACTTCGCTATTGAGTTCGAAAGCCCGATGCGTCCAGGGATGTGTTCCTGTCAATAGTGATGCTGTCCCGCTGGTTGTAAAGTTTCCGCCTGCATGGTGGTTGTTATACACAATTGACCGTTCTGCTAATTTTGCAATATTCGGTGTCGTTTCACGTGAATACCCATATAGGGAAATATTGTAGGCAGAGAATGCATCGAAAACGATAACAAGGACATTTTTCTGACCTTGAGGTGCTTGCATAAATCGAGGGGTGACTAAACTGAGCGGTAATAGCCCTGTCAATTTTAGAAAATCGCGGCGATTAATAGTGTTTTCCATTTTTCCAGCCATTAAATATTTCGAACGATAACAATGATCAGCCCAATAAAGCTAAGAAAGATATAAAAAATTGATAACAATGTAATGCGTTCAATAAAATTCTGTGCTATTTTTAATCCCTTGTCAGATTGAAGAATAAAATAAGCTGGAGTCATAAATGTAGTTACACAGAATGCAAATGCTATCATATACATGGCTCTCACGGGCCGGGCATTATGAACAAGGGCCTGAAATATTGGTTCAGGGATGGGCTCTCCCCAGAGAAAATACAGTTGAGGAACTATCGCCCATAATGAGATAATCAAGACAAAGATACTCAATAACGAAATACGTTTTTCAATATTCCAACTGCGCGAGATAAAAAAACCAAGCAGGCTGAAAACAAGAAAGAGCAATATACTTTCAACAAAAGCATAGACCATTCCGTAGGAGACTACACCGATTGCATCCCAGGCATTTGTTCGTTCGGTTAGCCACGAAACATCACGAAAGGCCAGGAGCAATGTCCAAAAATGAAGTGGGAGAGCGCACATTAAGAACAAGGAAGAAAGTCCCTGTTTGTGATAATAATGCCAGTTAGGTTTAAGTAAAGTCATATGGATGCTTTTTGTGATCTCGAGTTAAAATTATAATCGATAGTTGTATTTTGACGTTTTTATGAAAACGCCTCTCCTTTGACACTGGCCCCAAAAGAATGTATTGGCAATAAGACCATCAAACGGTATGATATATAGTTAGGATACCTCGCAACCGTCTTACCGAGACGCAAAAAGATATTTATATCTAATTTAGTCCCATTGAATCTTTGCTGAGAATATTTTCCCTTATATATTATGATTAACCCATGAAATCCCATAAAACAATCCTGATCACTGGCGCGGCGGGCGGAATTGGCCGTGCGACCGTAGCTCTCTTCACTGAAAAAGGTTGGCATGTGATTGGCGTGGACAGAAATGTTTTTGGCGATGAATTTCCTCAAAACGGTCTCTTCATCCAAGCCGATATTTCTCGACCTGAAGATATGCAATCTATCTTTGAGAAGGCGCATGCCTTTGATAACTCATTGGACGCATTGGTCAACAATGCCGCCATGCAAGTTGCCAAGCCATTGATCAAAACGACTGTGGAAGAATGGGATGCGGTAATGGCTGCAAATTTACGCTCCGTATTTCTCGGAGTCAAACTTGCTTACCCTCTTCTAAAAACAAACGGGGGAGCGGTAGTAAACGTCTCATCCGTCCATGCGATTCAGACCTCGGCGAACATCGCAGCATACGCCGCCTCCAAAGGCGGACTGCTTGCACTCACGCGCGCCATGGCAATCGAATTCGCGCCCGATAATATCCGTGTCAATGCTATTCTGCCTGGCGCCGTGGATACGCCTATGCTGCGTGCAGGCCTCGGTCGCGGACACGTTGGTGGTGAAAATGTGCAAGACCGCCTAGATAACCTTGCACGTAAAACGGTCAACGGGCGGGTGGGCACACCTGAAGAGATCGCCCACGCGATTTACTTCCTCGCGGATAATGAGCAATCATCTTTTATGACTGGGCAGGCACTTGTTATAGACGGCGGTGCAACAGCTAGATTGAGTACTGAATAATGCAAATAAGAATTAAAAGAAAAAAAGAAAATGATCTAAAGAAAAAAAGCATTGCACGAGCTTTGTTCTATTTAAATGCTATTTTATGGGTTATTTACACCATCTATATTTACTTTGACATGGCTGTTGTGAATAACAATGAACGCTCAGCAGATATAGTCACGATTTATGTTCTTGTTAATGCGATTACCATGTTTATCAGTGGTCTTGTTCTTGGGAAACAAAAAAAGCCTGCCTTTTATTTTCCTCTTGTTATTGTTGTCTTTAATATCATATTGACGATGTTGGATCTGGCTGATCTTGTTTTCCTGGTCGCTTTTATTCTTGATGTTATTATTCTTTGGTTGCTCATCTCTATTCGGAATATTTATCTCTCAGAATCATGAAACAAACGATCAAGCGCATCACCCCTCCTTTCATTTGGAATTTCGCCCGCTCAACAATAGATACACTTCGCCGTGCTCCTCAATTACCAGCCGCATACTTGCACCCCTGGCGGCGCGAGGGTATTCGTCGTCTTGCTGAATTAAAAGATATTCACAAAGGCAAACGTGCTTTTATTATTGGAAACGGCCCCAGCCTTAAGCAAACTGATCTCACCAAACTTAAAAATGAATTTACATTTGGGATGAACCGCATTTATTTGCTTTTCCCTGAGCTGGGTTTTCATACAACTTATTTTTGTGCAACCAATGACCTTGTCATTGAGCAATTTCATCAAGATATCCTTGCGCTCTCCATGCCGAAATTTTTAGCATGGCGTTCTCATCGACACTTCCAAAACAATTTACCAATTACCCAATTACCCACCTTTCTCTACACATCTTATACGGGTCCACGATTTTCATCAGATGTTCGCGGTCGCGTTTGGGAAGGCGCCACTGTTACCAATGTTGCGCTTCAAATTGCATTTCACATGGGCTTTGAACAGGTCATCATGATTGGCGTCGATCATAACTTCACATCGAAAGGCGAAGCCAATAAAACGGTTGTCTCGCAGGGTGATGACCCAAATCATTTTGCGCCGAATTATTTTGGCAAAGGGTATAAATGGCAACTGCCCGACCTCGACACTTCCGAGATCGGCTATGTCCTTGCGCGTGATGCTTATCAAAAAGCTGGACGCGAAGTTTTGGATGCAACTGTGGGCGGCAAATTAAGCATCTTCCGCAAAGTGGACTACAATTCTCTCTTCTGATGCAAACCGCGTATCTTTCCCAAACCCGTAACTGGTTCATATGCCTTATCATTCTTCTCGCTTTAGGCGGACTCCTTCGCCTGATCGATATTACCGATCCACCGCTGGATTTTCACTCGTCACGTCAGCTACGCAATTCGCTTGTTGCGCGTGACATTTATTATTCAATCCTCCCATCTGCCACAACCGCACAACGTGAACTCGCATCTTCTTTCGCCAGCTCAGTCGGACGTTATGAACCGCCCGTGATCGAATCCATTGTGGCATTGAGTTATTTTGTGGCAGGCGGTGAAACGATTGCCGTAGCAAGAATTTGGGAAGTATTCTTCTGGCTTTTAGCAGGTATTGCTTTATTTGATTTAATGCGCCGTACCGCTTCTCCGTGGGCTGCGTTGATTGGGTTGGCTTATTATTTGGTGTTGCCGTTTTCTGTTCAATCCAGCCGTTCATTTCAACCTGATCCGTTAATGACATCCGCATTTGTTATTGGCATCTATTTTCTATATCGTTGGAGCGAAGCTTCTGGAGTGCAGGAGCTTACTCCTGCAACCAGCGGCGAGCCGCTGGACTCCAAACGAGAGACATGGAAGTTTGCCATTCTCGCTGGGCTATTTCTTGGCTTTGCAACTTTTGTAAAAATTGTCATTGCTTTCTTTGTGGGCGGTGCTGCTATTGCTTTGGTGTTATTCACACTGAAAAAAGATTTTTGGAGATCAAAACAAGTCTGGGTAATGGCCGCATTGATGATCGTCCCTGCGCTCATTTTTTATATTCTCATTAATCAAAGCCGCTCTACTGAATATTTTTTCGGCTGGACTGTTGAACTTATCAAGCTGATTGGGAGCACAGATTTTTATACCAAGTGGCTTGCATTTCTTGGTAATCTATTTGGGTTAACGATTATCTTTCTCAGCATTGGTGGAGCATTGCTTGCAACGCCGCGTTTGCGTTGGTTATTGATTAGTTTATGGATGGGATATTTATTGTATGGGCTTACATTGCCTTTTCAAATGTATACCCACAGTTACTATCATATTCAACTGATCCCTATTATTGCGCTGGGATTAACAGTAGTGCTGAATCCGCTTATAGAAAGCGTAGCAGTTCAAGGTCAGGTTGGACGCGTGGGTTTCATCGCATTGATCGTCTTTGTAATCGGGTTCCAGGCTTGGGTGTCGCGTTCCGTTTTGGTTGCAGAAGATTTTCATATTGAAGAGCCATTTTGGAAGGGAGTTGGCGATGCAATTCCTGCGGATGCAAAGGTGATCGGCCTGACGCAGGATTATGGCTATCGACTGATGTATTTTGGCTGGCGCAAGGTGACGTTGTGGCCGTATAGCACGGAGCTTGCAGAAATCCGTAATGGCGAAGTAGATTTTGCTGACCGTTTTGATGAATTGACTGCAGGTAAGGATTATTTTTTGGTGACGGCATTCAATCAATTGAACGAACAGCCTTCATTGAAAGAAATACTTGATGTATATCCCATTGCGATAGAGGGCGAGGGATATGTGTTGTATGATCTTCGAAAATAGCTATATCAACGAAGGGATTGCTTCGGGCAAGAGCAAGAACGCCCTCGCAAAGACATAATTTATTCATATGACCCTCGTTTCCATTATTACCCCATCTTTTAATCAAGCCTTGTATCTTGAACAGACAATTACGTCTGTTTTGAATCAAGATTATCCGCGTATTGAATATATTGTCATTGATGGCGGGTCAACGGATAACAGTGTTGATATTATTAAGAATTATAAAAACAAGTTGGCGTATTGGGTGTCGGAAAAAGATAATGGTCAGGCGGATGCAATTAATAAAGGCTTTGCAAAAGCTACAGGCGAAATTATAGCATGGCTGAATTCAGATGATTATTATCTTGAAGGAACAATCAGCGCGGCCGTAAAAGTATTTGAAGAGAATCCAGATGTTGTGCTGATTTATGGAAATATGCTGGCTGTGGATGAAAACGGAAAAACTTTTAATGCTTTGAATTACAAACAGTTGACCTTGGAAGATCTACTTTGCTTCCAAATTATCGGGCAGCCTGCAGTGTTCATGCGCCGCTCTGCTTTGCAAAAAACTGGCGGACTCGATCCTTCTTTCCATTTTTTGCTTGATCATCACTTATGGATTCGTCTCGCTCAACATGGGAAAATTTTGCATGTGGATCAAACATGGGCTGCCGCGCGCTATCATGATGAAGCAAAGAACCGCGCCAAGGCAGCCGAGTTCGGGCGCGAAGCTTTTCGTATTTTAGACTATATAGAACAACATGAGAACCTTGCGTCTGTACTTGCAAAAGTGAATCGCCGTGCCCGCGCTTCAGCTCATCGCGTGGATGCACGTTATCTGCTCGATGGTGGGCAATCTGCAAAATCATTATCAGCGTGGATAAAAGCATTATTTATTCATCCACCTACTGCATTGGCGCGGATGAATATTTTCGTTTCGTCTATTTTGAATTTATTGGGATTGGGGAAATTGAGGGAAATGATTTTGCGAAACCGGGAAGAGCAATATAAAAAATGAGCTTTGATTTACCTCGTCAAATCCACCTTGGGAGGATCGAATTCTTTAATAATCCATTTGTTTTCCAGTACATGTAAAAGCTCCATGGCAATCGAATATTGCCTTCGCTCTCCCTTGACTTCCAA
>JACMLM010000023.1 GCA_014379595.1 Anaerolineales bacterium
AACATGCGCTTCTCGTTGCGGATAATAACATCCGGTGCACCGAGTTCGAGCAATCTCTTCAAGCGATTATTGCGGTTGATCACACGGCGATATAAATCGTTAAGATCAGATGTTGCAAAGCGACCACCATCCAACTGTACCATCGGGCGCAAATCTGGAGGAATGACTGGAAGGACAGTGAGGATCATCCACGCTGGACTGTTGCCGGAGCGGCGGAAAGCTTCCACAACCTTCAAACGGGTCGTGGATTTCTTGCGCTTCTGCTTGCTCTTGGTAGTGCGAACTTCATGCCACAATTCTTCAGAAAGTTTATCAAGATCAAGGCGTTCGAGAATATCGAAGAAGGCCTCAGCACCCATGTCGGCGCGGAAGACCTGTCCCCAACGCTGCTTGAGTTCACGATAACGAATTTCACTCAAGAACGTAAATGGACGTAGTTCCAAAAGTTCATCTCGCAAACGTGAGGAATTATTCGATGAAGCGCTGGTTTGATTCTCCAACTCATTGCGTAAAGCTTCCATATCCTGGTCAGCTTGCGCTTTGAAAGTTGCAGACTGGGTCTTGATACTTTCCAGCTCGCGTTGTTTGTTATCTTTCAATTCATTCTCAAGAACTTCTAATTTCTTTTGAACGTTCTTTTGAATAAGTGTAATATGCTTGCTATTGACCTTATCACCAGCATCAAGGATCTTCTCGCCAGTGAGTTCAAAGATGACTGTCTTTTTCGCAGGTTCACCCATCTGATCTTGAAGTTGCTTCTCAAGCTTCTGACCTTCTTTGATGATCGGCTCCATCTGCTCAGCGATACCTTCATCATAGCCCTGTTCAAGGACACTCTGCTTTTGCTTAAGCTCGCTGATCTTCTGATCACGCTTGGTCTTGATTTCGGCGATCTTGGAATTTACACCAGAAGCCTGCTCACGTTCAGATACAGAGATCTCATCTTCCAGGCGCTGTAAAGCTTTCTTGCGTGCTTCTTCGTCTACATAGGTAACTATATATTGAGCGAAGTACAACACACGATCCAGATTACGGCGTGATACGTCAAGCAACATACCCATTTGTGATGGGATACGGCGGGTATACCAAATATGCGCAACAGGAGTGGCAAGTGTGATATGCCCCATGCGTTCACGGCGAACTGCAGAGCGTGTTACTTCGACACCACATTTATCACAGGTGATGCCTTTATAACGCGGGTTCTTATATTTGCCGCAGTAACACTGCCAGTCACGGGTGGGGCCAAATATGGCCTCACAAAATAACCCGTCTTTTTCTGGTCGCAAACGGCGATAGTTAATTGTTTCGGGTTTTAGCACCTCACCATATGACCATGACAAAATCGTTTGTGGGGAGGCAAGGCTGATACGGAGTGCGGTTAGTCCCTTAGTTTCCACTGGTACTCTCCTCAAAAAAAATAAACTGCGCTTCGAGCATTCTCTGGTTAGCGTGTAGTCTACTTAACGCAGAGACAAACAAAGGCAAGCGCTTTGAGAAAAATTTCTCAAGCGCTTGCAATGTTTAGCTCGGTTTTTACATCCAACAAGTGAATTATACGCACACTAGGGGTGCGAGTCAAGGGCCATAATCTTAATTAGTGAAGAGTCAGCGTTTTTTAGGCGGATGAATGCCTCACTCTTAATTTTGACTTGATCCTGTTTTGACCTTAACTTTACGGGGTTGCCGTAGGGAGTGTTGTAGGCGTTTCAGTGGGCACGGCAGGAGTATCGGTAGGAATAACCGGTATGGGAGTATCTGTCGGGACCAGTGTAGGAGGAATAGGCGTGTCAGGTAAAGGTGAAACTGTGGGCGTGGGAGGCAGGCTGAGGTTAAGTGTGACTCGTTTATCCACTTCCGTTTTATCGCCTACCAAAGTCAAGCGTAATGTCACCAGACCGTTCGGCACATTGGATAAATTCCACGCATAAAGAATTCCATCCTTTACCGGGCTATTACTTTCAGTGAGTAGGGTCCATGAGTCTGGGCTTGTACTCAGACTATATTCCAAAATCCACTTTTTGAATCCAGCGTCTGCAGTAGCAGAACCTCTGATTTCCAGATTCAACGTGGTAATAGTTTGTCCATCTGTGAGGTTGATCTCAACGATTGGTTGCGGGTCGCTAGCACTGCATTCGCGATCTGGGGCGTAATAAGGCTTACGCGGCAAGTCATGATTTTCAAGCCAATCACGACCTTCACCGGTTTCAAACCATTCGCGCGCCCATTTATCATTCACGTTCAAGACCAATTCCTCTTCGCTTGGGCCTTTGCATACATCAGATGCCTGAAACCCTGTCCACAGATCAATTTTTACACGGCGAATAAGATCTTGACCCGGTGGCAATGGAGGTTGATCAAAGGCAAAGACTTCAGTATATTGATTGCCGCACGAGTTGGATGGCTCAGTACCTGAAAGGCTACATACTACTTTATCTACAATACCGGCTGGACGATTGAATGGGGTTGGCACACCATTAGTGAGATATGGAACAGCAAATTCCATAAACTGTGACCAGATCGGAGCGGCGCCACTTAAGCCTGACGAATTGGTCATAGGAGTGTAATCCGCGTTACCGATCCAAACGCCGGTGACAAGGTCAGGGGTATAGCCGAGAGTCCAGTTATCGCGGATGTCGTTGGTGGTACCTGTCTTTGCTGCAACAGGGAATGATAGATTCAATGCTGAGTTGGGCCCAAACATTAACGAACGCGCATTGTTGTCAGAAAGAATGGATGAAATAAGATAGGCATGTTCCGCGCGGATGACTTGCTCTCCGGCCTGTGGTTTGTATTCATAAATAATGGTGCCTGCGAAATCTGTGATCTTAAGAATGGCAACAGGAGGCATACGTTGACCACCATTGGCGAAAACAGAATATGCGGATGTCATATCTATCAAGCTGACATCGCCGCCGCCCAATGTAAGAGAAAGACCATAATCGTCACGCGTTAGTGATGTAATGCCAAGCCTTTCAGCCATGCCGATCATACCTTCTTTTTCAGGCGTGTTTGGGTCATCGTAAATGCCGATAAACTCCAGGGCTTTGACCGCAGGAATATTGAATGAATTCGAGAGCGCAGTACGTACCGTCATGCCACCATGAAATTTGCCGTCATAATTTCTAGGTTCATACGGCGGATTTGCTCCATCGGGGAATTGAGTTGGCACATCCCAAATCCACGTCGAGGGGGTCCAGCCTTTTTCAAATGCTGCGGCATATGTAAAAGGTTTCATGGACGAACCTGGTTGACGTGTAGGACTATCGGCCATATTGATCTGCCCGGAGATTGCGACGTTATCGAAATCAGGCGAGCCGACCATTGCCAAAACTTCTCCTGTAGACGGGCGGATGGAAACCAAAGCGCCATTGTGAGCGTTACTGTCTATCATCGCGGCAACTTGATCTGTGACAAGCTGTTGGGCTTTATCCTGCATCACAGGGTCAAGCGTTGTGTAAACTACAAAACCAGAACGATAGATGGTTTGAGCGTCGTATTGAGCTTCAAGTTGTGAGCGTACAAAATTGACCCAATGCGGATATTTGGCATCAAATGATATGGGACGATACGGATAAATTTTCATCTCATCCGCTGCCTGTGTGGCCATCACCGCGTCAACACAAATAGGTTCAAGACTATTGCTCACATCAATACAATTCTCTTGACTGCTTAACTGGAACATCAGCACCAACACTTGCTGCTGGCGTAAAAGCGTAACTTCAGCATTTGTATAAATATCATAAACGGCTGGGGATTGCGGCAAGCCGGCAAGAAAAGATGCTTCACCCACAGTTAAATCTTTTGCCGATTTTCCAAAATATGTTTCAGCCGCAGCTTCAACGCCATAGGCGAGGTTGCCGTAATAGATCTCGTTTAAATACAGTTCAAGAATTTCATCTTTTGAATAGCGGCGTGTGATCTCTGCCGCAAGAATGATCTCACGTGTCTTGCGGGAATAGGTTCGTTCCGCGCGTTCTTCTGGTGTTAGCAAAAGCGCACGCGCCAGTTGTTGTGTAATCGTGGATGCGCCTGAAACCGTACCGCCGCTTCGATAGTTCTGCCACAACGCGCGGATAATACCTGCCAGGTCGAAACCGGGATGAGTATAAAAATCTTTATCCTCTGTTGCAATAGTAGCTGCGATCAGATTTGGCGAAATATCTGCAAGCGGAATATAGGTGCGCCTGCCTGCAGTAGGATCAAGAATCTCGTAGAGAAGCTGACCATTGCGGTCCATAATGCGCATGGTCTGGAATTGTGAAGCGCGTTCACTGAGGTCTCCCACATCAGGCAGCGCGCTTGCAATCGAATAATATTGATAGACAAAATACGAGCCCGCACATAAACCGAATATCACCACTGCAAAAGTAGATATGATTAACCCTCGTAATAAACAACCTTTATTTCCACGCCAGTCAATTTTGGGTAACTTAAATTGAGGTGCCATGGTTTGAGAAATTTGGGTTTGAGAAGTTTGGGTTTGGGAAGGCTGCGGCGAAGGGACCTGCCTGGAGGCCGGCTCGTATGCAGCACGTGAAACGTGTGTCCCTTCAATGTCAATTTCATCCACGCGGCGCGGCAAGGGCATGTTGTCCTTATCCAAAGCAGGATGATAATATTTATCAGTTGACTTGGAAGTAGGATCAACAGGCGTAGGTCTATATTCGCCCCTTGTCTCCTCTTCAGAGTTTATTAATCGTCGTAATCGATCGTTATCTTCGTTGCTCATTATTTTTCCATCTTAATACATCCGCATGATACACGGATTAAAGTTTTATTTCGGCTTGCTCAATACCAACAGATTCAAAGTACCACGCTGACAAACTTCATCGGTTTGGTTGCGGACTTCCACAGCAGCAAGCAGAGAACCACCACCTATACGAGGCAGGGCTTTTGTTTCTGATACAGTCAATATGGCATGAACTGTATCACCAATAAAAAACGGCTTCACAAATTTCCAATTCTCTATTTCACGAAATGCGAGCACAGTACCATCAAGCATACCAGTTCGCATGATCAAACCTGTAGCAATGGACAGGCCCAAAAGTCCATGAGCGATGCGCTGCCCAAATTGAGTCTTACTCGCAAAGTCGGCATCCGTATGGATCTGGTTGTAATCGCCAGTGAGTCCTGCGAAGGAAAAGATCGCATCCTCACTAATTGTACGTCCCAAAGTTTTTACAGTTTGGCCTACTGTGAATTCTTCAAAGTAAAGTCCAGCCATTTTAATCTTCTCCTATCTCTGATCTCTTCACTAAATTATACCCGTTTGACCTGTCACCATTTCGCCCGTACAATATGCGCCATGCGTGATTGGTCTTTAAGCTTTGGCGACCCGCTCTACCTTTCTATTGCGGCGGACGCCCGTCTCTGCAAGCCCGACTACGTTAACGATCATATCTGGGAAGTAGAACTCGGCGCGGCACACTCTGTGCCCGCAACTGTTTCTCTATATACTACCTTTGGCCTGCGTGCCCGTTCGATGCGCCTCTTCCTTCGCTTTACAGAAAATAACGTTGCCGTTACAGACCCTAACACCTTTCCAGCCAAACCGTCACTACGACGCTTCTACCCAAACTTCCTAACGCTCGATTTTGTTCCCCTTGAAAACCTTCCTGTTACAACTGAATTCTGGGTTCCTGAATCTCATGCTGTTGCCGGGCGTGTCATCCTTACCAATAAAAGCAATGCCATACGTCAACTCAAATTGGAAGTATGTGCCGCTCTCGCACCTCTTGATGGTCAATCCATCATCCCCACTCAACAACAATTAGTTAATATTCTGGCAGGGCAAACTAGTGGCATCGCCCCGGTCATCTTTATGACAGGCGGGCCCAAACATGGTCCCGGGCCTCAGCCCTCGCTCATTTTAGACCTTGAGCTTGGTCCCGGTTCAACGAGGCAAATTACTTTCGCTGAAGCCGCATTAGATACTGTTGCCGCATCTTTTGAACTTGCGCGTCATAGTGCAGCACGTCCATGGGAAGCAGAACGCACGCGTATTGAAATGCTGGATGCATCACAAGTATTGGATATTCGCACCGGTGACTCTGACTGGGACGCGGCCTTATCATTCAGTCAAAAAGCCGCGCATGGATTATTCTTCAGCGGCAGCGATCACTTGCCAGGCCCATCCTTCGTACATACACGTCACATAGATAACGGCTTTTCACGCAAAGGTGACGGCACAGATCATGCGCCATCATGGAATGGACAAGCTCCTTTGGAGAGTTATTACATCTCCAACATTTTGCATGGCACGCCACAAATCACAAAGAATTTATTACTCAACTTTCTTTCCACTCAAAACGAAGACGGTGAAGTAGATAATAAGCCTGGCCTCGCTGCACAACGCGGAAAATTATTAGCTGCACCTTTGTTAGCCAGCCTTGCCTGGAAATATTATCAAACATCAGAAGATGAAATTTTTCTGGCAGATATATTTCCAAAATTAGTTAAATTTTTCTGGGCATGGTTTTCATCTTTACATGACCGCAACCGGGATGGCGTCCCCGAATGGGATCACATTCTGCAAACAGGTTTCGAAGATAATCCCATCTTCGATGTCTGGCATCCATGGTCACAAGGCTTGGATATTTCACTCGTACATAGCCCATCTTTGGAAGCCATGTTGTATCGTGAAGCGCAATCTATTCAGAAGATTGCGAACCAACTTAATAAACCTGAAGAAGAAACTGCCCTCGTAATTGCACAAGCTGAAACGCTCAAAACATCTTTGATTGCAAGCTGGAATGCAAATCAAAGTTTTTATTCGTATTGTGACCGTGAAACGGGCATGGTTTCAACAGGCAAAATCATTGCCAAGAAAAAAGGGGATGGCAATATGCGCCCGAAAGAAGAGTTCGAGGTGGGAGTCCGCTTGTTGGTTGAGATCCAGACTAAAAATCCAGCAGCGAAGCGCCCCGAAGTGGAGATCAGCGAATTCTTTAGTAAATCCAAAGGTGAAGTTGAAACAATTTTAGGTCATCAATTCCAATGGCGCACCGGTGGATTGGTTGCCACAACCCAAAAACTATTTACGCGTGTGGGCCGTGTCAGCGTAAACGGCCTTGATGAAAAAGATAAGGTGATCGTCAAACTCATCGACACAACCGGCGAAGACATTACGCTGGCGCTTCCGCTTTGGGCAGGCATTCCTGAAAAGCAGCAAGCGAATGCGATGATCGGACGCAACATTTCAACAGCAGACAGATTTGACCGGCCATTTGGAATGCCATCACTCCCGCTCTCACCCGACCCTGAAGCTGAACCTGTTTCGATGAGCGTTAGCCTGCCATGGAATCAATTGATCGGCGAAGGTCTGCTTGCATACGGATTCCGCGCCGAAGCCACACGACTGACTGCACATTTGATGAATGCAGTGATCCAAAACTTAAAACAGAACCGTGCTTTTTATCAACGCTATCATGCAGAAAAAGGGGATGGCATTGGCGAACGTAATTCATTGCACGGCTTCGCACCTGTGGGATTGTTCATGCAATCATTAGGCGTGACGATACTTTCATCCACGCAGGTGAAACTTGAAGGCAGGAATTTATTCCCTTGGCCTGTCACGATTAAATATAAGGGTCTTACCATTGTGCGCGGTATAGAACAAACAGTTGTTACATTTATCAATGGGGAAAGCGTGATCGTAAAAGACGAACAGCCTTGTGTAGTTGAGATGTAATTTCAGCAAACTCAAACTATTGTGGGGTAAAATTTTAATAAGTTTTATACTACAGAGTATCGCATAATTTACTAAACTAGAATTGCGATTTCTACTCGCGATTTTCACTAAAAAGTTAAGTAATTTATTAGACAAGCGATAATAAAATAAATCGCTCGCCGTTGCAGTATGGATAAAATACACGATGGCAAATCTTTTATCTCATCTCACATTTTTATACGGACCAGAAAAAGCTCCTCACCTACTTGAACGCGTTCAAAAAATGGCGTCAGATTATCGAACGCGCACACAAGGCAAAACGTATGATGGTGAATTAACAGAACGCGACTCCATTCTCATTACATATGGCGACCAGGTGCAATCACCTGACGAAAACCCCTTACAAACATTAAACAAGTTTTGCACACAATATTTAACTGACGTGGTAAATGGGATTCATATTCTGCCGTTCTATCCATGGACTTCAGACGATGGATTCTCAGTAGTGGATTATCGCAAAGTTGACCCCGCTCTGGGTGATTGGGATGATATATCCGGGATGCAGGATCATTTCCGCTTGATGTTCGACGGGGTCATTAATCACATCTCGGCAGGAAGCGAATGGTTCAAGGCATTTTTGCAGGGTGACCTGAAATACCGTGATTATTTTGTTCTAGTGGAAGGTTCGCCTGATCTTTCCCATGTGGTTCGTCCGCGTGCTTTGCCATTGCTGACATCATTTTCCACGCCGTCCGGTGAAAAAAGAGTATGGACAACATTCAGCGAAGACCAGATCGACTTGAACTTCAAAAATCCTGAAGTTCTGCTTGAGATCCTCGATATTATGCTTATGTATACTGGGCACGGCGCAACGTTTATTCGCCTAGATGCGATCGCTTATTTATGGAAAGAGATAGGCACATCTTCCATTCACTTACTACAAACTCATCACGTGATCCAGTTCCTGCGCGCTGCGTTGGATGAAGCTGCTCCACACGTTCATTTAATTACCGAAACAAATGTGCCGCATGTCGATAACATTTCCTATTTTGGAGATGGAACCAATGAAGCACAGCTTGTTTACAATTTTGCTCTGCCACCTTTAACTTTACATTCATTCCACACAGGCGATGCGCGCACACTATCCAATTGGGCGAAGACCCTAACGTTACCATCGGATAAAACATCATTCTTTAACTTCCTCGCTTCACATGATGGGATTGGACTGAATCCTGCTCGCGGAATTTTATCGAATGAAGAGATTGATTTACTGGTGGATAAAACCCTTGCACATGGCGGTTTGGTTTCTTATAAAAATAATCCTGATGGCACACAAAGTCCATATGAGATGAATATCAATTATTTTGATGCGCTTTCAAATCCGAATGGTGATGAAACTTTGGATTTACAAATTGATCGTTTCATCGCTGCACAAGCGATTATGCTTTCTCTAGTCGGCATGCCTGGCATCTATTTCCATAGTTTATTCGGTTCGCGCGGCTGGCTCGAAGGCGTGCAGCAAACCGGGCGCAACCGCACGATCAATCGCGAGAAATGTGATTTTGATTCACTGCAACGCGAACTGGCAGACTCAACATCATTACGCGCGCGAGTCTTTAATCGATATCGTCAATTGCTTTCCATCCGCAGAAATTCATCCGCATTTCATCTGCATGGCAAGCAAAGAGTTTTGGATCTGCATCCTTCGATTTTTGCCATTGAACGATCTTCACCAGACGAAAAAAATCGCGCCTTGTGTTTGCAAAATGTAAGTGCCCATAACATAACGCTGCACATGCCGTTTGAATCAGCAGTGAATCTTTTCACGGGTCAGCTTTTAAAGAGTTCGCAGCTTTTGCTGACTCCATATCAAGTATTATGGATGAAGTTATGACAAATTTGTCGCGTCATATTGGTTTTATTTCCACCCGCTTTGCAGGCACAGATGGTGTTTCGCTTGAAACAGAAAAGTGGGCAACAGTCCTGGAGCGGCTCGGCCACAAATGTTTTTATTTCGCAGGCGAATGTGATCGAGACAGTGACAAGTCTCAGATTGTGCCTGAAGCGTTTTATCAACATCCCGCAATTGATGCGATCAATAAACAGGCCTATTCAGGCAGTTGGACAGTCACAGAGGAAGCACATGCGGCCCACCCTGAGATTGCTGCGTTGTATAAGGATTTTTTCTCCATCTACGTGCGTCCGCCGCACATGACGCGCCGAGTTAATGAGTTGAAGGAATATCTCAAAGAACAGTTGTATGAATTTGCGCATCGCTTTGATCTGGAAATGCTCATTATAGAAAACGCAGTTACGATCCCGCTTAATCTTCCACTTGGTCTAGCGTTAACGGAATTCATCGCCGAGACCGGTTTCCCAACCATCGCCCATCATCATGATTTTCATTGGGAACGCCAGCGTTTTCAAGTCAATTGCGTGGGTGATTATCTCGCGGCGGCCTTTCCGCCCACCCTTCCATCCATTCGACATGTGGTCATTAATTCGATTCAGGCCCAGCAGATTGCTTCGCGTTACGGGGTGACCTCACGCGTGATCCCCAACGTAATGGACTTTGACTCACATCCGCCTGATCCTGATGACTACACTCAAAGTGTTCGCACAGACTTTGGCATTCAATCAGGTGAGTATTTTTTCCTGCAACCTACGCGTGTGATCCAGCGCAAGGGCATTGAACATGCCGTGGAACTCGTGCGCCGACTCGAACTTCCTGCCAAGCTTGTGATCTCACACGCTTCCGGCGATGAAGGTACAGATTACGAACAACGCGTGCGCGAATATGCCCATTTGTTGGATGTGACTGTTCGTTTTGAATCCGATCAAGTGCAGGATGAACGTGGTACCACGAAAGACGGAAAGAAAATTTACACCCTCGGCGATATATACCCTCATGCGGATCTTATTACTTATCCCTCAAGCATTGAGGGATTTGGCAATGCCTTTTTGGAAGCCGTATATTATCACCGCCCGATTCTAGTTAATAACTATTCCATCTACGAAGTGGACATCAAACCCAAAGGATTCCGCGCGATCTGGTTCGATGGCTTCATAAGTGCCGATACGCTTAAGAAGGCTCGTGAAATTTTATTAAATCCTGGGGAAGCAGAGGAATGGGCGGAAGAGAATTATGAACTTGCAAAACGACATTTCTCCTTCGCTGTGTTAGAGCGCCGTTTGCAATCCATTCTCGCGGATTGTTTTGGACAGCAGGTATGAACATCGCCATTCTTCATTATTCAGTGCCCCCCATTGTCGGCGGTGTGGAAAGTGTGATCGCACATCATGCTTATTTGATGTCTGCAGATGGACATGCTGTTCGTTTGATCGCGGCACGTGGAGAATCTTTGAGTGAGCAGATTCCGTTGACTCTCATTCCGCTCGCCGATTCACGTCACACACGTGTAGCTAAAATGAAAGAACAACTGGATCGTGGCGAAGTTACAAAGGATTTCGAGTTGTTACGCGATGAACTGGCCGAACAATTACAAACCGCTTTATCTGATGTAGATGTGTTAATCGCGCACAATGTTTGTTCGCTTAATAAGAATCTGGCACTTACCGCTGCCCTTCATAAATTACATACCGCCGCTCCGCGAAAATTTCCGCGCCTGATCTTATGGCATCACGACCTGGCATGGACGAGGCCGCGTTATATGTCTGAGTTACATGATGGTTATCCATGGGATTTATTAAAAATTGCATGGCCGAACGCAGTTCAAGTCACTATTTCGGATATGCGGCAAGACGAGCTTGTTGATTTAATGAAGATCGATAAATCCCAGATCGCGGTAGTGCCTAATGGAATAGATATAAACCAATTTTTCAAACTTGAAGAACAAACGCAAAGTTATATAAAAAAACTGGGAGTATTGGAAGCAAATCCTTTATTGCTACTGCCTGTACGGATTACACCGCGCAAAAATATTGAACTGGCCCTCCATGTATTGTCTCATTTGCGTAAGCATTATGCAAATGCTCAGTTGATAGTCACAGGGCCGCTCGGCCCTCATAACCCTGCAAATATTTCATATTTTGATAAGCTCAAATCATTACGCCAACAACTTAAATTATCGGCATCTGCTCATTTCATTGCCGAATTAACAGATGAATATATTCCTGATGCTGTCATTTTTGATTTTTATAGGCTGGGGGATATATTATTTCTCCCAAGCCATGAAGAAGGGTTTGGGATTCCGATCCTGGAAGCTGGATTGGCCGCCATTCCCATCTTTTGTTCCGATATTCCTCCTTTGCGTAAACTGGGCGGCAATAACGCAGTCTACTTCTCACCTGATGCAGACCCTGAGACCGTTAGTAACTTGATCGTGGAAAATTTGACTGGCAATTCAGTTTTGGCAATGAAAGCAAAAGTCCGCTCCAACTATACGTGGGATAGTATCTACACAGCAAAAATCGCACCATTACTAGAGGCCTCTGGGAAATAACATCATGTACCCATCTCATCAAAATCTCACCATATCGAAAATTCTTGTGCCTGTTATACAAGGATGTGATCAAACATCGGCAATTAATGCAGCACAAGCGATTGCCAGCCGTGAAAATATATTGTTGACTGGCCTTATTAAGGTTCCTGAAGATCAGTCTTTAACCATGGCTACGGTCAATGCGCGGAAATTACGAAAGACGATCAAGGAACTTTACAAGATAAATCGAGGCGGCAAATGGGCGCAAGTTTATGTCACGCATAAACCATGGGAGGAGTTATTAAAAATAACCAAGAATGAAGAGCCTGAATTATTGATATTGCAATGGCCCAATCATTTTGAAGCTTTGCAAAAAACGATACCAGAAGTTCTTGCCCAAGCTCCATGTAACATTGCCATTGTTAATCAATTCATTGGAATGAATATAAAAAATATGCTCATTCCGATTCGCGGAGGTCCTTATGCAGAGCAGGTCTTACGCCTTGCGTTGTCACTGAAAAATGCCAGTAAAACGCAACTCTCCTCCCTGCATCTTTTCCCACAAAACATGACCCGCGAACAGGATGCAGCCTTTAGAGGCATTGATGTTGTCTTAAAGAACATGCCTGAGATTCAACATCGCGAGATTATCACAGATAAACCAGCAGAAGCGATCTTTGAAGCTTCTCAAGACTATGACTTGATCATTATGGGCGCATCAGTCCATCCGACGAAAGAATCGCCGTCCATTGGCCCGGTCGCAGAAATGATCATGCGTGAGAGTCAGCGCGGCGTGATCGTTGTAAAGTCAAAGCTTCCGTATGACATCAACCCGGCCACAGAAGAAGCAGGTCAAACCGCTATTTCTGTGCTCGTGGATAAATGGTTCGCGGAAAATACTTTTCATGCAGATGAATTTAAAGACCCCAAATTTTTGCTTTCACTGAAAGAAAAACAAGGTCTCACCATAAGCCTGGCTCTCCCAGCTTTGAATGAAGAGGAAACTGTCGGAAAAGTGATTGGTACGATTCAAAAAACTCTTATGATTGACATACCGCTATTAGATGAAATTGTTTTAATGGATTCAAATTCAACAGACCGCACGCGTGAAATTGCACAGGAGTTGGGAATACCAACCTTTATTCACCAGGATGTCTTGCCAGCGTATGGAGCAAAAAAGGGGAAGGGAGAAGCGTTATGGAAAAGTTTGTATTGTACTCGCGGCGATATCGTCATTTGGATCGATACAGATATTGTAAATATTCATCCGCGCTTTATTTATGGTTTGATCGGGCCGCTATTGTTGAAGCCCGAAATGAATTTTATAAAAGGCTATTATCGCCGTCCGCTTAAGGTAGGGAACAGGATGCAAGCGGGTAGTGGAGGCCGTGTCACTGAATTGACGGCGCGTCCATTATTGAATCTATTCTTCCCGGAGCTTTCAGGTATTGTCCAACCGCTTTCTGGCGAATACGGCGGCAGACGCAAAGCTTTGGAGCAATTGCCCTTCTTTTCAGGCTATGGGGTTGAGATCGGTTTATTGATCGACATGCTTGAAAAGTTTGGATTAGGTTCCATTGGTCAAGTGGATTTGCAGGAACGTATCCATCACAACCAACCTTTGGATGCGTTAAGCAAGATGTCCTTTGCTATTATTCAGGCAGTCATGCGAAAACTCGAAGGTCGTTATAACCAGAGCATTCTTGAAAATGTGAACAAGACGATGAAACTTATTCGTTATAGCCGTGACCGCTTCTCATTGGAGATTGAGGAAATCGCTGAAGGCGAACGCCCGCCGATGATCGAAATTCCAGAATATCAAAACCTAAAAAATAAGCTGTTGACTGAAATTTCTGTGGATTCATAGATAGTTTTTTGCTACATAAGCCTTATAAAGGTTGAATCATCCACTGACTTCTGATAATATAAAAGCTGAGAAACTCTCCTCGAAATAGTGAGCAGTTTACAGCGCAGCAAGATACGTTTTATCCGAAGAAGGAGAACTGTGATGGAAAATCCGATCCACTTGTTGTTAGTGGCAATTGTTCAAGATCAAGACCTTGAAACCGCAACCAAAGCCTTGCAGGGAATTGGTGCATCGCTTACTTATCTTTCCAGTGCAGGCGGATTCTTGGGCCGGCGTAACGCTACTTTATTGATCGGCCTGCCTGTTGAAAAAGAAAAAGAGGCACTCGAAGCATTACAAAATGCCTGTCGTCAACGAATTGAATATATGACTCTTCCATTGGAAGGTTCGCCCATGCCAATGCCCGCGCCTGTGCCTGTCACTGTAGGCGGTGCAACTGTTTTTGCTTTGCCAGTTGAAAGATTTGAACAGATTTAATTCTGGGAGATAACGCCATGAAAATGATCATTATCATTGTACAAGATAACGACGCCGATACATTGACGCAAGCGTTCACTGCAAATAATTTTCGTGTGACGCGCGTTGCATCCACTGGTGGATTTATGCGCAAAGGCGTAGTAACCATGCTATTGGGCGTGGAAGACACACAAGTAGATGATGCCATTAAAGTAGCACGTACTGCTTTGCCATCTTCTGCAGATAACAAACGCGCCACGTTGTTTGTTGTGCCTGTTCAACACTTTGAACAAATTTAATATGAAAAGAGAATTGCGTTCTATCTTTTCATTCATTGTATTACTTGCAGCCATGCTTGCCTGTGCGAATCCTTTAAGTGGGACTGCGCCTGCATCATCTGCCAATGTGGAAACCATTGTCGCTGCCACGTTTGCCGCACTGACCGAATCCGTTACTGAATCAAGCGCAACGCCTCTAGCTACGCTATCGACCTCAAGCCTGCTCCCGCATTCGCTATATTTTCTCAACAACGACGCCGCTGCACTCGCACAAGTCTATCGCCTTGATAAAGACGGCAAGACCGTTACACAACTCACATTTGAACCAGCCAATGTGGATGATTACGACGTCTCACCAATTGATGGAAGTGTAGTTTACGTAACGAACAATCAACTGTTCACTGTCAATGCAGATGGAAGCAATCGCAGCATGATCGTAGATGGCGGCGTGAGAGATGAAAACAATCCTTTCATCACGAACGTTAATAACCCTGTTTGGTCCCCGAATGGCGAGACGATTGCGTTTGGATATAAAGGTTTGAATTTTTATTCAATTGTTTCTGGTCAATATAACAATGTGCTTGAGAATAAGATCAACGCCCTGGACGGCGGGTTCTCTATTCCAGAAGAATTGTACTGGCCCGAAAGATATTCCCCCGATGGCAGCAAACTCCTGATCACACTTGGATATTATGAAGGGGCATCTGCTGCCATCTATTATCCTAATGGTAATGCACTCATTCGTTTAAATGGTGGTGAAGGATCACTCATTTGTTGTGACAATACCAAATGGTCTGCCGATGGCTCGGTCATACATGCAGCTAGTGCATCAACAGGCATGTTCAACGCCGGACTCTGGCGCGTGGACCCTGTTAATGGCAATGTCACTACTTTGTTATTAGGAAGCTTTGAAACGAATCCCGCTGATGTTGCCAGCACACCTTATCTTGGTCCTGATGGTCAACTCTATTTCTTTTATGCAAGTGTGCCGAACACAGGTGACTTTATTAGTCGCCCGTCTTTGCAGCTAGTGCGCTCGGCGCAAGATGGTGTGACGAATAGAACAGTTCTAAATCCCAAAATTTTCAGCACATTCAATGAAGCTCTTTGGGCTCCAGATGCAAGTTTTGTAATTACTGCCTCCGGGCAAACCGCAGAGGCTTATTATGGAGGTGTTACAGAGTTGTATTACACTGATGGGCAAAAAGCGATGGTTCAGCTTTTGCCTTTCGCAATGAACTTGAAGTGGGGGCCGTAAGTTAATTTCAAATAACTAATCCCTAAAGGTCTAAAGACCTTTAGGGATTTTTGTTTAACAAGTTTTCATCAAAAAAATCAACTACTCTTCTTTGATATTTGCGCGGATTATTTATATACATCCCCAAATGAATAACATTATCTTCAGTCCACAGATATCGCGGTTCACCTGCTGCATTGTATAACTCCTCTGCAGCCTTTGGTGAGGCAACGCTATCTCCAGAACCTTGAATAATATAGACCGGGCGCGGGCTGATCTTTCCAATCAGTTCAAGTGGGCTTGAAGTTTTCAGATTAACACCCAGAAAAAGCCCCATAAAAAATTTCGCCATCGGATTCACCAGCGGATACGGCGCTAGAAAATCAATTTCTTCATTCAATGACGAAAAGGAACTGTCCACTACCAAAGCTTCAATCTGAGAGAATTCTGCAGCAGCGCGGATCATAGTCGCACCGCCCATGGAACCGCCCCATGCACCAATATGCAAAACTTCGGGCTGTGACAATGCATAATTGAGTGCAGCACTTACATCCAAAATCTCTGAATAGCCAATCGTCGAAATATCCCCATCACTTTCACCGTGCGCTCTTGCATCCCATGCGAGCACGCCATAGCCTCTTTTAGCGAGCATGGCATGTACCCATTCAGGTCGGTTATCACCATATCCGTGTGCCAGCAGAATCACTGTGCCATTTTCAGATGGCGTATACCAGGCAGTAAGACGAATATTATCTTTTGTGAACAAATCCACTTTTTGAAAATTAATATTTTCTTCTACAAGCGTATAACCGGGCGGTACAAGGCGCGGGGGATGTAAAACATCATATACACCGATCAGCCCGAGAATCACAAGCAAAATTCCTGCGCCGAGAATAACTCTGCCAAAAATTTTTGTTATAAAAAACACTTTCTGTCTGAAATTCATATTTATTTTCCCAATAACCATTCGTCAAAAAATTCAATCATCCGATTTTCATATTTTTTTGAATTATTTGCGAGCATACCCAAGTGCGGAACGCCTTCCTCCACCCATATCTGTTTTGGTTCATTTGCAGAATCATATAAACGATAGGGTGAATTCATAATAATCGCCGCGCCTTCCCAGCCATCAATGATAAACACGGGCCGCGGACTGATCTTCCCGATCTCATCCACTGGCCGTACATCATCTACTCCAGCGCCACTATGATATTCACCCGAAGCTTTTACGATCGGGATTAAAAAATCATAGGGAACGTTCACTGAAAATATATCTTCCAACGATGGGTATGCACTATCTGACATAACCGCTTCGATCTCTGTGCGTCTTGCGGCTGTGAGAATAACTGTTGACGCGCCCATGGAACCTCCCCAGGCGCCAACATGTTCAACTCCTTCTTGAGCCAATGCATAGTCTAAGGCTGCTTCCACATCTAATTGCTCATAATAGCCAAGCGTGGAAATATCTCCGCCACTGTCACCATGTGCGCGAAAATCCCAGGTGAGTACGCCATAGCCATGCCAAACCAACATCATATAAATATTTTCGGGGCGTTTATCGTTATATCCATGTGCTAGTAGAATCACGGCTCCATTTTTTGGCACTGTATACCACGCTGCAAGTTCCAAACCATCTTTGGTGGTTAATTTTACTTTCCGAAATGGGACATGCTCGGCTTTAAGTAAGTCTCCAGTAGATGGGATTCTCGTTGGATGAAGTATGGATTGAGTCCATTTATCTGTAAAATAGATAGTGAGAAGGAGAAGAGCAAACAAAAGGGAAATGGTTGTAACAAAGAAAAGATTGAGATAGTAGCGCGTCTTCGATTTCATTTGCCTGCCAGGTATTTTTCGAAAAAGCCAATAACCTTCTCTGTATATTCTTCAGGATAGGATGAATACATGCCCAAATGGATAGCATCTGGCTCCACCCATAATTGTTTTGGTTCACCTGCCGCGTCATAGATAAGTTGAGCGGAATCCAGTGGAACCATTCCGTCTTCCATACCTTGAATGATAAATACGGGGCGTGGACTAATAAGTGCTACATCATCCACTGGGCTGACATCATTGAGGTTTAATCCCGTCTGAGACTCTGCAAAGAAACGAATCAAAGGCCGAAGGACAGGGAATGGCACACGATGATAAAACTCATCTTCGAGTGTTGAAAAGGGGCTATCCGCAACAATAGCTTCGATCTCAGGATATTTCGCGGCTGAACGAATCATTGTTACTGCGCCCATTGAGCCTCCCCATCCACCAACAAGTTTAACATCAGGTTGTGCCAACGCGTAATCCAACGCAGCTTTAACATCCAATACTTCATAATATCCAAGTGACGTGAAATCACCTTCGCTATCTCCATGCGCGCGAAAATCCCATGCAAGTACCCCATAGCCGTGATTTGCAAATAAGGCATACATATCTGCCGGGCGGGCATCTGCATGCCCATGCGCAACTAAAATCACAACTCCATTCCCTTCGGCGCCGCTCAGGGCAAGTTTTGGAGGCGTATACCACGCCGCCAGCTTGATGCCATCTTCAGTGGTTAACTCAATATTTTGATATTGAATATTATTTGTCTTAAGAAATTCTCCCGTTACATGGTGCCGAGCAGGATGCAGATAAGACTGCGTTTGCTTATAGCTGATGTTTATGATCAAACCTATGAAACCAAGAAGGATAAACATAATTCCAGCGAGAAATAGATTAACCCAGTAACGAAAGCCTCGACTTTTTTGTTTCATTTAATTTCCTCCATAGATGACTTATCCCAGTACAAAATTATCGATCAGCCTTGTCTTCCCGAGTAGCACTGCCATCGAAAGCAAGGTTTTTCCTTTCACTACATCCAATTCTTCGAGTGTGTCATAATCTGCACAGGAGACGTATTGCATTTGCGCGCGCGACTCACTCTCAAGAACTTCTTTCATCTTCACTCGCAAAGCCTCGGCATCTCGTTCGCCGCTTTCGTAAGCTGATTTCGCCGCACTCAAAGCGCGAAACAAAATTGTGGCGGCTTTTCGATTATCGCCTTCTAAATATTTATTACGGCTAGACATTGCCAGCCCGTCCGCTTCTCGAACCGTCGGGCAGACATTGATCTCAACGGGAAAATTCAAGTCCCGTACCATTTGACGAATGACTGCCGCCTGTTGTGCATCCTTTTGACCAAAGTATGCCTTGTGGGGCTGAACTGCGTTGAATAACTTCGCGACGACAGTAGTCACACCCTTGAAGTGAGTCGGCCTCATTGAACCTTCCAGCGGACGAGTTATCGCTTCAACCTCCACCCAAGTCTGGTAGCCAGTCGGGTACATGATCTCAGGGGTGGGATTCCAAACCAGGTCCACGCCGAGAGGTTCGATCAAGCTTAGATCACGTTCGAGGTCACGTGGGTACTTGGATAAATCTTCGTTTACTCCAAACTGAGTAGGGTTGACGAAGATACTCACGATTACATGGTTGCACTCTTCTTTAGCACGTTGGATGAGCGAGAGATGCCCCTCGTGAAGGAATCCCATCGTTAGAACCAGACCAATTATCCCGTCGAGAGAGAGGCGAGTAGCTCTTAATTTGTCTAGACCAATTACAGTCTTCATATAATTCTCCTACGAGTGGGGACTTGACAGGCTAGAAACTTTGTTCTACACTTTACTCTACCAACTAGTCTAAAGGAGACCACAATGGCATACGGACACACAAACTCAAAAGGTACTACCTATTATTTACACTCCAAAGGAAGAATGTTCTTCTTCGCCAAGGAAGTCAAGGAAGGCGCTCTCGACGCAGTACCTGAAGGCTACGATGTTGTTGAAATGAAAACTGGCCTGCCCGTACTGAAGAAGAAAGTTGCCGCTGATGCAGGCGCGGAAAAGAAAGAAGAAAGCGCCAGCTAATTAAAGTATAACCTGTTCGACACAACTCACTGTTCTTTTAGATAAAAAAAGGAGACTAATATGACACGTACACGAGCATCTAAAAGTTATGAAATGAAAGCGGGGACAACATGCCTACGCTAAACCGCGTTCAATTGATCGGCCGTTTAGGCAAAGACCCCGAGAGCAAGTTCACCCCTACGGGCAAGAAAGTGACACATTTCAGCCTGGCTGTCAGCAACCGCTGGAAAGACAAGAGCGGCGAGACGAAAGAATCGACTGAATGGGTCAACATCGAAGCCTGGGGACGGCTGGGCGAGGTTTGCCAGGAATTTCTCAAGAAAGGCAGCCTCATTTTTCTCGAAGGCCGTTTAAAAACCGATAAATATGAGGAAAAAGGCGAGACCCGCTATTACACAAAAGTAGTAGCTCTCACCCTGCAATTCCTTGATAAGAGACCTGCTGAAGAACCCATGATGTCTGTGGAAGAAGATGCAGGCGATTACGATACTGAATAGTAGTAAAAAGTAATAAGTAAAAAGACCGTGAAGCATATACTTCACGGTCTTTTTTTCTAAGTGATGCTTAATTATTCTTCTACACTCATGGTAGTAAAAACTTTCTCATTTCGTCAAAAACAAGTTCCTCATGTTTGATGAAACAATTGTGATGCCCATTGGGAATTTCTACAATTTTGGCGTGCGGCACGCTGCACCGAAATTGCTCGATTAATTCTCGATGAAGAGGCGGGCGTATGATGTTATAGAACTCAAGAACTGACGCTTTCTGCTCTTCCGTCATGTAATCGGGGGATAGGTAATACTCACTACCGGCGATTACATAAATACTAAGTACGGGAGCTTGGATTTTTGAAAATTCAGGCGCATAATTGTTCCGGGTGTGATGAAACGCTTTGGCAATGATGCCAGACATCCTCTCAACAATTTTTCCTTCGGGGCTTTTCTTGACCTCGTGAAGGATCTCTTCATCCATCACTTCATCCCAAGCCGCCGCCGCAAATGGATAACACCTTTTCATGGAAGCAACATATTCATCGATGGAGTAATGGTCATCATCCACACCTGGAATCGGAATATTCCCCAAGGGATTCTTTTCGATCATGATCTTTAAAACTGGAGCTGTATCGTCATATGCGGCATCCAGAAATACCAATTTTAGAAGTCGTTCTGGATGCAATGCGGCGAAGTGGCACAGTTCGAGTTTGGCTATGGAATGCCCTACCAAAATTGCTTTATCAATGTTGAGTGCATCCATAAATTGTTTTACATCTTCAGTTAACGTGTCTACGTCGTACCCTGTTTCAGGATAATCCGAATCTCCGTGCCCACGACGGGTTAATGCGATGACATGAAACTTGTCTGTAAAGCGTGGGGCGAATTTATCATAGATATGTGCGGAGGCTCCCATGCCTGTCAGAAATAGAAGGACAGGTCCATTGCCACCCCAATCCAGATAATGCAAGCAGATGTCATTTACTTTCACAAAGTCACTTTTGTGCGGTGATGTGTCCAAATTAACCTCCTCAGTCTAGTGGACTTCGCTTTCAACATTATGGTACCAAAAACTTTCTCATCTCATCAAAAACAAGCTCTTCATGTTTGATAAAACAATAGTGATGCCCTTTGGAAATTTCAACAATTTTGGCGTGCGGCACGCTCCGTTGAAATTGCTCAATTAATTCTCGTTGAAGCGGTGGTCGTACTGTGTCAAAGTATTCAGTGAGCAATCCGTTCTGTTCTTCCGTCATGTAATCGGGGGATAGATAGTAGTCACTACTTTTGTTTGCATAGATGTTGAGTACAGGACACTGTATTTTCGAATCTTCTGGTGTATAACTATTCAAGGTAGCATTTAGCGCCTGACCAATGGCATCAGACATCTTGTCAACTATTTTACCTTCAGGACTTTTTTTGACTGTGTGGAGAAGGTCTTCGTCCATCACATCACACCAAACGGCTGCAAATGATGGGTAATTTCTTTTGATTGCGGCAACATAGTCTTCAATGGAGTAATGGTCATCCTTTGCACCAGGAATCTGGAGATTCATGGAGGGATACTTTTCGACCATAGCCTTGAAGGCTGGCGCAGTACGGTCATATGCAGAATCCAGAAATACTAACTTTAGAATTCGCTCTGGATGCAACGCGGAAAAGTGACACAGTTCGACATTTGCCATAGAATGTCCTGCTAAAATTGCCTTATCAATTTCAAGCTTATCCATAAATTGAAGCAAATCTTCAGTGAGTGTATCCACGTCATATCCTGTTTCAGGATAATCTGAGTCTCCATGCCCACGACGAGTTACTGCAATCACATGAAACTTGTCAGTAAAACGTGGGGCAAATTTGTTGTAGATATATGCAGAGAGTCCCATCCCAGTCAAAAACAACAGAACTGGTCCATTGCCGCCCCAATCCAGATAATGCAAGCGGATTCCATTTACATTCACAAACTCACTTTTGTGCGCTGACGTGTCCAAAATTAGCCTCCTTTGTTGTAGTACTACGAAATAACCGGCGTGCGCTCAAATATCTCATCGATTTTATTCATCTGCTCATTACTCAATAGGCTGAACTCCATCGCCTGAATGTTTTCCTTTATTTGGGCAACCGTCTTGAAGCCAGGAATGGGAATAGTCCGCTCGCTGCAAGTCCAGATCCAGGCCAGCGCAATCTGCGCCAGTGTTCGTGCGTCGCCAGAGTCGGCGAAAAACTTTCGTAGCGCTTCAATACGCTGGAGGTCCTGCATTGGGCGCTCGCTCCGCAAATTCCAGCTGTGACGCACATCGTTTTCCGGGAATGTCGTATCGGGAGTGAACTTGCCAGTCAGCAAGCCCATGACGAACGGGGATCGGTTGACACTAGCCAGATCATATTCATCACAGACCGGTAATATTTGCGGCATGTTGCGGTATCCCAGATTAAACCAATGCTGAATCGCCGTGCAATGTTGACCTTGTGCGAACACGCGTGCCCCTTCGGGGTTATCGGTGCTCCAGCCATACTAACGGATCTTGCCCTCATCCACCAGAGTTTCAAGCACGTCCCGAACCTCAGCCGCCTTCTTTAGATCGTAATTGGGATCCTCCTGGTGAAACTGGTAGAGATCAATGTAGTCGGTCTGCAGGTTGCGCGGGCTGGATTCACATTCCTGGCGGATGCGAACGACCGGATCATCGGCTTCCTTAACAGTGCAATGTTCTTCGTCGACAACATAGCCAAACTTCGTTGCTAGAACAACTTTATCGCGTCGGTCTGCAAGCGCCTGGCTTAGTATTCGCTCGCTATGACCGCACCCATAGTTGGCCGCGGTGTCGAAGAAGTTGATCCCGGCATCAAGCGCATAATGAATGGCGCGGATCGACTCGGCATCGTCCACATCTCCCCAACCCACAGGGCTCCTGCTGCCATCTGTTTCCAGCCAGTCCCAGGGCCCACCGATTGCCCAACAACCCAATCCGAGTGCACTTACTTCTAGATCACTCCGTCCTAAACGTCGTTTGAACATATTGCCTCCTAAATTGATGTGAATTTCAGATCAGCAAGGCAGTCCCCTGCTTCAGTGCTTATACGGAGGAAGCTCGCCTGAAATAACTTATCACAAATAAAATCAAAATAAATCAGCCATTTGACGGTTTTATTGCTTGACAGGGTGTGCTACAATGAAATTAGGAAGTGAAAAGACTGCGAAGCACATAAAGTGCTTCGCAGTCTTTTTTTGTGCAAAGTAAGCATTGATGAGACCTTAGGTCAATATTCAGCGGGCGTTATATATGTTATATGAACTAGGATAGCATATTTTTTATTGCTTGAAATTCTTTTGTTTTACCCTCTTTATACGACCACTTTCTAATATCTTCAATATCTACATTTCTGGCTTTAGCAACAAGGATCGCTTGACTCAAAGATGGTTCGTCTCCCCAGTGATAATAAGCAGCAAGTCTGTCTTTCACACAATCTGTTGGTGAAATTACAGCAAGGGAACCTGTACTGAACTCCACCTGATACGTTTTCTTAATAGGCTCGTCCCCAACAGTTAAAGGGCCAGGTGGAAACTCAACAATATATTCTGACTCGGGATGCAGAAAATAGCGATTTTTTTCGGCAAATCCAATTTCCTGCATAGCTGATATAAGTTTTCTTCTACTGACTGAATATACATCGATTAAATCCAAATCTTTGGACACATATTTATTATTACTATATAAAGAAGTTAATGCTCCACCAGAAAGGACTACTTCAATTCCCCGCTTTTTTAAGTGAGTGCAGATGAACGCTCCTATTTCCAATTGCGTCATATCTTTTATAGGTTTCATAGCGGTTTGTTGCGACGTCTAGGTTTACGTCTGTTTGTTTTAAGAGATTCTTGTATTTCCTTTGGATAAAAAGATAGAGCCTTTTCTAATAAAGTTTTCAGTTCACCTAGAAAAGCATATCTTGGGTTAAATTCATATATTCGAGTCTTGCCAATTAATTGACTCGCAAGTACGCTTCCGCTTTCCAGAAGATCCAACTGGTTTTGTATCTGACGCAAACTAACATTGAAGAATGCTGCAATTTCAGTGGGGTAACCACTGCCTCTTGCAACTAGAAAAATTAGTACTTTTTCACGTACTTCAGAACCAAAGAGGGGTTTAAGCATTGAAAACTCATTAGAGGTATAAGTATATTTTAGAAGTTACACAACCCATTTTAGACGTTATATAACCCATTTTAGACGTTATTATACCAGTAATATAAATCGCCTTGCTAAGAAGCATACAGAAGAAAACGTAGGCTTAGTTATCATTAATATATCGCTTGACAATATATCGAGTGTCGATATATAATCCCCACTATGAATATACAGCTATCACAATCAGAATTTTATATTCTCCTTTCCCTTGCCATTAAAAGCAGACATGGATATGAAATCATGAAGCAAGTAGAGCAAGACTCAGGAAAGAAAGTAATACTGGGTCCTGGCACTCTGTATGGCTCCATTAAACGAATGCTTCAATCGAAACTCATTGAAGAAGTCCCTGGAGATAACCCGAGGCGTAAATATTATTCGTTAACTGAAAAAGGCAGAACATCTGTAGGTTCTGAACTTGAACGCTATAACGATGCTGTTGAGTTGGCAAAGCGAAAAAATGTCTTCAAGGATTTAGGATTGTTAAAGTTAGAACGATAAGATATGAACAAAACATTAATTCATCAATCTGAACACATCTATGATTTCCTTTTGAAGTTTTATCCTGAAAATTACAGGGTTGAATTTGAAGAGGAAATGAAATATGTATTTTCTGAATCTCTAAAAGATGCATATTCTGAACATGGAGGGCAGGGAATTATCAGTCTATGGCTAAGAACCATGATTGATGCATGCCAAAGTCTTATTATTCAACATATAGAAAATCAGAAAGGAAGTAATTTTATGAAAACAAAAAATATAGATTTCCTCATGCAGAACAAAGCCATTCTTTGGGTCGCCCTCGGGACAGGTCTCCTATTGATGATCCCATTCATCGGGATGCAAGTTTCCGATGAATGGAACTGGGGCTTCTTCGATTTCATATTTATAGGCGGACTTATCTTCGGCACGGGGCTGACTTTTGTGCTGATTGCCAGACAAATGAACAATCTCTTCTACCGCATCGCCGTTGGACTGGCAGGTTTGGCAGGCTTCCTGCTCCTCTGGATCAACGCTGCTGTTGAAGTTATTGGAGATGATAACCCCGCCAACCTGATGTATCTTGGAGTGCTCGCCACCGCATTTTTCGGTGCCATCATCGCACGCTTCAAAGCAGCTGGAATGACACGCTCAATGTTTGCGACTGCGTTTGCTCACACATTGGTCGCCGTGATCGCGTTGATCTTCTACCCTACCGCTTCGCCAGGACCGTTCGGAATATTACTCCTGAATGGATTCTTCATTATGCTATGGGTCGGATCAGCTTTGCTCTTTCGAAACGCAAGTGCTGATAACTCGAAAATGAATGTATAAGCAGGGGATAATCCAAAAGATAAATAAAAGACCGCGAAGCATATGTTTCGCGGTCTTTTATTGTGCAAAGTAATTATTATCGAGTTCGAACCTTTGGTACAATAAATATTACAAGAACGATCAAGGAACAAGGAAATATGTCGACAATCCGTTTTAAAGCTAAACTTTTTAGAATCGAATCATGGACCCTTCTTAGACTACCTAAGAGGTCACCATGTTAACCATTGACATAGAAACAGCCCGGCGTTTCATCCTCGGCAAGCAGGGTTTGTGGCCTGGGCGGCGTTGGCGCGGCATCAAGGGCACAGAGCAGGCCATGCGCGCGATCGAATACTTGCAACTGGATCCACTCCAGATCATCGCGCGCAGCCATGACATCACGCTGCATAGCCGCGTGCTCGATTACAAGCCAGACATGTGGGAAGATGTGACGTACAAGAAGCGCAAGTTCTTCGATTGGGGTGGCTGGCTGGCCGCCCGGCCGATGGACGAACTCCCGTATTGGCGCACCGTTATGCATCGCGAGCGCGATGGCGACTATGGCGACCGGCGAATTCGCCTCATAGGCCGCGAGCACGCAAACGCCATCGCCGAAATGCGGGTCATCTTGCAGGAACGCGACGTCGTGAGCAACCGCGACTTCGAAAAGGACAGTGCATCGGCCCTGTATTATTTGTGGCAAACCGGCGAAGTAATGACGCATCACCGCGAGC
>JACMLM010000024.1 GCA_014379595.1 Anaerolineales bacterium
ACTCATCGAAGATAAACTCTACACCTGCTCCACGATCATGTTCTATTGGGGCGTGGATAAAGAATATTCACAGATCGCACATCACAATGTATTTCTTGGCGGCGAGTACAAAGCTTCCTTTAAGCAGATATTCAATGAACATACGTTGCCTGAAATTCCATCGTTCTATGTCCATGCACCCAAACGTACAGATCCAGCCGCTGCTCCAGATGAACAGGACACACTTTATGTTTTAGTACCAGTTGGTCACCTCGATGCGCGCAGCCATCAGGATTGGGATGTAATGGTCGCCCGTGCCCGCCAAACTGTGCTTACTCGTCTCGCCAAAGAGATGGGCGCAACAGACCTCGAGAGTCATATCAAGTTTGAGATCGTGTATCAGCCGAAAACGTGGAAAGAACGTTTTAATTTGGTCAATGGTTCAGCGTTTGGGTTGAGTCACAACTTTTGGCAGGTTGGTTACCTGCGCCCGCATAATCGTCACAAGAAATATAAAAATCTATATTTCGCAGGCGCATCCACTCACCCCGGCACAGGTCTGCCAATTGTTCTCCTTTCAGCTCGCTTAACAACTGAACGAATTCTCAAAGAAATGGGTACAATATCTGTACAAAATATGGCAAGGGCCGCACTTGCAGCCGCCAAATAAATCGTGTTCACTTCGGAGTAAAGAATGACGCTTAGCAAGAATCCCGCCTTCAACTTAAAAGCTGTTCTGCAAGAAACCAATATTGCAGCAGATACTTTGCGCGCCTGGGAACGACGATATGGTTTGCCCATGCCGCAACGCACAGCGGGCGGTCATCGTTTGTATTCGCAATATGATATTGAAACTGTCAAATGGTTGATCGCCCGTCAGAGTGAAGGGCTTTCGATCTCACGCGCAGTGGATTCATGGAATGAAAAGATCGCATCCGGTGCGGACCCGTTAGCCGATGTGGCGCCATCTGCATTTTCAGCATCACAAGCAGCACTTGCCATTTCCACTTCAACCAATACGAGTCTCGATACTTTACGCACACAATGGATCACAGCCTGTATAAACTTTAAAGAATCAAATGCTGAACAAATTTTGAATCAAGCATTTTCCATCTTCCCTGTTGAATCTGTTTGTACAGAAGTTTTACAAAAAGGGTTGGTTGAAATTGGCAGCCTCTGGTATCAAAATCGTGCATCTGTTCAACAGGAACACTTTGCTTCTGGTTTGGCAATGCGCCGTCTCGACGCATTACTGAGCGCATCCCCCGCTCCATCACGAAATAAAACTGTCCTTGTAGGGTGCCCGCCCAATGAATGGCACACATTCACACCTTTATTAATTTCACTTCTCCTGCGCCGTCGTGGATTAAATGTGATCTATCTTGGTGCAAATGTCCCCACCCAAAGATTTGCTGAGACGATCACAACCGTGAAAGCCGATCTAGTGATCCTTGTTGCACAAACGTTAACCAGTGCCGCCACACTGCAGAATACTGCATTGGCTCTTAAAGAGCTCCACCTGCCCATCGGTTTTGGCGGACGAATATTTAATTTGCAATCAAACCTCGTGGAACATATCCCAGGGCATTATCTGGGAAATGAAATTTTCTCGTCGCTTGAAGAGGTGGAAAGACTCTTGAAAGGCAAAGTTAATGAGAATAAATTCAAAGCTACTCCGCAGCAGTACCTGGTGGCACATCGCGCCTTTATTTCCAAACGCACCCATATAGAAAGCACATTCAAAGAATTAACTCAACATTTTTCGGCCAACCCGGAAGATAGCAACACAGGTATCCAATTTCTTGGTGACAATATAATAGCTGCTTTGCAGCTTGGTGATATGGCACATGTTTCAGAAGAAATCGAATGGTTGAAAACTTTGCTTCAATCTCACGAAAGGCCAGTGCAGGAATTGGCAGGCTTCATGCAAAACTATTCTCGCGCAGTAGATCAGCACATCAACGGGCATGGCAATCCGCTCAAAGATTGGCTGAAAATGCAGCTTCAGAGCATAAATTAAAAAATACGTCTACCTTCGTGAATTAATCGCTGGCGGCCTGCCGGTTTCTATCGTAATAACAGTTTAGGAAAACATCATGGATATCAAAGATAAGATTGTCGTAATCACCGGCTCTTCGCGCGGATTTGGATTCGCTATTGCTGAATCTTTATTGGAGGCAGGAGCAGTCGTCGCCATTACTGGAAGAAGCCAAAAGGCAGTCGATGGCGCATTGACCAATTTACGATCCAAAGGTCGTGTGAGCGGATTTGTGATGGATGTTCGTGAAGAAGGACAAGTTTATAAATTAGTCGAGAGTGTCATCAAAGAATTTGGCCATATCGATATTTGGATCAACAACGCAGGCTACTCAAATGCTGCGGGTATGATATTGGATATGAACCCAAAAGATGCCTTGGATATGTTCCTCTCCAATGACCTCGGTGCATTGTATTGCATACAAGCGATCGTGCCTTATATGCTCTCACGCAAGCAGGGGTTGTTAGTCAACTTATACGGCAATGGAAGTTTCCTGCGCCCAGCGTCACCCACTGGACTCTATGGTGCAACAAAAGCATGGCTGACATCCTTCACGCGCACTCTCGCGAAAGAACTCAAAGGCAGCGGCGTGCAAATTTTGGGATTCAACCCAGGCATGTTGTTAACCGATATGCTCACAAACCCAATTGTAGTTGGCAAGCGTGGCATGGAAATGATGAAGAATTTCGGCTTCGTTCTGCGTTTTCTTGGCAGACCCGCCGAATATGCAGCCAAAGAGTTGGTGAAAACAATTGCCAGCAATCGCAAAGAATTCAAAGAAGTTCAATTGCTCAAACCCTGGACTCCTTTATTGGGCTTGATTCGCGTCAATTGGGAAAACCTGACCAAAACTGGAAAAACGCCCGAGTTTACATTGCAGTATCAGGAAGTTTATCAATCAAAATTTAACTCATCTGCAATCAAAAAAGAATGACAACTTCGATCTGGTGGATTCGCCGCGACTTAAGATTAACAGATAATTCAACGCTTCATTCCGCGCTTGAAGCTGGCGATGTTATCCCAGTCTTTATCATAGACCCGGCATTTTCTTCTCAATCTCCACGCCGAAAAAATTTTCTTTACGAAGGGCTTCAGGCTCTCGATCAGGAATTAAGAAAACGCAATTCATATCTCATCATCCGTAACGGAAAGCCTGCTGAAGTATTACAGCAAATTATCAATGAAACAAAAGCTGAAACCATCTTCGCTGAGGAAGATTACACACCCTACGCCCGCAAACGTGACACGTTAGTGGCAAGACAACTCCCTTTGCAACTAATTTTTGGCCAAACCGTTCACCATCCTGAATTCGTCAAAAAAGCAGATGGCAAACCTTACACGATCTACACACCTTATTCAAAAATATGGAAATCTCTGCTTACTGAAATAAAGCTTTTCCCCCCACCTGAAAAAATAGAAACACCTGCGAATATTTTTTCGGAATCAATTCCCGAGCGTGAGACCAATTATCTTTTTCCCGCCAACGAAGCAGAAGGTCTGAAAAGATTAATAAATTTCACCTCTGAGAGAATATTTTCTTATGGTGAACACCGCAATCGCATGGACCTGAATGGCACATCATCCCTTTCGCCATATCTGCGCTTCGGAATGCTCGGGCTGCGACAAGCCGTCAGTGCGGCGAGGCAGGCCCAAATGAATGGAAGAAGCGTAGATGAAAAAATTAATGCAGAAATATGGCTCAATGAATTAATCTGGCGCGAATTTTATATCCAAATTCTTTATCACTTTCCACATGTCAGAAAAGAGTCATTCAAATCATCTTTGGCAAATATCCGCTGGCGAAATGATATAGATGATTTTGAAAGTTGGAAAACAGGCAAAACTGGTATGCCAATTGTAGATGCGGCAATGAGGCAGCTTAAACAAACAGGCTGGATGCATAACCGCGCACGCATGATCGCCGCATCATTTTTAGTAAAAGATTTATTGATCGATTGGCGCTGGGGTGAGGCATGGTTTATGGAAAATTTACTGGATGGAGATGTAGCATCCAACAATGGCGGCTGGCAATGGACAGCAGGCACAGGCACAGATGCCGCGCCTTATTTCAGGATTTTCAATCCTGTTTTGCAGAGTAAAAAATTTGACCCAAATGGAGATTACATACGCCAATGGGTTCCTGAATTAAGAGAGTTGCATGCAAAAGACATTCATGCGCCTTGGGAAAAGAATATAAAAATTGACGGGTATCCTGAAAAGCCCATTGTGAATCGAGAAATTGTAAAAGAAAGAACGTTGAAAGCATATAATATTTCGAAAGAGAAACTTAGATCATGATCGAAAATAAACGCGACCTTTCCGTATCCATGGCGCGCGCCAATATTATGGTGCTGTTTATAGCTATTCCTGTAGTAATTTTGCAGATCGCCTCTTTCAGCTATTTACACGGCTCCGAGAAAATGAACAATATAGGAAATTTCCTTCTTCTCTTTTCTCTCGTGATTGTAGGCGTGGTAGTGCATGAGTTGATTCATGGGATTACATGGGCGGTCTTTGGGCGCAAGCCATTCTCTGCGATCAAGTTTGGCTTTCAATTAAAGACCCTAACACCTTACGCACATTTGAAGGAACTAGTAGAAGTGAATGCCTATCGAATCGGTACATTCATGCCAGGCTTTATTTTAGGAATACTGACATTTATTTTCAGCTTAGTGCTTGGTGATGGAAATCTTTTCTGGTTCAGTCTTGTACACACATCCGCCGCAGGCGGAGATTGGTTGATTTTATGGCTGCTCCGTCACGTAAAAGCTGGTACATTAGTAGAAGACCATCCCACCAATGCAGGCTGCTACGTGATTGAATCATAAAGTAACAAAATAAGGATAATCATGAATCAGGAAACACTTTCAGATCCACGCGCTGTAAAATTCGCCCTTTGGGGAGGAATAATTTTTGCGTTGGTCTTCACAACAATTATCTGGCTGGCAAACCCATTGCTGGAAAGATTTGAATTGATCACCACGAACGAAGGTGTCATTTATGACTGGCAACTGCTTGAGCCAACATTTGCAGGTCAAATTACATATTGGGTTTTTTACGCCGCCCATCAAATTATTTTATGGGGCTTGATTTATTATGCCCAAACCAGAGTTAAAAAATATGCAGCTGGGGTACATCCAGTAAACATCTGGGCATTGGGAGTGAATGCTTTTTTTATTCTTCTGCATTTCATTCAGACTCACATTTGGTATGACGGTATTGCCCAAGACATGGCATCATGGACATCGCAAGGCGCTGTTATTCTCATGCTCTGTGCAATTCTCGTCATGGAAAATAAACGGCGCGGTATGTTCTTTGGAACAAAAGCACCCTTCTCAGAGCGCATCATTTCCTTTGCACGCAAATATCATGGCTATCTTTTCTCATGGGCAATTGTTTACACTTTCTGGTTTCACCCCATGGTCAGTACACCGGGGCATCTTGTGGGTTTCTTTTACATGTTCCTGCTCATGCTGCAAAGCAGCATCTTCCTCACACGCTTGCATGTCAACAAATGGTGGACAATTGTGCAAGAAGTAACTGTGCTTTTTCATGGAACGCTGGTAGCGATCTATCAAGCCAATAGCCTCTGGCGAATGTTTGCATTTGGATTTGCCGCCATGTTTGTCGTCACTCAAATGCACGGTCTCAATTTATCACGCCTCACTCGCTGGCTCATTGGTTTAGGATACGTCGCGGCCATGCTCTTTGTCTACAACTCAGATTGGGCACGCCTCAATGAAGTCATTCGCATTCCCATTATCGAATACCTAGTTGCATTCGTCATCGCAGGGTTGATCGGGCTTGGGCTTTGGATTTCAGATCGTTTCAAGCAATCAAAAACTGAATCACAAACCAATTCATGAAAAAAAATATTTCTGCTGAAACAGGCCGCGCTGCATTATTGGCACTGTTCAAGGAAAGGTCTCCTCTAGGACCTTTAAAAATAATGGCACAGCATGTGGGTAGATTTTTTCAAATCCCACTGCCGATGTTCAAGCCTTATGTCGTCTTTGGACCCGAATCAGTTCGCAAAGTCCTTGTCAGTGAACGTGAAAAAGTTTTATGGCGCAATACAGACCCTGTCACAGATTTACTAGACCAGGGTGTGCTTGTCGTAGATGGAGAAATACATAGTCACTACCGTAAGCTGATGGAACCCTCGCTTCATCCTTCGCGGTTACCTGATTACACAGAAATGATGATCTCCCAAGCTGACAGAGTCTCCGCACAATGGAGAGATGGCGAAATTGTGGATATGTTGACCGAAAGCCGCAAGATCGCACTGCTAATCATCATGCAAACATTATTCAGCAAAGATGTGTGGAATGACCTGCCAAAAATCTGGAAGCCAATTCTCAAATCCATCGAATATATCTCCCCCGGTGCATGGATATTGTGGCGAAAAATTCCAAGATTTGGGTTTAAGAAACCATTGGCTGGATTAGATAAATATTTGTTTGGAATTATTACAGACCGTCGACGATTTATGGAGTCAGCCAGCTTGCTGGTGAATTCGCAGGAGCACCCACAGGGCACACGAGCTCCTGCACTCCAAAAAAATGACCTGCTTCAGCACTTAATTGATGCGGGATTAACAGACAAAGTCATCCGCGATCAAATGCTAACAATGTTAATTGCAGGGCACGACACGTCCACTGCTTTATTGGCATGGACATTTGCTTTGCTAGGTCAACATCCTGAAACGCATAAACAGATATTAAATGAATTAAATACTTCAGGAAAATCACAATTGCTCGATCATGTCATCAAGGAAAGTTTGCGTCTTTATCCACCCATTCATATTGGCAACCGACTTGTGACAGAGGAAATGGAATTTACAGAAGGCAGTGTGCCTGCTGGAGAAAGATTGTTTTATTCCATTTATCTCACCCAGCGTGACCCAGAGATTTGGGAAAATGCAGAAGAATTTTGCCCCGAACGTTTCGCCCATGGAAAAAAAACTCCGCCTATGAGTTACATCCCATTTGGCGGAGGTCCACGTGTATGTATTGGCGCGGCATTTGGTCAGGCAGAAGCACGGGTCGTGCTGACTTGGCTTTTACAAAATTTTACATTTGAATTTACAAATCACAAGATCCATACTCATATGGGCGCAACATTGGAACCGCGCCCTGGGGTGATGATGAAAGTAACACGTAGGTCATGCTTGTAGCATGACTTGCTTCATAAACAAGGTTGTCACGCTACAAGCGTGACCTACAGATTTACGGTAAAAAAATATGACCTACTTCGGATTTCTCTTACGGTTTCTAGTACTTCCCATTATTATTTTCCTTACAATCACTTATTGGGATAACAAAAACAATATATCAAACAACGGCTTCAAAAATGGCCGATCTGTATGGATCGCTATTGGAATTCATATATTACTCGCAGTTGTTTACACTACTCCATGGGATAACTATCTCGTCGCGACAGGTGTATGGTATTACAACCCTGCGCTTGTCACAGGCATAGTCTTTGGGTACGTTCCAATTGAAGAATATACATTCTTTGTATTAGAAACAATTCTTTCAGGGCTATGGTGGTGGTATTTAGTTAGAAGAATAACTCCCCCCCCAGAAGAATTTAAGCCAAACAAAACGATTGTCTACATCTCTACCTGTGTACTTGCCTTACTGTGGATACTTTTTACAACTATTTTTTTCAGCGACAACCAACCACTAACCTATTTATCCATCACTTTATTCTGGGCACTTCCCGCGATTTTCCCCCAACTACTATACGGCGCGGATATTCTTTGGCATTATCGTAAACTTGTTTTTTTCAGCATTCTTGTCCCCAGCACCTATCTCTCGCTGATGGATGTTTTCGCATTGAGTGATACAACCTGGTCAATTTCGCCTAATCAAACGACGGGGATTCTATTCTTTGATATTTTGCCTCTGGAAGAGGTTGTATTTTTCTTTATCACAAATATTCTCATCACGTTTGGGATGACACTTTTTCTGGCAAAAGAAAGCCCATCAAGGCTGGCAACTATTAAGGCACTGCTTCAACATTTACGAGGTCGTGAATCCACTTCTTAGATTTGAATCTCCAGGCGCTGACAAAGGCTTTGGCAACTTCTTCAATACTTACAGCTAAATATACATAATAAACTGGCAAATGGAATACAAATGCGGCAATATACGCTGCAGGAACACCGATCAGCCAAATGGAGCATATTTCCATGAGGAGGGCAAAGCGCGTGTCACCACCTGCACGTAACGCGCCAATAAATGTCGAAAAGTTGAACATACGAATCCACAACGTGCAAGCCATCATTAACATCAACATGCGAACATTGTTCTCGCCGCTGGCAGAAAGATCGTAACGTGCAACAACAAGATCACGCACAGAGATAATAATAACGCCAACGATCACTGCAAAACTAACGCCCAGGATGATCACACGGCGAACGATTTCATAGGCTTCATCTTTCTTCTTTGCACCAATACGGTTGCCTACCATCACGGCACAAGCATTGCCGAGTCCCATAAAAACGACGAAGCCTAGTTCTTCGATTGTTGCATTGATGTTGACTGCCGCAATAGAGTCAGTACCGATGTGGGCATAAATTGCATAATACGTTGTAATTCCAAATGACCAGAACAATTCGTTGGCAACAGCAGGCCAGACAGTTTTAATAACCCGCCCAAAGAAAGCTTTATCGAACGAGAAAAATGTTAGCGGGCTGGCAGCGAGAGGAGTCTTATGGGTGTAGATCAGGATGAGAAGCAGAATCAGCTCCAAGGTCCAGCCTGATGCGGTGCCAATCGCGGCGCCTCTCACTCCCAGAGCAGGGAGTCCAGCTATGCCGAAGATCAGGCAATACCCTAAAATTGTTTTAAAGATTAAAGCAGAAACAGTGGCAATGACAGTTAAACGGATCAATTGAATGCTTCGTAACACTGCAATATAGGAAGTGGCAATGGCGACAGGAATATAAGTGAAGCCAACGATGCGAAGATAACTACTACCAAGGTTTATAACTTCAATATCATTCGTATAAAAACCAAGAACAGTTTCGGGCATGAGTGTTGCCGCAAGAGTGAAGATAAGTGCAATACCAACAGCCACAATGAGACTCATCCCCAGCACTTTGCGAATTGGCTCGATCTCTTGCTTGCCCCAAAATTGAGCAGTAAAAATTGCCATGCCGCTGGTTGCCCCAAAGAGGATAAGAATCAGCACAAAGAAAACTTGATTCGAAAGACCTAATGCTGCGATGGCGGTTTCACCCAGCTGCCCCACCATGATCACATCTATCATGTTGAGCGAGGCATTGATCAGTTGTTGAAAAGAAATGGGGATCGCTATAGTCAAAAGTTCGCGCAGGAAAGTACGGTCACGCAGGAAGGATAGGCTCATAAGAGGTAATTGTATCAAAAGACCCCAACGGTCTAAAGACCGTTGGGGTCTAAAAAGTTAGATTGACATTCAATCTTCAGGCGCTTCTCTGACAACATAGAGAGGCCTGCCTTTGGCTTCATCATACAGGCGGCCAATATATTCGCCTAAAACTCCCAGCGAAATCAATTGCACACCACCAAAGAAAAGCACTGCGATCAATGTTGTAGCCTGACCTGTGAAAGCACCTGACCCCATAATACGCATGTAAATAACAACAGGAATGGCAAGCACAGAAAGACCAGCAGAGAAAAATCCAAAGTAAGTTGCCATTTGTAATGGAAAATATGAAAAGCCTGTAATCGCATTCAATGCCAGTTTGAGCATCTTGCTAAATGGATACTTCGTAACGCCTGCGGTGCGTGCCGCACGTTTATATTCCACGCCAATTTGTTTGAAACCTACCCAGGCAGACATGCCGCGCGGAAAGCGATGACGTTCCTTCATTTGTTTAAGTACATTCACCACCTTGCGATCCATCAGACGGAAGTCGCCTGTATCAACGGGAATTTCTACATCTGTAATCCAATGGATCAGCCTGTAAAACATGGCGGCTGTAAATTTCTTAAACCATGATTCGCCTTCCCGTTCACCGCGCACGGCGTATACCACCTCATATCCTTCCTTCCACTTCTTAGAGAGTTCAAGGATGATCTCAGGTGGGTCTTGTAAATCTGCATCAATGATAACGATGGCGTCACCGCGCGCATAGTCCCAACCGGCAGTGATCGCAACCTGGTGACCAAAATTGCGTGCAAAAATAACAGGACGCACAGTTTTATCATTTTGCGCCAGCTCGCGAATCTTTTCTGTTGAACCGTCAGTAGAGCCATCATCCACAAGAATAAGCTCCCAAGACTCGCCAGAAGAATTCATTACTTCTTTCACACGACTAACGAGGCTGGAGATGTTATCTATTTCGTTATAGATAGGAGCAATAACAGAATATATAACTTTCATGAATCCTTTTCCTGATTATCTTCTACTTTCTCTTCAGCACGAATTGAAAGCCGACGACGAGGAGGCCTTACTTTTTCTGGAGGAGCTACGAATTGTTTGCTGCCGTCATCGCCAAAGGGAGGTAATCCCAACACACGGCGGCGCAAATATTCCATCAGCACAGAAACAGATGCCATGACTGGGACAATTAATAATGCACCCATAATTCCTTCAAGAATGGTTGCAATCATAATGGCAATGAAGATCAAGCCTTCATTCATATGCAAACTTCGACCCATAATAATTGGGCGAACCAAAGCATTTTTCAAATTAATTAACACAATGTAAGTAACCAATACAATGCCAGCCACAATTAAATTATTCATGCTTGGCACATCAGACAATCGTATCCATGATGAGCCTTCGAGCAAAGCGACTGCAACTGCAATTAACGCCGCCACAGTGGGTCCAACATCTGGCACTAATGTAAATAAGCCAGCAATCACACCTAACACCAATGCGCCTGGAATTCCAATCACCAACCATGCAATGGTAAAAACAATCCACACTACAATCATTAAAACAATTTGTCCACGCAGGTATGCCATCCAAACATTTCGTAAACGTCTGTATAACTCACGCACATCATCATGATAATTTTCGGGCGCGAAGCTTAACATCCAATCTTTAATGCGTGGCCACTCCATCATAAAAATATAGACGCTTACTAAAATAATCAAAAACCATAAAATATTAATCGATGTGGTTTCAAGCAAAGCCAATGCTTCTTCAGGCAATGGAGTCAAAACTGTATCTTGCAAATGGGCAACACTCTCCCCTAATTGTTCAAAATGAAATTCCATACCAGCCAATTGAATCGGCTTGGAAAGCATGTTACTTAACTCAGTAGATAAATCCAACAAGTCTCTTGCAACAATTTGAATCTCGTCAAAAAATATGGGGGTCAATGTTGCAGGCACGCCTACCAGAAAAATCAATGCAGAAAAGTAAATTACATTCACTGCAACAGTGCGCGTCAACTTTGTTTTTTCTATTAAGAATGCAACTGCAGGGCTGATCAAATATGCAGCGAAGCCTGCAATTACCAACATTTTCACCGCTTCACGTGCATAAATTAAGAATGCAATCGTTGCAATAAAAATAAATATCCCGGCCACATAACGAAAAGATAAACTCCATTGATTTTGTTTTTTCATAATATTTTTTTCACCGCTGATAAAGTTGGTTCAATGATCGGAGCAGATTGGACTGCCTGCATCGCCGCGCGAACATCTTTGAGGCCGCTGCCTGTATTTAACACCAGAATTGGATCATCGCTTCCCACCACGCCCAAGCCTGCCGCTTTGACCAAACCCGCATAAGCCGCAGCCCCGGCAGGTTCGGCAAAGACTCCCATGCTGCCCAATTCCGCAATAGACTTGATGATCTCTTCATCTGATACAGTGATATACGTACCATTCGTTTCCTTTGTTGCACGCACCGCACGGACTCCGTCGCGAGGGTAATCTACTGAAATACTGTCTGCAATTGTTTTGGCAGACACTGGTGTAATGGTTTCAGTGTTTGCATGGAAAGCATTTGCAATCGCGGCTGACCCTTCTGCCTGCACCCCAATGATGCGCGGCATGTTGGGAATCCAGCCAAGTGTGAGCAAATCTTTAAATCCCTTATGGATGCCCGAGATAATATTCCCATCTCCCACGGAGACATAAATATTCAGCGGCGCATGATCATCCAGCGGACTATCTTCCTTATGCCAATCGTGATGAGCCTTCATCCACCATTCCCAAATCTCAAAAGCTGCAGTTTTCTTGCCTTCAAGCGTAAACGGATTATAGCCTGTGTTACGACAATACCAGCCAAACTCTTCGGAAGTTTTAATACTTAACTCAAATGCATCATCATAAGTGCCATCTACTAAAATAACCTTCGCACCAAAAACAAGCAGCTGCGCCACCTTCGCTTGCGGCGCGGACTTGGGCGCAAAGATGACAGACTTTTGTCCCACCGCGGCAGACATCCCCGCCAATGCCGCACCTGCATTACCTGTTGATGCAGTGACCACAACATCCACTTTGATTTCACGCGCGCGAGTCACAACTACTGCACTTGCTCTATCTTTAAAAGAAGCAGTGGGATTCCGTGACTCATCCTTCAGCCAGAGATGTTTGAGGTTTAGTTTTTCTGCCAATCGTGGCAGAGCAAATACGGGCGTCCACCCTGCGGCGTGTAAAGGAGTCGAATTCCCTTCTGGCTCATCTACCGGCAAAAGAGGCAGATATCTCCAAAGCGAAGCCTCTGTCCGCGAGGTAATATCTTCAAGCTGATATTTCTTTTTTATCGAATCAGTATCGAGGACAACATCTAAATTCCCACCATCTTTAAGACAAATGTAAGTAACCTGGCCCGGGAGATATTCTTCGCCGCAAATTGAACATTTATAGCCAGTGAATTTTTTCATAACGATGCAATTTTACTCGAAAGCAGACCTCCGAGTTCTCGAAGAAATCGGAGGTCTGAAATGTTCATCTTTTGCAATCTGCTCTGAACTCCATCATTTACCCCGTTCCCCGCGCACATAAGGATTGCCCAGTGCAGCAGGCGCACCAATCCGTTTCCGCATGGCTTCGCGTGAGCCTATCACCAAAACGAAAACTGTAAAAAGATAAGGCAGCATTTGCAGGAAGAAACCAAGATAAGGGTTGTAATAAAAAGGATTATCAAAACCTAATAAAAGAAGCGGGCCTTGAATATCGAGAATTAAGCGGCGCAGAGCACCAAAGGCATAAGCACCAATCGCCGCGCGGATCGGATCCCACTGAGCAAAAATTACGAGTCCGATTGCAATCCAACCTTGCCCGCCTGTGGTTAATTCACTGAACCATCCCGGTGACACTGCAAGGCTGATCGTCGCACCTGCCAAGCCAGCCAACATGCCGCCCACAAAAACATAAAAATATCGCATCCGAAACACATTGATTCCCAATGCATCGGCTGCAGATGGATATTCACCCACTGCACGCAAATGCAAGCCCGGACGGGTGCGATTTATGTAATACCATGCCAGCGGAACAAACAAATAACCCACATATACCAATATGCTTTGATCTGTAAAAAATATTTTTCCAAGAATCGGAATTTGTGCAAGAAGCGGGATAGAAAAATTTGGCAGAAGTGAAACTGTGCCTGCTTTGCTCAAGCCCTCGCCTAATACCAGGCTGATACCTGTCCCTACAAAAGTAAGCGAGAGTCCGCTGACAACTTGATCCGCTTGTAATGTAATCACAATAAAAGCATGGATTTGACTGATAAGGCCTGCGAAAAACATAGCCACCAGTACACCTAGCCATGGATTACCAGTTGCAATTGCTGTGCTAAACGCACTCATTGCACCGATCAACATCATCCCTTCAACGCCAAGGTTCATAACCCCAGAACGTTCGGCAAATAATTCACCAAGTGTGGCGAACAATAATACAGTTCCGCTTGCAATGCCTGCCTGTAAAATAATTGTGAAGTCCATGATTATTCTTCTCCCCTAACAATACGAATTCGATAACGCAATAGAAAGTCACTGGCGATGAGACATACCAGAATAATTCCTTGTATCATTTTGGGTATCCCTGATGGCTGAATTTCACGACCAGCAAGGATCAATGCTCCAAATAATACTGAAACAAATATGATCGCCAGCGGATTCAATTTTGCCAGCCATGCTACAATGATTCCCGTAAAGCCATATCCAGCGGCAATTGGAGCAGTCTGCAAACGATGCACAACACCTGCAATTTCAGACATCCCACCCAAACCTGCAAGTGCTCCTGATAGCATCATCACCAGGATCGTGTTCTTTGTAATATTAATACCCGCATATTGCGCGGCATGAGGGTTATCCCCGATCAAACGAATCTCATATCCCCAGCGGCTGCGAAAAATAATGAACCATATAATGATCGCGGCTACAATTCCAATGACAAGACCCAAGTGAGTGGTAAGCCCGCGAAAGATCGGGAACGCCTTGGCATAATCTGCCAAACGCGGCAGCCATGCGCCATCCGGAAACTTAGGTGACATTTGGAATCCGCCTTCAGTCCACACACCGAAGATCCAAAAGTTGACCCATGCTATTGCCACATAATTCAACATCAATGAGCTAATAATTTCGCTTACATTAAACTTTGCTTTTAGATAACCGGGAATAAATCCCCACACAGCGCCGGCGGCCATACCCGCTATCATCATCACCGGAATAAATATCCAACGCGAAGTTTCAGCAGGTAAAACAGGCGCAAGCACAATTGCACTCGCACCAAATGCACCCATGATGAATTGTCCCTCGGCGCCGATGTTCCATAACTTCATCCGAAATGCCACAGAACAGGCCAAAGCCGCCAATATGATCGGAGTTGCTTTCACGATCGTATCTGACAACACACCCGTATCCCCAAACGAAGCCTTCGCAATATGCTGATATGAACGGAATGGATCACCACCAGCCAATGAAATTAATACGCCTCCCAAAATCAATGCCACAATAATCGCGCCAAAAGATACTACAGATGGATACCATGCGGGAGGTTCATTCAAGCGCGGCTCAACCCGAAAGGATAATTTTTGCTTTATGGATTTCGACTCAGCCATTTGCCGCAATTTCCTCTTCCTGGATTTGATCAAGCGGAGTACCCGTCATCATCTGACCTATCGTATCGATCAACGCCTCATCCTGCTTCTCACTATTGACCATTACCTCACCCATAATTTTTCCTTCGTAAATCACATAAATTCGGTCACACAGTGAGAGTAACTCTTCCAACTCTTCAGAGATGAGCAGAACCGCCGCGCCAGCTTCCCGCTGTGCTAATAATAAACGGTGGACTCCTTCAATCGCGCCCACATCCAGCCCACGGGTAGGTTGAACCGCCACCATAAAAGTTGGCAATCCTGAAATCTCGCGTGCGAGGATCACGCGTTGAAGATTCCCGCCAGAAAGTAATCGCACTGGTGTGGAAACATTTGGAACAATAATGTCGTAAGCTGACTTGAGTTCATTTGCAAGTTTTGTAGCTGCTTTCATATCCAACAAACCATTCTTTGAAATTGGCGGCTTGCGATAATTTTTCATGATGACGTTATCTGTCACACTAAGATTGGGCGCACTGCCAACATGCGTACGATCTTCAGGGATATAAGCCATACCATGTTGAATACCAAACAAAGTAGTACGGTTGCTGACCATGTCTCCGTTCAGCAGCACCTGTCCCTTTATACATTTACGCATCCCAGCGATAACTTGTGAAAGTTCGCTTTGCCCGTTACCTGCCACACCTGCCACGCCAACAATTTCACCTGCGCGCACATTCAAAGAGATACCACGTAATGCAGGCAGGCCTTTATCACTTTCAGCATGAACATCGATGGCATTCAGCACAACACCAGCAGGCTTACCTGGTTTTTTATCAAGCGCAAAAATTACATCACGCCCCACCATCAACCGCGCCAACTCCTGACGTGAAACTCCCTTTGAAGACACACCAGATGCTGTGACAATGCCGCGCCTTAAAACGCTTACACGATCTGCAATCGCGCTGACTTCCTGTAACTTATGGCTGATAAAAATAACGGATTTCCCCTGTGCGATCATGGCGCGCAAAGTAATAAATAAGCCTTCGATCTCCTGCGGTGCGAGCACCGCAGTTGGCTCATCCATAATAAGTACATCTACACCACGATAAAGCATCTTAAGAATTTCTACACGCTGCTGCTCCCCTACTGATAACTGCCATATCTTTGCACACGGATCCACTTTTAGACCAAAGCGTTCGCCTAATTCCGCGATTTTCAAATCATATTCTGGCAAACGCAAAAGAAAACGCGGCTCATCAAGCCCGAGCAAAATATTTTCAGTCACTGTTTGTGATGGCACCAACATAAAATGCTGATGCACCATGCCAATCCCAGACTTGATCGCATCACGCGGGGATGAAAATACTTTCGGCTCCCCATTGACCAGAATCGTGCCCGCCTCTTGATGATACAAACCAGCCAGCACATTCATTAATGTACTCTTGCCAGCACCATTTTCTCCAAGCAAGCCATGGATCTCGCCGCGCTGCAATTCAAAATTAACGTGGTCATTCGCCAATACACCGGGAAAGCGTTTGACAATTCCACGCATTTCAACAATGAGGGGAACCTGCGAAGAAGAATTAGCTGTTGAGGAGATTGGATCGGTCAAAGAGGATTCCTACTATAAAGTCAACATATTACAAAATGAGCCAGAACTTTGAGAGTCCTAGCTCATTTATTTTAACGATCTTTATTCAGGTAATTCAGCGGTAACGCCCTCAGCCCACCACTTCATACAAACATCAATACTGCATGGCAAACCAAATTCAGGGAAGGCATCAAGATCGACCTGCTCAAGAGATTGTCCGGCAGGCAAAACTACATTGCCTTTGTTGTCATTGATCGGGCCAGTGAACACGTCAAAGCGGGTAAATTCACCAGCAAGCATCTGTGCAAGTGTATCCTGCACCATCGTGATCACTGCAGGGTTAAGATCAGCAACACCGGGCTGCATCTCTTCACCTTCCATGAAACCATACAAGCCCAACGCACCAGTCTCAGCATCGAAGTAATCGTACCCCGGCTTATAAGTGCCGGCAATAACGCCTTCGGTAATGCGGGCATATTCAGTACCCCACAACCAATATGGAGCAGTAAGACAGGCATCCACTTTGCAGGAACCGTACCAGTCATAGGTCACGCCATACTTGCCCTTTTCCTGAGCAACATCAGCCACGGCGGGAGTATCCGCACCGGTGAAGACTACATAAGCACCAGCATCAAACAAAGATGCCGCTGCATCTTTTTCAATGATGGGATCATGCCAGGTGTTGATCCAACGGACATCCAAAGTACATTCAGGACAGGTCTTGCGCATGCCCAAAGCAATAGCATTACCTAAACGAATTTCTTCTGGAATTGGGAAGGTGGCCATATAACCGAGTTTGGTCTCGCCGTCTTGTTGAGCGCGAGCACCACCCAGCATACCAGCCAAATACTTCATATTTTCCATGGCGCCCATCAGGTTACCAAAATTTTCAAAATTGGATTTGATGCCGGTGAGATGAATGAACATTGCATCAGGGAATTCACCTGCCACAGTTTCCATCGGGTCGCCAAAGCCAAACGATGTACCTATGATCAAGTTAAAACCCTTGCGTGCCAAACTGCGGAAGACCTGTTCTGAATCAGCGCCTTCAGGCACGTTTTCAATATACGCCACATGCGTATTCTCTACATTCTCTTCCACATAGAGCAAGCCTTCATAATGAGCTTGAGACCAGCCGCCATCATCGTGTGGTCCGATCAAAACCATGGCAACGTTAAATTTACCTTCTTCAACTTCAGGAATTTGGAAGCCGCCAGCTTCTTCAGCGGCAGGGGCTTCAATAACAACAGTGACTTCGGGGATAGCGGGGATTTCAGCAGTGTCAGCAGGGGCCGCGGGTACTAGGGGTGCTGAAGGCGCGCCACCACAGGCAGAAAGGACGAGCACGAGAGCCAACGCGAAAACCGCGAGGCGGGAAAGATTTTTATTCATTCTTCTTCTCCTTATGAAATTTGAGTTTACATATAAACCACAAGATTAATTTGTAACTGAGCTCCTTTCAATTTGTCTGGACAATCTTACCAAGAAGAGCAATTCTTGTGAAGAAAAATACATTATAAACTTCTAACGCTCACAATCAAAGTTATTTTTTACTTCCATTTGGGTGATTTTCTGTTCTTCCGTACTTTGCGTCTCGCGCACTATTCTCTCCCATAATTTACAAAGAGGTGGACCAACAAAATTCTTCGATATCTTATAGGAAGTCTGGGATAATTCTAACGCTTTTTCCCAATCTGTCATATGAGCATAGCCTTCAATAAAAACGAAATATTCAATGGGATCATTGGGATGATCTTCCAAGGCAAAAGCCGCATCTCCCAAAGCCGACACCTGCTCCCAATCCCCCAGCTGACGTGCCGCCTCAGCCTTTTCAAAATAAAAACACCAACCATGCGCTGGCTCGTTGGCATAAAATTGATGAGGCAACTCAGCCTCTTGGTCAAACCCAATTACATTTTGATTAGAGTATTTTGTAATATCACGTAATGGTTCTGGGAGCAGCCGATTCTCTCCATCGATTTCAGGGTCGATCACACGTAAGCAGCCAGGGGGCTCAAAATTAAATAACAAGATATTAGATGTATTCCCATAAAATGTTGGGCCAATATAGTACAACTGATGTGCCTGACCGGGCTCTAAATTCGGCAAAGTCTTCCCCACACGAATAGAAGCGAAATATAAAATTGCATTCATCTCGCCCGGCGGGCTATAGATCCAGTTTAACGGGCCAGATAATGAATTATCTGAAAAATATGTAACGGGAATATCATTTGAAATTAAGATCGTCCCTTTTTCCAAGGCAGGTATACGCCACGACATTTGCCAGAATAAATTTTGCTGAGTTATCCAATCACTACGGTAGATTTCTTCCAAGCGGAATTGTCTGCTTACTGCAAAACCAACTAACAAAGCCAGCAAGATCATTTGAGTCCGCTGGTTTTTGATCAAGGCGATTAAACAAGCTAACAAGAGACTCGCTCCCAGCATAAAGGGCAGCATGAAACGGTCAATTGAAAAATTGAGTTGGGGCACAATACCAATTACCCAGATCGATCCGCCTGATAATCCCCAAAATATCAATCCAATAAAGCCAGCTTGCTTTGCAAAATCCCGGTCATTTGATTCAGTTGCCGCAAATTTGAATAGATACAATCCAACCAGTAAAATGACCGAGAATAACAGAACCAGCATCAAGGTCAGTGTGAGCGGACCAAAACCAGTTGTCCCAATTGTCAGGAATGGATATAGCCATACTTCAAACACCGTCCGCCAAAAACTGATGACGACATTGGTTATCAACATCCATATGCCAGAGAAAAAGTCTGCGCGGATGGCATCGAGCAAAACATATTTATAGCTTGCATTCTGGAACGTGAAGAAGAATGCACGCCAGAATGTCACACCGAGAAAAATCAGCAGGTAGGGAACGAAATGTAAAATTGCTTTTTGTATTCGTTCCTTGTTCGTGCCCGGCAATATTTGCCAAAACAAAAACACTCTTGCAAATTCAAGGAAATAAAAATATTCCATCGTCAGTAAGTTGACTGCCGCCAATAGATAAGAAGCAATAAACAGAACCAGGGAATATTTTTTTGATCGTAGAGCAAGAAGAGACAGATAAAGCGACAACAAATAACACGACAGCACAATATAAAAATGGCTGTACATCATTGAAATAAAATGCTGCCCCATACCCGGATAAACAAGAAAAAACAAACTGGCCCACAATGCCGGGCGTGGATGCTGAGGCCATAACACTCTTAAGATCGCCCAAAATAAAAGAGCCGTTACCCAGCGCAGGAACACAGCGATCAATTGCCAGATCCAGGGATTGGGCCCAATGATCGGCAAGGTAAGTTGATAGATCATTCCCCAAAATGGACGGCTGGTGGAAAAAGTTTTTGTGAGCATATCTGGGCCGAGACGAAAATATATCCAGGCCCACGGGAATTCATCCCAGTAAAAACCGCGCTCCCAAAAGAATAATCCATAGGTCAGCACGGCGATAAAAAGTAAAAACCAAATCGCACTACGTTGTATGAATTGTAAATTGTTTAGTTTATCGAAAAATTTTTTCATAATCATTTTGTAGATCACGTTTGTAACGTGACGTTTTCAAGTTCATGCAAAGCCATCTTTACATTATCCTGAATATCTTTAAATGGGTCATTTAACAATTCTCGAAGATGTGGAATCGCTTGTAAATTTCCTAAGTGCATGAGGCCTAATACTGTGCCTTCTCTAACCTCAGCATTTGGGTCTTTCAATGCGTCCAAAAGGTAACCAAAAACTTGTTCATCCTTTGAGTGACCGAGTAATTCCAACAGATTTTTCTTCATTGGCGGGGTAGCATTCGGCAAGTAATCATATATTAATCTGACTGAACTTTTATCAACAATGCCTCTTAAAGCTGAAAAGTAAATATTGTCGTGATAAATATATTCGTTGTCACCATATTCGCACATCTTCTTCAACAAAGATTCTACAAAACGAGTTTCTCCAGAATAGCTTAGAACACTTGCAGCATAGCTGCGAACATAATATTCGGCAGAGTCTAGACATAAAAACAATTCGTCCCAAGCTTTATTACTTTGTAATACGTAAATTAAGTGTTTTACGACAACTTGGTTTGATTCTTGTTGCAAAATATTAAACACAGGGGTGATAACTGCCTTGTCAGGAAGGTTATCAAGAAAATCAGCCGCATCCCAGCGTATCTCCCAATTTGGATTTAAAAGAAATTTAATTAGAGCACTCGGTTTAGCAAAGCCAAGCTTTATTCTAATCACGCATCCAAATAATTTCACATAATTCCACAAACTACTTAACTGATTCATCATATCATTCTGTATAGATTTTGTAAGTCACGGTAAAAGCGTGACTTACAATTTTAAGGAACAATCCAAGTGCCTGTTTCTTTTTTCAAGGCACGGCCAATATTTTCAGGATTGGTAATCAATGCCTGTTTCCCGCCGTTTTCAAGGTACCAAATGGCAGCTTGGATCTTTGGAGCCATGGAGCCTTTTGCAAAATGTTTACCTTCATCAAGATAAGCCCTGGCTTCAGCCACAGTCATTTTATTAAGCCATTTTTGTTCAGGCTTGCCAAAGTTGATGGCAACTTTTTCGACAGCAGTTGCAATCAGTAGCATGTCAGCCTTGATCTCTTGAGCAAGCAGCGACGATGCAAAATCCTTGTCGATCACCGCTGCTGTTCCAATCAGTTCGCCATCACCGCGATCAACAACAGGAATCCCGCCGCCGCCAACCGTGATGACTATTTGCCCGGCATCCAATAACAATTTGACAGCATCCAACTCGACAATTTCTTTCGGCAACGGGGATGCAACGACTCTTCTCCAGCCGCGGCCTGCGTCTTCGACCACAGACCAACCCATCTCCTTTTCACGGCGTTTTGCTTCGGCCTCATCCATGAAAGAGCCAATTGGTTTGCTTGGCTTTTGAAAAGCGGAATCATTCTGATCCACGCGGACTTGAGTCACAATTGTACAAGCCTGCTTGTTTATTTTACGCTTGAAGAATTCATTTCGTAGAGCTTGTTGCAATTCATAACCAATCGCACCTTGCGAATCCGCACCACAAACATCCAGCGGAACTTCGTGCATTCCCTCAGTTTTTGCGGCAATCTCAGAACGGCGCAAAATAAACCCCACCTGCGGACCATTTCCATGGCCGATTGCTAAATTCCAACCTGCCTCGATCATATCCACAAGATGCACGGACGTTTCCCGAAGTGCAATTTCCTGATCTTCCACGGTGACATGTTTGTCATCTTTAATCAGTGCATTACCACCAATAGCAACGACTGCGAGTTTGTTTGTCATATATAAGATCTCCAGAATTAGCCTCAGAGACCACAGAGTTCTCTGAGCTTTTTCTCAAAGGTCTCTGTGAACTCTGTGGCAAATGACTAAGACATGGTAAGAGCCATCACAGCTTTCTGTGCATGCAGACGATTCTCAGCTTCATCATACACAACCGAATGCGGACCATCGATCACTCTATCGGTGACTTCAAGGCCACGGTCTGCGGGCAGGCAGTGCATGTAAATGCTGTCTTCTTTGGTTAACTTCATACGGCGCTCGTCCGTGATCCATGACTTGTACTTGTCAATCAAAGCCTTGCCTTCGTCCTTGCCAGTTGTCGTCATCATTGGACCCCAGCTCTTTGGATACACAACATCTGCATCTTTAAAGGCTTCGTCCATATTATCGGTCACGTCAAAACCAACGCCATATTTTTGGGCGTTATCTTTTGCCTGCTGCATAATATCAGGCATGAGCTTAAATTCTGGTGGATGAGCCAGCACCACGTCACAACCGAAGCGGGTCATTTGCAGGATCAAAGATTGGGGCACGGAGATCGGTTTGCTATATGAAGCCGCATAGGCCCATGACACAACAACCTTCTTGCGTTTGAGGTCGCGACCTTTCTTCTCATGAATAGTCATCAGATCCGCTAAACATTGAAACGGATGATACACATCACATTGCATATTTAAGACTGGCGCGCGACTGGCTTTGGCAACTTCATTGATATATTTGTTACCAAAATCCCAATCACATTGACGAATGGCAATGCCATCGAAGTAACGCCCAAAAATTTCACCAATTTCCTTGGCAGTATCGCCATGGGAAATTTGTGTCGTTTCGCTGTCAATGAAAGCTCCATGACCACCAAGCTGTGCCATGCCTGCTTCAAATGACCCGCGTGTGCGCGTGGATGTGAAGAAGAACAACATAGCTAAAGTCTTATCACGCAACAAAGCATGAGGTTCGCCTAATGCACGTTTGCGTTTCAAATCCCAGGCTACATCTAAAACTGTTTCGACTTCCTCTTTGGTGAAGTCCAAATCACCGATAAAATCTCTTCCTCTAAAGTTTGTTTGCATATTTCATCTCCTTCTTTATATTTTTATATCAAGTGGTGGTCGAGTAGGGTTGAGCGATAGCGAAGCCTGTATCGAGACCACAGTATGAAATTTCTTTTTCACTTGTTATTGATGGTTTCGATACGGGGCGGAAATGCACCACCCCTACTCAACCATCAGATTTATTTAGAAACTCTCAACACTTCGCCTTTTATAAACCCGCCATCTTCCCAATACAATCTTGCGCCTTCACAATAATCTACAGCGTCACCCCACGTTGAAAAATCATAATCGGGCAGGCAGGCAATAACGCCCATTTCAACGACACCACCGTGATTGACAATCAATGCAGAACGTCCCTCTGAAATAAATTCCATCACGCCTGCGTAATGCTTGACCAGTTTATTTGCATATGAAGTAGCCGCGCCACCTTGTTTAATGACTTCTGCATAAATAGGAAACGAAAGAGGCCACGGCGCTTCTCTTTCCACACTGGTTCCGGTTGTGCTCATCAATTCATTTTGCTCATCGACAGCAAAGCCCATTGCAATAGCAGTCTCAAAAGCGCGTGGGAGCGTGGAGGTGACCACACGATCAAATGGACCGATGTTCTGGCCTACCAGGCGAGCCAGCTTTACACCCGTTTGATTAAGGTGATCGCCGCCTTTTGAACGAATGGAGTGTCTTCTGATTTCTAAAGTTTTCATTTGATCAAACTCGGCAGAATCGCATAAAACTCTGTCGCTTTAACCATATCTTCCAATGAAACTGAATCAAGAACTGTGTGTGCAGTCTCCTCGTCGCCGGGGCCGAATCCAATAGATGGAATTCCAGCTTTACCTGCCCAATAGATTCCATTTGTGGAGAAATTCCACTTGCTGCTCTTTGCATCTGGCAAACCGATTTGGTTGCGTGCTTCCTGCCCCGCTTGAACAAGCGCGTGATCTTGATCCAATGCCCAGGCTGGGAAATATTTATCAACAGGAAAAACAAATCCCGTATAGGATGGTTCATCATAAAAAAGTTCTTCAAGTTTGACAGTGTCTTTATACTCAACAGGAATTAACGCTTCAACCTGCGCCCGAACCTGCTCCTTCGTTTCACCAAACGTCATGCGCCTGTCGATAAAGATCACGGCCTCATCTGGCACAGCATTGATGGATGGAGTCTTGACATGCATATCTGAAACCGTGATCTTGCCGTGACCCAAAAATGGATGATCGCCAAGTTGAGGCTCAAGGTCGCGGATACCTGCAATCACAGGCAACAATTTATAAATTGCATTGTCACCCAAATGATTACTTGCCGCATGAGCGGATTTTCCTTTTGATGTAATCTTCATCTCGAGGCGGCCTTTATGTCCCCGATAAGTTAACATTTTGGTTGGCTCGCCGATAACAACAAAATCAGGTTTTATTTTCGGGTCAACTTCCACGAATGTATTGGGAGCAATGCCGTCACACCATTCTTCCATGTTGCCAAAGTAATAAGCTGTCCAGCCATCTAATAGACCTAAATCTCGCGCCATGGCGAGGCCATAGATCATGCCAGGAGTGGAACCTTTCTCATCACATGCACCTCGTGCATATAAAATGCCATCTTCGATCTTGCCTTTGAATGGATCCCATTTCCATTCGCTTGGGTCCCCGACTCCGACTGTATCAATATGTGAATCATAAACAATGACTCGCTTGCCATTTCCAATTCGGCCGATCGTATTGCCCATCTTGTCAAAGCGGACTTCATCGAAGCCAAGTTTCTTCATCTCCGCTTGAACTCGTTCCCCCACTTCACCAATCTTAGAATCCATGCTTGGGATCTCGCAAATTTCCAACATGAATTGAATCATATCTTCTCGTGCGGCCTGCACACGTTTTTGTATTTCTTGTATATTGTCTGTCATATCAACTCCATTGAGGGCGGCCAGTGCCATTGGCACAGTGTAACCCGCCGCGCTTAATTTGTCAGGCTACAAGCCTGACCTACTTTCTAACTATTATTTCCAACCCGTCTCACGATATGAAAATTGAAATACCCGGGAATAAAGTAACTTAGTGAATAATCCACAATCTTTCCCTTTGCATCGAATAATTGCGAATAGAAATGCAATAAGACATCACCACGCTGTACCTCAAGTGCTTTGGCAACTTCAGCAGTTCCGCCGATGGCGCTGACATTGGCGCGGGAAGATGTTAGAGAATCGCCGCGAGCCAGCAAAAAGTCAAGAACAGAGCCGTGGAAGTCGGCAGGCAGATCATCTACATGCAAAACATCATCAGGCAATGTATCCACAAGATAAGCAACAGGCCTATTCTCAGCACGCACCACACGGCGGACTCGTGTAAGAGGTTTCCCAGCAGAAACATTCAAGGCCGTTGCAAGTTCACTGTCGGCTGTGACAGACTCGATGCTGAGATCACTGACCGAAACTTCAAGCCCCAAACGTTTTGCCATCGTATCAAGGCTTTCAAGCACTTCAAGCCCGCTATCAAGGGCTTGCACTTTACCGACCACAAAAGTACCAGAGCCTTGCCTGCGACGGATAAGACCCTGCGTTTCAAATGTACGCATGGCCTCACGCAATGTGGCACGCGAGACACCCATCTGCTTCGCAAGCTCTGGCTCTGAAATCAAACGCTGACCCGCTGGTGTTTTATTGATCAATGCGGCAAGATCAACTTGTAAACGTTGAAAGGGAAAATTTGACATGTAGCTCAATCCTCCAAATATAATTATGTCATTGCGAACAAACTAGATAAGTGACAATTCATCTATGATATTTACCTTGAGACAATTGAATCTCAGATAAAGGCTTTAAAACAATATTCTCTTTTGTAACAAAGTCGAATACCTTTGCAAAGTTTTCATCCAGCGGGTTGACCGAGTCAATAAATAACGCTGTATCTGGTTCCCATTCGCGAAAATGCTCGCGCTGATGTTGAATGCGTTCCCAAGTGGCGACATCTTTGTTATTCATTTCATGATAACGTGCCGTCACGCGCTCTTCCCAAATTTTTTCGTCAGATACAAAGACATAGATTGGTAAAAAGCGGATGCCATATTTATGAGCAAGCTCCTGTGTATGATGGCGATCCATGTTCATGAAAACAGAATCGACAATAACATCCAAACCTAAATCCAATTGCGTATTGACGAGATCGAGCAGAATATCTACTTTCGAATCCCAGAATGCAATGCCTGGGTCTTCGGGCACGTCACCAATCACATCGTCTATTCGTAGCAACGGCCAGCGGAGCTTGCGTGCCAGTTTATCTGCCAGTATGGATTTTCCCGTGCCAGGCAAGCCAGAGAAGATAACAAGTGTCGTTTGCATATATTCAAACTTTATTACACAGCAATCGCATTGATCAAGAGCCAGATCGTCATCAAGAATGGAACTACCATGATCCAGGCCCACATCTCGTGACCACGATAAAGAAGATATGCTGAGCCAAAGAGTAGCAATGGTAGCAAAAACACAGGGGATCGAATGATCGGGAACCCGCTCAAAAACCATGAAAACGGTAGTGCAAGAATGGCTGCAGCAACCAGAAAACGGTGATCATTCCTGATCAAGCCAATAATCGCAAGGATGATGGTGACAATGATAGCGGGCCAGCCGAAAAAGGATGCAACCAGAAAATCTATCATGGGATTATTTTATATTCCTTATCATTATTATGTCGTTGCGAGGAGGGTGTTCTTCCCGACGAAGCAATCTCCTTATTATGAGGGGATTGCTTCGCCGCCGAAGTACAAGAACGGCGGCTCGCAACGACATGATGGATGACATTCAGAACGGCATCAAATTAGTATACGTAAAGCTAATCATGAGCAGCCACACTCTTACAAGGATCGTTGGCGAGAACAAAACCCATGCCAGCCAATTATTTTCTTCTTTTACCGCCCATGCACAGCCAAGTTGAAAGAGCGGAATGAGTATGGCAAAGATAAACAATGTCCGCGTGCCAGCCAGGTAATACACAAATGGAAGGATGAGTACAGTACCTAGAAGGACAAGCCCATATCTATTATTAAGAATTCCCATGATCGATGTCAATACCGAAATAATAAATAAAGGCCAGCCAAAAATAAAGAAAGGAATAAAGAAGTCCAGAAACGATTGATTCATAAGTGATCATCCATGTAATAAGTTTTTTGCGGCTTTGTTATGTTTCTCGATCAACGCATGTTCATCCACCGTTACCAGTTGACCTTCTTTCACAACGAACTTTCCATTCACAACCGTGTAATCTGCTCGTACCGGTTGACCGAACACAATTGCGGAAACTGGGTCATGCATACCTGCATAGCCAAGTTGATTCAAATTGATCGCGAAGAAGTCACCGCATTTACCAGCTTCCAAGCTGCCGATGTCTTTGCGTCCGAGCACAGCCGCGCCGCCGCGTGTGCCAAGATGTAAAGCTTCTCTTGCAGTCATCAATTTACGATTTGGGTCATCTGATAACGAATAACCAGTAATCCCCTCTTTGACTCGCGAGACTAACATCGCGTTGCGGACTTCAGCCAATAGATGCGAACCGTCGTTGGAAGCAGAACCGTCCACACCGAGGCCAACGTTGACGCCAGCCTTGAGATATTCTTTGACAGGTGCAATGCCAGAGGCGAGTCGCATATTCGAGGTGGGACAATGCGCTACGCCACAATTATGTTTGGCAAAGACTTTAATTTCTTCCGCATTGACATATACCGCATGAGCGAACCAAACGTCATCACCCACCCAATCGAGTTCCTGCATATATCCAACAGGACGATGACCAAACTTCTGTAAGCAGAATTGTTCCTCGTCTTCAGTTTCAGCGAGATGCGTATGCAGATGTACTCCATATTCACGCGCCAGCTTCGCGGACTGTTTCATTAAGTCGCCAGTCACACTGAATGGTGAACATGGCGCGAGCACGATCTGAGTCATCGCGCCTGTTTTCGCATCGTGATATTTTTCTATGAGACGTTGCGAATCTTTGAGGATGTTATCTTCTGTATCTACAACTGAATCGGGCGGCAGCCCGCCAGCGGATTCGCCGAGGCTCATGGAACCGCGCGATGCTTGCAGGCGTAGTCCGATTTCGGAGGCCGCAGCAATTTCATCGTCAAGTTTTGAACCGTTTGGATATAGGTAGAGATGATCCGATGCGGTAGTGCATCCCGAAAGGGCAAGTTCTGCTAGTGCGGTCTGAGTCGAAGTAAAAATATCCTCAGGAGTGATACGCGCCCAAATGGGATATAAAGTTTTGAGCCAGTTGAAAAGATTTGCATCCTGCGCGGCAGGGACGGCGCGTGTGAGGGTTTGATAAAAATGATGATGCGTGTTGACAAGGCCAGGCAGTACGATGTGACCTTTGAGGTCGAGCACTTCATCGGCTGTGGTGGGAAGTTCGCTCATCGGGCCAACCTCTTCGATGAGTCCGCGCCGAATAAAAAGACCACCTTCGGGAATCTCTCGTTGATGGTCGTCCATGGTGACTATGTATGCGTTTTTGATGAGGAGGGTGGACATAGGGTAAGAGAGTGGAGAGCAGAGAATAGGGAATAGTTATTAGTGGTTAGATAATGGTTAATGGAGGATTATAGTTGTCTGACAATTGTAGTTTAGCAAAAAAGGGAGAGGATGTCAATCAAAAGAATTTTTTTCAATATATCTGGCGGTAAAATTAGTTAGTTTAAATAATAGAAAGGTGGTGTATTATGACAGGCGAATGGGAAAGCGATGAATTTATTGACGAGATCGTTTTTGTCACAAGAGGCAAACATAAAGGTCGAATAGGCTATTGCGATGAATCTTATTCAAGAACATGGTGTATCGTTTACTTTGGTCATATGTTAACAGCACTTAGAATGGACTACAATATTTCTTATAAAAGTTTGCGGATAGCAAATGTAAATGATTTACTTAATCGACGCACAAAAATTGACCGCTTATTAATTCTCAATGAAATATTGGATGAAAAGCGCGTGACACTTCTTGAGGAGCTCATGTTAATTAAGGATATATTAAATGAAAAGGCAATAAGAGCAAAATTCTATCAAGCAGGTGAACAGAAAAAAGTATTTGTTTCACATTCATCTCAAGACAAGGCATTTGCAACACAACTAGCCTTTGACCTTTCCAATGCTGGATATCATCCTTGGCTAGACAATTGGGAAATTTTCGCAGGAGATTCCATACCAAACAAAATAGCTGTGGGTATTAAGGATTGTGATTTTGTATTAGTTATATTATCCAAGAATTCAGTAAATTCGCACTGGGTTGAGCGAGAATGGGAAGCCAAATATTGGGATGAGGTTCAATCAGGCGAAATAAAAGTAATTCCTGTTTTACTTAACGAATGTGCTATTCCACAATTACTCAAGACAAAGAAATATGCAAACTTCACTTGGAATTATGCAAATGGTCTTGATGAAATACTCCTAGCACTAAATCGTACGCGAAGCTAACATCCATTAAATCAGCATTCATAACGTGGCATTGCTACCCCCACCCGTCCTCCCCCAAATTCCAAAGTGCGGAATTTAGGGGAGGAGAACTTTAAGTTGGGATGATACTAAAGTCGTTTCCTAACTTAGTGTTATCACCTCCCCCTTTTTGAGCTCTTGAAAAAGGGGGAGGTAGGAGGGGGTTCAAGAGGTAAAATCTCCCCCATGCGCAAGAAACGGTCAACACCAAAAACAATGTTACAAGCCAAAGAATTGCGCCACGAGCCAACACCTGCCGAAGCAAAGCTATGGTCACAATTACGGGGCAATAGACTAAATGGAATCAGCTTTCGCAGACAACACGCCATCGGCCCATATATTGCTGATTTCTGCTCACCGAAAATAAAACTCATTATCGAACTTGATGGAAGTCAACATCTCGAACAAGAACAATACGATACAGAGCGTACAGCATTCCTAGAGTCTCTGGGATATAAAGTAATTAGATTCTGGAATAATGATGTAGTCAATAATATGGATTCAGTTCTTACATTCATTCTAAACGTTGTTCAAGAATAGGACTTTTCTTCACTTGGCAATGCACAATAAAAACTCTATCATTCCCAACCAAAGGAGAAACTTATGGCAAACACCGATACATGTCCCAAATGCGGTTCAACTGAAATCATATCTGAGCTTCAAATTCGCGGCGGCGATGGTCACCCACCGTATATTCAAATCTCCGAGCCAGAGCCGCCAAACCGTCCATTTATATGGTCACCGAAATTTGAGCGCAGTCAATTCACTGCCAGCGTCTGCGGGTCATGTGGGCATACAGAGTTTTATGCTGTCAATTACAAAGCTTGAATGAAGCATCTAAAAAGGGATTCAAAAGCAAATAGTTACCTTTGCTAGCATTTATTTCGAATAGCCTCTGATTTTTCTTCGTGTACGGTCTATCATTTTATAAAGAAACGCAATCACAGGATGAGTCCACACACCCATAGGCACGCCGCCCTGCAAAGCTGCCATCAAATCACTTGGGGAATTAATAGATCGAGCGGCTACCTCCACCCAGGCACTGCCAATGTCCGCGATCGTATGTGCATCAGAACCAGCACTCATTAGGGCGCCTTTCTCTTCTGCCCATTTCACTGCGGCGCGGTTCCAGCGGGGGCGCGAGATGCGGGCATTAAATGTCTCAACAATATCTATGGATGACGCAATCCCATTGCGGGCATCAATTCTCAAACGCGCGCGCTTTAACGGGTCAAATCCATGGGGTAATAGCACCAAGCCTCCCTGTTCTTTAATTTCAGCCACGGTTTTCTCTGCACTCAAACCTGCTTCGATCTTATGCGTTAAAAACAATCCAATGATTTCCCCTTCACTGGTGGTGATTTCTTCGCCTACGATAATGCTCAATGGAATGGCACCTTGGGCAAGCATGGTCTTCTGTAATTCCTGCGCCCCCCAAATTTGGTCGTGGTCGGTCATCGCTTGTATCCTGATCTGCTTTTCCACACAACGTTCGGGAATCTCTTTAAGCGGCGAGCTGCTATCCCATGAGGCCTCGCTATGACAATGCAAGTCGATCCGCATAGTATCTGACTTGGGCTTATGCTCAGGCTGTGTAACCGCCCCTTCTTCTTCAATTTGCTCAACCTCTTTGGGGGTAAGCTCATCAGCAGGTTCAGTTTTACCTTTCGTGCTCATCACGAAGTTTCCAAACAAGGATTTACGTGGTTGGTTATGTGTCAACAATTGATATTGCAAGATAGCTCCTTTAGTTAGGTTGTGACAGTCTTTGGCACCAGGAAATGAATGGCCTTGTGAATAAGCTCCACTTGAAGATATGGCTTTGAAACAGTGAGGAGATTTGGCTCCTCCATTGTAGGTTGATCATCATCTTCCTCCCAATTCAACTTGGTAAGGACAGTCCCATCAAGTTGCAGCGGAAAGCCTCGCCACGCAATTTCAAGATTGCGTCCGCGGTGTATGCTCACATCAGGCAGGTTTTCCAAAGTTCCCGTCAAAACCCCTCTCATAAAACTCAGATAACTTTCACGTTGGTTAGCATGGATCAATACCAGGTCAAACAAGCCATCATCTGGCTTCGCATCGGGCGCAAGCGTCACATGGAAACTTAGTGTTGGCGTATTCATCACCTCGCACATAAGGTAGTTGTCCGAAAGGTCCTTCCCATCCACATTGATGTGAAAGTATTTTGGTTGATAATCATTCATTGTCTCCAAAATAGTCCCAATACCACGCGCGATACTCTTCCCTTCTTCAGGTTTGTAATTTTTCATTACATCTGCGAACATCCCGATTCCCATCGCTTCCAAAAAGTATTCCACACCATCAGGTGTGATCAAGCGGCCAATATCCATGTCGCGTTCGATTGGGTCCGCCAAACCAGCAATGATCTCAAGCGGCTTTGCGCTCAGCCCCAACATGCGCCCAATGTTGTTGGCAGTACCCATTGGCAAAGGCACAATACGGATGTCGCGGTCTAAGAGTCGGGTGGCAACTGCACGGAGCGATCCATCTCCGCCGGCAACGACCACAAGTTCTTTGGCATTTGCCAACACCCCATCAAGTTCCTCTTCTGTCGAAGTAGGAATGTAGACAGCATCATGCCCAACCTGACGTAATGCTTCCACGATTTCATCCGCCGTGAGTTTCGATGTACTTCCAGCTTGTTCGTTATAGATTAAAGTGGCTTCCATAATTAATTCCTACACTATATGGATATGCGGGCACGAAGTCATGGTGTTGATTATATATCCGCTTATATGGGCTGGATATAAATTAAATATATATTTTTGCAGCATGTAAAAGCAAAGAGTATTTACAAATAAACGTCCATACCTTTGGTGGATAACCTCCCCACTGCAAATTCAGTACACTAGAAAAAAATTTCAGTCAATAAGGAGAATATCAAATGGTAACAGATCAGGATCTTAGCACGCTGCGCGCTCGCGTCATTCATTTGGAAGGTCAGGTCGCATTTTTATATAAACATCTGGGAGTCACCTTTGTGCCCGAGGTAGTTCCAGGTGATGATCCAAAAGTCATTGAAGCCCTCAAAAAAGGCAATCTGCTTGAAGCCATCAAAGTCTATCGCGGGATTACTGGCGCAAGTTATGAAGATGGCAAAAATGCAGTGGAGGAAATGAAAGGCAGGCTCGGAATTTAGTTTCGGTATCAAACCTCGCTCGATGGCGGGGTTTATGTTTTAAACAGGATTCATAAAGCGATGTGCCTCTAGTGACTATGCGAAGATGATTGCGCCGTGTCTTCCTTAACCTTAGCTTGGCTATCTCCGAACTGCATTTTCCCACCTTTGAGCTGCCCCAGCTCTCCTTGCCACCTCGAGGCAGAGATAACCACACGAATTTACTGTCCCGTCTGTGGGCGGTATACGTGTTACACTCAAAGAGTAATAAATTGGATCTCTCTGTTGTACCTTGACCGCTGACCCTCTTAATTAATGGGGTTGCGGTCATTTTTTTATCATCCAGCCGAGCTGGAAAAGGAAGTAACAAAATGGATACAAGAATTTATGTAGGAAATCTGAACAAGAGCACCACACAGGATGAAATCAATACCCTGTTCGCAACCGCCGGAACCGTCACTTCGGTCGATCTCGTCATGGACAAAGCCAGCGGCCTGTCGAAGGGCTTCGCTTTTGTGGCCATGCCCGAGCCAGCCGATGCAGAAAAGGCGATCAGCATGTTCCATGCCTATTCCCTTTCTGATAGCACGCTCAAAGTTAATATCGCCAAGCCGAAAGTCTAAGCTTGGTACAAATATAGCGCCTTAAAAAAGCTCCTCATTCCATTTGGAATGAGGAGCTTTTCTTTAATAATAATCAGAGCTGTTCAAAGTCAACGCATGTTATCGCGAAATGTCAGGAGCATGATGTATGCCCGTAATGGATTCTTTCGATAAATTTCAGCCGTAAACTCATTATGCAGAAATTGACTGTACCCAGGTTCATTCTTAATATCAGAGTTATCCAGGTTTTGGAAAGCCATTCCCCATTCAGAGAATTGGCGCGATTGTATTTGTTCTTTGGAAATGATGGAGACATCTTTATGGCGCGGATCATTCCTGATCTTTTCATACAAGGCAGTCACAGTTTCGTCATCACCTTCAAGCACTTGCATGAAATTTCCGCCCTTATAGAGCAGAAGCCCGGTAATTTCGCTGGAGCCATTGTTCTCGCGGCTTACCTTCAAGATATCCAGCAATTCATCATTGCTCAAAAGTTTGATGGAGGTACTTACGTAAATAAGAGATAGCATGGGGTTTCTCCTTACTAGCAATTATATAAGCTAAGTTGTTGCCCGAATCGCTCCCATTCTGATTGGGAGTCTCTAATAGGGTGGCTAACAAAGTCGATTAGATGAGTGGCATAATTTGGAAAACGTTGTTTGTAAAGTTAGTTTTAATTGAAACAATAAGTGAATAAACGCAAAGTAGATACGAGAGTGTGAGGACATCGTGAGAAACGTCGAGATTTAAGAGCCAAGCGCACAAGATAGTGACGAAGTTCGCTTTGCCACTTTATTTTGACAGCTTCCCTCTTTGCATTATAGCCAGATTAATTTCATGCCTCTATTGTAATCCATATTTTTATTCACTCCCTGAAATGGAGATATCCATAGAGGTGATATTATCCCTTAACAGAAACAGGCCAAAAGATGGAAAGAGGCGGGCAATTTATCCAATAAAAAGTCAGGTTCAATCTATCACCCAAAGGTTCTAATTCAGATTCAAATCATTAGCTATTTCCTTTTGTTCGTGTACAATTGTTAATAATAAAGGGTTAATCATGCGTATTGCTTTTATTTCTGATATTCACGGGAATTACATCGCGTATCAAGCCGTTCTTGCGGATATTAATTCGCAAAACATTGATCAAGTTATTTGCCTTGGCGATGTGGCAACTCTTGGGCCGCAGCCTAAAGAGGTATTAAATGCACTCAAGGAATCAAAATGCGTGTTGATCAGAGGAAATCATGACGAGGCGCTGCTTGACCCCGAACAGGCGGAAAAATTTGAGATCGCAGAACATCTTGTTCCAGATTTATTCTGGTGCAGAGAACAGCTAACTGAAGAAGATTTAAAATTTATTGGTTCATTTCGATCCACTTATGAAATCACTCTGCCGAACGGAGTGAGCACGCTTTGTTTTCATGGGTCTCCGCTTTCTGTCACCCATCTCATTCAATCCACCACTCCCACTGAGTTGTTGGATAAATATTTTGAAGGCCAGAAAGCCACAGTATTTATCGGCGGGCATTCACACATCCAAATGTATCGTCGGCATGGGGATGTTCTTGTTCTAAATTCTGGAAGCGTAGGTAATGCCTTTATGTACGCTTATGCGCCTGGCAGCATTCCCAGCCTGCTGCCTTGGGCTGAATATACGATCATCAGCCAAAACGGAAATTCTCTGGATGTAGACCTGCGCCGCATATATTTTGATACAGAAGATCTCCAAAAAAAGGTTAGAGAAAGCGGCCTGCCTGGCACAGATTGGTGGCTCAGACAATATCCAAAAAAAGAGCACAACAAATAATTAAGTGCAAAAATTTAGGGCGTGCTATACTGTCTTGAAATTTAGGCAAATATTATCAAGGTAAAGTATGGCCGAGACCAGACACGGTTATCTCGTTCTTGCAGATATCAGCGGATACACAGGTTATCTTGCGCACGTGGAACTTGAACACGCGCACGAGATCCTTACTGATTTGCTTGAAACCATCGTGGGGCAATTTAAACAGGCACTTACCATTTCCAAACTTGAAGGTGACGCGGTTTTCGCAAATGTAGATGAAGAAAAACTCCCTCGTCCGGAATCCCTGCTTGAATTAATTGAAAATACCTATGTTGCTTTCCGCCGCAGACGCGATGGCTCTCAGCGCTCCACTACCTGCACCTGCCGCGCCTGCCAAAGTATGAATTTGCTTGAATTAAAATTCTTTGTGCATTATGGCGATTACATTGTACAAAATATTTCGGGAATTCGTGAACTCGTCGGGTCAGATGTCAACCTCGCGCACCGCCTGATGAAAAATCACGTCACTGAAAATACAAACTGGCAAGCCTACGCGCTCTTCACACAATCTGCAATGGAATGCACAGGACTGCAACTCGATGGATTGCACTCACAAGACGAAACATATGAACACCTCGGCACGGTTCAAACGTGGACCTTCAACCTGCTCCCGCACTACGAGGCTTTGGTCTCAGCCCAAAGAGTGACCGTCCCGCCTGAAGAAGCCGATATCATCACCACACATGAATTCAATGCGCCTCTCTCCGAAATTTGGGATTGGATCATGGATATTCAAAAACGCAACGAATCAATGGGAGACATGGGACATTGGAAAATCATCTCACGCAATAAGGGGCGGACAAGTGCAGGCGCAAAGAATCACTGCTCCCATGGCAAGGGTGCATCCACTGAAACAATTATTGACTGGCGTCCATTTGAATATGCCACTGTGGAAACAGTGGACGGTATGGAAATGTTCCGCGAAATGACTTTATTCACGCCATTGGATGAAGGCAGGCGTACACATGTTGAATCTCGAATAAAACTGGTTAAACCCGTTCCATTATTTATTGCACGCATCTTTGCTAAAATGCAGTTCAGGAAGATGAATCCATACAAAATGTGGTTCAGCAAGATCGAAAAGCTACTTAAAAAACAAAACAGCGAATAGTTGTTACCCAATATTTTGTGATTAACAAAATCCAATCTCTTCTCAACATCCGCGCAAATGAAGGCAAGCCTGCTTTGTTGCTTGTGGGCATCATGTTCTTCAGTACGGCAGGGTACAGTCTCGGTGGCACAGGCATTGAAGCTTTATATTTCGCGCGCTTTGGCACAGACTTGCTACCCTATCTTTATATGGGACTAGGGATTCTATCTCTCATCACTACGCTTGCCATCACAGGTTTGCTCGGTCGTATCAAACGCGAACGTATGTATGTGATCGTTCCATTCATTGCGGCGATCTTTCTTCTTATTGCATGGGGATTGTTATTCAGCAATTCCAAATTTATTTATCCAAGTCTCTGGCTGGGCAAAGAAGTATTGAATACAGTTGTTAGTATGATCGCGTGGAATACGGCAGGCGTGGTTTGTGATTCACGGATGGCAAAGCGGCTTTTCCCTCTTTTTAATGCATCCCGCATTCTTGGCGCCGTGCTGAGCGGGCTTGGCACAGGTCTGTTGGTAAAGTTCATCGGCACACAAAACCTTGTCTTTGTGTGGGCGCTTTCAATGGGCATGGTCTTTGTGATGACGAGAATATTGATGAGAGGAAAATACATTTCGGAGCCTCGCAGGCAAAAGCGGCGTGTGAAGCGTCGTTCTTCGTCATTCATAAATGAAATGGTAAAAGGCTGGCATTACGTGCGCGCCTCTGCGCTAATGCGCTGGATGTCGCTTGCGTCAATCCTTTTTTCAATATTATATTTTTCCATCGCGCTTCCATTTTCACGCTCAACTGCAATGCAATATCCAAATGAAAATGAGCTTGTTTCGTTCCTCGGTTTATTTAATGGCTTAAGCACTGCGGCAGCGTTTATTACATCCATCTTTTTTGCCAATCGCCTGTTCGCGCGATACGGGATCATGAGCATGATTCTTGTATTCCCGCTCATCTATCTGTTTGGGTTCGGCGCATTAACCATCTTCAATGGTTTCGCGATCATCGTCGCGTTCCGCTTTGTGCAAACAATCTGGCTTTCCGGTATTGCTGATTCAGCCTATCAAACAGTGTTCAGCGCCGTGCCTCCAGAAAAACGCGATCAAGTTAACGCCTTCGTAAACGGTGTGCCCGAACAGGCAGGCGTATTTCTTGCGGGTGGAATTCTCATTATCGGCGAGACATCATTTACAACCCAACAACTTTATCTCGTTGGGCTTGTCTCTGCAATTACGACAACGTTCATTATTTGGCGTGCATCATATGCATATCGAGTGGCACTTGTGACATCTTTGCAGGAAGGTCGCCCCACAATTTTTAGCGGACGCGCCACAACCCATGATTCAACATCGATTTCGGTTGCGCTTGAAAATATAAAACACCCCGACCCGCTTGTGCGACGTGTCTCTGTCGAAATGCTTGGAGAGATGAACAACGCTGGTGCGTTAATCCCTGCTTTACAAGATAATGATATTGACGTGCGCATCGCGGCATTGAAAGGACTCGTTCATCACGTGCCAGCCCTTGTTGAAGTTAGCGCGCTTCTCACTGACTCTGAACCTGCTATACGACAACAAGCGATTCGCACACTGAGAGTTTTATCTCCCGACCCACAGATCATGCATAATTTTATTGAACCTATACTGCATGATAAGGAAACACATGTACAAATTGAAGCCGCTCTAGGCTTATTGAAAATAGATGAACATCGCGAAGCACGCCAGTTGATACGCGATATCTGTGTGAACGGCTCACTCGACGAACGAGTCCATGCGCTGAATGCCATGTCTGAATTAGGTGACCGCGAAGCCTATGACCTAATTGCCGCACAATTACAAGATCACGATGCGTCCATCCGTCGTGCTGCTGCGTTGGCATTGGCTTCCTGTGGTGAACATGCGATTCCTGTATTAATTAACTCTCTCAATGATAAAAATTTATCTGTTCGCGAAGGAATTGGTCAGGCCCTTTCCAAAATTGGGAAAGAATCAACATTGCCTGCGATCACTGCATTAAATGATGAAACACGTGTTGACGGCGCATTGCTCGCACTTTCTTATTTGCCTGTCAACGGATACTCAAGCGAGATAAAAACTTTCGTTGCAGAGAAAATCAAATCTGCGCTTTATTATGATGATCTTGCGCGAAAAATAATCCCTGTCAACGAACGCCTCGGTCTGCTTGTTGATTCCATTCGCGCACATGCACAAAATGCTGGCACACAAGCCCTTCAGGCATTAAGCCTTCTCAATGACCGTGAGAGCATCAAAATTGCAATTGATAATTTACAAAGTAAAGAATCCACCCAACGCGCCAATGCCCTGGAAACTTTGGAAAGTATTCGTGACTCAAATTTGATTCGTCCACTGATTCATTTATGGGAATCTTCAAAAGATGAAAATATTTTCCAGACTGACTACGCGCAGGAAGTATTACCAAAGCTCTTAATAGAAACTGATTCCTGGCTGCGAGATTGTGCAGCTTTTGCATTAGAAAATACAAAAGGTGAACCTATGGATACTCGTCTCACACTACCGATCATGGAACGCGTTTTATTACTGCGTCATGTTCTTTTATTAGCTGACCTCACCCCCACTGACTTGCAGCGAGTCGCCACATTAGCTACAGAGCATCATGTGGATGATAATGAAGTCATCTTTGAGCAAGGTGATTCAGGTGACGAGATGTATGTGATCGTCCGTGGTGAAGTGAAAGTGATGATCAGCAATAATGGAGAAAACGAAAGAGAAGTTGCAAGGCGCAAAATGGGAGATGTAGTCGGCGAGATGGCAATTATCAGCGGTGAGCCACGCATCGCCACGTTAATAGCAAACGGCGAGGTTCACTTATTATGTTTGGATCGTAAAAGCTTTGAGGGTTTGTTGCGAGAAAGACCAGAAGTTAGTCTGGCAGTGATGCGTGTGTTGTGTGCAAGGTTAAAAGAAGCAACGAATTAGAACCCGTGAGGAGAAAATAATAAGATGAAACACCGTCGCCAAGCGATCTATCCAATCAGGTGAAAAATTAAAAATCAGTGAGCAGGTTGAGAATAGTGATAATTCCTACAAAGAGTCCTAACACACTAGTGACTATTCTTGGCTTATGGTTCCTCTTAAATCCTAATATTATAGAATAAGAGCTAAATATGATTAGCAAGCAGGCGCCAATTAGATTAAACCAAAACATTTAAGAGATTATAGGCGCTTGTGAAACCTTCGGTCAATGCTTGGCGGAGAGAAAGCCCAATTTCGAGGAGCAGGCTACAGATCAAGTATGAAACAATGGAAAATTCATTCAATTTACCTTACAAAGTTAAAAGTTCATTGCAATTGAAATGGAGTAAAATACTCAACTAAACCTATATAAAACCTAAATAATTGCCGCAGGAGGTAGGGCCCGATGTTCGTTACAAAAAATCTTTACCAAAACGATGAAGCGTGGAAAGCAACCTCGTTGGGGAATTCCAGTGAAACGATTGGCGGTTGGGGCTGCCTACTCACATCAGTCACCATGATGTTAAATGGAATTGGTTATAACGAAACACCTGTCACCGTCAACCAGAAGATGAAAGCTGCTGGCGGATTCCAAGGGGCGTTTTTTATCCCTAGCGTGCTGCCTTATGTTTGGCCCAATGCCGCTTACCGTGATATGCAGCCCTGCGAAGCGTCCCCTGCACCTATTGCTCAAATTGATGCAGCCGTTGCAGCTGGCAAGGCTGTTATCTTGCAAGTAGATTGGAACAAGCAAGCAGGAATTCAAACACATTTTGTTTTAGTGAAAGAAAAAAAGGGGAATGATTATTCAATTTACGATCCTTATAAATACGGCGGCGATGGCCCCGATAAAGATGTGTTACTCACCACACGTTATAAATTCAATGGTGCAAAATTAGCGACCGAGATCAGCGCAGTATTATGGTTCGACTCGTACAGCAGCACTCCGCCTGAACCTCCCAAGGTTACAAAGGTAGCTGTGCCCGCAGAAAAATATATTATCTATGCCGGCGAAGATGATCTTGCCTTGCGCGCCGACCCATCTGTTGGCGGCTATTTGTGGAAGCGCATGTTAATGGCAACGGAGTTGATCTCTCTCGAACCTAAAGCACAAGCCAAAGCAAAAATTGGTGTGCAAGGCCAGTGGATTCAAGTACAAGATCCCAAAGGCGATCAAGGATATGTAGCTGCCTGGTTTGTTTCCGAACAAAAAGGCAAGCCCGCTTCTTCCTCATCGACAACTGTTTCAGCTCCCACACCGGGGACAGCGCCGAAACCTGGTTCTGTTCCTGCTCCCAAGCCGGGGACAGCGCCAACGCCTGGATCTGCACCCGTCCCCGCTGGGGCAATGGCACTCTTCCCCACCGAAGAATTATCCTTCCGCTCTCAACCTGTAATTTCACCCGAAACTTTAATTCGACGCGTTCCCACAACCGAACAATTGATCAGCCTTGAGCCAGCAAATCAAGCCATTGCAAAAGTTGGTGTCCAAAATCAATGGATAAAAGTTCGTGATGCAAACAAGAAAGATGGATATGTCGCTGCATGGTATGTAAAATACGCCAGCGGATCAACCGCCCAAGCGACAGCCGCAGCCACCCCAGCGACAAATGGCGTTGCAAAAGTGAAGGCCGCCGCAGAAGGCGTGGCGCTCCGCAATCAACCAGTTGTTAATGACAGCACGTTAATCAAAAGAGTAGGGATCAACTACGAATTTACAGTTGCAGAACCAGGCGGCGAGGCAAAAGTCGGCGCGAATGATAAATGGATCAAAGTAAAAGATGCAACCCATGAAGGCTACGTTGCGGCATGGTTTGTTTCGCGGTAAAAAAGACAGGCTACACAGATAATGGAAGAAAAGAATAACGGATCGAGAAATATCCGCATATTCATTTCATATTCGCGTAAAAATAAAGCTTTTGTGCGAAAATTAAATGGCGCAATGGAGGAGGCAGGTATTTCCTCCTGGGTGGATTGGGAGGGAATCCCCCTTAGCTCCGATTGGATGGCAGAGATCACAAGCGCCATCCAATCGGCAGATGCATTTATATTTGTGATTAGCCCGGATTCTCTCAGATCCCAATTTTGTATGGATGAGTTGGAATTGGGAATAAAATTTAACAAAAAGATCATCCCTGTTCTTTACATGGAACCTGATAAGGAACAGAAAATGCACCCAAAATTGGGATCAACTCATTGGGTGCATTTACGTACCAAAAAGGATGATTTCAAAGCAACAATTCCCAAACTGGTTGAGGCCATTCAAACAGACCTCGGCTGGGTGCAGGAACATACACGCTTGTTACAACGCGCTGCCGAATGGGAACATAAGAAACGCAACAAAAGTTATCTTCTGCAAGGCTCAGATCTTGAAGAAGGCGAACGCTGGATGACTGAATCAACTAAAGATGCTGCCCGTGTTGTTATACCCATTCAGGCAGAATATATCAGCACAAGCCGCAAGGAAGCTGTCCAACGTCAGCGCAATCTGACCATTGGTGTCGGGGCTGCATTGGTTCTTAGTATATTTCTTGGAATTTTCGCATTTATACAACG
>JACMLM010000025.1 GCA_014379595.1 Anaerolineales bacterium
ACAGCAACTTGGAATATCATTAATCCCTTTTTTAGAAAAGTTTTTTTTGGTTCTTCTTGAACCTTCGATGGTACCTCACGACCCAACTTTATATATATGCTTCCTGTGAAAATTTCAATGCGAATTCGTACCCTTATTCCAGTTCTATTATTTATCCTCTTTTTCGCCGGGATGACCATTATCCAATTCGCTACCCCAGACCTGCCCGACAATGATGGCTTTTATCATATTAAGCTAGCCTGGCTCATGCGGACAGAAAGCCTGAAGCCTGATTTTCCCTGGCTGCCCCTAAGTATTCTGAATCAAGATGAGTTTTACGACCATCATTTTCTTTTTCATGTAGTGCTGATCCCCTTTACTTTTGGTGATTTACGTTTGGGTGCAAAATGGGCGGCGGTGACCTTTTCTGCTCTTTCTTTTTTGAGCGTCTGGTATTTGTTTCACCGTCAGAAGATCCCAGCATCCGCATTGTGGGCGTTAGCCTTGTTGGGAATTTCAGATGCTTTCCTTTATCGAATGTCCATTACCCGCGCCCAGTCTTTGTCATTGGCGGTTTTGGCTCTGGCGCTTGCATGGATATTGGATGGAAAACACAAACATCTGGTAGTGTTGTCATTTCTGTATGTCTGGATGTATGATGCCTTTCCCTTAATTCTGGCAATTGCAGGTTTACATTTTCTAGCCGTGTTGTTGATGGAACGCAGGCTGGAATTTCGACCGATCCTTTGGGTGGGGATTGGGATCGTATCGGGGTTGATCATTAATCCTTATTTTCCCAATAACCTGATATTTACTTATCATCATCTTTTACCCAAATTGCTGGACGCAACATCTGTGAGTGTTGGCAATGAATGGTTTCCTTATGATACAGGTCAATTGCTGAAGAATTCATTACCTGCCCTGATCGCATTCGTGAGCGGCGCATTGGCACTGGGGTTGGCGGGCCGAAAAATGGATTTGCGTACAACTACAACTTTTTTAATCGCACTCCTGTTCGGTTTTATGTTATTCAAAGCCCGCAGGTTTGTGGAATACTTTCCGCCTTTCGCTCTGATCTTTTCAGCCTTTGCATGGGCACCTCTGTTTAATAGGAAACGCCAGCCCGCAGAATCCAATTCGAATTTTTTTTCAGGCTTGCGGCCAAACTTGCATATCATAATATTGGCTGTGGCAGTGTTTGCTGGAATCATAAGATCAATACCTGCAACTCAAATCCGCATGGCTCAATCCAAGCCCTATGATTTATATCAAGACGCATCTGCCTGGCTTGTGCAGAACACTCCAGCAGGGGAGCGTGTCTTCCAAACAGATTGGGATGATTTCCCGCGTTTGTTTTTCTATAACACGCATAATACCTATCTGGTTGGCCTTGACCCTACTTACTTACAGTTGTACGACAGCGATTTATATGATGTATGGGTGAAGATCACGCGCGGTGAAGTTGAACAACCATCGCAGATCATTTGGACGCGCTTCTCCGCCCGTTATGTGCATACTGATCTGGATCACAAAAATTTTCTACGCCAGGCTGCGAATGACCCCGGTTTGATCGAAGTCTACCGCGATGGACAGGCGGTCATTTTTGAAGTATTGAAACCGTGATAATATGTTGTGAGTGGATTCTTAAATGACGGCAATGACACTAACGATAATAGCCTTGGAAGTAACGGCAACGTGTCGATTAACAATAAAAACTGCGAGGGCTTCCTCGCAGTTTTTATTTCCGGCGGAATTAATTTGCCTTTTGGAATAAAATAGAGTAAATTAACTATCTAGCACGTACGTTCTAACCATAGACTTCAGAAGTCTTTCTGGGGTCTTCATTATCAATACTAATTAAAAAGACTTCCGAAGTCTAAATTTTTAGGAGAGAACTCATGGCAGAATCAAATTTTTACCTTGGTCGCTTGGTTGATGCAAAAACTGCAAAACCCACAGCTAACCCTGTTTTATATGACCCATCAGATTTAACTACTCATGCCGTAGTCACCGGTATGACAGGTTCAGGCAAGACCGGCTTGTGTGTTGCTCTGCTTGAAGAAGCCGCGTTACAAGGTGTGCCTGCCATTATTATTGACCCCAAAGGTGATCTCACCAATTTGCTTTTGCATTTCCCCGAATTGTTACCACAGGATTTTCAACCATGGATTGATCCTGAAATGATAAGACGTGCAGGAAAATCTCAAGAAGAAGCTGCAGCTGATGCTGCCAATGCATGGCGTGATGGATTAAAGGAATGGGGAATTGGCCGAGAGCGTTTGCTCGCTTTACAAAATGCTGCACAATTTGCAATCTATACACCTGGCTCAGATGCTGGCATTCCCGTTAGCGTACTTTCTTCACTTGCTGCGCCTGATCTCGATTGGGAAAGCAATGCGGAAGTTTTACGTGAACGTATTTCAAGCACAGTCACTGCTTTACTTGGCTTAGTTGGTATAAATGATATTGACCCGATCCGTTCGCGTGAGCATATTTTGCTTTCCAATATTTTTGAAACACATTGGAGTGAAGGCAAAGACCTTGACCTCACTGAATTGATTCTCCAAACACAATCACCATCATTCTCTAACCTTGGGGCATTCCCTGTAGATACATTTTTCCCGCAAAAAGACCGCATGGAACTTGCCATAGCCTTGAATAATATTCTTGCTGCACCTGCGTTTGGAACATGGCGCGAGGGTGAGTCGCTTAATATACAAAATCTGTTATTCACATCAGATGGTAAACCTCGTCACAGTATTTTTTATCTTGCTCATCTTTCAGATGGCGAGCGCATGTTCTTTGTCACACTTTTACTTTCGGCAGTGGAAACATGGATGCGCACCCAAAGCGGTTCTACATCATTGCGTGCAATGTTATACATGGATGAAATTTATGGCTATCTTCCCCCAACGGCTGTGCCACCATCTAAAGGTCCGCTATTGCGAATGTTGAAACAAGCACGTGCATTTGGCCTTGGTCTTTTGCTTGCCACACAAAACCCAGTGGATATGGATTATAAAGCTCTCTCCAACACGGGCACATGGTTCATTGGCAAATTGCAAACTGAGCGCGATAAGAATCGTTTATTGGATGGTCTTGAAAGTGCGGCAGGCGGAATTCCACGTGCTGCCATGGATAAATTAATTTCATCACTTGGCAAACGCTTCTTTGTGATGCATAACGTTCACGAAAAGATGCCCGTGCTAATTCAAACACGTTGGGCGATGAACTTTCTAGCAGGCCCAATGACACGTGCACAGATTCCTGAACTCAATAAATTGGTCAAAGCTAATTCAACGCGTCAGACTGCTCCCGTGCCTGCTGCTGTTTCGAAAAAGGGATTCAAGCCTCAGCCTTCGATGGAAGCGTTGCAGCCTATTGCTGTTCAAGATACATCTACACCTGTCGCCATGCCGCCTGCTGTAACTTCATCACCTGTTATGAATCGTTCATCTTCATCTAACGGCGGTAGTTTAACAAAGCCATCTATTCCTGCTGGTATTCGTGAATACTTCCTGCCACAGAATTTTAGTTTGCCTGAAGCATTTCAATCTGCTAATCGTGCCATGGCTTCACAAGCTATGATTCAAGGTGTTATGTATCGCCCATCATTGCTTGCAGCTGCCCAAGTTAGATTCCTAGATCGCAAATATGGAGTGGACGCAGAGACTACGCGTGCTGCAGTCGTCAACTCACTTGACAGCCGTGGAATTGTCCGTTGGGATGAGTTTACATACAGTGGCCCGTCGCTTGATAAAGTGGAGACTATGCCTGCCGCAGCTGCTCGTTTCAGTACAATTGACGCTCCGCTAAATAATGCGAAATTAATGACTGCTTTGCAAAAAGATTTCACCGATTGGGTCTTCCGCAACTCTGAAGTTACAGCACGCGCGAATGCCAAACTCAAAGTCTTTGCTGGGCCAGATATTACTGCTGCTGAGTTTATGAAGCAATGTGCAGAAACCGCACGAGAAGGCTGTGACATGGAAGTAGATAAAAAGACAGCCGTTATCGAAAAGAAAATCCAAGCATTGGAAAGTAAGCTTGGCAGAGAAAAAAGTGAATTACGAGAAGATGAAGCCGAATTGCAAAATCGAAATATTGAATCGTATGCAAATTTGGCAGAACTTGGCGCAAGCTTGTTTGGGTTGGCTAGAAAGAAATCTGTTACTACGCAATTTTCAAAACATCGTTTGGCTCAAAGTGCCAAAGCACAAGTGCAAGAATCGCAAGAAAATATTGTCCGCTGGTCTACTGAATTAGAAGACTTAGAAAGACAACGTGACGCATTAGCAACAGAAATTAACAATCATTGGGGAAGTATTGTAAGTGAAGTCAGCGAGGTAAGTATCAAGCCGAAGAAGACAGATATTTATGTTAATCTATTTGGTGTGGCATGGATGCCGTATTATATTGTGCAAGCGGGAAGTGAAACGATAGAGCTGCCCGCATTTGGTGCTGAGTAAATCATAAAAAAAGAGCGAGATTATGATCTCGCTCTTTTTTTATGTCAAGTTGATGCTTGTTGAGATGCTGAAGCGGGGATAACTTTCTGACCAGCGAATAAGAACATGACAATCACGATCCCTATAATATCCACTAATAAAACAGTGGTCATCGTGCTTGGGCCTGTGCGAGCGAAGATCTGACCGATCAGCCAGGGGAGCAGCATGCTGCCTACGCCAGAACCAGCCAGAAACAAGCCAGTGACCGTGCCAGTGATTTGCATTCGCTCACCAGCATACATAAAGATAGTTGGAAAGACAGATGCCATGGATAGACCAAGCCCAATCGTGCCGACCCACAGAGCAATGACCGAATCTTTCCATAACATGATAATGAGCGTGCTGATCAAACAGCCGACCAAGTCCATGATCAAAATATTTTGTGCGCGCATACGCGTGGATATCCACACACCGAGCAATCTGCCAACTGTGAATGCGCCCCAGAATGCAGAGGTCAAATAGGCGGCGGTGATGGTTGTGCCAAGGCCAAGCGTAAGGGCATAGGTGTAGACCCAGTTGCCAAAGCCAAGCTCAAGCCCAACGTAGAGAAAAAATAATAGCACGCAGAGCACGATCGGGATTAAAGGAAGAGCCGTGTTCTTGCTTTCATCGCTTTGAATATGGGTGGCAGGTTCTGGTAAAAACCAAAACCAGATTGCAACTGGTAAACATAAAATTGCAAAAACCCAATACATCCAGTGAATGCCGCCTGTTAACAAGAGGACTTGTGCAAGCAGAAGCGGCGCTGTAAATGAGCCTATCCCAAAAAAGAAATGCAAGCCATTTAGATATGGACCTGATTTTTCGCCATGTGTCCATAAAAGCAAAGTGTTGCAGCCCACATCTAATAGACCTGTTGCAAAGCCGCTAAAAAACATAAATAATAAAAGCAAGGATATGGAGTTCGCAATTGGAATCAATGCAGATGCAATACCTAGGATGATAAGAATAGCAGCCATCAACTTGTGACCGGGGATACGGTCGTATGCGCGACCACCAAAGTAGGAAGCAATCAAATAGCCAAGTGAACTGAAGACAAATATCAAGCTGATCTGTTCCAGTCCACTGGCTGTATTATCGGCAAGGGCTGGCAGGCTTGGGCCACTGGCTGCAGTGGTAGCCCCCATGATGATAAAGGTAGCGTAATAAATAATTGTTGCGATTGTTTTGGATGATGGGTTCATGGATGCTATTCTATCAAATATGTAGCATCTATGTTTCACCTGCTTCAATCCCCAATACAGAAGTTAGCCCTTGTACAAATAAACTGCCGCCGACTACAAGAACAGTGTTCTTCATATCTCCGCTGACAATGGACCAGTGGACTCCCCACGCTAAAGCAGATATGCCGATAATGACGAGGAGTAATCCGCTTAATACCAAGCGGCTTTGGCTGATGGGTTGAAAGCTGTCCTTGAAAGTCAGGATGCCAAAATAAATTGCCAGTATTCCTGCGCCTGTTTTGAAGGCGATCCAGCCCAATGCTTCCCCTGCGGATACGCACGAGAGAATAAGCAAACACCCGACCAATGAATTGATAAATGCCAAGAGAATTGAAATAACTTTCATGAGAGTGCCTCCTTGTAATTGTTTCAAGGATACAAGGGTTGTGCTGGCAAAGCCTATTGAGAGTCTGTCAAATGCTATAAGAAAATATTTAGGATCAAGTTTTGAATGGTTATAAAATCATAATAGGATCGGGCCAGGGACAAGGAAAGTGAATAAAAGCATACGTTAAGATAGATGGATGAAATTAATCTGTCCAGAATGTAAAGAAAGATGCTGTCAAAATAAAGTAGACAAAATAAAAGCGGGTTCACGAAAATATCAGTGCAAATATTGCTACGGAAATACACACCTGAATCAAAGAAACAAGGCTATCCTGAGAGCCTGAATAAAAGCGTATTAGAAATATATGTGGATGGCAACAACCAAAGACAAATAGCGCGTCATTTATTGTTTCAATTGTAGACAACTTTATCAGCAAAGTTTTCTTTTATTGCAGGATTTATTGTTGATTACTATTGTCATTCTGCAAGTCTTGTTATAGAGATTGACGGGAGTATCCACGATAAGCGTGACCAAAAGGGAGATGACATTGAGCTTGAAAAGCCTTGAAAGAAATGGAGTTGCGAGTTATCCGATTCGAAAATGCTAAGGTAATAAGGATCTTACCTGAGATGTTGAATAATATTAGAGAGTTGTTCTAAAAGCTGTTTTTGATCAAACCATCCTCAAGTGGGATACACTAAAACAACAGCTATGCTATATGTGGGGAAATAAAAAGGAGAAATCCAAATGAAAAAATTAATCATGTTACCGTGTTTGTTAATTTTATTGCTTGCAAGTTGCACGCCGATTGCAACAGCAACCGAAGTACCAACTCCAACGGCTGAACCCATTATTTACGAAAATCCGCCTGTCTGTTCGGGCGCGACGATGATCTATCACACGCAATTGCAAGAGATGTTAATGACTGGTTGTATATCAGGCTCTGTAAGAGAAAATGTTCCAAATGTCATCTGGGGATTTGATGGCGAAGGTTGGCATAAAGTTGTGGAAGGCGGCCCAGAGATGCGCGTGCTTGCAGGCGCTGCCTATGATAAAAAACGAAATGTAGTTGTTCAATATGGCGGTCAACCGATGGATTCGTTTGAATGTGTGCGCGAGACATGGGAATGGGACATGCAGACTTGGACTCAAAAAGATGTAGAGAGTCCATTTGCCTGCGATCATTTTAAGATGGTATATGATGAAGCAAACGAAGAAGTTATTCTTTTCGGCGGACAAGCGGAAAATCAAGCTCCCAATAATGAAACCTGGTCATGGAATGGCGATGCGTGGACTTCCATAAGCGACTCAGGTCCACGAAGCCGCGCTCATTTCGGCTTTGATTATGATTCCACGCATGAGCAGATCCTTATGTATGGCGGGTACACAGGCAGTGTATTCAACGATTTTTGGGCGTGGAAAGATAACGCCTGGAAGGAAATCAATTCATCGGGATTAGGGACACTGTCCCATTTTGGCATGGCATACGATGCGAACGTTAATGCGTTAATCGTTTTTGGCGGAGCAAGCACATCATCTTCATTTTCATCACTATCAAACAAAACATGGATATTAACCGACGGCGCATGGTCTGAACTGGAGCTTGAGAATTCCCCATCGGTACGCGGGTCGCCTGCAATGGCATATGACCCCGAACGAAAAAGTATTCTTCTGTATGGCGGCTTCGATTCAAGCGGCAATGAATTAGATGACACCTGGGAGTGGAGTGGAAACCAATGGACTTGCTTATTTAATTGTGAATGATGTCGTGTAAAATAGGGGAAATTCAAGATTTATCTTAGGCATATAAACTTCAAATAACGAGCTTGTAACAATCATCGTACAGGCTCGTTATTCCTTTAAGTCATCTCTCTTTCGTGTGATGGAAGGAGTATCTAGCAAGAGATATTGAGTTTTCGGTTACATATTCTTTAAACTAATTCCCCCAATGCTCCATTCTTCCTAAACTCAAAATTGACACTGATCAAATGCTATACTCCAAAGCTGAAAGTAAATTTTAATTCAAAAGGAAAAAGGTTGTTATGAAAACAAATAAAATATTTTCCATGTTCGTAATGGGCATCCTGTCCTTGTCTATGCTGGGGTGTATCCCCACTCCTCCAGTGGAAGCGACTGTAGTACCTGTAGTAGTAGAAAGCACACCAACAACAGAAGTACCAGCAGGAAATTCTTCAGGCGCGTGTGCCAACCCATATCTGCCCGTTATTGTGGGTGCTACATGGGGTTATAAAGTCACAGGCCCTGTCTCTGATACATTCACGCGCACTATTCTTTCCGTTGAACCAAACAGCTTTACCGATCAGGATGTGTTCGGCACGGGTGTTACACGGCAAAGTAAATGGAACTGTGATAATGGAAACCTGACTGCGCTCAACCCGGCCAGCGGCGTATCATCCAGTGTCAACACCGAAAATGTCACAATCGATTTTCAAACCACTGAGTTTAGCGGCATTACTCTGCCTGCAACGATCAACCCCGGCGACACATGGAGTCAATCCGCTACGCTGGAAGGTGTACAAACCATCACTGGAATAGAAGTCCCCACAAAGAACCAGTTCACAGTCAACTGCACGGCCATTGGAATTGAAACCATCACTGTGGAAGCTGGCACGTTTGATGCCATGCGCTTTGACTGCCCAATTACCATGAACATTACCATCACTATGAACGACAGCCCGATCCAAACCGACCTGGCGATCAACTCAATGAATTGGCATGCACAAGACATTGGCCTGATCAAAACAACTACCACAGGCACAGGCTTTGATAGCACAATAGAATTAGTTTCATATAGTATTCCATTAAGCCCGTAATCATTAAAAGCTGCAAATCAAGGAATCCAGCGGTTTGAGATCACATATCATAAAGATCATTGCAGCACTATGTTTTGTATTGGCATCCTGCCAACCAAAAGCTATACTCACCCCTGCATCGACTAGTGATACGATCACTGAAATTCCAGAAGTATTAACGCCGCCATCTGACCCGGGTTGGATTCGCTCCAACCCGGGCGGAGGCGGCGCATTTGCATCCGTGGGAGCAGGCCCAACAGGAATCATCCTGGCAAGCAGTGACTTAAGCGGAGCATACATCTCTCGTGACCGCGGCGAATCATGGAATCCCATCGGCTATGCAAATGGATTGACGAGCACACACGTTTCTATCGTTGGCTTTGATACTCAAGATGAAAGTATTCTTTATCTGGGAACAGACAGCGGGATATATCGCAGCAACGATGCGGGGCAAAAATTCAATCAAGTTTTGAATGATGGCTATATTATTGATATTAAATTCTCAGCATCAACTCCAACAATTGGATATACATCCTGGCATGAAGGCTGGAACGATCCCGGTGGACAAATATATAAAACTGTAGACCGCGGCCAGACGTGGAATCAAGTCAGCACAAATTTGCCAGATAATTTACGTATCATCAAGATAATCACCCATCCAACAGATGAAAATATCATTTATTTTCTTTCAGGTGGTTCACGTTTCGCCTGCGGTGAAAATGGACTCTATAAGAGTCAAGATGGCGGCGTCACATGGACGTTGCTTGCCAATGATTTGCCTGACATCGAAGATATTGCTATCAATAAAATTGACCCAAACATTTTATATTTCACAACGCTTGCCTATGTCCCTGAAGACGATGATGGACATAACTGTCAAACCGCCAGCTCAGACACTGGAGAGTTGTATCAAAGTATGGATGGCGGCGAGACTTGGAATCAGATTGCACAAAAATCTGGCACGATCTGGGCCGATGCCGAAGATATTCATACTGTCAGATTAATTGCTGGCTATTTATTAGATTGGGATGAACGCGCAGGCATGTGGGAAACCACTGATGACGGACAAACGTGGAATAAGGTTGGCGAAATCGGTACATGGGAAAAAGGCTGGTCAAATTTAAGTTGGACTTTCTCCACAGGCTTCGATGGTTCCGCACATACTTATGGCGAAGACCTCTCTGACCCGAACGCATTGCTTTGGGTCAATTCACAATTTGCCTGGGTTACACGAGATAAGGGCCGCACATTTCAAAATCTAGATACGAACGAGATTGCACCCGATCAATGGCAGTCACGTGGCTTCGATAACATCGTCATGTTTGATCTGTCCATTGGCGCGAACTCGCAGGATATTTACACAGGCTCTTATGATATCGGCTGCTGGCACAGCCCTGATGCAGGCACAAGTTGGCTCAACTGCAATGACCTCGATGCAACCACAGTCACACATGATGATGGCTATGAAAGCGGCTGGCAGGGTTATGGCGGCAATACAACTACCATTCTTGCAGACCCTGTTCGCGAAAATGTAGTCTGGGCTTCGCAAACCAGTGATATGTCTGACCCGCATATTCTTTTGAGAAGTGACGATCACGCACGTTCATGGCAGGTTTCACACAACGGCTTACCTGAAGGTCAACTCTCTGGCTTGTCCGTAGACCGCAACAGCCCAACAGACAATCGTATTTTATTTATCACCGCAAACAAAAATGTTTATCGCAGTCTCGATGACGGCTGGACCTGGGAATTAGTTTTTGAATGCAATGGTTGTTGGTTCACAGCAGTTGATTCGTTCGATGGCAATTACGTCTATGCGGGCGGCGATGGCGGATTTTTTGTATCCACTCAGGGCGGCGTATCAGGCTCATGGCAGCAGATTCAAGAATCAGATTTTGAAGGAAGCGGAAATGAACCTTGGGGCTGGGAATACGATCCACCGTGGACTGGAATCCGCCGCATCCACCCTGACCCGGTCACTGCGGGGAAAATCTATGTCACTTTCTATGGCCCGGGTAAAGGTCTGTATCGCAGCGATGATCACGGTCAAACATGGACGAAGTTGCTAACCGATGATTTCATGTGGGATGTTGCTATCTCGCCCAATAGTTTATATGTAACATCATCAAGCAATGTGTGTTGCGGCGGTGACCCAACGGTTTCAAAAGGAATTCTGCACAGCACTGATAGCGGCCAAACATGGACTCAAGTCAACGAGGGCATGGCCTGGCCGTTTGCAGGTCCGATTGCAATTGCCCCGAATAATCAAAATCTTATTTGGGTTGGTTCTCCCGGTACTGGGTTTCAGTGGAGAATCTTTAAATAGAGTAAATAAAAAAATATAGGGAATTTTTAGCCTCAACAATGCTATACTAATATTGTTTCTATTATTTTTTTACGATTATTACAGAGAAGAGGAGTTTGATATGATCAAAATCATTCGCAGCATTCTGTTGGCTACCACTGCACTGGCAATGGGGGCTTGTGGCTGGTTTGCCCCGGCAGAAGCATCAAACAACTCTCTGATAGCAGACCTGCCGGCTTTGGGATTAAGCATTCAAGTTAAAAATTCGACTGATGTCTTCAACACGGTTGGGCAGATCATTAACTACAATTATGTCATTGCTTATACGGGCCAAGCAGCTTTGTCTGGCCCAGTGACGGTGACAGATGCGCAGGGAATAGTGACCTGCCCGGATGTAGCGACTGTTGGGAATTTCAACGGCTCACTAGATCAAAACGAAACCATCACCTGTACATCATCCTATGCCCTCACACAAGCAGACCTGACAACTGGTTCTGTGACGAAGAACGCCACAGCCATTGTGGGTGGAGTCAGCTCGAACGCGGCCAGTATTGTTACCCCTACGGCCCTAAATAAAATACTGACATTAACCAAATCTGCCAACCCGGCGAGCTATGGTCAGGCCGGCGCAATTATCACCTATACCTATACCATCAAGAATTCAGGCAGTGTAACCATTGGCCCTGCTCAATTCACGGTTACTGACGATCATATGCTAACGCCGATCAACTGCGGTGCAAATACTGTGACCCTTCTTCCAACTGAAACTGTGATTTGCACCGCCACCTACACCATCGCTCAAGCTGATATGAACGCTGCTGGTGTTACGAATAATGCCACGGCATCTGGAGGCGGAGTGGGGCCATCACAGTCTGTTAGTGCTACGGTGAATAACACTACGGTGGTTCAAAATAATCCATCAAATTTAACTTCTGGCACCACCATTCAACATCAGGTGACTTCCGGTGAATGGCTCATTCAAATTGCACGTTGTTACGGAGCAAATTTCACAGAAGTGCGTAATGCGAATACGCACATTACAGATCCGAATGTGGTGCTGATCGATCAAACTGTGACTGTACCTCGTATAGGCAGTGCCGGGAAAATTTATGGTAAACCCTGCATAACAAGCCACACGGTTCAGTCAGGTGATACATGGGCGTCTATTGCCCAACGATACAATGCCGACATTGTTGTTTTACAGGCAGCAAACTCCGGTTCATTATTATCCGCGGGCAGTGTGCTCAAGATACCGCTCAATTCATCTACAGGAGTTATTACCATCCCTGTCCCAACACTGACGCCGACGGTGGGGATTCCAGTCGTCCCAACTGTGACTTTAACTGCTGCGCCCACTGATGCGATTCGAATCACTTTTGCACAAGGTACCACTGCAGCAACAATAAATGGAACCGTTGAATTAGTGGGAACTATTCGTTATTTAGTGAGCGGTACGCAGGGTCAGGAGATGAAGGTCTTGCTCTCATCAACACCTCCCAATGAAATTGCCTGGGCTGTTTATAATCCAAGTGGCCTTGCGCTTAGACCATTAGATGCAAATCCTTCTTGGACTGGGATTCTCCCTGAAACCGGAGATTACCGAATTGAGATTCTAAATATTCAAGGAACTACGAGTAAATCTTTTACACTCTCCGTCAGTATTGCTGCGCCTGCTGCTCCGGGAGCGCCATAGAAATTTCATCTTCAAGAATAGAAACAACGGTCCTTTGGAATATTCCAAGGGGCCGTTGTTCGTTTTACAATTGAATTTATAAACACATGAAAACATTACAGACACAAAACAGCCGAGTCATGTCCATTGATCTGCTGCGCGGACTGGTAATGACGTTTATGGCGCTGGATCACGTCCGCATGTATTTTGCTTTGGGCACCTGGTATGTTGAGCCAACAGACTTGAGCACAACCACGCCTTTGCTATTTTTCACACGCTGGATCACTCATTTCTGTGCACCTGTTTTTATTTTTCTGGCTGGCACATCTGCTTTTCTGCATGGAACAAAGAAAGCAAGCCCGAAAGAATTATCATGGTTCCTGTTCACACGCGGACTCTGGTTGATCTTTGCCGAGCTGGTTATTGTCAATTTCGCGTGGACATTTGACATCACTTATAGCTTCATCATTCTTCAAGTAATTTGGGCGGCTGGCATTAGCATGATCGTATTATCTGCATTGATATTTTTGCCGAACACGTTGATCCTGGGGACCGGCATCATGCTTGTATTTGGGCATAATCTTTTAGATGCTATTCAAATGCAGGAAAAAACAATATGGGATTTTATTTGGTACACACTTCATCAACCAAAATTCTTAACGCTTGATGCAAATTATATTGTCAACTTTGTATATCCCGTCTTACCGTGGATCGGATTAATGGCATTAGGATATGTATGTGGAACACTTTATAAAAGAGACTTCCCTGCCGAGAAAAGGAAACGCTGGCTTGTGTCTATTGGTATCGGTGTACTCGTTCTCTTTATCGCTCTGCGTGCGTTTAATTTATATGGAGAGCCATCAAACTGGGAGAGCCAAAACTCCCCACTTTTTACATTGATGTCATTTCTGAATACGACAAAATATCCTCCATCACTGCAATTTCTACTAATGACCATGGGGCCTGCGTTGGTTTTTCTTTCCCTAACCGACTCTGTCCAAAATCGGATCACAACGCCTCTTACGGTCTTTGGCAGGGTACCGTTCTTCTTTTATATCATCCACCTTTACTTTATCCACATCCTTGCCGTGCTATATCTGGTTTATGCTGGCCATGACTGGCATGAATATATATTTTCAGCCGCAAGAATCCGCTCGGGTACGTTAATCAGCTTTGGGCTAAGTTTGGGTGCGGTTTACCTAGTGTGGATTCTTGTGCTGGTGCTGTTATATCCTCTTTGTAGATGGTATCAAAAATATAAGGAAAATAATCCATCAAAATGGTGGCTGGGCTATCTGTAGAAATTCATCGTGCTAACTTTTTTTATTCTCCAGTGTTATTGAATATGGTTCACGATCAAACTCATTCTTATGGAGGATTTCAATGAAAGCTGAAACTCGCGTTAGTACATCAATGATCGCCGTTATGATTCTCACCACCATTACTGCACTGATCCATTTTGAAAGGGCCATCCAAGACCCTGACATTAGAATTCTATTTATTTTGAATGGCATGGGGTTTTTTGCTTTGCTTGCGGCATTTTATATGCCGATGTTCCAAAAGCATCACAAACTGGTACGCTGGACATACATCGGATATACGGCAGTTACGATTTTGCTTTATTTTGTTTGGGTTGCCATGAGCGGCGAATGGACAATTCCTCTTGGGCCTATTGCTAAATTAGTTGAAGCGGCGTTGATCGTTCTAATTTATCGCGAACCGTAGTTGTTCATTTCTTATTAAAACATGCGACCTGTTAGGTCGCATGTTTTGCATATGACAAAAGACATTTTTAGGTCAAATTTTCTTCGAATGGAAACTATGTCTCTATTTTTTGTTTGGGCTTAAATAACCTGTAAAATCTCAGCCATTCATATTGTTGAGAGGTATCAAATGACAAAAAATCAATTTAATGGCCTGCACTACGAAACAGGCAGTGTTCACAATCTCCTTAGTTTGCAAGGAATCAAAATGCCGCATACCAAGTCTGCACCCAGTGAGGCGCTGCTGCTTGGGTTGAGCGGCGGAATCACATTTGGCTATTTTAGCTTTGCATACAAAGGGCTTGACCCGCAGGTTGCCTTGCTCACAAGAAATACATTTGACCCACTTGAAAAATTATTTGATCGTCTAGGTGTGGTCCGCACAGTGAAGCAAACAACGGATGCATCCAAAGCGGAAAATAATCTTCTCGATGCTTTAGAAAACGGCCAGCCTGTATTGGTGTGGGCGGATCAAATTTCATTGCCCTATAACACCTACGATGGAATGCTCGGCGAAGAAATGTATATGATGATTCCCATTGTTGTCTTTGGTTACAATGCAAAAAAAGGAACAGTGGATATTGCGGATCAATCTCGTGTGCCAATGACAGTCAAAATGTCTACGCTTACAAAGGCGCGGGCACGCGTAAAAAAAGAAAAGTTTCGCCAGATGACATTGGCGATCCCATCCTTTGACAAATTTGCTCAAGGCGTATCCTCTGGCTTGAGGGCCAGCATCCAATCTTTTTATAACTCACCAGTCAAAGGGTATGCTTCCAATTTCGGCTTTGCTGCCTATCAACGCTGGGCTGACGTACTAATTAATGACAAGGACAAACAAAGCTGGAATAAGATCTTTCCAACAGGCAGACCCATGTTTGCAGGGTTAGCCTCCGCTTTTGAACGAATAGAACTCTTTGGCACGGGCGGTTCAGCTTCGCGGCCTATGTTCTCAGACTTCATCGACGAGGCGAGTCTCATCCTAGACAAGCCCGCGCTGCGAGAATCCGCTGCTCAGATTCGTCAATTGGCTCCACTTTGGGAGTCACTCAACAAGGCGCTTTTACCAGATGACTTGCCACTCTTTAAAGAAACTCGTCAACTACTGTTCAAAAAACGTGAACTGTTCTGGCAAAAGGGAGATGAAGCGGCAGGAGAAATTAAAAAAATTCACACTCGCCTGAAAGCGATCCGCGCCAAAATGGAAAAGAGTTTTCCATTATCAGATAAAGAGGCTATGGCGCTAAAACATAATCTGCGAGAGCATATCATCCAGATCCATGATGCAGAAAAGGAAGCGATCACTGTACTGGAAAAAGCATTTGTGCAATAAAAAACGGAAGTGGCAAAAACGGTGTATCAATAAAATTGGGAGTACCTAAACAGAAAGTGATAAGAAATCAATCGAGTGAAAAGAGTATTTGGGATAGAGATGTTTCATAAGTTGTCGTTGGTTATAGCAATAGACAAAGAGTTGAATTTTTTCACAAGAGAATGGATTTTGTTAGTTCAATATATTAATTAACCCAAAATTGATCAGTGTGGCTAAATGAGTGGGTGCACGAAATCAATGATGTGGAAGTTGTATTTTGGATAAAGGCGTTTCTTGAGTTGACGATGATTGTAGTGATAAACCAAGAGGCGAATGGCACTGGCGAGAGCAAAAGGACAGCGCGAGAAACAACGCGAAGATCGTGCTAAACGGGCGAGATAATGACGAAGTTCAGTATTGTCTTGCCTTCCGACACTGCATATCTTCCCAAGTGATACCAGAGCGAAGCATAAACATCCAGGCCGTCACTGAAATACAACTGGGCTTTGAGAGCCTCATCCACCATTGCCTGAATGGCTTCCTGTGACCGTTCCCAGATAACCTTCCAACTCAAAATGCAGCGTGTCTCTCGATCTACCAACGTCACAACATAGATTTTGTTTTTTTCTCTCCAATGAAAGTAAATAACTCGTCCAACTCCGCAGTTTTCACCTTGGCAGGCACTGGCGCTTTAGGTAGTTTTTCGGAATGGCTTTTTGTCCAATTGGCCACACTTTGATGATGCACACCCAGCTGTCGTCCAATTCGTCTGAGACCCATTCCATCTATATAAAATCGTATCGCTTTTTGACGCACATTTACATCATAGCCTTTCGGCTTCTTGATCGGAGTGTAACTCTGGCGACAGAAGTAACATCGATAGCGCTGACTTCCTCCTGCTGTTTTGCCAATCTTGTGTTGCTTTGTACTTTGTTCACACTTTGGACATTTCATAGTCCCTTATTTTACTCACTTCCTTCGCCACTCCGCAATTGATTAATCCCTTCCCAAAAACGCATCTCTCTGATAATATATACCTCGCACGCCGACCTATGTTAACTGTAAGCCCTCGGCCTCCCCGGCGGGGGTTTTTGTGTGTCTCATGGTAGCTAATAAAAAATATTGAATCAATTCAATCACCTAATTAAAAAGAGAAAACTATGTTAATCGAACGAACTGATATCCGTAATATTGCAATTATTGCCCACGTTGACCATGGCAAGACTACTCTTGTAGATGGTCTGCTCGGTCAATCTCACACTTTTCGCGAGCACCAGCACGTTGAGGAACGTGTGATGGATTCCAATGATCTTGAACGCGAGCGTGGTATTACTATTCTCGCTAAAAATACTGCCATCTCCCTTATTGATCCTGTTACGAATCAGCCCATCAAGATCAATATTGTGGATACACCCGGCCATGCAGATTTTGGCGGCGAAGTTGAGCGCGTCATGAATATGGTGGATGGCGTACTACTTCTTGTAGACGCTGCCGAAGGCCCGATGCCTCAAACCCGCTTTGTTTTGAAGAAAGCTCTTGCAATGGGTCACAAGGCCATTGTTGTTATCAACAAGGTTGATCGCAAAGACGCTGAACCTTCTCGCGTGCTTAACGAAACTTTTGACCTATTTATTGAACTCGGCGCAACTGAAGAACAAGCGGATTTCCCTGTAGTTTACGCTCAAGCCACTGTTGGAAAAGCGGGTCTTACTGCGGACCTGAGCGATGATCTGCAGCCGATGTTTGATACCATCCTCAAGCATATCCCCGCTCCCAAAGTCGATCCTGATGCGCCTTTGCAAATGCTTATCACAGCGCTTGGATATGACGATTATCGCGGTGTGACTGCTATCGGCCGTGTTTTTGCGGGCACGATCAAAGTAGGGCAAAAACTAACACGCATGAAATTAGACGGCAGCAATTTGCCTGAAACCGCACGTTATCTTTATACATTCAAAGGCTTGAATAAGATCGAAGTTGAAGAAGTTAAAGCAGGAGATATTATTTCACTCGCTGGGCTTGAAGGGATTGCCATTGGTGAAACTTTGGCCGATCCTGTGAATCCAGTTGCATTACCAACTATTAAAGTGGAAGAGCCAACTGTCCGTATGACGTTTGGTGTGAACACATCTCCATTTACTGGGAAAGAGGGAACATGGGGCACATCGCGTAAATTGCGCGAACGTTTATTCGAAGAACTTCGCACCAATGTTTCATTACGTGTTGAAGAAACTGATTCAGCCGAAAACTTTTTAGTCTCTGGCCGCGGCGAATTACATTTGGGTATCCTGATCGAAACCATGCGCCGCGAAGGTTATGAATTTCAAGTATCACGGCCTGAAGTAATTTATCACAAGGCTGAAGACGGTGTTTTACTTGAGCCCTATGAAGAAGTGCATGTTGAGACTAGCGCTGAAACTGTCGGTGTTGTCGTGGAAATGCTGGGGAGTAGACGCGGCAAAATGACCGAGATGCATGATGCAGGTCAGGGCATGACTCGTATCGTTTATATTGTCCCGACACGCGGATTGCTTGGCTTCCGTTATCAGTTCCTTACGTCCACACGCGGCGAAGGCGTCATGCACACTATATTTCATGGTTATGATGAATTGGCTGGCCCAATGGCGTCACGTTCCAGAGGTTCCATTGTTGCATGGGAAGCCGGTGTGACCACAGCCTACTCCCTTAAAAGCGCAGAAGAGCGCGGGATATTGTTTGTAGGACCCGGTGTCAATGTTTATGAAGGCATGGTGGTTGGCGAAAATGCACGCGGACAGGATATTCCGATCAACGTGTGTAAGAAGAAGCATCTGACCAACATGCGTGCATCAGGCGGCGATATGGAAATTCGTCTGACACCGCCGCGATCCATGAGTTTGGACGAAGCGATTGAATATCTTTCGGACGATGAGTTACTGGAAATAACACCTGAGAATTATCGTATTCGCAAGCGTATTCTGGCTACAGACGAACGTGGTAGACAAACGAAAAAAGTGAAAGAACAAGTTGGCGAATCGTAGAGCCAAAGTAATTCAAATTAGATATTAAATAAAAAGCATCTCGCGCCTTCATTAGCGCGAGATGCTTTTTATTATGGATATTTTAAACTATGGACAGGTAATGGTTACGGGCGCGCTGTCAGCTTCGCCGGCTAGGTTATAAGCACGGACTATATATCCAACACTTTGCCCAGAATCCAATTCAAGGGTTTCAGAAAAATTAGTGGAATTAGCAGGCAGTTCTAAAATTACTTCGTTATTCCGTAAGATTCGGTATCCCGTTTCATTGTCAGCCTTATCATTCCAAGTAAGAGTTATATCAGCTTGTCCAGGCCCATAACAAAAAAATGTCCACCCGTTGTTAGGGAATGTTGCTGCGTCGAGTGCGCCGTCTTCCTGGGTAGGCGGTGCGGTGACAGTTGGAACAGATGCAAAACTTCCAACCGGTGTAGCGAATTCACCGGATAACCAACATTCACCGAGTTTGGTAAAGACGATCCAATAATTTGGTGAAAAGAAACCGATAATCTCTACAGACTCATTCGGCACTAGCTGCGTTATACGTGCATAATTTGTACCCGGGCCGGCACGGCAGTTGGTTACCTCGCCGACACTTGCCATTGGCTGGGAAAAAGTTGGTGTAGAAGTTACTCCAACTGAGTTAGTCGCTATTGAAGTCACAAGAGGTGTAGCGTTTTCTGAAGTGTTGATCGCGGCTTGCACAGTCAAGGCGGCGGCTGTGGCGATCTGGGGATCTGGCGAACTTGCAGCAGGCAGGTTGCAGGATGAAAGGAGCGCTCCGGCTGCAAGCGTTAGCTTTATGATTATCTTCATAATTTTCCTCCGTTGATTATTTCCTTTGCCATGAATATTTTATCATCACAAACAGTCTACATATAAAAATAACCCACGCTCATTGATCTGAGCGTGGGTTATTTTTGGTTAAACGGGCTTTAAGTTATTGTGCTGGAAGTGATTCGGGCGCAGGGAGTTTGAAATTACCTTTACCTTTTTGCCCATTAACATCGCTTGTATTCATGGCGTACTGGAGCACAGAATAGGCAATCGCGTCAGAGTTGACATCAAGCGCAAAGTCATTATTGTTTGCGTATGTATCGCAAGCTAGGTGATAGCATGGATCATATTGCTGACCGGCTGTGCCACCCCAGATCGCAGCTTCGGCGGCGGTCTTGATGCCCTCAGCACCTGTGAAGAGTCCACCAGATGGGATACCCACGGCAATGAACGGACCATAGTCTGAGCGACCCGAGAAGTCTGTGCCTTTAAATGGCACACTTACACTGTTGAAGTACCTCTCAAAGGTCTTTTCGATCTGCGCTGAGCCTGCAGGACCAGCAGGAGCTCCCGTTGCATCTGAATCATCGCCATCGTAAATGAAGAAGACATGATTCGGCGAACCGACCATGTCAAAGTTCAAATAGAGTGCGATCTTGTCCCTATCAGCCTGGCTTAGACCATTCACGTACGCAGTGGAGCCGATTAAGCCAGCTTCCTCAGCACCCCACCATGCAAAGCGAACCTTATTGCGCGGATTGACCTTCGCCATTTGCTCAGCCACTTCAAGAAGTGCGGCTGAGCCGGAACCATTATCATTGATGCCAGGGCCTGCCTGCACTGAGTCAAGATGTGCTCCTGCCATGATCACATTGTTGGGGTTACCACCTTTTGACTCAGCAATTACATTATTGACGGTAATATTTTGCGGAGGGTCGACGCTTACAAAGGCGGTTGAACCAGGTTGTGCCAAGGCCTGACCGTTGGCAAACGATGCGCCCACGACGGGGATAGCCACGACACTAGGTCCACCAAGCGTTCCCACGATAAGACCTTCACGCAGAGGGGTGTTGCCTTGGTTGAAGAGGATCATGGCCGCGGCACCAGCGGCCTCGGCATTTATCGCTTTGAGCCCAAAGCTACAACCTCCGCGCTGGACCATCGCAATGTTCCCAGCGACAAAGCCGGCAAAGTCATCAGGACCGCCTGGGTCAGGAACGATAGGAGCGCCAACGAAAGCCTCTGTAAAGGCTCCCTCACAGCCACTTGTATTAGCACGGGGAGGGACAAGATTAATGTCAATAGGAGTTACACTCGCGGTGACATCACCATATCCTGTACCGGTGAACGCGCCGGTTTCATAGGTTGCATTGACCGGGGTTAATTGCTGCAGGGTTGGAGGTGGCACAAATACAAATGGAAAACTATTGAGTGTAACGTTGTAGCCTGCGGCTGTCATCGTATCGACGACATAATCAACGCTTGCTTCGTAACCGGGGGTTCCCGCGGCACGCGTACCGCCGTTGGCATCTGCAATGGTTTGGAATGCCGCCTGATGAGCGCGCACGCCATCAAGAGTGACACACTCGAGCAACTTCGAATGAGTATTATTGACGCGCGAGTCGCAGGATGCAGGTCCCGCCATTGCTGCAGGCGCGAATGCAAAGGTAGCTGCGAACATAGCCAATAGAGTTAGAACACGAATTGTTTTGCTTAACATTAGATTCTCCTCACGATCGAACAATTAGATTTGTGTTTGCGACGCACTTGCACAATCCTTGTCGAACATAAATTTTATGATCACTAAACGCATTCACCTCCTTTTGCCTGAAACAAAAACTGCCGAAGAAAATTTTTCTTCGGCAGTCTGGCGATCTGGGCCAGAGGCGTACAGACCCATAACTTTGCGCCCCCACCTCACAATGGGTTTGCCCTTTCGTAACACAGGTGTTAATGTCTACCCCAAGGTGCTTAAATTATAGCAATTTAAGCACCTTGAATTCAAGTATGAAAAAAGCTGCATATTTTATGAAATTGTAACTGGTGGAAACGGTTTATTTTGTCTTTTTATGCGCGCGACCGCCGATGCGGAAATATTGTATGCGACCTTTGTCATCACGAATGAAATCGCCTAGTGCGTCTTTCATAGGTTCATCCAACCCGATGGCTTGATCTTTGTCATAAAATGCAATTCTCATTGGCGGCATGGCAGGCCCAGGCGGACTACTTGGTGTTGGGAATCCACCCAATGGTATATGGTGATACATGAGATTGCCATTCTTGATCTTCAAGTCGAATGCTTCAGTTCCAATACGATAAGATCCCTCGTATTCTATTAACTCATTCGCAGATGTTTTGATCGTTTTAGGTGTTGTTAGTTTGATATTACAATACAGCTCGAGAGCATATATCAGTGCATTATTATTTAAAACTCCACCGTTATCGCTATTGGTAAGGATGGCAATTGCAAAACCTTTTTTTGGTATGAACATAAAGATAGCTTGCTGACCGTTGGTTGCGCCGCCGTGACTGTAACGAGTGACATCTTTTGCGTCTCGAATAAACCAGGTGATGCCCATTTGACCGCGTCCGCCTGCCTCTACTTGAGGCACACGCATGGCCTCCAATGTTTTGCGCTTGATAATACGATTGCCATTTCCCATGTGGAAGCGTGCGTAGACGAGTAAATCTTTTACAGTACTGACAACGCCTCCTATACCGTTGCCTGCGCGCCCAATTGCCCAGGGACGGGAAACATAAATATTTTTATTCTTCTCGTAATGTCCCGCCACAAAACGATGGGTAATAAGAATATCGCTTGGGAAGAAAAAAGTCATGTTTAAGCCAAGCGGGTCAAGAATCATTTCCTGCGCGGCTTGTTCGTAAGGCTTCTTTGTAACGATTTCTATAATGCGTGAAGCGATATTAAATCCTGTATTATTGTATGACCATATTTTTCCCAGAGGTTGAATTTGTTGGAGCTTGGCAATGTCCTTAACCATTTTTGCAAGCGCATCATCGCCATTGCCGAAATCATTGAAGTAATCTCCAACCCAGCCGCCAGTGTGCGTGAGCAGATGACGAATAGTTACTTGTTTCGCCACTTTTTCATCACGCAGCTTGAAATCCTTGATGTATTTGCGAACAGGCGCATCAAGATTGATCTTGCCTTGCTCAGCCAATTGCATCAGTAGGGTACCTGTGAATGTCTTGCTAATGGAACCAACTTGAAAGAGCGTATCTGCAGTAACTGGAAGTGGATGCTCGATATTGGTCACGCCAAAGCCCGCACTATATTCCCTGCCTTTATGCCAGATTCCCACAGACACGCCGGGAATATGTAATCGTTTCATTTCTGAAACGATCTTGTTTGACAGCTTTTTGAATTTTGCATCTTTGATATTGGCTGTGGAAAGATTCATCTTTATTCTCCGTCGCCTTCCAGCCATGTGGACATGTACTCAGTCTTTTCCATTTCAACAGCTTGTTTTGTGAGATTTAACGGGTGAAAGGTATCCACCATCACCGCAAGTTCCTGCGTTTCTTTTTTACCGATGCTGGCTTCTGTCATACCGGGCTGAGGGCCGTGTGAAAGCCCAAACGGATGCATGCTGATATCGCTTCGATCAATGCCTTTGCGACTCATGAAGTTGCCCTCGGCATAGTAGATGATCTCGTCCGATTGAATGTTGGAGTGATTGTAGGGCGCGGGGATTCCTTCAGGGTGATAATCAAACAGCCGTGGGACAAATGAGCAAACGACGAAGTTGTGCCCGTCAAAAGTCTGGTGAGAAGGCGGCGGCTGATGAATACGGCCAGTGATCGGTTCAAAATCTTCGATATTGAATATCCATGGATAAAGATAACCATCCCACCCAATAACGTCAAATGGATGATGATCCAGTACATGGCGGGATAAACGATCACGCACTTTTATGCGCAGATCAAATTCGCCGCGTTCGGTATGTGTTTCCAACTCTTCAGGGACTCTGATATCACGTTCGCAGTAGGGAGCATGTTCAAGCAGTTGACCGTAGTGATTGCGATATCGTTTGGGCGGTTCTATCTGCGAAGGGTTTTCGATGGTAAAGAATTTACATTCTTCATCAAGCTGCATCTGCCATGTGGTTCCAAAAGGAATAACGATATAGTCGCCTTTGCGGAAGGGCAGGTTGCCGAATTGACTCTTCAGCGTGCCGCTGCCTTCATGCACCCACCAGGTTTCATAAGCTTGTGAATTACGATAGAAATAATCCATGCTGTCTTTGGCGCGCGATACGCCGAGAATGACGTCGTTGTTGCCAAGGATGGGAATTCTTGCTGAAACAGGATCAGGCCCGAGCGGAGTCTGAGCCGTTTTGAAGGCGCGGTGACGGATCGGGCCGAAGTCTACATACTCAGGTTTGGCGGGGCCGAGGTCTTCAGTCTGCTTGACGCGCGGCGGCAGGAAATGATGGTAAACGATGGATTGAATGGATGAGAAGCCTTCCAGCCCCATTACTTCCTCGCGGTATAGTTTGCCGTCTGATTTTTTGAATTGCGTATGGCGTTTGTGGGGAATACTGCCGAGTTTATGATAGAAGGGCATGTTATCTCCTTGTGCCTAACTGGCGATCACAACAAAAGTGTTTTGACCTTTGAGTTTGGATTGCTTGAGAGCCTCTCCAGCTTTTTGAAAGATATCTTCGGTGGAAAGGGTTTCTCCGCCCGGGTGAGCGGTGGCTCCGATCTGAAGCGAGAAGGCGATGGAACTTCCATTTGGTGTATTGAATTTATTCTTAAAAACGGAAAGCAACCGTTCACATATTGCGCGTAAACCAGGTTCATTTGTTGCAGGGAGCAATATTCGGAACGAATTGCCTGCAATGGATGGAATATCCACTGAGCGCAGATGTATGTTGAGCGTGGTGGTAAATACTCCAGTGGCAGCTTGCAGTGCTTCATCATTCGATGCAATGGGATTCATTTCGAGGTGAAGCAATGCCATCGGTGTGGGATAGCGCTTTGAGCGGGAAACTTCATATTGAACTAGAACGTCGAATACATCGCTATTATAGATATCTTCGCCGCGTGAATTGATCTTTCTCATATGCTCTCCATTTTTATGGATTGTAAACCACAACACTTTCCTGTTCGTTAGGGTCATTGCGTGAAACGACTGCAACCACTTGTTCTGTGTCACTTAGGTTGATAGGCTGATGGGGCAGATTGGGAGGAATGAAAAGAAAATCTCCTGCTTCATTGATAGTGGAGAATTCAAGGTTAGCGCCGTACTTTGTTTCGGCGCGGCCCTCGATAATATAGATCGCAGTTTCGTATCCGTTATGATAATGAGCTACAGCTTTACTGCCCGGTGGAATAATAACGATATGCATACACAAGTTTTTTGTGCCTGCGGTTTGAGCGGAGATGCCTTCGAAATTAGGCAATTGCTGTTTGGAAGTAAACGCTTCTTTCGAGCGCACAGTAATGATCTTTTCCATTTATGGGTTTCCCGTAATGGATATGGACTGGATCATTTCGTCCAGAGTCAGCAAGGATGGATTGAATGTACTGGGATCTGTCCCATTCAATTTTTGTTTTACTCCATCAAAATGGGCTTGTATATTTTCGTATTTATCCCAGTCAAATGGAATGCCATCAGCAGGTACAGGGTATTCTGGAGATGCATACTCAGCGAGAAACCCTATGCTTACTGGAAGGATGGCAGAGACATAGTATTGCCCATCGCTGGTGATGCCCTGAAATGTATAAAACACTGCATGGTTGTTGACCGGAGCAGGAGCTTGGTCAAATTGAGTCAGGTAACGAATGCCAGAACCATTTTGAAATGTGATCAATTGTTCGTTCGAGTAAAAAACTTGAGCAGCATTGAAGGTTGGCAGGAAAGGTAAATTTTCAGGGAGAGGCTGGGTAGGAGAACTCAAGATGGTTTTTAACTGATCTATGCCAGCCGCTACATCTGCATTGACTTGAATGAATTCATTCACTGGATACACATAAACTTTTGGAGCATGAAAAGTATTTGATAAAACATAGCCTTGCAAAGGATATTCAACATAAGCGGGATGGATTTCCCACCACGGCACATTTTCTGTTGGCGGCACGGCTTCCTGCGGTTCTGCTAATGCGCCAGTTGCTATTCCTGGCGGAATGACAAATGCAATCCCATTGAGTAAAACATTCGTACCAGATATTTGAGTAGGCGGTAATTCAAGAGTAGGCGCAGTAGCTGTAAGTGCTTGCATGGTTCCTGCTACGATGGTCGAAACCTCATCAACTGGCGCAGTGGCTGTAGCCGCATTGCCGCAGGCAGAAAGCAATAATAAAAGCAAAGTCATCGCCCCAATTTTTTTCTTCATGCTTTTTCTCCAATACCATTTTTCAAGATACCGATCTCCTCAATTTCCAATTCAACCATATCGCCTGCTTTTAGCCACGGGCCTTGTGCCTTTGTCAATTCGAGCAGGCAGCCTGTGCCAACTGTGCCGGAGCCGATCACGTCGCCGGGCATCAAATCTACATTCTCTGAAGCCCTCGCAATGATCTCTCCGAATGACCAGAATATATCCTTTAGATTTCCTTTGGACATTTCAACGCCGTTGACTCTGGCTGTCATATTCAGATCATACACGCCCGGGCGATTCACTGCTCGATGGGCGAGCGCTTCGCTCGTGACGATAACTGGTCCTAAAGACGAGGCGAAGTCTTTCCCTTTGGCAGGGCCTAAACCGATCTTCATTTCTGTTCGCTGCACATCTCGCGCAGACCAATCATTGAATATCGTGTAGCCAAATACGTGCGATGCTGCATCTTCGGCTTTGATATCGCGTCCACCTTTGCCGATGATGACCGCGATCTCCAATTCATAATCTAATGCAGATGTATAACTCGGGTATGGAATCACATCCTCTGGCCCGAAGATGGTGTGCGGATTTGTGTAATAGAAAACAGGAAACTTATACCATTCCTCAGGCACATCACGCCCGCGGTTTTGACTGGCTGTTTTTACATGCTGTTCAAAAGCATAAGCATCACGCAAGGTGGTTGGGTACAGCGGAGCCAGCAGAGGCACTTCATCAATTGCAAATGATGCTTCTGATGCATGACGTGCCGCTTCCTTCGCGCCGACTCTGATTACTTCGTGCATGTTCGCAAAAGGTAACGGGTAGAGTCTGTCATTCGTAACAAGAGCAGGTACGAGTTTGGCTTGAGGCGTGCTGAAGGCGGCGAAGATCATGTCGCGTGGAAATCCTTTTGCCACAGTTCCCTGTATGAAATGTACTGCGACATTTATGTCGCTTTTATGCGAGATAAATCTCGCAGTACAGTGTTAGAGATTGCCACGCTTTTCCTGTTCCGCTTCAATCGATTCAAAGAGTGCTTTAAAGTTACCCACACCAAACCCTTGTGAGCCGTGACGTTGAATAACTTCGATGAACATGGTGGGGCGATCTTGAATCGGCTTGGTAAAGATTTGCAGCAGATAGCCTTCATCATCACGGTCAACGAGAATACCGAGATCATGAATATCTTTCATATTTTCTTTGATGCTGCCAACGCGGTCGGGGAGTGCGTCGTAATAGGTATCTGGCACACGCAGGAATTCAACACCGTTCTGGCGCAGTTTTTCAACGGTGGCAAGAATATCACCGGTGATAATGGCAATATGCTGTACGCCGGGCGTCATGTAGTAATCGAGATATTCCTCGATCTGACTCTTGCGCCTGCCTTCAGCGGGTTCGTTGATCGGGAACTTGACGCGGCCATTTCCGTTTTGCATGACCTTGGACATCAGCGCGGAGTACTCTGTTGAGATGTCTTTGTCGCTAAATCCCTGAAGCTGACGGAAGCCCATCACCTGATGATAAAAGTTAACCCAGTGATCCATTTTGCCAAGCTGTACATTGCCAACGGCATGGTCTATTGCCGCCAGACCCGTAGACTGCGCTTCTTTATTTGTGATCGGTGTATAGGTGGGAGCAAACACGCCTTTGTAATCAGCACGGTC
>JACMLM010000026.1 GCA_014379595.1 Anaerolineales bacterium
CAGAATATCATTTTGGATCGTGCCGCGCAGCTTACGCATGTCCGCGCCTTGTTTCTTTGCCACCGCGATATACATTGCCAGCAAAATCCCAGCGGGCGCATTCATCGTCATCGAAGTCGAAACAGTTTCCAAAGGAATATCTTTGAACAAAATTTCCATGTCATGCACCGACGAAATCGAAACGCCAACCTTTCCCACTTCACCATGCGCAATCGGGTCATCTGCATCGTATCCGATCTGCGTGGGCAAATCGAACGCGACACTTAATCCCGTTTGACCCTGCTGCAACAAATAGCGATATCTCTTATTGGAGTCTTCCGCTGTGGAGAAGCCCGCATACTGACGCATTGTCCAGAACCGCGAACGATACATTGTTGGCTGAACTCCGCGCGTATATGGATATTCCCCAGGAAAGCCTAATTTATTTAAATAGGATTCCTCCTGCTGGTCGAGTAGCCCCGCCTGATCTTGGCGGGGCGTATCGAGACCACCGCCATCAATGGGCAACGCCACACGCGGGACCTCAATGCCTGCTGTGGTCTCGAAATGCTCTTTCCGCTCTTTAGATTTTTCCAAAGACTTCTTGAGCGTGGATTCTTTCCATTTGGTGTATTGCTGTTGAAGGGTCATAGTTATTTAAACAGCTTGTTTAGCGATAAGTTCCGTTTGTGATTTATATAATCTCCATACGATCACCGCATAGAATGACATCAATACCATCAGAATCCACGGCAGGTAGAGCAGGGGGTCAGTCAGCACGTAAGCACCGCCTTCTAAAACTGCCTCTCCAAAGATTATATAACTGAGCAACCGCCAGATATCCGCAAGCGCATAGGGTAAAAAGATAAACCATAAAAAGATGTGCATCTTTTTATTTTCCAAAGTTCCAATTAGATACGTGAATACGGCTATTCCCAGTGATAACTCCCAGATCATGTCCAGCCACAGAAATGCACCTAGATACAGAGCAAAAGTCAGGTCCAGTGCGAGGCGGGGAACTTCGTCACCATGCTTGTTTAATGGATGAGTCAAATAACGAAAGGCAACGTATCCAAGAGGGGCAATGAATAATATTTTTAACACCGTAGCGAGTTTTAGTGTCGTTGGCGAGATACCAAGAAAATATACGACTGTTTGTTTAAGCGAATGGTTATAAGCCAGGAAGGGTTGGTCAGGTCCGCGCCATGTATAGTTATTGCTCACAAATGAGAGAAAAGAGATATAGTCCGCATATTGTTTGAGTCCGTATTCAATACCGCCAATTAAAATTGTGACTCCTGCAACGGCAAAATAAGCAATCACCACGCCCACCATAAGGCGGATGAAAAATTTATATCTTCCCAACAAAAGAGGCAAAGCTGCGGCAAATGCCCAATGCGGCTTGATCGGCAGAATGATCACACCTAACCAAAAGATCGACCATGCGAGTTTTTCTTCCAGCAAGGCATTGATAAACAAAGTGCCGACTAAAGCCATGATGATGTAAATATTCAAATAGGCAACGTCATCCCAAAACCCTGTGAACACGATCCAAAGCGGAAGTAAATTCACCAGAGCTTGCGAAGCACCCGTGAGTTGCAGGCGCTTGAATATTTTTCCCCAATAGATGTATATCAATGCATAAGCAATAATATGAAGAATGATATCCAGTGATACGAGGATGAGAACAGGCAAAAGCAGGATTGGCATGAACATCAATGCGAATGCCGGGGAATATAGATAATATAAATAATATAGCGATTGTGCTTCGTTTTCAAACGAACCTTGAAGGTATAAGTCTTCATGGTTCGAAAAGTGGCGTGCAGCATCAACATAGACCTTTAAATCCGCGGCTACGAATTCTTCGGCTGGGTTTGCAGAGGCCGACCACATATCCGAAAGCACGATCACTTGAACCGCCATTCGCAAAACAGCATAAATTAAGGCCAGGGTCAGTAATATACGAAATCTTTTTGAATTTGCCCACTGGGTTCGAATATCAGTCATCATAATAAATTTCTCCGTGAAATAAATGCTGTAATGCCTGGTTGCCAAGTATAAAGCCAACCCCAAAATACATGTAGTAAACTTATGCAACGTAGAAGAGGATACTATATGGAAATCTGTTATTTACTTGCCTTCCCCGATGCTGACGATGGCAAGGCCCCAATTTCTGAGCAATTTAAAGGATTGAAAGACGCGCCTTATTTTCAACCCATTGATATTGACCTTGTAAGCCTTGGTGAGGAAACTATTGTTATCGAGGGCCATGCAGTCCTGGTCACACGTCAACGCTATGATGGGCGTGTGCAAATGATTGAATGTCGTTTTGAATTGAAAGACCCATTTGCAGCTTCTGTTTTACAGGAACGCGCCAAGATCGAATCAGCTTTGCAGAGCCGCTTTATTCCCGTACCAATACGTCACAGCGGATTATTTGAAGAATACATTATTCTTCTGGTTGATCAGGCGAATCCTTCGCCAGAAAAATGGATCGACAAGAATGCGTTGGCGCTTTCAAGATTTATCCGCTCGCAGCGCGAGGTTTTGGGCAAGGAGGAAGTTAATGAAATTCTCGCCTCACGCACCAGCTATTCCACTGACGAACTTACGCTTATCGATTGGGAAGGTGCAGTGATCATTGCACGAAATGGAGATTTTCAATCTGACATTGCACTGCTTAAGATCGGCAATTATCAACTGTTACGCTATCGTATGTTGGATCAATCCATTGAAATTATGCTGGATAAGATCAATGAAGCCTTTTTTAAGAATAAGCGCCGTCCACGCCCAACGGGAGGGCTTATCCGTCAGATCGCGGAACATAGGCTCGAAGTCATGTTGGACTTCGAACGGGCTGAGCAATACATGCTGCTCATCGGCGATTGGTACACGTCTAAACTTTATGAAGCCATCCAGAGCGAGTTTTATTTGAAAGATTGGAAGGAAAGTGTAAAAACGAAACTTGACAACCTCGGGAGCATCGTCCAAACCATCAAAGACAACCTCGCCGTCTCCTGGGAAAACGTGATGGATCGGATACAACTTGCCTTGTGGCTGTTCATGCTTTTTGGGTATCTCTACCTGTATTTTCTCGACGCAGGCTGGATCATTTTTCCCTCAAATTAGTATCACTATGAACCTCAGAGTTGATATGAAGAGAAATTTAACCTTTCTCATTGTTTTGTTAGCAATCGGCTTATTTATTTTTTTAGGCATCGCGCTTGGCAGATACAGCTCCAGGATGATGGCTGCTCAAATACCTGAAGCGGCCTGTACCCTCACAATGGCAGATATCATCCAAAGCGCAAAGGGAAATGTATATGAAGTGGATGACCCGAATTATATTGAACCAGCGTCATATAATTTGGTTACATATTCAGTTAGTGAAGATGAGATCATAAATCCAGTCTTTGACTCGATACCCAGTGACTTAAAAGATGAACAGCAAGATACTGCATTGCAAAAAGAAGCCTGGCAGATATTCACAACCTTGATTCCTTCTGATGATCGGCAAATGGTGACACAATATATGATCTTCACTGATGGCAGTGAAAGTACCCTGGCCGCTGTGGAACAGACAGAAGATGATCTGACGAATTGGATCGTTGAGGTTGATCTTGCTGACCTGGATAACAAGGATGCACTTTTTTTTACTTTGATTCATGAATATGCCCATTTGCTGACTTTGAACGAGTCGCAGGTCAGTGTTGACGAAGAAGTTTTTAATGACCCGTATAATATAGCCTTGCTTGAAAGCAAGGCTGCGGCTTGTCCCAACTATTTTGATGGCAGTGGCTGCAGCCTGCCGAATTCGTACATTAATACTTTCCATCAGCGTTTTTGGGTGGATATAAACGATGAATGGGAAAAAATAGACTCGCTTCAATACGCAGATGATCTCTCTCCATACTACGATGGTTTATATAACTTTTATCTAAATCATCAGGATCAATTCGTAGATGATTACTCTACTACGCATCCCGCAGAAGACATTGCGGAATCCTTTGCCTATTTTGTGTTTAGTCCCAAGCCAGAGGAAAATTTAATTAAAGATCAAAAGATATTATTCTTCTATGAATATCCTGAACTTATCGAGCTGCGCGAGCAGATTCTAAATAATATATGCACGTCATTTCCTGAATAATTGGTGAATATGTCTAATCGTCCTATTACAGAATCTTATTGGGTGGAAGAAGGCCGTTTCCTTGCGGGTGAATATCCTGGCAGTTATGATGTCGAAACAATGCGGCGTCATATGGATTCGTTTCTTGAGTCTGGCATCAATACATTTATTGACCTGACCCAGCCGCACGAACTTGTTTCTTATGAAGAAATTTTAAAAGAGCAGGCTCGCGCTTATGATATTGATGTGTTTTATCATCGCTTTGCAATACGAGATCATAGCATCCCTTCGCGTGAGACGATGATCACGATCCTCAACACCATTGACGAAGCATTTGATGCTGGACGTAATGTATATGTCCACTGTTGGGGCGGGGTGGGGCGCACAGGTATTACAGTCGGCTGTTATCTCGTCCGCCATGGCGCTACAAATGAGCAGGCGTTGGTACAGGTCAATAAGTTATATCGGACGCGGACGAATACTTTTTATTACCCTACATCACCTGAAACGCAAGAGCAGATCGAATTCGTGCGAAACTGGCGTGAAACACCAAAATCTGCACATAAGAGCAAGCATAAATTTTGTGAAGGCTAGTCGCAAAATTCGCGTAGTCACAAATGCGTCAGGGAAAGATATTCATTTTGAAGCAGAAACAATTCAAAGCTGGATAATGATCCGTTTTTTGTGATGCAGGAAAATGCACGGGGATAAAAAATGCTGAATTGGAAAGCAAATGCCTCAGTTGGGACATCCAAAATAAATATGGTTTTGATATGAGTAAGACTTAAGGTTCTGTGAACTTCGAAATAAACAGAAGTATAATTTCATGGACGTTGCGAAGGCATGGAGGCAGGTTTGGAAAATTTACAACAAGAAGAGCAGTTTGAAGAACAAATTGAAGTACAAATTGAAGAACAGGATGATGGGCAGGAAAAGGTAAGGTGGGGAAGATTTGTGCTTGATATTGTTGAAACTCTTATATTGGCAGTTGTTTTATTTTTAGGTATTAATGCAATTTCGGCTCGTGTTCGTGTGGATGGAACCAGTATGATCCCAACACTTGAGAATGGCGAGTTTGTGTTGGTTAATAAAATGAGTTATCGCTTTAGTGATGTTGATCGCGGAGATATTATCGTTTTTCATTTCCCGAGAAATCCTGAAGAAGAGTTGGTGAAGCGCGTTATCGGTTTGCCTGGTGATCATGTCAGTGTGCAAGCAGGAACTGTTTATGTAAACGGTCAATTGTTGAATGAGCCATATATTGCGTCTCCGCCCGCTTACTCTGGTGAATGGGATGTTTTAGATGGACAGCTTTTTGTTCTTGGCGATAATCGAAATAATTCAAATGATTCAAAAGATTGGGGACTTTTGCCTTTTGATAAAATAGTAGGGAAGGCAGTTTTGATATATTGGCCGCCACCCTTGTGGAAAGTGCTTGAGCATACAGATATACTCGCCACACAATGAGGTTGAAATGAGTGATATTGAAGATGTTCTTCCCCAGCCTGACCCATGTAATGAATGCCATGCCGGCATTATGCAGCCGCGTCAGCTTACTTATTTTACGTGGCTTGGCGAGGAGTTGATCACGGTGCCGCATTTTCCTGCATGGATCTGTGATGTATGCGGCAGGCGAGAATATGATGGAAAAGCGATCTTGTGGCTGAATATGATCCTCGACCCGAATGCAGGCAAGCCGACTACGAATAAACGCAGAACTCCGCCTCCTCCGCGGCCTCATGCTGGTACGTTTCGACCCATTCATGATTCTTAGCTGAAAGAGGAATCAGCCTTGTCGATGGAAAATTCCCCCCGCACCTATCGTTTTCTTCCCGCTGATATCTTGACGTCTGGATATCGCGTGGTGGGGAAGATCATGGTGACTACGCATGGGGCAATGGGAATGATGAACGACCCCACGCGTTCTGCGATGGAGGTCAATGATGCACGTCTGGCGCGCTTGCATATGCCCACCAAACTTGTAGATCATTTTGAACTGGTACGCATGTTGAAAAAACATATTTATGCTGTGTGCCTGGCTCGCCGCGAGGATCTTGGTCCACATGCCATTGTGCGCGGCGGTTTTTCAAGTGCTATTGAATATCCCATTCGCGTTACAACCCAAATGTTTGAAATTGAAGGCATTATGGAATTACCCGGGCGTTTCGATTTCACATCACTGGTTACAGAAGGCTCGCGTGAGTTTCTTCCCATCTTTAATGCAACACTCACGGGAATTCTCATTCCAAGTTTGCGCGTGGAAAGCGCTGGCATGTTGATCAACCGTAATCAGATCGATCTTATGGCTTTGCTAAATCAAAGGGTGAAACCTGAAATATAGTGCTCAAATTGCTTGACTGAGATAAAAGGGGATGATAGAATTCGCCCGCTCTAAAAATAGAGCCCCCATCGTCTAGAGGCCCAGGACGCATCCCTTTCAAGGATAAAACCGGAGTTCGAATCTCCGTGGGGGCACTTCCTTGAAGACCTGCTTAATAGCAGGTCTTTTGTTTGAAAACTGTAGCCTCCACAGGGGAGATGTTATTCGAATCTCCGTGGGGGCACCTTCTTGAGGACCTGCTTAGTAGCAGGTCTTTTGTTTTAAAACTGTAGTCCCCGCAGGATGGATGCTCTTCGTATCTCCGGGGGCACCTCCTTGAAGACCTGCTAATTGAGTAGGCTTTTATTTTAGAACTGTAGCCTCCACTCGGGAGATGTTATTCGAATCTCCGTGGTGGCACTAATCTATAGACACAACACATATTTCTCACGGAATATCTCCAACAGCGGACGTCCAAAGAAAAAGCCCACTTAATTAAGGGCTTTTTCTTTTTGAGTGGTTGTGTCTTTTACAGACCCAAGCTTAATCGGTGTCTGACATATTTACTTTGTCCATTCTTCACCACGAATTATTTTATGGAGCACTTCAGGCAAGTCGTGGAAATCCGTATCCACATTGCATGTTGGGGCACAGCTTTCAATCAAATCTACATGCTCTTTATAACGAACAAAAAGGGCATCGTTTGAAGAGAGGTACTCCAACTTCTTATCTATGGTGATTCTATCTTTGGCCAGCTTAAAGGTCTGAGCGTCTGATTCAATTGCGTCAATCAAGGTAGAACGAGCACCAGCCAGGCAACTAGGAACTTTCAATTGATAGGCAAGCGTTCTCCACTCTTCCATAATTGCTATTGTCTCATAAGTGACTGCGCCATTTTTTGAAAACTCAGGAATGGTTGTATCTCGAAGCGCCTGCCAACCATACAAAATTGTATTCATATCCTTGATAGAAGATTTAACGCTTACATAACCACAAGACCCATACAGGAGATACCAAAGAATCAATCCAGATAGTGCTATTCCGCTGGTAATCAGTAGAGGTGGCACAATACGGCTTACCTGTTGAAGAAGGGCCTTCATCTTTTGGCGCGGATCATCAGACATTTGAGCTCTCCTTATAGTTTTGTTTTAACAATTAATCAGCGTCATGCTGATTAATTTAACTTACATTGCTACCTTAACAGCATAACATTGGTATTAACTGGATTTATTTGTATGAAACTTTATGCGGGCGTATTGGAAGTAAAAGTAGAAACCCCAAGGCAATGATCCCCTGACCGATCAATACTCCAGTAGCTTGCCATGGCCCAAAATACGGGACTTGTGGAAATGGTTGTGAACCCATTCCAAAAATATCTGCCATGCCAGCAAAGACAGCAATAATATAGCCTGTTCCAACTAATCTTGAACCTATATCTGAAACGATCGTGCGTTCATATCCCCACCATAAAGTAAGCAGCCCCATATACCCACCCAGGCAAATGAACGCCAAACCAATAATAAAAATTGCGATCTGTACAAAACCAACTACAGAGGCACGATCCCAGCCGAATAGAGCAGGCTTGGCACCAATTGCAAATAGGATGAGTCCAATAATGGTAATTGAAATACTAACCCGAATGCGAGGCAGGGATGCATTTTCTGTGCGCGGTGTAGTTTCTACTGGAGTAGATGCAGGGATAGGTTTATTTTTGTTCATGAAGTTGGTAAATCTCTTTTTAAGCGCGTTAGCCAGTTTCCGCTAAAAATATTGTCAATATCTGTTTCAGAATAGCCGCGTGCATGTAATAAGGATACCAGATTTTGAAGGTCGGCAATCGTATCAATTTCTGGCGGTACAGATTGCAAACCGAAGCCACCGTCAAAATCTGAGCCAATGCCTGCATGGAGTGCATCGCCGGCGATCTGACAGATGTGATCAAGATGATCTGCAACATAGGTAAGAGGGACTTCAGAGCGTTCGTTTTTACCGACTTCCCAACCTGATTTTAGATAGGTATTATAGGGAACTACTCCAACTACTCCATCACGTTCAATGATTCCCTCAATAATGCGGTCGGAAAAATGCCTATTTGTATTGGAGTTTGGCATTAAAGATAAACAATTACCATGCGTGCCAACAACTGGGCCGCGATACATATCAAGTGCTTCTACTGAGGCTTGTTCATCCATGTGACTGAGATCCAATACAAAATTATGGTCTGCCATGGCAGAGAGTAATTTACGTCCATCTTGTGTAAGCGGACCGGGTTCCTTCCAGCCGCCGCAATAGCGTGTGCTAACCCAGGCAGGGCCGATCAAGCGCACGCCGAGTTCATACCATTCATCTAATTCAGAAAGATTGCGAATACATTCAGCACCTTCAATGAGGACGACCATGCCAACGGGGTGGCCATCCCCTGCGGGAGATGGAGAATTCCAGTGGTCGAGAATCAGGTTGAGGTCGCGGGAAGAAGCGACGAGTCTAAATTTATCAGGCGCGGAATCTGTCATGCGGTGATACGTCAATAATTGTTCGCGGCACAACTTATGGGCTTCGTCAAATGTTTTGTAGACTTGTGATTTATTCTGGCTTGAACTTTGGCGGGCGGGCATTGCAAAAAGTGTTGAGAACACAATCGCTACTTGTCCGCGCTGGTAATCGGGCCAGCCGATGATGCAATCTTCATTCTCAACTACGTTTACACTGCCAACTTCAAGCTGGCGCGTTTCTGCAGCGGAGCGCGTGTAATTACGCCCGTATTTCAACATGTTATAAGCTAGGTCTGCGTGAGCATCAACAATGATCGGCATGGGATTATTGAAGAGCGCACCGAAAGGTGCGCTCTGATTAATTTTATTCCGGTTTACTTTCTTCTATATCGGCTGGAATTACTGGATTGTCTGGGGTTTCTTCATCCTGCTCGCCGAATTCCTGTGTGAGCATTTTGAAATCTTTGTCGGCGAACGCGGCTGAGTCCACTTTACGAAGGCTGAGTCCAATACGATGCTGTTCGCCATCGATGCGGATGACGCGCAGGGTTTTGGTTTCACCTTCTTTGAGAACTTCTTTTGGATGCTCAACACGATTCTCACTTAACTCGGAGATGTGAATAAGACCTTCAACATCACCTTCAAGACGGGCAAACGCACCGAACTTGGTTAAGCGGGTGATCGTACCTTCTACAAGCTGACCAACGCTGAACTTCTCAGCACGGTTCTTCCATGGATCATCCTGTAAGGCACGCATCGAAAGGCCGATACGTTTCTTATCACGGTCAATGTTGATAACTTTAACTTTGACTTCCTGCCCAACTTCAAGCAGTTCCTTGGGATGTTGAATACGATCCCATGAAAGTTCTGAGAGATGAACGAGGCCGTCTGCGCCATTGATGTTGACGAAAGCGCCGAAATCTGCAAGGCTGGTAACTTTGCCTGCATATATTTTGCCTTCTTCCAATTCACTGATCACACGGTCTTTCATGGAAGAACGGGATTCTGTATTAGTAGAACGTTCAGAGAGAATCAAGCGTCGGCGTTCACGGTCCACTTCAATAATGCGGACAGAGATTGCCTGGCCGACCATCTTTTGCCAGCGCTGTTCAGGTGTATCCCCTGAAGATTGAGCACGACGTGATGAACTGATTTGAGAGGATGGAACGAAACCACGCAGGTTGCCAATCGCAACGATCAAACCACCTTTATTGAAACCAATGATCTTTGTATCGATCACGGTCTCTTCGGTAATCATTTTCTCAACGTTTTCCCAGGACATTTCCTCTTGTGCACGTTTGAAGGACAAAACAACATTACCATTTTGATCTTCAGGGTTGAGCACAAAAACGTTTACTTCTTGTCCCACCTGTAGCTCGGCACGTTCCTCGGGGGTAAGCTGTTCCAATTCGCGGCCAGCCACCACACCTTCCGATTTTGCACCAACGCTAATGAGAATCTGATTTGAACCAATGCTTGCAATCACGCCTTTGCGAATTTCACCTGTTTGAGGTAATTCCACACTTAGGGATTCTGATGCTAACAGTGATTCCATTGTTTGATTGTTGGGTTGTTCTCCCTGGGGATTCTCGGCCCCTTGCCCGCTCAGGGCTTCATTTTCATCCATCACTTGCGGCTCCAATTAACTGAAATGTAAGGTGATTATACAAGTGAATGATGAACTTGACAACCCATATGCGCATGCTCCATTTAAATATGCATTTGTATATGCATTTATGTTGAAATAGACCTCTTGCGAAAGTCTTTTGCCCAAGTTTTAAAAGTATTTCTTCAAAGGTTTATGTGCTCTATGCGGCTGTATTGCACTTACTTATGCAAGAGATCTAATATAAAAACGTCCGTTACAAAGTTCCGCACGCATGTCGTACATGTGTAATTAATCAGATTGTAAATTCTGAAACAGGCGGTATAATCACGGGCTGGAGTATATACATGCCTGCCATTTTCCCATTTACAGCCATCGTTGGACAAGAGCGCATGAAACGCGCCCTCATTCTCAATGCCGTTGATACCCGTATCGGCGGCGTATTGATTCGCGGCGAACGCGGTACAGCTAAATCTACAGCTGCGCGTTCATTGGCCGCTTTGTTGCCTCACGTAAAGATCGTGCAAGATTGCCGATTTGGATGTGACCCCGATAAATCCGGTACATGGTGTACTGAATGTAAGGAACGCTATGCTTTGGCAAAAACCCTTCCGACTGCCGAGCGTGCCACGCCGTTCGTTAATCTTCCTGTTTCTGCAACCGAAGATCGTGTAGTGGGTACGCTTGATATTGAAAAAGCCATTCAAAAAGGTGAACGCCATTTTGAGCCTGGTGTGTTGGCAGGTGCAAATCGCGGATTACTTTACATCGATGAAGTGAATCTGCTCGACGATCATGTTGTGGATATTCTGTTGGATTCAGCAGCAATGGGTGTGAACACGGTCGAACGCGAAGGCATTTCCTTTGCTCACCCAGCACGCTTCATTCTCGTTGGGACGATGAATCCTGAAGAAGGAGATCTCCGCCCTCAATTGCTGGATCGCTTCGCGCTATCCGTGGATATTGTCGGCATACGTGATGCACGCGAACGCGTGACCATCATGGAACGCAATCTTTCCTATGAAAAAGATGCCGAAGCCTTTCGTGCACTATGGCTTGTAAAAGAAGATGAACTTTCGCAGAAGATCGCGCGTGGGCGTGAACTAGTTGATCAGGTTACCCACACTAGTCGTGATCTGCTCTCCATCGCTGCGTTGACATCATCTTTAAATGTAGATGGTCATCGCGCAGATTTAGTTATTCTTAAAGCCGCACGCGCCGAAGCAGCTTTCGAAGGCCGCACCAAGATCAACGATCACGATATCGCACTTGCTGCAGAGTTGGCACTGCCTCATCGTATTAAACGTACTCCTTTCCAGCAAGCAGAAATGACTGCCGAACAGTTGCAAGAGCGCATTGAACAGTTGGCAGGCCAATCGGTCCCGAGCGAATCGGATGATGAATCCGAAAGCAAACAAGAGGGCGAGTCCGAGGAAAAAAAAACTTAAAACTCGAAGATGAGCAGCAGGAAGGTCCGCAGCAGGGCAACCCTGAACCCATGCAGCAACAGGAAGTTTTCGCAAGCTCGAATGCGAATTGGTGGGACGGCGGACAAAAAGTAAAAGCAGGCGAGACCTTCCAGCCGCGCAAGCTCAACACCCCGCTTGATAAATTAACTCGTAAACAAGCAGGCAGGCGTTCACTTACCAAGACTGAACGAAAACATGGCCGTTATATCAAGGCTCGACCTGCAGGTGATAATCTCACAGATATTGCCTTTGATGCTACGTTCCGTGCGGCTGCTCCATTTCAGATGCAACGCGTGGAAGAACGTAAGAAATTAGCCTTCTCTATTAAGAGAAGTGACTTGCAGCGCAAGATACGTGTGAAGCGCGTTGCAAACTTGGTGCTCTTTCTTGTAGATGCTTCATGGTCAATGGCAGTTGCTGAACGTATGAATGCAACAAAAGGCGCAATCCTTTCATTGTTGACGGATGCTTATCAACGCCGTGATCGCGTGGGATTAATTGTCTTTCAGAAAGACCGCGCCACTTTAGTATTATCCCCAACCAATTCAATTCAACTTGCGCAGCGTGCATTGATGGATATCCCCGTTGGCGGAAAGACTCCGCTTTCAGCAGGTTTATTTATGGCACATGATGTGCTTACACACGAAAAGCATATTCACCCCGATGTAGAACCACTTCTTATTGTATTGACTGATGGCGCAGGCAATGTATCCATTGGAACATTGCCTCCACAAGAAGAAGGTTTCAAATTTGCTGAAATGATCGCAAATGAAAAGACTCGTTCCGTGGTGATCAACATGGAACATGCGGCCTTTGACCAAGGACTCGCGCAACAACTGGCTGATCATCTAAAAGCGCCTTGTTATGCATTGAGTGATTTAAAAGCAGAGAGTTTGTATAATACAGTCAGGGATGAGATGTCGAAGCCTTCAAAGAAGTGAGAAGAACTCCGAGATTTTTGAAAATCTCGGAGTTCTTGTTTTAGGGCGAACTGGCGCAACGAAAACCAAAGTCGATGTAGGCATTCGATGGATAATTCCAGCTACGGAAGGCAGAGGGGATGTAGTTAACGCTGGAATTCCATGCGCCGCCGCGCAACACTCGAGTATTACCTACATCTGGTCCTAATGGATTCGATAAGGGTGAATTTTGATAATAGGTTTCATCATACCAATCATGCACCCATTCCCGAACATTGCCTGCCATGTTATACGCACCGTAAAAGCTCTTTCCCGTTTCGTAACTGTCGACTTCTGTTGTATCGCCAATAGTGGAATTGTAATTTAGCAAATCGTTGTTTGGCGCATCATTGCCCCATGGATAAATACGCTCATCTGCGCCGCGCGCCGCTTTTTCCCATTCGGCTTCTGTAGGCAATCTTCTACCTGCCCATAAACAATATATATCTGCTTGATTCCAATCCACATAGACGACAGGGAATTCATAGAATTGAACATTACCATAATACTTGAAACGTGTATAAGAGCTAACACTAGATAGCGGGGTACATCCTCTATTAGCGACGCACGCAGCGTATTGTTTATTAGTCACTTCAGTTTGGTCAATCCAAAAGGCGTCAAGGTAAACAGTGTGAACTGGTTGTTCGTCTGAACTGCCACTTTCACTTCCCATTGTGAATTCCCCTTCTGGTACGTAGATAAGAGTCGCGCCATCTTTTTCGCTAATGATTGTTGAGCCAATGCCGAGGGTTGGCGTGGGAATGATAGTTTCTGTTGGCTGAGGCGCAGATGTGTTTATAGAAGACACAGATGTCTCTGAAGGTGGTACTGAAGCTGTGGTTAGTGTCGCCTTTGCGCAGGCAGTCAATATGAAAAGTGCAGCACAGGCTAAATGTAAAAATAAGAGAAATGTTTTCTTCATTTTTTTACCTCCTTGAATAGTGCATAGATGTTTCTCCCAATGTGCGAGATTATACTACCGTGAATTAAGGTGAAGAGGGTGCGTCGCACCTGATAGGATAGATTCTCCTGCTTAATCAGGATCATTTGCTTGATAAGCATTGTCTCTTTAAGTCAGGTGCGACGCACTCCATTTGCGATCACGAATCAAACCCCAACCCAAGTGTGTCTAAAATCTTCAACCACAAAATTCTTCTTCCCTTATTATCATCCGCGCGATTTAATAATCTGCAAATGAACTCTTACGGAGATGCATCTAAAACACAACGAAAGCCGATATTGCTGAAAGCAAGTGTTGGTGGTTCCCCGTAGCGATTGACAGCACGGATAGTGTAATCGAGATCGTTCCACGAGCCACCGCGCAATTCTCTGTATTGACCTGAGTTCGGGCCTAGAGGATTTGAGGAAGGCGAACTCTGATAATAAGTTGCATCATGCCAGTCATTTACCCATTCCCAGACATTACCTGCCATATCATCCACACCATAGGGGCTTTTGCCATTTTTGTAACTGCCTGCTTCTGTTACATCTCCAACGCTTGAATTGTGATTAAGTAAATCTTTATTGGGCGCCTCATTACCCCATGGATAAATTCGAGCGTCTGTACCTCTTGCAGCTTTTTCCCATTGGGCTTCGGTTGGTAAATCTCCATCAGCCCAGTTCTCACAATAATTTTTGGCTTGGCTCCAGGTGATATGGACAACGGGAAAATTATCAAATTCAGGGTGTCCGTAATAATCAAGATGTGAGTATGAGCTGGTAGAGGATGGGGATTCGCAAACACCCGCCTCTTCGCAAGCCTGATATTGTTTGTTAGTCACTTCGGTTTGACCAATCCAGAAGGCATCAACGTAAACAGTATGAACGGGCCGTTCATCTGAATTGTCATCACTTCCCATTGTAAATTCACCCTCTGGCACATAGACTAGAGTTACACCATCCTCACCGATCATTGTCGAGCCGATCTCTAGGTTTTGTGGAATGACTTCACTTTCATTAGGTTCGGCATTTGAAGCCTGACAGGCAACAAGAGAAACGATAAGAACTATCAACATACTGTAGGTGAATATTTTTGTTTTCAATTTCAGCCATCCGTTGTTGAGAATATTTTGAATGTTTTGAAATTATAACTATGAATCAAAGCCCAACCCTAAAGCATCCAAAAGCTTCAACCACAAATTTCTTTTCCCTTGATTTTGATCTGCATGATTCAATGACCATCTTGTAAAGTTGACAATTGGGGAGCGAAACGGTTCAGGCGGAAATGGAAATGGTTTTGACTTCACCATTTGTAATTCAGTCCGTTCGGTCTTTTTATCATCGAGCAAATCCAACATCACTTGTGCGCCAAAACGCGATGCGCCAACGCCAAGACCTGTATACCCCAATGAATATGCAACCTTCCCATGATATGCCTTGCCCCAAAATGCAGTGTAACGCGAGCAAGTATCTATCACACCGCCCCAGGCATGTGTGAAGCGCAGACCAGTCAGCTGGGGAAATGTTTGGAAGAAGTGCTCAGCCAATCGGGCGAAAGAGGCGGGGTTATTTTCCAGATGCGGCGCAATTGTATTATTCCGATAATAGATCGCATCGTAGCCTCCCCATAAAATTCTTCCATCTTCAGTGGTTCGATAATAATGAAATTGATTCCCGTTATCGCTTACGCCCTCACGGTCTTGCCAGCCAATGGCGTCACGTTGCGTTTTGGAGAGCGGCTCTGTCATTAGAACATAATCATAAACAGGAACAACATAAAACGAAAGGCGTTTAAGCAAAGGCGGAAATGCATTCGTGGCAAGCGCAACTTTTTTTGATTCGATTTCGCCGCGTTGAGTTTTGACAAGAACACGCTTCGCGTCTCGCATCTCTTCCAAATCTGTAACCTGCGTGCCCTCAAATAAGCGGACTCCAAGTTCCAAACATACACGCCTTAATCCCCACGCCAAACGCGCAGGGTTGACCAAAGCCACAGATGAATCGTGGATCGCAGCAAGATATGATGGCGAATTTACACGCGCACGGATTTCCTCCTGACTGAGAAATTGAATATGCTCTCCATATTGCGCAGAATGCTCTGCTTCTTCGCGCAAGTCATCGATTTGATATTCTTCGTTTGCAATGTTGATCTCACCCGAACGAATAAAATCACAGTCAATATTGAACTGTTTGATCGTAGCTTCAATTTCATTTAGATTCTTATGGCCTAACTCAACGAGTTTTTTTAGTTCATTGGGCCAGCGATTTAATCCATTTTGAAATGAATGGGTGAGCGACGATGAAACAAACCCACCATTTCGTCCGCTTGCGCCGATGGCTGTTTCTCCCGCTTCAATTAAAACAACATCACGTGCAGTATCAGCTTGCTTTGCAAGCAAAGCTGTCCACAAACCTGTGAAGCCAGCGCCGATCACAACAAGGTCAGCTTTGATATTTTCTGTTAATGGGGAAGCAGGTTCAGGTCGATTTGGATCGTCCAACCAGTAGGGCATGAGTTTTACATCCGCAAGAGATTTTAAAGTCTCTGGGCGCAGAGTGTTTGAGAAAAACATAGTGGATACAAATCCGTTCTATTTGGCGACTCGTTCTAAAATAATCAACGGAATCTCCCGCTTTGCTTTTGCTTGATATTTATCATACGTGGGAAAGACCTTGCTCATAATCTTCCATAAACGCGGCTTTTCCTTTACATTCGCTGTACGAGCGCGAGCAGAAAACTTCTCAGCCCCTACCTGCAATTCAACCTTTGAGTCTTCAACGAGATTGAGATACCAATTTGGATGATTCTCTGAACCGCCATTCGATGCCACCAATAGATAATTCTCTCCATCTTGTCCATAAATCAGCGCTGTACGACGTAGCTTTCCTGACTTGCGTCCGCGCGTGGTAAGCAACAATGTGAAGTGACCATTCCATTTATGGCCCTTTTTGCCATCACTCTCTAGGTAAGTTTGGATATGCTTTGATACCCAGCCTGTTGGGTTATCAAAAACTTCTTTTTTTGGGGTCATAGTGGATTGATTATAGCAAACGTTTCATTTGCATAACTATCTAAGGTAGTGGATACTTCCACTCTTGACATTTTAGAACAAACGTTCTATACTCGGCTTACCCATCGACAAGGAGGTCGAAATGACTACATTCCGTAACCCATTAATAGAAGGTTTAAAGTCAGTTTGGTATAACGCGACAAGTAATCGCAAATTCAATCGCGGAGCAACGTGGGGAGCAATGATCCTCGGTGCGCTATTGGCTTTTGAGGTCTTCAACTTCAGTACCACGCAATATGCCCTGCACGATATGCTCGGCGACCTCACCTTTGCAGGTGTTCGTTGGGCGACAATCCTTGCAATTGCCTTCTGCGGTATTGACTTTGCCGGCATCGCCCGCATCTTCACTCCAGAACAGGGCCGCGATGAACCTGCCGAAGTGTATTACCTTTTCGGTGCATGGGTGCTGGCCGCAGGCTTCAATGCTACACTTACCTGGTGGGGCGTTTCTGTTGCGATTGCAAATAACGGGAGCATGCAAGGGACTGCCGCTATAAGTGCAGCCACACTTACGAAAGTTGTCCCGATCTTCGTGGCAGTAATGGTCTGGCTGGTGCGCCTTCTCATTATTGGCACATTCTCCTTGGCTGGTGAACGCCTCTTTACAACTGCCGGGCAGCATCAATCACAATACAAATCTCAATATCAATCTCAACAACCTCAACGTTCATATTCACAGCAGCAATCACGCCCATCTTATCAAAGTCAAAGTCAACGCCCGGTTAACCAACCTGTGAATCAGCCGATCTTGCGCCCTGCATCCCAGATCAATCGCCCTATAAATTCAAACACAAGCACATTCCGCCCTGCACCCAAGCCGGCTACATCATCGTCTCAGAGCTCCTTCATTCCACCTGAACCTACTTATCACCCTGTTTCATACAACGCACGTACTTCTGATAATGGAGATCGTCACTTCGACGCGTAGACTACTATCACACACGAAATAGTCTTCATCCTACAATTTCATAATTCATTTTCGAGCCGGGTCCTTTACATGAGACCCAGAATAGAGAGATAACTATGCCCCGCGCTCGCTCCACAAAAGCGTATCGGCAAACAGCCGCAGCCCCGCAAGAATATGATGGGAGCGGCTGTTTGTCTGGTTTTACCATAGTGCCGCTTGCAGTAATCATCATCAGTGCATTGCTTGGATCATTTGCGATGAAGGTAACCCCATCATATCCTCAAGCAAGCTCTGCTATAAATTTTAATCCTTCTGTGGATTTGCCGCCTGTCACCACTACAAACATTTCCCCGATCTTTAGGATCGAAATCCTCCATTGGGCTGACTCCATCTCAAAGTGGGCGGCCGCTTCGCAAGTGGACCCGAACCTGGCTGCCACAGTCATGCAAATTGAATCCTGTGGAGATCCGCGTGCATTGTCCAGCGCCGGTGCCATGGGACTCTTTCAAGTGATGCCATTTCACTTTAGCGCAACCGATAGCCCATATTCCCCGGATACGAACGCTGCCCGTGGACTTGCCTATCTTGCTAAATCGCTTCAAACTGCAGGAGGAAATGCACGCCTCGCGCTTGCAGGTTACAACGGCGGCATCGGAGTTATCAGCCGCTCCGAATGGACATGGTCTGCTCAAACGAAGAGATATGTCCAGTATAGCTGGCCGATTTATGAAGACGCCCGTAATGGGCTGACTTCAAGTACGGCTTTAAATGAATGGTACGAAAATTATGGGGTAAGTTTATGTAGGCAAGCGCATCAACGTATAGGCTTACCATAAAAGTTTTGTTAGGCTCGGCCTAACAAAACTTTTTTATTTAATCAGTGAGAGCCAGATCACAAACGTTGTTCCTTTCCCCTCTTTTGATTCAACTTTAATTTGCCCGCCGTGATGTTCCACGATCCAATTTGCAATGGATAGGCCCAGACCAAACCCGCTGGTAGTTGAACGTGTGCGTGATTTTTCGGCGCGATAGAAACGGTCAAAGATATGAGGCAGATCCTCGGCAGGAATCCCCCGTCCAGTGTCTCGAATGATGATGCGTGCTTGATCGCCAATTTTTGTCATGCTTAGAAATACATCCCCGCCTTGCGGTGTGTATTGGATGGCGTTTGCGATCAAATTTAAAAACACTTGCTTCAAACGATCACGATCTCCATTGACCATTACCTGATCAATTTCATTTAGGTGTACATTTACTTTATTGCCTGATAGTACGCGCATTTCGGTGAAGACTTCGGTGAGCAGCAAATCCAATTCCACTGGCTTTAAGACGAGAGTGAGCTTTCCAGATTCGGCTTGCGCGAGCATGAGCAAACCGCCTACCAAACGCGTAAGCCTTCTCGCTTCCTGGTCAATGCTATGCAATGATTCTTCATCGGCCTGTTTCATGCGCCGAATCAAATCCACATTGCCTTTAATAACTGTCAGAGGGGTACGAAGTTCGTGGCTTACATCTGCAAGGAATCTTTGCTGCGAGGTGAAAAGGGATTCCAAGCGTTCAAGAGTTTGATTGAACGAGACAACGAGATCACCAATTTCATCTTCGTTTTGTTCCTGATAAGGAATACGTCGTGATAGATCATCGGCGCGGTTGATTTGATCTACAGTTTCAGTGATTGCTTCGAGAGGCGAAAGCGCACGCCCTAATACCACCCATGATCCAATCATTGCTACTAAGACTGCAACAATAGCGATGCCTGCCATGATAGAGAGCAGCTTGCTGCGTGTTGCATCCACAACGCCCAAGCTCGCGCCTACTTGCAGCGTACCAATGATTCGATCTCCCACTATTAATGGGACACTTAATACTCTTAGGTGTGCCCCATTGAGATAGGAATCTTCATAGATGGTGATACCAGTTTCCAGTCCAAGAGGATCGAGGGGGTTTGTCAGCGCGCCAATGCTGGGAGAAGTAGCAATGATTTTTCCATTGGGTCCCCATACTTGAATATATGCATTTGATGTCATATCCAAGGGAGGCAGGCTGATCAAGCTCAATTGCCCAACGGAGTTAACTTTGGCCACTTGAGTAATATCGCGCACCACATCTGCGAGCATGGTATCTACTTGATTGAGCAAAATAACATTGACGAGGATATATATTGTCGCGCCGAAGATAAGTAAAATTCCACCCATAAAAGTTGAATATAGCAAAGTAAGGCGCAGTCGAAGAGACATGATAGTAGTGTAGTGTGGGGAGTTTAGGATAACCTGAGAATTGAAATAAAAAAAACGGCAGATGAACTGCCGCTTTTTATTATGGGTTTTCTCGCATTACATATCCTACGCCGCGCACGGTATGGATAAGGCGCACCTCTCCATCAACTTCCAGTTTCTGGCGCAGATAGCGAATGTATACTTCAAGTACGTTGCTCTCACCGCCGAAATCATATCCCCATACACGGTCAAATATTACTTCGCGCGTCAACACTTGTTTGGGATGACGCAAAAATAACTCAAGCAATTCATATTCCTTGGCTGTCAATGCCACCATGCGTGTGCCGCGTGAGGCCTGACGAGAACCAGTATCTAAAGAAAGATCTGCGAACTTTAAGACAGGAATGCGTTCTGGTTGTGTACGGCGTAGCAACGCGCGGACACGTGCCAGCAGTTCATCGAGATTGAATGGTTTCACCATGTAATCATCTGCGCCGGCATCCAGCCCTTGAATGCGGTCTTGAACAGTATCTTTTGCTGTGAGCATCAAAATTGGAATCGAGCCGCCAGTCCGCAGGCGATGACATACTTCCAAGCCGTCCATGCCGGGTAACATCCAGTCTAAAATAACAAGGTCGGGAGTGTGATCGCGTGCCGCAATTAAACCCATGCGGCCGTCAACGGCAGTATCCACTGTGTAGCCTTCATAAGCCAAACCGCGTTGCAGCAGTTTGAGAATGGCCTGATCATCTTCAATTATTAGGATTCTTTCATTCATGGCAGTACTCCTGTACAAAATATACCATAAACTGTAGACCCCAATGGTTTCTTTTTCTAAATTAAATATAGATTTAATTTCTATTTTACAGCGACAATTGGCTCTTTAACCACACTTTTCTATCTTGAGTGGACTCTTCGTTTAGCCCATGCCCAGCTTCATATATTTTCATTTCTTTCGGTTTTTTTGCAGCCGCAAAAAATTCATCTACTCTTTCTACGGGAACATGCGGATCATTATTCCCAAATTGAAAGAAGATAGATGCAGGATGTAGGTTTGGAATGTGTGTGATCGGATCGATCTCAGCCATTTGACTGATAAATGTTTCACGAGCTTCACCTTCTAATTTAGGTAAATACAAATACCAATCTGGGAAGCGAGGCGTAGCCGCCATGATGACATAATGGGTCGGGCGTTTGTCTACACTTCCAGCGAGTGCGCCATGCATGCCGCCAAAATCATGACCGACATAAGCGAATCGTTTAGGGTCAACATTGGGTTGTTCCAGTAGAAAATCCATAAAGCGGCGCAAGTTGATAGCTTCTTCAATAGATGCTTTCATATCATCGGCTTGGGTACGTTTCAAAAAGAAATCTGGGTCAGACCAAAGCGTCTCAACGGTCAGGCAGATCATGCCACCCTTTACCATTTCAATAGCTTCTTCTACAAATTGACTGCGGTTGGAGTCACGTGATTCTGGCTCATACCAATGGACATATAATATTGCAGGAAATGGGCCTGTGCCTTCAGGGATAAATAATTCAGCCATACGTCGATACCCAAAAGGCGTTTGAAAGACAAGCAGCTGCTTTTCATAGCCTTCTTCTTTTTTCTGGGCAAGCAATCGTACATCTGATAAATTCAGTTTTGGGTAATTTTGGATTTGAGGCAGCATGTTTCCTCCACGATGATTTATTTTGTTCATTATATGAGATTTCAATTTCTTGACATCCCTCCCCAGATGGGTATAATCACGGCAATTAGCTGCGTGAAGACAAGTAGTTGTTCAACTG
>JACMLM010000027.1 GCA_014379595.1 Anaerolineales bacterium
AGACAACCGCATCAGGAATTATGTCTTCGCTCTGGTCATCGCCCTCGGCATCGGACAGCAATTCTTCAATGCCAATATTTTCCGCCGTGACTGGGAAAAGCAACGGGATATCTATTGGCAAATGACATGGCGCATCCCCGCTCTGGAACCGAACACGGTAATACTCACCGACCAAATGCCAATTGACTATGAAACCGACTTGTCTTTTACTGCTCCCATCAACTGGATGTACGCGCCTGAATATACGCGCGCGGATCTGCCCTACATGCTACTCTACACTGAAAAAAGATTAGGCGGCCCCACTCTTCCAGCGCTTGAGCCTCATATCAAAGTCACATACCCCTATCGTACAGTCACATTTAATGGCTCAACATCCCAGGCAATTGTTATTTATATGCCAACAAATGGATGCCTGCGAGTACTTGATCCCTCTCACGGCGATAAGGAAATTTACGCCAAACTTGCAAAGGTATTAACTGATGCCATCTCGCTTTCTGATCCATCACGGATTATTACAAATACCAATGTATATGCAACTCCAATGTTTTTCTCAGAACCAAAGCATGAGTGGTGTTATTACTTCGCAAAAGCTGAACTCGCACAGCAAGTAGGCGATTATCAAACTGTTGTATCACTCGGAAATGAAGCAATCTCACTTGGCTATAAACCTACAGATCAAAATGAATGGCTGATTTTTATCGAAGCCAGCGCATTGATGGGAGATATAGAAACTGCAAAGAGAATCTCCGCGATTGCACTAGCAGATGATCCACGCATCCGGCGAGGCTTGTGTATTGCCTGGGAACAGGTGCAGGTTCGAGGTCAAGAGGGAAACGAAGATGAAATTAAACAGATATTATTGTCATTTGAGTGCAGTCCGCAATAATGGCTTGACGCATTAAAGTTCATGTGCTACCATCGATTTATGAATTTGTTCACGAGGAGAAACTATGAGTAATAAAAAACGTAGCTTGCTGGCAATATTTATTTTTCTGATATCAACTCTGCTGATATCGGCCTGCACACAATCATTATCTGAAATACCTGTGATAACGCCAACTGTAATCTCAACAAATTTGTTTGTTTCACCTTTCCCTTCTGCTGAAAATCCAATGGCACAGATCGAGGAATTTGCCAAGCAGACAGCTGCTGCGCAAACAACCATAGCAAATGGCGGCACTCCGGCCACACCACAGCCTCTAGTAACTATAACTGGAACAGTTGGCACACCGGTCCCAACAACTGTGGTTCCTGCCACGCCTACTAATGCTGTAGCGGTTGCTACCACGGCCGTAGTAGTAAGCGGACCAACCAATACTGCTATTCCCGCGGGTGTGCGCCCTGCAAGTTACACTTTGCAGGATGGCGAATTCCCATACTGTATTGCACGCCGTTTCAATGTAGACCCTGATGCATTGCTTAGCGCAAGCGGCCTTACCAGCCCTGATCTTTATTACCCGGGTTTAACCCTGACAATTCCTCAGAGCGGCGCCTTCCCCGGCAGCCGTATGTTATCAACTCACCCAACCACATACACAGTTGCTTCCGGAGATCAAACTGTATATGGCATAGCGTGTATATTTGGTGATCTAGACCCATCAGCTATTGCATCTGCAAATGGCATTGCAGTCTCAGCAAAATTGACCGCTGGGCAGGCACTGAAAATACCGTAAAGAAAATCAAAAAGCCCAGGCAAATGCCTGGGCTTTTTTTATGAAAGGATCCAGCATGTCTTTTGAATTTATAAAATCAGAACAGCTCTTTCAAGGGCGTGTCTTCAAAATTCGCCGCGACACTCTAAAAACACCCGACGGCGGCGAAACAAAATTAGACATTGTTGAACATGGCGGTTCGGTGATCATTATCCCAGTAGATGATGATGGGAATTTACTATTTATACGTCAATACCGTCACGCAGCGGGTATGAGCCTGCTTGAACTTCCTGCAGGCACACGCGATGGCAATGAACCTTTTGAGGAATGCGCAGCACGCGAGATCCGTGAAGAAACCGGCATGGAAGCTGGCATGCTTAAAAAAGTTGGTGAGTTTTATCTTGCGCCGGGCTATTCCACTGAATTCATGGGCGTATTTCTTGCAACAGACTTGAAGCATAATCCGCTTGATGCAGATGATGATGAGTTTCTGGAATTGGAAAAAATTCCTGTCAAAGAAGCCCTTGCAATGGCCGAACGCGGTGAGATGCCCGATGCCAAGTCATTGGCTGCTTTATTACTTGCAAGACCCTATTTAAATCTATGATGATCTTAATTGCAGGCCCTTATCGCTCAGGTACAAATGATGATCCAGAAAAGATCGCTGTAAATGTCCGCGCGATGGAATCGTATGCTCTTCCCATTTTTCGCAAGGGGCATATTCCCCTGCTCGGTGAATGGTTTGCACTTCCATTGGTACATTTAGCAGGTTCAAAGAAAATTGGCGATGAGCCATTTAATGAAATATTCCACCCCATTGCAGAACGGCTTTTAGAGAAATGTGATGCAGTCCTAAGAGTAGGCGGCGCTTCACAAGGTGCAGATTTAATGATCGAGGTGGCACGTAAACATGAGTTGCAAATTTATTTTTCACTTGATGAAATTCCGTCAGCAAAATAATTTACAAATCCCATTCAAATAGAAACAAAAAAATGCTTTCCCTTAAGGGAGAGCATTTTTTGTTTCTTATAAAACCAAGATGTATGGTTTATTCCTGAGTAGTTGCTACAGGAGCGTTTTTGCGCTGGCGGAAAGTAATACGTGCCCGCGCCATATCATATGGAGACATCTCCATCGATACACGATCTCCCAACAAGATGCGAATATAATGTTTACGCATTTTGCCCGCAAGATAAGCAAGCACTTCATGACCATTATCAAGCCGCACACGGAATTGTGTACCAGGCAACGCCTCGATCACCAAGCCATCAACTTTGATTTTGCCTTCTTCTTTTGTCATACACTTATCCTATCTGTTTCTATTCATTGTCCTTAAAGGACTTTCGCTTAATACGTCGAATTGCCTTCTTTTTTGCCATTCGCCGCTGTTCGCTCTTCGAGATGAACCAACGTTTGTCACGAATGGTACTTAAAATACCACTTTTAACAACTTTCTTGCGAAAGCGCTTGAGTAACGAGTCTTGGGACTCACCATTTCGTAAATTTACAGAACCCAATGAAATCACCTACTTTCCATATAGACATAAAAATTGGCCGAGGACTTTCTACATTAGGTCTGAAACGAATAACCATATGGTAAAAATACGTTTCATACTCCTCATTTTAATAAAAAATGACCGTTTCTAAACATGGTCCTGCCAAATCTGGGCGAGATTATAAACGATACACGCGAAGATGAAAAGATTTTAAGGACAATATTTTAAGCTGTTAAAACACAAAAGCTCTCTGAATATTCAGAGAGCTTTTGTAAGAATTAATGCGGGAAATTAATTTGTGCTAGTAACAGGTGCATTTTTGCGCTGACGAAAGGTTATGCGAGCCCGTGCCATATCATATGGAGACATTTCCATGGATACACGATCTCCCAATAAAATGCGAATATAATGTTTGCGCATTTTGCCTGCGAGATATGCAAGCACTTCATGACCATTATCAAGTCGCACCCGAAATTGAGTACCGGGTAAGGCCTCGATCACAAGACCATCAACTTTGATTTTGCCTTCTTCTTTTGTCATACACTCATCCTATCTATTTCTATTCATTATCCTTAAAGGATTTTCGTTTGATACGGCGGATTGCCTTCTTTTTTGCCATTCGACGCTGTTCACTTTTGGATACGAACCAGCGTTTGTTGCGAATAGTGCTTAAAATGCCGCTCTTAACTATTTTCTTGCGAAAGCGCTTGAGCAAAGAGTCCTGAGACTCGCCATTGCGTAAATTTACTGAAGCCATAAAAATCACCTGCCTTTCGCATGAAATTAAAAAATATCTTACAAGTCTTACTATAACACGATAAACGCGCGGATAAGAAAATCCCGCGCGTAATATGTTAAAAAGAAAAGCCCCTTGGCAATGACCTACTCTCCCAGGAAGTCGCCCTCCAAGTACCATCGGCGCTGACGTGCTTAACTACCGGGTTCGGTATGGGACCGGGTGTACCCACGTCGCTCAAATCACCAAGGGACATTTTCACAATGTTGGTCTGAACAGCAAAATGATATTCGTTTATTAAGAAAAGTACCAAGTTCTCCGCATCATATAAAGGAAGCCCTCGACCATTAGTACAGCTTAGCTTAACACATTACTGCGCTTACACATGCTGCCTATTAAGCAGGTAGTCTACCTGCGGTCTTACACCCTTACGGGTCACAGGGATCTAATCTTAGGGCAAGTTTCCCACTTAGATGCTTTCAGCGGTTATCTTTGCCAGACATGGCTACCCAGCGATGCTCCTGGCGGAACAACTGGCACACTAGAGGTCTGTCCACTCCGGTCCTCTCGTACTAGGA
>JACMLM010000028.1 GCA_014379595.1 Anaerolineales bacterium
AATATTCTATGTAAGAAGTGTCTAATTAGTCGCGGCTGCTTATTTTGGAAAGCAGTCGAAGCATTTCCATGTACAGCCAGATCAACGTGACCATTAAGCCAAAAGCGCCATACCATTCCATGTATTTAGGTGCACGTGCGGCAGCTCCCTTGTCAATCATATCAAAGTCAAGGATAAAATTAAGGGCAGCAACAACTACGATGAATAAGCTGATACCGATTGACAGCAGGCTGTTACCATGAAGGAAGCTCACATTTACGCCAAACAAACCAGCGATAAAACTTCCAAGATATACAAGTGCAATACCCCCGGTGGCAGCAAAAATGATCGTCCTGAATTTCTCGGTAGCCCGGATGGTTCCCGAACGATACAACATCAGCATAACGGCAAAAACACCGAAGGTAAGGGAGATGGCACGCATCACCAACCCTGGGAACTTGGCTTCAAACATAGCTGAGATGGCACCCAGGAACAATCCTTGGAAAACCGCATAAATCGGGGCTGTTAAAGCAGCACGCCGTGGACTGAACACGGTGATCAAAGCCATGATAAGACCACCAATGGCACCTCCGATCATCCAGCCTGTGATACCCGCGGGCATAGCGCCGGGAATGGCAGGATCAATAGCACCAAAAAATTTGCGCCATGTGAATGTAGCTGCAAACACCACAATCAAAAGCATTAATCCAGTCTTGTTGATAGTTCCATTCACCGTCATCACCTCATCCGAGGTGCGGGTTGCCGACTGATTAAATATGTCTTTAGCGAATATCGGATTCGATGATTTTGTAATTTCCATTGTTCTAAGTTTAAAATTTCCTTTATACCTATAAAAACTGTTCCAAAAATAATCAGACTTCAGCGATTCTTTTTAAAGATTAAGTATTCTTAACAAAAAGATCTCTCACATAGTCACTACGAAGCTCACTGAGGATCATCTCACTCAGGCTACTACTCACCTGTGAATCAACATCTTTCAATCCTTCAGCAAATAAAATAGCCCGCTCATTCATCTCTTTGCTTTTTGTCCCGAGCAGAATAAATGAACGATAGAATATTTGTGTCAGATTGGGATCTTTTGCCAAAGGTGACAAAACGTCGAAGAATGGCTCAAAAAGTTCATCCATGGCAGACTTTTCGGTAATAGCCAGTCGACCCATCAGATGAAGCCCTGTAAAACGAACCAGGTGTTTCTTGCCACGACACCATTCCAATGATTTGACGAATGCGAATTTCGTCTTGGCCCACAGAAAAGTATTGAGTGTTTCAGCAATTTCAGTAGTTTCCAAACTCTTGGTCCAGTAATCCATCTGTTCTTCAGTCACTTCGCCCTGCACATCCATCATAGCGGCCAGGATCATGGTTTCGCGCCATTGCTTGTTCCATAACTTCAAGGCAAGCAAATGATTGGGTTCGTATTGCTTGGCAATCTCCCGCAACGAAATAATCGAGGCTCCCCAATTAATTTTATAAACCAATCCATGCTCTTTCATCTGGGCAACGGTCTCCCCGCTTTTGGCCATTCGGATGCGTGTCAGTATCTGACGAAATTGCTGATCACTTCTGGGATC
>JACMLM010000029.1 GCA_014379595.1 Anaerolineales bacterium
AAAAGTAGGGGGTGAGTATTTTATAATTCCGAATTTCACCTTTATGACCTTTGGGTGACGGGGAATAGACCATGGTGGGATACGAAATATTATGCCTAAGGTTATAATTTTTTATAGCTTCAATCCATGAAATACAGTATTAGCCTTAGATGGAGAGTGCAATGAAAAGATTCCTATATCTTAATTCAACAGTAGTTGTCGTGTCATTAATTCTATCAGCGTGCAATGCCCCGGTTGGCTCTGATGTAACTGGTGATGCGACCGAACTACCTGCAACTGTGACGGAAACTGCTGTAGTTGAAGCATCCCCTACGCTTGTATCCATTGATCTGGCTGGCCCACCCATGGAGATTGGCTCGAAATATCCGTATGTGGATGGCACAATACTTGTCGCTGTTCCGGGCGGAACTTTTATTATGGGCTACCAAGGCGAAGATAACCCTGTTCATGAAGTGACCGTCAGCGATTTCTGGATCTACAGCACCAAAGTTACAAACTCTCAATATGGATTATGCGTGGCGACGGGAAAATGCGTTCCTCCTGATCAAAAAAATAATGCCCTCTTTGGGAATTTCAGCCATGCCAATTATCCAGTAACAGGCGTGACCTATGAGCAAGCTTCACAATACTGTTCCTTTGTGAATGGAAAACTCCCTACAGAAGCTCAATGGGAAAAAGCCGCGCGTGGACCCGAAGGCAATATCTTTCCGTGGGGGGATGAAGCGCCGACTTGTAGCTTGTCAAATTATCTCTCCTGTATTGGCAATATCACACCCATTAATGAATATACAAACGGTGTAAGTTTTTATAGTGCATTTGACATGGCTGGCAATGCACGCGAGTGGGTCTTGGATTGGTATAGTCCATCCTATTACACTCAATCACCTGCTGAAGACCCCCTTGGACCCGAGTTAGGGGAGAAGCGTTCTGTACGTGGCAGCAGTTTTCAAGATGGCACTGATTCCGCTATTTCTGCCCATCGTTTCTCTCTTAATCCAACTGAAAATCTGCCTGACCTAGGTTTCCGCTGTGTAGTTGGTGACCCAACTTTTTTTGCGCCAATGTGTGAACAGTTGGGATACATTGGGATTGGCCCTAATGGCGAGGAGGCCAATTGCACCCCGGATATGCAATGCAATAATGTTTCTATTTCGCAAGCACCAGTTTGCACGCAAAGATTAGAGCCTTATACAATTGTGACATTCAACCTTGCAGACAACCCGCCAGATGGCTGGGTCTATGATGTGCCGGGATGTTCTCAAATATCAGGTGAAGATAAATTTGTGTGCAATCCTCCTGGGCCATTTATCGCCTCTGCTGAAGGCTCCTGTGAAGGCAGTAATACTTGTGAAGCTTCTTGCCCCGTAAACTATATCAACGAGGATGGGGTATGCAAGTGGAATGGCGAAGGCTCAATCGGAACCGAGTGTATTGCCGGTACTACCTATGATCCGCTTACTCAATGCTGTTCTGCAACTCCCGGTTCCGTTGTGGACTATAAGTTATGCCCGGCTGGCTATTATGTTTCTGACGGAGTATGTTATTCAGATCAATCTTATACTCAGGATACAGAGTCTTTAAATGTTCTGTTTAATTCCTGCGAGCCTCCCAAGGAGACCGGTGGTGGAGGTGGCCCTACTCCTGTCGGTGGTTGTCCCGTGCAGAGTTGTACTACTGGTAATAAATGGTGCCAGGCATCTTGTTCTTGTATATATCAATACTCGACTTGCTAGCTCATCATTTCAAAAAAGCTCGCCTAGTAATTACTAGGCGAGCTTTTTTGAAAGAGAATATATTTTAGTGCTGCTGATTTTTATTTTATTTTGGCAATTTCAGGCTTTTTCGTATGCCACTCAGTAGCTTGTTGAAATGCATAGCCAGCACGCAGTACGCCTGCTTCATTCCATGCACGTGAAACGATTTGCAAACCGATTGGCAAACCCTCTTTTGTAAATCCGGAGGGGACTGATAGCGCTGGTAGGCCGGTCAAGTTGAAGGGAGCCGTAAAACGAGTCAACTGGCGAGCGCGTTCCACGGCATTCTCGCCTTCCAAGACGGGCGCTGAAATTGGTGTGGTAGGGAGCAGGAGCACATCATATTGATCGAACAACAATTCGCAGCGTCTTTTGATCTGTGTTTGAGTGCGCCGTGCTAGTGCATATTCGCTTGTAGTAAACGCCGCACCCATTGTTAATCTTTCGCGCACATCTGCTCCAAACCAATCAGGGTGTTCTTGTAATCTTTCACGATGAAAAGCGGCACCATCGGCTTGTGTCATCAAGCCATTCGCAATTGCGGCTTCCTTTAGAAAATCCATATTCACTTCAATGATAATGGCGCCTTGTTCTTCAAAGATGCGTGCAGCTTTACGAACCGCTTCCAAAACTTCCTTGTCTGCTTCTTCGACATAACTCCCAACAGCAAGCGCAATCTTGCGATCTATCATTCCATCTCTCAGATGACTGTAATAATCACCCGGCAAAGTTTTTATTGAAGTGGGATCAAGTTCATCGTATCCACCCATGACCTGTAACATGAGTGCCGCATCTTCTACTTTTCTTGTGATCGGACCAGCGTGATCCAAATTCCATGAAAGCGGGAGAATACCGCTCAAACTCACGCGCCCATATGTGGGTTTCATTCCTACTACGCCGCACAATGAAGCAGGAATGCGGATCGATCCACCTGTATCTGTGCCGAGCGCGGCTAGTGCCATGCCAGTTGCAACAGCAACTGCGCTTCCACCGGAGGAGCCGCCGGGCGTGCGTGTTATGTCCCATGGGTTTTTACATGCGCCATAGTGTGGATTGTTGTTCGTCACACCTAGTGCGATTTCATGTGTATTAGTTTTGCCGACAACTTGCGCCCCTGCTTTTTTTATTTTCTTAACCGTGAAAGCATCTTCTTCTGGAATATGATCGGCGAAGAATTTTGACCCCGCGGTGGTGCGGATACCTTTTGTGTTGTACAAGTCTTTTACGGCAACAGGAATCCCATAAAGCAACATACTTCCAACTGGAGGATATGTTTTTTCCTCAGGCGGGATCACGGTAATGAAAGCATTAAGCGTCGGGTTGAGTCTCTCAATTTGACGGTAGCAGGCTGCGGCGAGGTCTGAAGCGTCCATTTCCTTGCTTTTCACAAGGTCACGTTGGTCAGTTAACGAAAGAGAGGCAGGCTGCATAATCGACATATTATATCTAAAGAACAAGGTTCTCCCATAGCCTATCTGTACTGATATACTATTAAGATGAACAAATATGTCAGATTTTTGATCGTGTTCATTATTGTAGTGGTGATGTTCGCTCTTACGTGGAAGAAAGATTCACGAGGTGTGTTGGGTGCATATGCAAGTGATTCGGTTTCTGTATTTGCGAATGTAACACCCACACCAACTGTTGTTCTAGAAAGCACCGATGTTGTAGAAAATACTACATCAATGCGCAATCTTGTTCTTGTTGAATTCTTTGCAGGGTACTGACGAGATTGCATTGCGATGCAACCCATCGTGAATGGGATCAAGAAACAATATAGGGTGTGTTTACAAGTGGAGAGAGTTAATTTTCACGCCGAAACTCTCTGGCATGAAATGATCGCACCTATTGGTTCACCGGAGTTCGCTTTACTTGATTCTTCTGAAAATATTTTGGTTCGCTGGGTTGGTTTTACAGAAAAAGAGGAATTTGTCGAAGTGTTGAGTCCGCTGTGTGGTGTTTAAAATAAAAAGAGACACTGAAGAATTTTCTTCAGTGTCTCTTTTTATTTATATTAGAACAAACCGAGAACTCTGCCTGTCTTAAGGTCAAGGTCAATGTCATAGAATGAAGGTCGGGTCCCAAGCCCGGGCATTGTCCGCATATCACCAAGGATCGGATATAAGAAGCCAGCTCCAACAGAGGCGCGGATTTCCCGCACACTCACACGGAAACCAGTTGGCGCACCTTTCTTGGTTGCATCCGTAGTGAATGAAAGGTGGGTCTTTGCCATGCAAATGGGAAGCTTGTCAAAACCAAGGCGTGTATATCGTGCAATTTGCTCCTCGGCTTCCTGGCTATAGTCCACACCATCTGCCCGGTAGATTTCTTTCGCTATGGTTTCTATTTTATTTTTAATTGAAGCATCCAATGAATAGAGGAACTCGAATTTGCTAGGCTGCTCTGCGGCTTTTACAACAGCTTCGGCTAGTTTCTTTGCGCCTGCACCACCATCTGCCCAATGCGTGGAAAGGATTGCATCCATTGCTCCAAATTCCAAGGCAGATTTGCGGATCAGTTCGATCTCAGCTGGTGTATCCGTTGCAAATGAGTTGATCGCCACGATCACATTTACACCAAACTTTTTTGCGTTCTGAATATGACGTTCAAGATTTGCGAGACCTGCTTTTAATAAGGCCAGATTCTCGTCGGTGTATTCAGAAGCGAGTGGCTTGCCTGCTACAACTTTGGGGCCGCCGCCATGCATCTTAAGTGCGCGGACTGTGGCCACCATCACCACTGCGTTTGGGATCAAGCCAGAGTAACGGCATTTGATATCGAAGAATTTTTCCATACCAATGTCTGCACCAAAGCCTGATTCAGTGACAACGTAATCTGCAAGCTTGAGCGCGATCTTATCCGCGATAATAGATGACTGTCCATGCGCAATATTTGCAAACGGACCAGCATGAACTAAAGCAGGTGTACCTTCAAGTGTTTGCATCATATTTGGCTTGATCGCATCTTTCATCAACACGGTAATTGCACCGGCTACTCCAAGGTCTTCGGCTGTGACTGCCTCTCCGCGTTTGTCTGTGGCAACAATCATTTTTCCAAAACGTTCGCGCATATCTTCAAGGCTAGTAGTCAATGCCAATACTGCCATGATTTCAGAAGCGACAGTAATATCGTAACCAGAGCGATGTTCGAAACCAATTTCGTCTTTACCAAGGCCAACTTGAATTTCACGTAAGAAGCGATCATTGATATCTACTACGCGACGCCAGGTAATGGTCGATTCGTCAATATCGAGTCGTACAAAGCGGGTTCGTTCTTGAGGTGTTAGTTTATTAGGATCAGTTTTTTTTATGCCGAGTTTCTTTAATCGGCGCAGCATGGTGGGGGAGAATTTGCGATTGCCTTTTTTATCAACTGGGCAAAGCGCGTTAAATAATTTTTCATCATCCTGCTGCTTTTCGTGCATCACACGCGCATCTAATGCAGCGGCAGTTAAATTATGTGAAGCAGTGATAGCATGAATATCCCCTGTTAAATGCAGGTTGAATTCTTCCATCGGAATCACTTGTGAATATCCACCGCCTGCGGCACCGCCTTTGATACCAAAAGTCGGCCCTTGCGATGGCTGACGAATAGCTGTAATTACTTTTTTGCCCAAATGTGCACCTAATGCTTGTGAAAGACCTACTGTAGTTGTGGTCTTACCTTCGCCAAGCGGTGTGGGGGTAATAGCAGTTACATCTATATATTTGCCATTTGGTTTGTTCTTAAGACGTTCAAGGATTTCAAGTTTTATCTTGGCTTTGTATGGCCCATACAATTCAAGTTCATCTGGGCGAATACCAAGTTCTTCGGCAACTTGCATAATGGGTTTGATATTAGAAGCCTGTGCAATATTAATATCTGATGGTACTGGCCGTAAAAGTTTTAATTTTATGGCTTTAAATTTCACTAAAGTTTTCGCAGCTCGTGGAGCTGCATTTTTCCCCTTTGTAGACAATGTTGCAACTTTCTTCACGGCTTTCTTGACAGACTTTGCTTTGGTTGCCATAGATTCTCCTTGTAGATTATATATAATCCAACATTCCTATTATCTGAATATTTCACAAAAAAAGCAAGGGCAATTGGTCATATCTTTATTCTTTCAGTAATGTCCCTACATTTTCACCTTTTAATGCACGAGTCAAAAATCCATTTTCTTCGGCAGAAAAAATTTGAACAGTCAGTCCTTTATTTTTTTGGATTAATGAAAGCATTTCCTCTACTTTGGCTTTCATCCCACCAGTGACATCTGTGCTGGCCGAGCTGCCGATCCCTGCTCGCATCTTTTCATAATCTGCAAACTGGATTTCGCTCACAAGCTTTGTCCTCGCTGGGAAATCTTCCCAAACGCCCGCCTCCATTCCTGCTAGTAATATTCTTGTAGGGGAGAACTGTTCGGCGAGAAATGCAAATACATCTTCAGTGGAAAGAATCGTTCCACCAAGTGATTCATCGAAAGCCACGTCACCATGAACAACCGGTAATAAATGAGCATCTAAGGACTTGCGCATAGCCAATATATTGTGATATGTTACTTTTCTATTATTTGAAACCATGGATGATGACGGTGGAAATGCTATTGCAGCAACGCCTGTATTCATTAGTGATTCCATTACGTAACGATTTAATTCCGCTGCCTGAAAGCGGACTTCTGCAAAGCCACGCCATTGCTCGGTTGTTTTTACACCATCGCGTGTGCCATGTTTCTTGGCAGCAGTGTGTCCGAATGAGCCAGAGCCGTGTCCTAGAATCAGGAGCAGGTTTGGGTTTGAGTCCAGAACCGTTTTTATTTCCATTGACAGTTCTGCTAATTTGTCGAGTCTTGCGGTGTAAGGTTTATCTTTATCTGTAATTAGTGATCCGCCCAATTTGAGAAAAACGATTTCATTTGTCATGGGCTATTTTTACCACTATCAACCAGACTTCGGAAGTCTTTTGAACGATGAGATCATAAGTTCATGGGAAAGACTTCCGAAGTCTCACTATTACGTACATGCTATAATCTTAATCATGGATATTCGTGCAGGTGTGATCGTTATGGCGATTTTTGCAATCATTGGGGCGTTCTTTGCAATACGCGCCGCGATCAAAACCATGCAGACCGCTCGTAAATTATCTTTTTATAGTTTGCGCCGACAACACAATGTTGGCGCATGGAGATTATTTTTCTTTGCATTATCTCTATTTGCATGTGCATATTGGCTTCCATTTTATGGAGAACCGTTGCTCTATGCCTGGTATCCTCCATCTCCAACACCATCGCTAACTCCCACCATTACTTTGACTCCCACGATCACACTTACACCAACGATCAGTCCGATTCCTTCGCGTACGAATACACCATCTGTTACAGAAATACCTACGCTCACGCTTACACCATACTTGCCTGTTGCGATTGAAGCATTATTTGAAGGAAATGTTACTCCAAATCCTGATGCAGTTTTTACGGCCATCCAATTTTCAGAAGAGTTTGATGGAGTAAATGTAGTAAACCCTCAAACTGTATTTGAACAGCCGATTGAAATAATGTATGGCGGATTCGATTACAACAATACCATTCCCGGTACCCAATGGACAGCGCTTTGGTATCGCAATGGGGAGCTAGTCTGCTATGAAACTAAGCCTTGGGATGGCGGCACAGGCGGTATTGGCGGCTATACAGAATGTTCGTCACCGATTGGCGGCTGGCAGGCAGGATCGTATGAGGTTCAAATATTTATGGGATATGAATGGAAAATGATCGGGCGTTTTGTAGTTCAAGAAAATCTTTTGTCTCCAACAGTAACTCCATAGGTGCTATATGACTGAAAAATCTTTTCAAGATCATTATCCTGAATACTTCGCTCATTGTTATGGCTGCGGAAGTTTGAACGAACATGGACATCAAATAAAAAGCTTTTGGGATGGTGAAGAATCAGTTTGTCATTTTCAGCCGAAGCCATATCACACAGCGATTCCAGGTTATGTGTATGGAGGCTTGCTTGCCTCACTGGTGGATTGTCACGGCACAGGGACTGCTGCCGCAATAACATACAAAGTCGAAAAAGAGAAAGAACCCAATTCTGAGCCCAACACACGTTTCTTAACCGCATCCTTGCATGTGGATTATCTCAAGCCCACGCCGCTTGGCCCAATGCTTGAAATCCGCGCGAAGGTAAAAGAATTAAAAGGACGCAAGGTGATTGTGGAAGAATGGATTGTTGTAAATGGTGTAATTACGGTTAAAGGGGAAGTTGTTGCCATACAAGTGCCAGAGCAACTGGTGCAAGAATTGTTAAACAAAAAGTAGGTCATGTTTCCCCATTTGGGGACTTTGCAAACATGACCTACTTTTTATTACTTGTAATATTCCTTCATTGGTTTGAAGTAAAAATCTTCCCAGCCTTTTTTATAACTATCTACCTGACCTTCTGGCATGTTCGAATGTTTTATTGTTAATTTTGTTTTTCCTTTTTCTTCTTCCAGCAAAATTTCCACGATTGAATCTTCTGCTTCTGTAGGAAATTCAGCGGTGCGCCAGGCTTGTAAAATCCTGTGATTCGGTTCCAGCTCCAAAAACATTCCCCAAATATAACCATCCCATGCGGTGAAATCGCCATTCGCAGTGCCATCCACTTTTGCGGGGCTTCCTGTGAGAGCACTGTGCCCATCAGTAGATAACCAGGCTTTGTAAATAGTTTCTGGCTTGGCATTCACTATAATAGTAAGTGTGAATTCATTTGGCATTAGATCGTTCTCACTTTCTTTTTTACATTCATCTCGGCTGCAATTTCTGCAGCGAGGCGGGCATTGTTTAGCAGTAATGCCAAATTTGTTTGCAACGATTTACCATTCGTTAATTCGCTGATGCGGTCCAGCAAAAACGGAGTCAACGCCTGCCCATGAATTCCCTTGTCAATGGCTTCTGCAGACGCTTTTGAAATGATCGGTTCCATTTCGCGCTTTGAAATTGCTTCTGCTTCGGGGATAGGGTTCGTAACGAGAACAGCGCTTTTCATTCCAAGCTTCCAATGTGCATTCGCGAAGTCTGCGATTTCTTTGGGTGAGTCCAATCGGACGCTTACGTTTAATCCGCTTTCGCGTGAATAGAATGCAGGGAATTCGTCAGTTTGATAACCAACAACAGGCACGCCCATGGTTTCAAGATACTCCAAAGTAGCTGGCAGATCTAAAATTGCTTTTGCACCTGCACACACAACGATCATAGGGATTTCAGCAAGGGCACGCAAATCAGTTGAGATATCAAAAGAAGATTCTTTGTGAACCCCGCCGATTCCACCTGTGGCAAATACTTTTATGCCTGCCATTTGCGAAGCGAACATGGTTCCTGCAACAGTGGTACCTCCGTCCATTTTTTTGACGATGGCTGTTGCAAAGTCACGGTGACTCACTTTCAATGTAGAAATTGATTCAGAAAGCCTGACCAGTTCCAAGTCTGAGAGGCCGATGCGTATTTTTCCATCCAGTAGGGCAATGGTGGCAGGAGTCGCTCCGAAGTCGCGTACCTGTTTTTCCATGTCACGTGCAAGTTTCAAATTTTGAGGTTGCGGAAGCCCATGTGTAATGACAGTTGACTCGAGAGCAACAATCGGCGCGCCCAGATGGAGAGCGCTTGAAATTTCAGGCGATAAATGAATGTTTGAATTTTTCACGACTATTTCTGTACCCAATGCGGGGTGAGGTGTGATATATCGTAAAGAGCTTTATTGATCTTGGCAAGTTCATCTTGTTTTTCTGCTTCTGGCCTGTTTTCAATTTCAATGCTTTCCTTCGCAGCCCGTAATTCCTTGCGGAATGCATTGAGCATATCAAGCGCAATACTTGATGCATCTTTTTTATCTGTATCATCATGCAGAACATATTGCCGCGCGCTTTCTGAGGATGTCAGTAAAGCTTCCAACTCTTTATCGCTGAGCTTGTGTGGTGTATTCGCGTTTTCGTAGTTTGAAATAATTACACTGTCAACGAGGTTAATGATCTCTTCCATTTCATGGCGCTTTTTCGACTGTTCAACTTGAAAACGCTTCTTGGCATTTTTTTGTGAAAGCTCCCATGCTTCTTTATGTTTATCAAGAATGAGTGAGGATGGAAGCTGCCATGTGCCAATATCGATCCACTCAATGGAAACACCAAGTTGAGCAGCTTTTTCTTTGAACGACTTTTCGAAGAATTGAGCAGTGATCTTCGAACGTGACTCGAAATTTGGAGCTAATAATTCTTTTTTCGCAAATGTGCGTGTTTGCTGACCTGTCATCTCCACGCGCATTTGCGCGATGGTTTGGTCATTTGATGAAGCCTGATCTACTTCCACTTGACTGATGGTGGCAAGTATTTCGCTTAGTGTGCGTGATGTGATTAATTTTTCCAACTCGGAGATGACAAGAGGAATAACGGTTGTATCCCATGGAAAGTTTATCCCAGACCGTGTGGATGGTTCTGGTGAGATGATGGTCTGATTGTAGACAAGCGCCTGGACGGCGCGTTCATCGAAGAGATAAGCATCACCTTGAATCTTGTCGCCTTCTTTTTGCTGTCTGCGTAGAAGGCTAAAGATCACTTTTATGCCTTGTGCTTCAATTGGGATGCCATCTTTTGTACGCGATTTGACAGTTAGTCCACTTACGAATTGATCACGCAAGTTGATGATGGCATATTCGCGTTTCCCAACTTCATCATGTTTGCCGATCTCGCGAATACGCTCGAACCTGCCGAGTTTCCAAGATTCGTTTCGAGGGTAGATAACTTTTGGGTCTCCATCCACTTGTTCTACCAGAGCCACACTGTCGAGATTAACTTGAACTGCGCCTGGTCCGCCAATGAGGATGAGAGGTGATCTTTCATCTTTTTCAGGGATCTTGCCTTCATTGATAACGATTTTTTGTTTGCCAGCACCAAAAGTTACATCTTCGAGAAATTTAGAGGCTAACTCATCATTATCCAATTCATAAACATCATCCAAATAACGAGCCGCCATTTTCCTTGAGAGATTGTAAACAACGATTAACAGAGGAATATATTTCAAGAAACTTATACCAGCTATGATGACAGCATGAATTTGCGAGGTCACGCCAAAAAGAGTAAGTGCCAGGGTAAAGACACTTAAGAAAAACCATATTGCTCCTGCAACAACCCATCGCCATTGATTTCTGTATTCTACGCTTTTATCAGTCAGACTGAAAAGTTTGGACGGAATTTCGCTAAGTTGGGATGGTCTTCTCATAGTTTATCTTTGCCTTGAGTATTTCGCGGAGCAGGTTCAGCACTATTATCTAACAACCATTTCCAGATCTCATTCAGTTTTCTTAGTTCTGTTTCCATGTCACTATTGGCACTGCTTTCGTTTAAGACAAACTTTCGAAGAGGATCGATCAATAATTGAAGTGTCTTGAAATAATTTTGCTGAGGCAAGGTAGGTTTGTCACTGAATTGGCTGGATGCGATTCTTGCAAATGTTTTACTGGCTTCTTCGCGTGAAGCGGTTTCGATCAATGCCTCTTTTTCTTCCAGATGCTTTTCTTCTTTTTTGGCGATCTTCATCCATTCGGCACTCCATTGGCTAATAGTTTGTTGTTCCATCTCCGGGTCAAAGACCACGTTATGGATACGTACATCCAGGATCTCGAGTCCGCGGGATTGCAGCTGTTTGTATTCCAAACTCGCCACCCATTCACCTGTTGGAGCACCGGTATCGTCCAGGGCCACTACATCGCTTTGCTTAACGCGTTTATTGATCATATCTTCTATAGTTTGTAGTCCGCTGATTCCGCTGGAGGTAAATAGGTCACCAAGTTTGAATTTGCGAATATATTCGCGCCAGATATTAACAACCAAATGTGTGGGGAGCTTGTTCCATTCCATTCGTGTTTGATTATTATCTGACGTGCCAAGTTGTATTACTTCACGCGTGATCGCGTTACGAACTGAATCCGCATCATAGCCATATTGTGATATTACACCGCTTTCGGTTGGCTTCCTTTCACGAGGGCGTTTGATGCTGAACTTTATACTGATCGTAGGAGAGACTTCAAACCCGTCGCGAGTTAACCCGCTTGTTTGCTGGCGTCGGCTTTGTGTTTCATTATAATCTTTTGGAGATGTGGGTACGGGGTTAAGAAAAGGCTGGTCGCTCACTGCTGGACCGATAAACTGCCACTGTGCGCGCAGGTCAACACTCCCCGCTACATATTCGTTCCCCATCGTAAATTTGACGCCAGGCCCAATCGTATCTTTGATCTCGGTATCTGTTCGCAAAACAGCTGCACTGGCAGTATCCAGAACAATTACGCCCGGGCCGTGTTTATCTGCTTCCCCTTCGTGCATGATCACGCGTCCATTTTTGATGAATAGAGCAGGACCACGCTTGCTGTCTGTATCAAAGTTCTTTACTCTAGTGTATATCTCCTGCCTGTATTTCGGGTTTTGAATTGGCAGAACAAATTGGGAAAAGAAATAGACTAGCCGGTCAAGCAGATAAAAGGCGACGGCACAATCCACAACCAGCAAAACTGTACTGAATAAATAATTAACTGGAATTTTCGCCAGCCGCATCACAATATGCCAGACCACAGTGGCAGTGAGTATTACCCCCACCGGGGTTTGCAGGAATGCACCAATTCTGCCAAAGAGTTTACGCATCTTGACCTGATTCTAAAGCAGAATTCATTAATTCGGCAACCGAGTTCTGGGTACAATTAGTCTATGTCTCTTTCCTTGGAATTTCACTGCCATACCCGCGCCTCAAAAGACTCTCTTACCCTCCCAGCGGACTTAGTTGCAACATGTCGCCGCAAAGGGATTGATCGCGTTGTTGTGACAGATCACAACTCGATTGCGGGTGCGCGAGAGGCGCAGACGATTGATCCTGAATTGGTCATTATTGGCGAAGAGATCATGACTACGAAAGGGGAAATTCTTGCTGCATTTGTGCGGGAGGAAATTCCTGCTCATCTCACACCAGAAGAAACGATAAAAATATTAAAAGAACAGGGAGCTTTTATTAGCGTGTCGCATCCATTTGATGAATTACGCGAGGGTGGTTGGCAGGAAAATGATCTGCTTGAAATTTTGCCATTTGTAGATGCAATAGAAGTATATAACTCGCGTTGTATGTATCCGCGATTCAATCGTCGAGCGCGCGAGTTTGCTGAGAAGCATAACATCGCTGGGACAGTTGGTTCGGATGCTCATGCAGCGTTTGAGCTGGGAAGATCCCTATTATTGTTGGACCAGTTTGAAGATGCAGAAGGAATGCGGCAAGTTATTCGTGGGGCAAATATGCAGGTGAAATGGTCGCCCTGGTGGTTTCATCTAACGTCCAGATATGCATCCATGAAAAAGAAAATTAAATCCTGACTTATTTGTCACAGCTAAAGTTTTTACTTTTTCTTCGGCGTATCGTTTACATATTCACGAGGTTCCAACATTCCCCAGCGACTCGCCCCGAGATATAAAATATCCAGTACCAAGTCTTCATAACGAATGCCTTCCGCAGCAGCTTGTAGACATAGATCACTATAATCAGGTGTCAGGCCTGGTAGGGTATTGATCTCCATCACACGCGGGTTGCCTTCTTCGTCAAGTCGAATGTCAGTGCGGGAAACATCCAGTGTGTAAAGCAGTTGATGTGCGCGCAACGCAAAATTCTTTAATTTCTTTTCGAGTTCAGGTTCAATATCGGCGGGACAAAAATACCCGGGCGCACCATCAGCACCTACATCTTTTGATTTCGCCTCCTGACTGTAGACCCAAGGGGTTACGGAGCGGGTGCTATCCAGCTCAAGAACTGGGAAACGATGGAAGCCATCTTTTTCATACCAATCGGGGTGACGTGAATATAGTTTTGCATCTGCGCGGCCAAGGATGCCAACCGTGAACTCGCGGCCGGGCAGAAATGTCTCCACGAGGGCAGGTTGTTGATAGGTGTTGATGATGTAGACAGCACGCTCGCGTAATTCGTTTTCATTTTTGACAATCGCGTTCATATCCACGCCCATGCCTGTTCCTTCACGAGCAGGTTTGACAAAAAGAGGAAATTTTAATTCGGGACGAAGTGGCTCTTCCCCTGTTGTGAATTCTTGAAAGGGTGCAACAGGCAGACCTCGATCACGCCAGATACGTTTGGTAAGAGTCTTATCAAGTGAAATTCCATTCGCAAGGACGCGTGATCCAGTGTATGGAATTCCAAGCATTTCCAGCAAGGCTGGCACTTGTGCTTCACGCGCATCACCGCCAAGTCCTTCGGCGATATTAAAACAAATGTCAGGCTGTACTTCTCTCAGGGCGAAAGGCAGATCCCTGTCAGCTTGTATAAAAGTTGTAGAGTGGCCATCAGTTTCGAGCGCGGCGCGAAGCAAGTCTATTGTCTCAATGTGATCAAAATCCGCAAAGGCATCCGGTGGAACCCCTTCTGGTTTAGGATGATCGTCATCTTTAATGTTTGCAAGAACAGCTACTTTCCAGTAACGCTTTAATCTTTGGTGGGGAGGTTTCTCTTCTTCACGATTTATTGTTTCAGGCATTTTTATTCCTTTATTTTACAAATGGTTGTTACTATATGTGCAATAATAGCGCAAGCTGTGCAGATGACAAGGGTATATGAGTGATTACCTAAGGTGTTATACGATTGTAACTAGACAATCGTTACCCTTTCAGGTATCATTTGCCCGCTTGTACACTTACTCACGAATCTAAATTCACAATTTGATACTATTAAACGATATCGTAAGAGTGGGATATATCTTTTTCCCACAGCGGAGAAATAAACTCAGTGGCATTATTTTCTAAAGACCTGGGAATTGACCTGGGTACCATGTTTACCCGTCTCGCTGATAGTGCGCAAGTATTATTGGAAGAGCCGACTATTGTTGCCATTGAAGTTGATGACCAGAAGATGGTGGCGGCTGGTACGGAAGCGCGTGACATGTATGGCAAGGTCCCGGATAATATTGAAGTGGCGCGTCCGCTTCGTAATGGAGTGATCGCTGATTATGAAATCACCGAAACTTTACTCCAATATTTATTGCAGCGTGTAAGCGGTTCAATGCGTATCTTCCGCCCGCGTGTGATGATCTCTGTGCCTTACGGAGTGACCAGTGTGGAGCGCCGAGCGGTTTATGAAGCAGTCATGGAAGCGGGGAGTCGTGAAGCGTTCTTAATCCAGCAACCCTTGGCAGCGGCTATTGGCATTGATCTGCCGATCAATTCTCCATCTGGAAATATGATCATCTGTTTGGGCGGCGGTTGTACTGAAGCAGCTGTGATGGCGATGTATGGCATTGTTGCAGCAGATACTTTGCGCGCTGGCGGTATGGAGTTGGACGAGGCTATTGTTAATTATGTGCGCCGTAAATATGGCGTGGTCATTGGGCAGGGAACTGCCGAACAACTCAAGATTCGAATTGGTGCAGCAGTTCCACAGGACACTGAGAATAGTATGGAAGTACAGGGGCAGGATCAAGTAACTGGTTTGCCGCGCCCTGTGACATTGACTACCGGTGAAATCGTAGAAGCCCTGCAAGAGCCATTAAAACAAATTGTTGAAACAGGCCGCAAAGTGCTGGAGAAAACTCCGCCAGAATTGGTTTCTGATATTATAGATCGCGGCGTTGCATTGTGTGGCGGCGGAGCATTGTTGCGCGGTGTTGATAAATTATTAACCAAGTCCCTTGGTATTCCTGCTTATCTTGTAGATAACCCATTGACTTGTGTGGTGCAGGGCGCAGTCAAGAGCTTTGGGATGTTAAATGTGATCCGCAGGAATTTGCCACAGGTATGACGTGAAATAAATAGTAAATAAGTAAACGGATAACTTGTCATCAAGTTATCCGTTTTTGATTCAGTGGTTGTTAGTTTTGCAAATAAATTATTGGCTTAGCCAGCGTGCGGCATCCATGGCATGATAGGTAATGATCATATCCGCTCCAGCGCGTTTGATGCCAATCAGCGCCTCAAGCGTCGCCTTACGTTCATCGATCCAGCCATTAGCTGCAGCAGCTTTGATCATAGAATATTCGCCGCTGACGTTATAGGCAACCAGTGGCAATTCAGGGTGAGCCTGACGTACGCGATAAAGAACATCCAGATAGGGCAAGGCCGGTTTGACCATTAACATGTCCGCACCTTCTGTGATATCCAAAGCGGTTTCCCGTAATGCCTCACGGACATTTGCCGGGTCCATCTGATGAGTCTTGCGGTCACCAAATTGCGGAGGAGATTCAGCAGCATCGCGGAATGGGCCATAGAAAGCAGATGCATATTTCACTGAATAGGAAAGAATGGGTAGATGTTCGAAGCCAGTTGAATCCAGTGCAGAACGTATCCCGCTCACCATGCCATCAATCATGCCGCTTGGTGCAACCACATCCGCGCCCGCTTCTGCGTGTGATATGGCGACCTTCCCAAGGATATCCAGGGTCTCGTCGTTGAGTACATATTCCTGTGGCAGGTTTGGATGGTTGCCAGTATTGATCACACCGCAATGACCATGGTCTGTATATTCGCACATGCATACATCCGTCATCACGATCATTTCTGGAATTGCTTGTTTGATCGCGCGAATCGCCTGCTGGACAATCCCTTGGTTGGAAAAATTTTCCAGCCCTATTGAATCCTTTGCTGCTGGGATGCCGAATAACATTAGCGCAGGGATGCCTAGATTGAATGCAGATTGCGCTTCATATACCGCTTCCTCAACCGATAACTGAAAAATACCCGGCATAGAACGGATCTCATTGCGGCCACTTCCATGGCGAACAAAGAGTGGATAAATAAAATCACGTGCGTTCAACTCGGTCTCACGTACCATCGCTCGTAACGCAGGTGTTGTGCGCAATCGGCGCAAGCGCCTAGATAGCGTGGTATTTGATGTTTGAAGTATATTTTGAAGTCCAAGTTCGAGTAAAGCCATAGAGACCTCCAGCTACATATTTATGAATAAACCAAATTGCCAAGTACTTGTATAAGTCCAGCAGTTGTATATTCGTTTGCTACAACAAGATTAGTAAGACCAGCTTCTTCAGCGGCTTTTTTTGTAATCGGTCCAATGCATGCAAATAATGGATTGCCTGGCAGATTTAACGGGTCAAGCCGATTTTTGCAAACGATGTCAACAAAGTTTTTTACCGTGGATGGGCTTGTAAATGTAATGATGTCTATTCCAAATCGCAGATCATCCAATTCAGATGCCCGTGGTTGACTCGCAATATTGTGATAGGCAACAATATCATCTACAAAGCCGCCCGCAGAACGGACTTGATCTGAGAGAACTTTGCGCGCCAGATTGGATTGTAAAAGAAGAAATTTTTTTCCAGAAATATCCTTTTTGATGCCCGACAATATGCCCTCTGCGACAAATTCGTCCGGAACATGATCGGGAAAAGTTCCAAGCGTAATTAAAGATTGCGCTGTCTTTGACCCAACAGCCGCAACGCGTATTTGTGATGGAAGCTCTTTCATGCCAAGAAACTCAAGCCTTTTAAAGAAAGCATCCACACCATGGATACTGGTCAGAATCAGCCAATCATATTGATCCAAATTTTGCAAAGCACGATCAAGTTCAGAAAAATCATCTGGGGGAATGATCTCAATTACCGGAAAGAAAATAGTCTGTGCACCTTCAGCAATGAGGGCAGCCGCAAATTCATCCGCTTGCGCGCGTGGACGAGTGATAAGGACACGTTTGTTTGCTAGCTTCATATAACCGCTTTCAGCAGATCGGCAGCACCGCGTTCAAGTACAAGTTCAGCAAGTCGTTCACCCAGCTGATGCGGCTCTTTATCCATTGCGCTCAAACGAATGGACTGTTTTCCATCCACTGAGATAACGCCGCCTGTCAGAATGATCTGTCCATTATTTTTTTGTGCAAATGCCCCAACAGGAAGTGAACATCCGCCGCCCAATGCTGCCAGAAAAGCACGCTCTGCATTTACAGATGCTGATGTAATCGAATCGTGAATCGCAGAAAGATAATTAATTGTTTCGACGTCATCCGCACGGCATTGCACCGCCAATGCGCCTTGACCGGGAGCTGGCAACATCACATTTAATGGAAGTGTTTCTGTAATATGCACCTGTAATCCTAAACGTGCCACCCCAGCATAGGCCAGGATGATCGCGTCATATTCGTCGTTCAATACTTTTCGCACACGCGTATCCACATTGCCGCGCAAAGGCAGGATGGTTAGATCTGGTCGCAATGCCAACACTTGTGCAGTGCGCCTTAGACTACATGTCCCCACCCGTGCACCTTCAGGCAAATTGGATAAAGTCTTTCCTTTGACAGATATCAACACATCGAACGCCGATTCTCTCTCAGGGATAGCTGCCACTACGATCCCGGCAGTATCTTCGACTGGAAGATCTTTTAAGGAATGTACCGCCGCGTGGACTTCTCCAGAAAGCAATGCATTTTCCAACTCACTCGTAAATAATCCCTTGCCACCAATTTCCGGTAATGGACGGTCGATCACGCGATCACCGGTAGTGACGATAACCTGTTCCTCACACTCAAGCCCGGGCCACGCAGACTGTAGCAGCTGAATCACATACTGGGTTTGCCAGCGTGCAAGCGCGGATGGTCGGGTGGCGAAAATTAATTTCATACGGACAATTTCGTATTACGACATTTATGTCGTAATACATAGGCAAGCGACATGACTGTCGTGCTACATCCTTTAAACAGGTGCAAAATGAAATCCAACTACTTGTGAGATGATCTCGACAGCAGCTGATTCATCCCCATCTGCAAGAACGTCGAGAATATTCGAATCTACAATCTCATACCAAAGTGATTTGCGTGTTTCAAAATCAGGAATGTGGCGGGCTAAAGGTTCTCGTAACTTACCGGCCAACTCAAGAAAACGTTCATATTCCGGGCCAATCTCGCGATGTAGGCGTTCCTTCAAACGTACAGCTAGGGCAGGCGCACTGCCTGCCGTAGAAATTGCGATAGTGAGATCACCTTTGCGCAAGATGGCTGGTGCGATGAAGTTGCAACGTGGTGTGTCATCGACCACATTGACCAGTTGTCGATTCACAGACGCTTCTTCCCACACCTGATGATTGATCTCGGCTTTGTCTGTTGCACAAATGACCATAAACGCGCCGGTTAAGTCACCTGGTTGATATTCACGGGCGATGTATTCAATTTGATTTTGCTGAACCAAATTATGCAAATGTGGAGTGAGCTCGGGAGAGATGATCTTCACTTTCGCATCCCCGGCAAGCAAACCATCTACTTTGCCTTCCGCGATCTTTCCACCGCCGATCACAACACAGGGCTGTCCATTTAGTTGAACATAAATTGGATAATAATTTGTCATTATTTCTTGATCGACGGAAGATGAATTCCGCACTCCGTTTTTGTATCACCAGACCAGCGCCCGGAGCGAGGATCCGCTCCCACGGCAACTGCCTTAGTGCACGTCCAACAGCCGATGCTTGGATAACCATAATCATGCAATTCGTTATAAGGCAGGTCGTTTTCGCGAATATGTTCCCAGACTTTCTCACTTGTCCATGCAGCCAATGGATTGAGCTTGACCATTTTGTTGGCGTAGTCCCATTCAACGGGTAGGATGTTGGCGCGGAACGCAGTCTGGTCGCGGCGAATGCCGGTGATCCATGCATCGTAATGGGCAAGGAATTGTCGTTGCGGAATCACTTTGCGGATCTGGCAGCAGGTATCGGGATCATGTGCCCACAAAGTATCACCATGACGCAATGCCTGTTCAGGAAGAGAAATCCCGGAATGCACTCGTTCAAAGTGAATTCCAAGTTTTTCAATCAGCTTATCGCGTAATTCATAGGTTTGCGAGAAGAGCAGATCGGTATCCAGATAAAAGACAGTTGTTTCTGGTCGCATCTGTGAAACAAGATGCATCAATACGACTCCCTCGGGGCCAAAGCCGGTGGCCATGACAATACCCGGACCAAAATTATCAAAGCCCCAACGCAGAATGGTTTCCGGAGAGCTGTGTTCCAACTCCAGGCCGATCTGCTTGACGGACTCAGCAGTCCACTGAATGGTTTTAAAGGGGAACAATGGTTTGCTTGGTTGTATGTTGCTCATGACAAGGCCTCTTGAGCTTACAGAATAATAAATTCTGTTTGAAGATCTTTTATGGATAAGGATACAGATTCGGGATCAAACCAATCGATCTGTTCGCGCAAACGAACGACTTTGCCAACGATCAAAACAGCGGGAGGGCGAACTCCATGTGATTTTTCAAAAATATTTCCAAGCTCACCGCTAAGGACTATTTGATTCTGCGTCGTACCTTCTTGAATTAATGCAGCAGGCGTGTCACTTGAACGGCCATGCTCGATAAGCTGGGCAACGATCTCTTGTAAGTGCTCAACACCCATCAGAAAGACGATGGTTCCAATGCGTGATATGGCATCCCAATGGATATCTGAGTCTGACGCGCCGGTATGACCTGCAACGACTGTAAATGCAGTGGTCACACCTCGTTGTGTCACAGGAATGCCCGCATAGGCAGGCACAGCGATGGCGCTGCTCACACCCGGAATAACTTCATATTGAATACCAGCTTCAGCAAGTGCCTGACACTCTTCTCCGCCGCGTCCAAAGACAAAAGGATCGCCACCCTTCAAACGCACAACGGTTTTGCCTTCCCGTGCTTTTTCGATCAACAGGGAATTGATCTCATCTTGTGAGCGGCGATGTCTCTTGGGTTCCTTGCCGACATCGATACGTTCAGCATGAGCGGGAACTTCATCCAACAATTCAGAGGAAGCGAGCCGGTCGTACAACACTACATCGGCGTGGCGCAAAGCAACCAGTCCTTTAACCGTGATCAAACCCGGGTCGCCGGGTCCGCCGCCAACGATGTAGACTTTGCCAAATGAATTAGGCATGAACTGATTCCGCTATGGCTGGAAGATGTTCGAGCAAAGATTCTGTTGAAGGAGCAGAATCAGCTTTCACGTCAAGAATGAAGCGTTGTCTTGATTCTGTGTTCCGTTCAAAGGTGTAAGCATCGCCGTTGTAGAGTTTGTCAAAGAAGTTTTTAAAGTCAGGTTTCAAAGTTTTAAAAGTTTCTTCGGTGTTTGGAAAAAGGAAACGGTCATTCAAAATTACTTGCACTTCTTTTGTATTTATTTGCAAATCATTTTCTTTTTCTAAAATTTGTGCGGCAGTTAATACAGCACGAAATGCTTGAGCAAGTTTTTCTTCGTTTGAACCATTTTCTTGAAGTTTGCGGTTGTAAAGCAAACCAAGTCTGCCTTCGGTGTTATCCAAACTGTAATTAGCTTCGTGACCAATGAGCATGATGCCAGGTCCGTGATGCACATGCAAATAATCGGCGACATCTACTAACATTTCTTCGGTGCGATGTGTTTGAATCCATGTGTTGAAAATTTTGTTATAACTTTCCAAACTGACAGACTCTGGATTTTGAATGTAAAATTTAACGTTGATGTGTTGAATATTCATAGTCATCTCTTAGATACCAAATGGCTTGACGGTATTTTTTGTAGCAAGCAATTTTCCATAGCAAGTATGTGCCGCTTCAATTACGAGCAAAGCTTCTTCTACACGGCGATGAGCTTCATCAGGTGAATATGATTCATTTGATTTTTCGTGCGCTCGCAAATAATAATGACCAAATTTTCCACCAGCATATTCATCCCAGAAAATTTTTGTATCATAGAAACGTGTTCTAAATTCTTCAGCAACACGATCATTGTCATCTGGCACATCATAAAATTGTTCTTGTACCAAAGTTTTTACAGCTTGCTTCATCGAAAGATAAGCCAACTCACCAGCGCGTTGATATTGTTTTTCATCAAGTGCAATTTGTGCTTCAAATGCTTGGCGCTCTGCGGCGAGCAAACCAAACTCAGCATGAGAAACCACTTCACCCGCACACTCACCCACACCGATATCCCCAATCGTATATTCGCGGCTATCGCCCCAATCTGTAAATAAAGATGGGTCTTCATCATGCGTTGGAAGTTTTGTTAAATCATCAATCAATTTTTTGATTTCAACTTTGCCAACACGTTGAATGAACTCTTTAAAGTGTTCACCTTTTTGACGTTCCGCCACATACCTACCTGTGAGTCGCTCTACCACTTCGGGTATTCGCTTCGCTGGAACAGCTCCCACAGCAAGTCCATAAGAACCGCCATTGTGTGTCCATTCACCACCTAGCACAACTTGAAAATGCGGAACTGTGTAATTGCCTGAACGTCGGCTTACACCAAAGAAACCTAAATCTGAAATATGATGTTGTCCGCAAGAATTAAAACAACCACTCACTTTGATATGTAAATCTTGCACGGCTTCATCTAAAGTATGACTCTTTTCGGCGAGTCGTTTTTTCAATTCACCCGCCAAACCACGAGATGCAGAAATTCCAAGTTTACAGGTATCTGTTCCAGGGCAGGAAGTAATATCCACAATTGTGCCTGCACCTGCATTGCCAAGCCCAACAGCTTTCAAAGCAGAATACACTTCAATCAAATCTGCATTACTGATCCAACGCAATACAATGTTTTGATCAACCGTTGTGCGAATTGTTCCATTTGTATATGTGCGAGCAATATCTGCCAAAGCGCGTAATTGATTCGGAGTGATATCACCAAGGGGAAGCGCAATTGTCACTGTGGAATAATTTTCTTGCTTTTGATTCCAAATGTTGGTCTTGTACCAATTATCAAAACCTTCTGGACGAGGGGTATCTTCTGCTAACTTTCCAGCAGGGCGAAGTGGGGTTTCATCTAATTTATTTAAATTAGAAAGATAAGCTGTCCAACGTGGGTCTTCTGTAAGAATGGCACGTTCTTCTGTTACGAGTCTCTTGAATTCTTCGATGCCTAATTGTGCAACTAAAAACTTAACGCGAGCACGATTGCGATTCTTCTTTTCACCCAAGCGAGCAAACACACGTGAGATGGCTTGCGTGGTGGGAAGTAACTCTTCCTCGGAGACAAAATCAGCAAACAGCTTGGCTTGATGCGGAACTGTTCCAAGTCCGCCGCCGACATATAATTCAAATCCGCGTTTTTCTACCCCATCTATAATTCGCTTCACGCCAATGGCACCCATATCGTGCATGTTGACCAAGCCACAGGCTTCATCTCTACAACCAGAGAATGCAATCTTAAACTTGCGTCCGAAATCTTGAATATCAGGATGCCCCAACAAGAAAAAAGTTAATGCATCAGCATATGGTGTGACATCAAACGATTCAGTAGAACACACACCAGAAAATGGACAACCCGTAATATTGCGAACAGAATTTCCGCAGGCTTCACGTGTGGTCATACCCACAGAAGCAAGGCGACGTAACAAAGCAGGCGTATCGTCAATGTGAATAAAGTGAAGTTGAAAATCTTGTCTGGTAGTGACGTGTGCAATATTGTCTGAATATTCTTCTGCAAGATCCGCCATTACTTCTAATTGTTTTGGATTCATGCCACCATATGGAACCTTGATACGTTGCATCCCAGGTGCGTCCCAAACGGTGTTCATGCCTTTGGTTAATTCAGTAGAGCTAGACGGAAACGGAAGAGTTTGCGTCTCTGTGCCATCCCAACGTTGACCATTGTCATAACGTTGTCCATAGGCACCACGTCGCAAGCGGCTTTCGGCAAATACCTTTTCATCCATCTTGCCTTGCTTGCGAAGTTGAATTTCGGTTTCATAAGTTTCAATCTCACGGATAAATTCTTCTGGAGCAGATTCAAAAACTTGTTTCTGCCATAATGGATTGCTTGCTTTCATCTCTTCACCTCGTCAAAAAATAAGTAACAAAAAAAGCCCTGGGGTATCCCAGGGCTTTTTTATAAAAAAAGCTGGTGAACCCTTCTTCGTTTCAGGAAGAACTGTTCACCGGTTTGATTTATCTACATTTATATGTATGTCTTCTAACGGTAGCCTGCCATGGCGTGTTGAACAGCTCTATGTGTTGTCATACAACACATACACATACAAGCCATACACATACAGAACATTCCAAAAGTCATCATGGGCTACAATTAATTGGCGTGATTATATCGGCAATGCCTGATTTGTCAATGATGCGAATGGGTAATATATTTAAGCATTGGATTGAGCTTCAACGGTTATTACCAATTTATTCAATGTGCTACTCAAAACTTGGACCGCCTTTGCATATTCTTCCAACTCAATATGTTCCTTCGGTGTGTGGTCCAATGTTGAATCGCCAGGACCATACACCACTGCGGGACATTTCCATATAGGCGCGACGATATTTAAATCCGCAGTTCCCGTTTTATAGACAAAACGCGGCTCACCGCCCTGTGACCTGATTCCACTTAAGAAGCTTCGTACAAGCTGAGTATTTTTCTCACATCCCCATGCTGGGATGGCAAAACCTGTTGGCTCAACAATTGCATCTTCTTTTATTATTTCATTTAACTTTGCATACCAATCTTCTGGTGAAACTTCCACAGGCAAGCGCACTCCAACCTTAAGAGTTGCCTGTTGCTCAAAACCATCTTGACTTGAATCAATTCCACGCAAGGTAAGCAACAATTGGTCAAACACTCTTTTCTTATCTTCATTGAATTGATTCACATACTCTTTTATCTTCAACCAACTATCCACAGCAATTTCTGCCGCAGTTTCTTCACCACTTGCTGTATGATTCTGTGCGCGTTTGACAATCACATTGGCCCAAGCACTTCCTTTATATCCCAATGCGATTCTGTCCCAATGATTCGGCTCGCCGATAATCGCAAAAGCTGGCTTGTATTGATTGACAATAAATCTTGCGCCTTCTGAATTTCGTTCTTCTTCAATTGCACCAATCACAATAAACTGCCAATCATCTTTGGCTCCAACTTGTGCAACTGCATCCACAAAACACGCCAGCGGACCTTTCGCATCCACAGAGCCACGCCCAAATAAAACATTATCTTCTACTCTAACTTTAATTTCACCAGACACTGTATCGATATGTCCAAGCAACACAACTTGCTTCGACCCTTTTCCCATCACACCAACTGCATTGCCTACTTCATCTATATAAGCTTCATCATATTTCAATGACTTCATCCGTTCCACAAGCCATTCAACAGCCCGTCGTTCTTCTCCCGACGGGCTGTATTGTGAAACAAGTCCAATTAAAGTATCAAAATCATCCATCTGATTCAGAGTCCGTTTCCATCCGTTATTCCGTGACAGAGTCCGTTGATAACACTTCAGTTAATGCTTCCACTAACTGATCAATCTGTTCATAAGTAATCACCAAGGGAGGCAACAAACGGATAACGGTCATGCCAGCGTTTAAGGCAATAATCTTTTTTTCTTGCAGGCTTTTAATATAGCCAGCCACCTTTTGCTTCATTTCAATACCAACCATTAACCCGATACCACGCACTTCGCGGATGTTAGGTGAATTAATTTCCATCAATTTATCTAGCAAATATTTACCCTTTGCTTCTGCCTGACCAGCTAAATCTTCGTCTTGAATAACATCCAAAGCCGCGTTCGCTGCCGCGCATGAAAGCGGATTTCCGCCAAACGTCGAGCCATGCACTCCAGGAACAAGGTTCTTGATATTCTTTCCAATTAACACTGCGCCCATCGGGACACCACCTGCAATCGACTTAGCACAAGTTAATAAATCAGGTATCACACCAAAATGTTGAATGGCAAACATTTTTCCAGTACGCCCAAAACCTGTTTGGATTTCATCTACAATTAATAATGCGCCACGTTCATCGCAAATTCTTCGCACGGCTTGCATATATTCAAACGTTGCAGGATAGACTCCCCCTTCGCCTTGCACCACTTCCAAAATCACAGCCGCAGTTTCTTCATTCACTGCTTTATCTAACGCTTCGATATTGTTATAAGCCACATGACTAAACCCTGGCAAAAGCGGTTCAAAGCCTTCGCGATATTTTTTATTGAATGTTGCAGAGAGCGAGCCATAAGTTCTTCCATGAAATGCGCGCATCGCCGCGACGATATTTTTTCGTCCCGTTGAAATGCGTGCAAATTTAAATGCCGCCTCCACAGATTCTGTTCCAGAGTTACAAAAGAACACGCGATCCAACCCATCAACTAGTGATGTCATCTTCTGCATCAGCATCGCGCGCTGATCATTTGGAAACGACTCAAACAAAGTTATCAGCGTGGAAGCCTGCTTATAGAGCGCCTCCGCAATTTTCGGGTGAGCGTGACCGAGATTGGCAACGCCATGTCCTGATGAACAATCTAAATATTCATTTCCATCTGCATCAAACAATGATGCACCTTGTCCACGCACAATTGTCAAAGTTTGTTTGGCATACACGCCCGATGTAAATTTATTTTCGATTTCAATTATTTCGTTTGCATTCATTGAATCACCGTTCCATTTCCTGATAAAGCATTTGAGATTGGATTTTGAATTCGACCATCTGCAATGACAACGCGACTCACGCCGCCTTTCAAGGCTTCTTCTGCGCCTAAAACTTTTTTCTTCATGCGGCCCTGCGCCGCTTCACTCGCCGCCGCAAGTTGACTCTGCGGCAGTTGCCGAATGAGAGTTGATTCATCTGGAAAATTTTTCATCAACCCAGGCACTGCCGTGAGCAAAAGCAGGGTCTCCGCTTTTAGAGCAGATGCGACCATCGCTGCCGCACGATCTGCATCTACATTTAATGCTTCCCCTTTTTCACTGACAGCCACTGGCGCAATCACTGGAAGATAACCTGCATTCAACAACATAAGAAGTAGTTCACTATTAACCGTATCAATCTTCCCCGTGTAATCATCGCGGATAATTTTGCGTTTTCCATTTTCTACACTTTGAACAGATTCTTTTCTTGTGGCTTGTAAAAGCTTGCCATCCAATCCGCACAATCCAAACGCATTGACTCCCAGCATTTGCAATTGCTCTGTCAACAACGAATTGACTTTGCCATTCACAGCCATTAAAAAGATTTCCAAAGTTTTTCTATCTGTATAACGAGAGGTGTACCCCGAAGGCGAAGTAATCATCTTTGCGGGCGTCCCAAGACCTTCGCCTAATGCATTTGCTTCCGCAGAACCGCCATGCACAAAGACTAACTTTTTTCCTTGCTTTAATAACTCAACAGCATCATTACAAATCTCATAAAAATCTACGCCATCCGTGCCGCCAAGCTTTACAACTGTAATTGATTGACTCATTATTCTTCAAACTCTCCATTCCAACCGGTGGTCGAGTAGTTCCGAATGCTCTTTGAGGAACGTATCGAGACCACAACAAGAAATTTAATTTTCACTTTCAATTGATGGTCTCGACTGCTTGCGTCTCGACCATCGGCGCGTTTTTTAAATCGGATGCAACCCAGAAAATTCCAACCCAAGAGTCTCATCCCAACCCATCATCAGATTCATACATTGCACCGCAGAACCAGATGCACCTTTCATTAGATTATCAATTGCACACATTGAAACAATATGTCCATTGCTTTCATCTAATTCGAAGCCAAGATCGGCATAATTTGAGCCAGCTAAAATCTTTGGTTCGGGGACTCGGTAAATTCCACGTTGCTCTTTTACAATGCGAATAAATGGATTTTCATTTGCGACTGCACGATAGGCTTTCCACAAATCTTTTGTAGTAATACCTGGTTTTACTTTTGCATGAGCCGTGGCTAACACGCCGCGGACTAAATCAACGGCTGTCATCGTTAATGAAACGTCTTTTACTCCCATTTCCTGAATGACTTCAGCGGTATGACGATGCCCAAAGCTGGAAAATGTTCGGATGACAGAAGCACGCTCGGGGTGATGTGAAGCGGAATTTCCTTCCGCGCCACCTTCTGATGAACCCACTTTTAATTCAATAATGATGGATGATTCCAAATCAATCAAATCCGCTTTAACCAATGGCAACAACGCAAGGTTACTTGCCGTGGCATTGCACCCCACACCACTGACATAATTTGTGCTAGCAATTTCAGCGCGATGAAGTTCAGGCAAACCGTATACAAATTTACTCAACCATTCAGGTGCGGCGTGTTTTTCACCATACCATTTTTCATATAAAGATTGATCACGCAAGCGAAAATCTGCGGCGAGGTCAATAATTTTTGCGGCAAGCTTTGCATACCTTTCAATGTTATGTTGAGCTTGTCCGTGAGGTTGCGCAAGAAATAAAATATCCACAGGTTCAAGTTGGGAAGGATCACTAAATTTCAGTTGAGTTCGTTTTCTCAAGTTAGGATGCGTTTGATAAACATACTCGCCCATGCGTGAACGTGAAGTCACTTGTTTGATTTCAACATTTGGATGACTCAATAACAATCGCAATAACTCGCCGCCGCCATACCCAGAACCACCGATAATTGATACTGTTGTCATTATGCATATTCCTTAGCAACACTCACTGTGTATTCCACAATCTCACCAGCAATATCAATCCCGCTGACAGGCTGCATCGTATGAAACTCCATCGTGTGATTGATCTCATTGACCACCAATCCTTTTTCAGGATGCTCAACCAGGTCAACAGCTAAGACGCCTCCGCCCATAGACTTCGCTGCACGCAAACATAATTCTTCAATCTCAGGTGTGATTGGACACAACTCGCCTTCACCACCGCGTGCCGTGTTTGTGATCCAATGTTCAGACTTGCGATACATCGCAGTCAATACACGTTCACCGATCACAATCGCGCGAATATCACGCCCTGGCTTCTCGATATATTCCTGAATATAAAAAACAGAATGTTGCACTGACCCAAGTGTAGATTTATGTTCCAACACCGCTTCCGCGGCATCACGGTCATTGACCTTGGCCAGCAGCCGTCCCCACGAACCAACTACAGGCTTCAGCACAACGGGATATCCAAATGCTTCAATCGCTGCCAAGGCTGCTTCAGGTGTAAACGCAGTTGCGTTATGCGGTTGCGGAACTCCATCCCGTGCAAGTGCGGCGCTGGTCATTAATTTGTCGCCGCAAATTTCTGCAACTGAAGCTGTATTTACTGTTGGTACACCAAATGCATTCAATAAGCGCAATGTATATAATCCAGCGTTGTAGCTGATACTGCGTTCCAAAACAGCATCATATTGTTGCCATGGCTTTGGATCGTTCAAATCAAAATGGATCGCGCGATCATCGAGGCGGTCATAATCAATGCCGCGTTTTTCCAGCGCAGCGAAAATCCATTTTTCTTCCACGCGCACACGTGAATATAAAACGCCGATCTTGAGTCGTCTCTGCATAATGATCTCCGTAGGGAGGGTTAACCCGCTCCTACAAAAAATTATTCACCCCAATCTTCTTGTTCCATTGGCGCGAGTTGCACTGCCGCGGGGTCAATCGCTATTACTTCGAGATCAACACCGCAATCTGAACACACGATGATCTCACCAACTTCAGTTCCATCATCCAATCCAATTTGAGCTTCACATTCAGGGCAAGTTACAGCAGACATTTTTATTCTCCTTTGATTTGTTTACCGCTTATTTCATTATCACTAAAACTTTTGAAATAGATTGTAATTTGCGATTTCTATTTAAGTTTAGAGATTTTTGCGGCACTCTGTGATTTGTTTTTTGACAGATTGGAGACTCGTGCCGCCAATCGCATTTCTTTTTTCAATAGATTTCATCGGGTCGAAGACCTGATACACATCCGCTTCAAACGCTGGACAAAGAGCCTGATACGCTTCGAGTGGCAGTTCATCCAACCCAATATTTTTCTCGCCAGCCTCGCGGACAGCTTTTCCTGCTATCGAATGCGTCTCTCGAAATGGAATACCTTTGCTGACAAGATAATCTGCCAGATCAGTTGCCATCATGAACGAGTCAATTGCATTTCTCATTCGCTCAGGTTTTGCAGTGATCGTCCGCAAGGCTCCAGCGATGACAGGCAATATTTTTAGCAATGTGTCTGTTGCTTGAAACACAGGCTGCTTATCTTCCTGTAAATCTTTATCGTAAGTAGAGGGTAAGCCTTTGAGTGTAGCCAGCAAACCTGTCAGCATACCGATCATCGTCCCAGCTTTGCCGCGAGTAAGTTCAAACATATCGGGGTTTTTCTTCTGCGGCATGATGCTTGAGCCTGTAGAGAATGCATCTGAAAGTTCGAAGAATCCAAATTCAGCACTGGTATATAAAACAATTTGCTCGGCCAATTTACTTAAGTGAATCCCGACCATGGTGGCGCAAAATAAATATTCAGCCGCAAAATCCCGATCTGAAACTGCGTCCAAACTATTGCGAGATGGCTTTGCAAACCCCAAGGACTTTGCCAAAACATTACGATTTACAGATACGGGAGTCCCAGCTAATGCAGCAGAACCTAATGGCAGTATTGAAACACGTGCTGTCAGGTCAAATAATCTTTCGCGATCCCGTTGCAAAGGCCAATAGTGACTTAACCACCAATGCGAAAGCAAAATTGGTTGGGCACGTTGTAAATGCGTATACCCAGGCATAATGGTTTTTCCAGCCGATTCTGCATTCTCCACTAAAGAAGATTGGACATCTTTCAAAGCAGCGTCTAATTCAGGAATTGCTTGTAACATCCACATACGAAAGTCTGTAGCGACCTGATCATTGCGACTTCGGCCTGTGTGTAATTTTCCAGCAGTGGAACCGATCAAGTCCATCAGGCGGCGTTCGACGGCCGTATGAATATCTTCGTCAGAATCGATGAAGGAAAACTTTCCGCTGATGAATTCTTTTTTGACAGTATCAAGCCCGAGCGCGATAGATGCGTGTTCTTCATCCTGCAAGATACCTGCCAAATGCAAGGCCTTGGCCCACGCGAGGCTTCCATCCACATCCTGAATGGCCATGCGCTGATCAACAGGCAGGGACGAATTTAAATCCCAGGCTTGTTCATTTAATTTGGTTGAAAAACGTCCGCCCCAAAGGGTCATAGCATCTCCTTTCTAATCTCGTTTGAATCTTGAATAATCAGGCTTAGGCATGTCAAGGCCAGAAACGGGCAGGCCGTTAAGCGCACGGACTTTCATGCTCAAACCATACAATCGAATGAAACCTTCTGCATGGCTTTGATCGTAGACATCCTCTTCGCCAAATGTAGCGAAATCTTCACGATACAAGCTGAAGGGAGATTTTCTTCCAGCACTGATGATGTTGCCTTTATAAAGTTTGAGTCGTACGGCACCCGTGACAGGGCCTTGCGTGGAATCGACGAAGGCATCGATCGCTTCACGCAAAGGTGTGAACCATAAACCGTTGTAAGTGAGTTCTGTATATTTGACTGCGACCATTTCTTTGAAGTGCATGGTTTCGCGGTCAAGGATCAGAGATTCAAGCTCGCGATGTGCATAAAGAAGAATAGTTCCGCCTGGAGTTTCATACACGCCATGAGATTTCATACCCACAAGGCGATTCTCAACAAGGTCTATACGGCCAATGGCATGTGCACCACCAATTGCATTGAGTGTTTCAATAATTTTCGCGGGTGAAAGTTTTTCACCGTTTACCGAAACAGGAATTCCGCTTTCAAATTCGATCTCTACATATTCAGCTTCATCAGGCGCATTTTCAGGGGATGTGGACATTTGATACATGGCTTCTTCGGGTTCATTCCATGGATCTTCAAGTAAACCGCCTTCATGGGAAAGATGCCAGAGATTTGAGTCACGGCTGTAAATTGATTTGATGGTAGCAGTGACAGGAATATTATGTTTTGCCGCATAATTGAGTGCATCTTCGCGAGAGCGAATATCCCATTCACGCCACGGAGCGATAATTTTTAAACGAGGGTCAAGCGCCATAACTGTTAATTCAAAGCGCACCTGGTCATTGCCTTTGCCTGTTGCTCCATGAGCAACTGCGTCTGCGCCTACTTGATGAGCAACTTCGACAAGATGTTTTGCAATTAAAGGACGGGCTACAGATGTGCCCAATAAATACTTGTGTTCATAAACTGCCCCCATCTTCAACATCGGAAAAAGATATTCTGATGCAAATTCCTCTTTCATATTGTGAATAATACATTGACTCGCGCCACTGTTGATGGCTTTTTGTTCAAGTCCACGCATATCTTCATCACCCTGACCAATGTCAGCACAAAAACAAATAACTTCACAGTTATAGTTTTCTTTTAACCACGGCACGATCACAGATGTATCCAGCCCGCCAGAATAGGCTAGAACAACTTTCTTAACTTGCGGTTTTGTTTTTGGACTCATTGACTTACTCCTTATCGGGAAAATAAAAACAGCCCACCTTTTGAAGGTGGGCTGTTTTGGTTGACTTATGCGTGTGTGCGTTAGCGCGCTGCTGTGCTCACATCATCCAAACAAAAAAATCCCAACCTTCCTGAAAAAGAAGTAGGCTTTGGACGACGTGTACGAGGCAGTGCAAACATTGTGAACATGTTGGGCAGTATTCTACTTGAAAAGAAAAATGTGTCAATGGTTTTGTAAATGCAATATTTAAAATACTACCCAAATGGGTACCATCACTACAAATTCATGTTTGGAATTGTTTGGATGAAAATCATTTTCTTAAAAAATGACTCTGTAAACTCTGATATCGTAATTCTTTCTTGTTCATTGCTTGAATAGCAGCGACCGCCGCCATCGCAGCAGATAGTGTGGTGAGCAATGGCACATTCATGGCAATTGCGGCAGAACGAATTTCTGCACCATCACTGTGAGCGTGCGGGCCTAGTGGTGTATTCAAGACCAATTGAACTTTACCAGCGCGGATCAAATCCACGATTTGCGTGGAACCATCTTGAGCTTTTTCAACAACCTCCACAGATAAACCAGCCTTCTTGCACATGTCTGCAGTACCGGGTGTGGCATAAAGCCCAAAGCCCATACGATGCATATCGCGCGCAAATTTCAAGCCTGCGCTTTTATCATAATCATTAACCGTGATGAGCACTGCACCGTTTTGAGGCAGTCCCGTTCCCGCAGCAATTTGTGATTTGGCAAAAGCATGTCCAAAGTGAGAAGCATGTCCCATGACTTCGCCGGTGGAATGCATTTCTGGTCCAAGCAATGAACTTGAGCCAGATAATTTCTTGAACGGCAACACAGCCTCTTTGACAAAAAATCCATCTACACGAGGCTCTTCCAAAATACCTAGGCTTTCCAAACTGCTGCCCGCCATAACCTGCGCGGCGGCATATGCCAGATTTAATCCAGTGGCTTTGCTGGCATATGGGACAGTTCTTGAAGCACGCGGATTAACTTCTAACACACATACAACTTCATCTTTCAATGCAAATTGCACGTTCATCAATCCGCGCACACCTAATGCAAGACCAAGCTGTTCAGTGTATTCACGCATAATTCCCAGATGATATGCGCTGACTTTATACGGAGGAAGGACACAAGCCGCATCACCCGAATGGACGCCTGCTTCTTCGATATGCTGCATGATCGCCCCGATAACGACTCGCTCGCCATCGGACAACGCATCCACATCGATTTCAAATGCGTCTTCCATGAACTTGTCAATTAATATCGGTTGACCAGGAGCTGCTTCAATCGCCTTTTGAATGAATCCTGCCAAATGGGGTTCGGATTCCACTAAAGCCATTGCTCGTCCACCCAACACAAATGATGGACGTACTAAAACAGGATATCCAATTCTTTCAGCGACCTCACGTGCTTCTTCAAATGAACGCGCGATTCCATTTTCGGGTTGGGGGATGTCCAACTCTTTGAGCAGTTTTGCAAACTCTTCACGGTCTTCGGACAGTTGAATAGCATGCGGTGATGTTCCCAAAATTTTCACACCAGCTGCTTCGAGTCCCGCCGCGAGATTCAATGGAGTCTGTCCGCCAAATTGCACAATGACACCGATAGGTTGTTCGCGGTCAATCACATTCAATACATGTTCAAGAGTGAGTGGCTCAAAATACAATCTATCTGCTGTGTCGTAATCAGTGGATACTGTTTCAGGATTGCAGTTGTACATGATGGTTTCATATCCCATTTTGGATAATGCAAACGCCGCTTGACAACAGCAATAATCAAATTCGATTCCCTGACCAATACGATTCGGTCCGCCACCCAATATCAATATTTTCTGTTTATCGGTTGGACGTGATTCATCATCCATTTCATAAGCACTATAAAGATAGGGCGTCTGTGATTCGAATTCTGCGGCACAAGTATCCACGCGTTGGAATGTGGGGAGGATGCTGAGGCGTTTTCGTAATTCGCGGACTGTTAATGAAGGAGGAAAGATGAAAGAGGAAAGAAGGCGGGAGATGTGCGAGTCTGCAAATCCCATTTGTTTTGCGTAACGCAGGAGAGGTTTGAGTTCGCTTTCTATTTTGCAATTCTTGATTCCTAATTCGCAATTTCTAATTTCCTTCATCTGGGCCAGAAACCAAAGATCATAGCCTGTGGCAGTTGCAATCTCTTCCAATGAAATTCCTTGCTGGATTGCACGATAGACTCGGAAGAGTCTGTCAGCGGTGGGAATGCTAAGGGTGGATACTGTTTCAGAGTCAACAATCAACTCTCGGCTAGCCCCCGAACCGTCTAATGCGTCCACACCAATTTCCAAAGATTGAATCGCTTTATTCAACGCTTCAGGAAAAGTCCTTCCTAATGCCATCGCTTCACCAACTGATTTCATCTGCGGGCCGAGAGTCGAATCCACGCCTGGGAATTTTTCAAACGCCCAACGCGGAATTTTTACAACGACATAATCAAGCGAAGGCTCGAAGGCGGCCTTGGTTTGTTTGGTGATGTCGTTAGTGATTTCGTCGAGGGTATAGCCAACCGCAACAAGCGCGGCGAGTTTGGCAATTGGAAAACCAGTTGCTTTGGACGCGAGCGCAGACGAACGACTCACACGCGGATTCATTTCGATGACAACAACGCGACCTGTTTTGGGATCAACGCCGAATTGCACATTCGAGCCGCCCGTTTCAACACCAACAGCAGTGAGCACACGATGAGCTAGATCGCGCAGGATTTGATATTCGCGGTCTGTGAGTGTTTGTGCAGGCGCTACAGTAATACTATCCCCAGTATGCACACCCATTGGATCGAGATTTTCGATGGAACATACAACTACGAAATTATCGGCTTTATCGCGCATCACTTCGAGTTCATATTCTTTCCAACCCATCACAGACTCTTCAAGCCAAGCTTGACCAACTGGCGATTCGGAAATCGCGCTACGAACAGCTTCTTGTAGTTGAGCAGGTTCGTAAACCCATGACGCACCTGTGCCGCCCATTGCAAACGAAGCGCGGACTAAAACTGGATAGCCAGTTTGTTTGGTGATTTCTTCAGCCTCTGTCAACGAATATGCCGCGCCGCCATGCGGAATGGGGATATTATTTTTTTGCATCGTCTCACGAAACAACAAACGATCTTCGGCGGCTTTGATCGCATTGAGATTTGCGCCGATCAGTTGCACGCCATATTTTTCAAGTACACCATTTTCACTGAGGGCAAGTGCGAGATTTAATCCTGTTTGTCCGCCGACAGTGGGTAGCATCGCATCAGGCTTTTCTTGAACAATGATAGCTTCAAGAGACTCGACTGTTAGTGGTTCGATGTAAGTCGCATCAGCAATTTCGGGATCAGTCATGATAGTGGCTGGATTTGAGTTGACCAATACCACGCGATAGCCTTCTGCCTTCAATGCCTTGACTGCCTGCGTGCCTGAGTAATCAAATTCAGCAGCTTGACCAATAACAATGGCTCCAGAGCCAGGGACGAGGATTGTGTGAATATCGGTTCGTTTCATATGTGGATTTCCAATTTGCGAGCTTCTATTAAATATTTTTTTGCCGAGAAGGTCAACATTTCCTGATCTTCCAATTGTTTTTGAAGATTAAGCAAATATTTCAAATGCGACTCTACTGAAAAAGCAGGCACAAGCCAGGGAGTAGCCTTTAAGAAATAAACAATTGCTCCTACATCCGTAAAAGTTAATTGCCCTGACCATTCTTGATTGGTGATTATTTCCAACCCTGCTGCTTTTAAGCGAGGTAAATATTTTTCTGATGTCGCTTCTGGCCATTGGGGCTTGGCATCAAAAGCTTCTAATAAATCCTGTGCCCATAATCCATGAACTTGTTGAGTAAGAAAGGTTCCACCTATCGCCAATACACGAGCAACTTCATCAGGGTTGAATGCAGAGTGCCGATTTAGTACAAGGTCAAATTCGCCATTATCAAAAGGCATTGGAGCAAAATCTGTTAGTTGAATATTCTCAACTTTTACACCTAAAGGAGATAATCTTTCCGTTGCTAGTTTGAAATTGGGCAAATATCCTTCCGTAGCTACAACTTTATTGCACCAGTGTTCACGTAATTCAAAGAATCTTTCTCCACCGCCCGTATCCAAATCTACAACTGATGATGATTGCTTTAGAAGTTCAGAGGCGCGTGAGGAATAAGACCAATCAGGTTCTCCTTCGAGCATCCTGCCATCTAAATAAGAAAAATCCCACCCAGAGAATGGTTGTTGTTCTTCGTATTTCCAACTTTCAATAAGAGTTTCTTGACTCATTTATTGGCTATCATTCCAAAAAACTCGCCAAAAATATCATGTGCATCATGCGGACCAGGCGCAGCTTCAGGGTGAAATTGCACGCTAAACACGGGTTTATTTTTCAGGCGCAATCCTTCAAGCGAGTCGTCGTTCAAACTTTTGTAAGTGATTTCCACTTCATTAGGATTCAATTCTCCAGCAGTGACACAATAATTATGATTCTGTGCGGTAATCAATACTTTACCTGATGGCAAATGTTGAACAGGATGATTCCCGCCATGATGTCCAAACTTGAGTTTATGTGTATCCGCGCCCAACGCTCGCCCGATCAATTGGTGACCAAGACAAATTCCAAATATGGGAACGCCACTTTCTATTAATCCACTCACAGCTTCAACGACATACGGTAAGCCCGCAGGGTCGCCAGGCCCATTGGACAAAAAGATGCCATTAGGTTTCAGTGCTAGTGTTTCTTCCGCTGTTGTATCAGCAGGGACGACGGTAACGTTCGCTCCGTAAGAAGAAAGATGCCGAAGAATATTTTCTTTAATTCCAAAGTCATATGCGACAATAGACCACGCACGATTGACCGTAGACCGTCCACCGTCTTCTGTCCACTGTCCATTAACCCATTTACTTCCCGCATCATCCACCCAATGATATGGCTCTTCGCAAGTCACTTCCTTGACCATGTCACGGCCATCGAGTCCAGGCCATTCATTTGCCATTGCCAACAATTTTTCAGCAGAAGTTCCTTTTGTGGAAAGCGCAGCTTTTTGTGTGCCACCATCACGAAGTTTACGAGTCAACCAGCGAGTGTCTACAGCGCTGATGCCGGGAACTCTATGCTGAACAAGCCAGTCAGATAAAGAAAGTGTCGAACGCCAGTTCGACACTACGGGACTTAACGAACGAATGACTGCCGCCGAAATCTGCGGCTTCGACGATTCATCATCTTCAAGATTTATGCCTACATTTCCAATATGCGAAACTGTAAACAATACGGCTTGTCCGCGATATGATGGGTCAGTCAAAATTTCCTGATAGCCCGTCATGCTGGTGTTGAACACCAATTCAAATACTGCATCTGTCTCTGCACCAAAGGCTACGCCTTCGATCACAGTCCCGTCTTGTAAAACAAGAGTTGCTAATTTTTTCATAGTTTGTCAGTTTCCAAATTGCGCCGATTATAGCACCTTCTGTCTTTTGTTTAGACAAATACTTATTGTGGAACTGGCACACTTTGCAAAGCATAATCGATCATCTTTTCTGGGATATTCACACCAGTGGTTGTGATACTGTTTCGAAATTCCATGGTGTGGTTGATCTCATTGATGGTCAATCCCTTTTCAGTTTCGAATAGATCGAGCGCGAGCAATCCACCTCCAACTGCTCTCGCCGCACGTTGACATAATTCTGCGATCTCATCAGTGACGGGACAATTGGTTGCAATGCCTCCACGTGCAGTGTTGGTGATCCAGTTTTCAGAGGAACGATAAATGGCGCATATGGTTTCATCACCAATTACAAAAGCACGAATATCCCGACCAGGTTTGTTGATATATTCCTGAATGTAAAATACTTGATGGTTGACACCCAGAGTCGCTTTGTGCTCGATCAATGATTCAGCCATGTGGCGATTATCTACTTTGGCGAGCAGACGCCCCCACGAACCGACGACTGGTTTCAGCACGCATGGATAACCCATCGCTTCAATCGCCCTGAGAGCTGATTCTTCATCGAAGGCCATCAACACTCTGGGAGTTGGGATACCGTTCTTCGCGAGAATTTGACTCGTGATGTATTTGTCACCGCAGCGTTCTGCCACAAGAGACGAATTTACTACTGGAATTCCATTTGCTTCAAAGATACGCGAGATGTAGAGTCCACGTGAATAAGAGATGGAACGTTCGAAGAGAAGATCAAGAGGCTCTGATAGCTGATTGATGTCAAAATACGAATCGCTATCACTGATGCGGACGACTTCCACGCCTTCACGTTTTTCCAGTTCATCTAATAAATATTTTTCCTCAACGCGTAAACGGGTATATAAAAATCCAACTCGAGTCATTTTGTCTCCTTTAATTTAATCTTTGAATCACTTGCAAAGTCATCTGAACGGTTGTCAGAGAGCCGCCTAAATCTATAGTCACTTGATTATTCGCGATGCAATCTTCGATGGAACTGCGTAAACGATTTGCATGTTCTAATTCATGAATATGATCCAGCATCATCGCTGCCGCCAAAAATGTAGCGATTGGATTGGCATTTCCAGTTCCAACCAGAGTTGGTGCGCTTCCGTGGACAGGTTCAAAGACCGCCGCATCCGTTCCAATATTGCCAGATGAAGCAACGCCCAGTCCGCCTACGAACATACAGGCTTCATCGCTGAGAATGTCGCCAAATAAATTTGTGGTGACGATTACCTCAAACTGTTCAGGTGCACGGACTAATTCCATCGCGCATGTGTCCACAAGCATTTCTTGTAGAATGATGTCCGGATAATCTTTTGCAATTTCAAATGCAACTGAGCGAAACAGTCCACATGTTTGACGAAGGACATTGGCCTTGTGAACTACATGAATCGTTTTGCGATTTGTGCTTCTTGCAAGCTCAAAAGCTTTGCGAATGATTCGCTCTGAACTTTTACGAGTGATGATTCGTTCGGTGATGGCTTTGTTTCCATCATCTTCTAATCTTTCTATTCCAGAATAGAGACCTTCCGTGTTTTCACGTACGATGATCATGTCTATATTTGGACGTGAAGAGGTATGGGGGATAGAACGGCATGGACGAAGATTCGCATACAACTCCAACGTTTGGCGCATCTGTACGACAGGTGAAAAATAATTCGGGATGTTTGGCGGAGTCGTCACCGCACCAAACAAAGTGGCATCAGCGTTGCGAATCTGTTCGATGGTGGAATCAGGCAAGGGTGAGCCTGAACGCTGATATTCATCGTAGCCGATGCCGCATTCAACAAAGTCCCATTCCAGCGGAAGTGATTCAAGCACATTGCGCGCGCTTGCGATCACTTCCGGCCCGATACCATCTCCCGGCAGGAGACAGATGCGATACCTCTTCATGAAAGCAATTCCTGAATGTCGTGCGTTTTCAAAAAGTTGACAATACCGCCTGCGTCCGCGATTTTCAAAACAAATTGAGGCAGGGGCTGTGCTTGATATTGATGACCATTGGTGCGGTTGAAAATTTCGCCAGTGGCAAGGTTTACATCGATGTCATCACCTTCGGTAATATCTGCCACGGCTTCAGGGCATTCCAAAATAGGCAGGCCGATGTTGATGGCATTGCGAAAAAAGATTCGCGCATACGACGAGGCAATAATGCATTTTGCCTGTGAGCCTTTGATGGCAATCGGTGCATGTTCGCGTGATGAACCGCAGCCAAAGTTTTGTCCGCCAACAATCACATCACCGGGTTGGACAGTCTTTGTGTACTCAGGTTTGATCTCACAGAAAACATTTTTTGCCAGCTCCAGAGGAATAATAGTGATGTTATAACGAGCGGGAATGATCTCATCTGTATTTAAGTTGTCTTCAAACTTCCATGCTTTGCCCATGTTAAGCCTCCAAATAAATTCGTGGATCGGTGATCTTGCCGGTGATAGCAGTTGCGGCGGCAGCGGCTGGGCTTCCAAGGTAGATCTCCGCCTGTGGACTGCCCATGCGTCCAATAAAGTTGCGATTCATGGTTGTAAATGCACGTTCACCGGGACCGAGCAGTCCACCGTGACGCCCGATACATGCGCCGCAACCAACTACACCAATTGTGCATCCAGCATCATGAAAGATTTGGATCAGACCATTTTTCATGGCTTTATCATAAATTTGTACACTGGCAGGTGTGACGATAGTACGCGTAAATTTACTAACTTGATGGCCTTTGAGAATTTGTGCAGCGATTTCCAAATCCTCATATCTTCCGTTGGTACAGGTACCAATAAAGACTTCGTCAATCTCGAGTCCTTCCACCTGCTCAAGCGGTTGAACATGATCGACATCCGGGTGGCATGCAACTTGCGGCCCGATATTTGTTACGTCAATTTCTATGACCTTTTCATAGTTTGGGTTAATTGCTTTGACCATTTCAAATGGACCTCGCGCTTTTGTTTCAGTTTCAAGAAATTGAATCGTTGTTTGGTCTGGAGCAATCAATCCGCATTTTGCGCCAATTTCTGTGGACATGTTTGGGAAAACGATACGTTCGTGCATTGGCAAATTGTCAATGTACGAACCAGCAAACTCAACAGATTTATATGTGGCACCGTCCATGCCCAACATACCAGCGATGTAAAGCATCACATCTTTGGCAAAGACGCCGTGTTTTGCCTGTCCATTGATATTGATCAGAATCGTTTCAGGTGTACGAAACCATGCTTTACCAGTAGACCAGGCCACGCCGATTTCTGTGGAACCAAGCCCGGTGCCAAATGCACCAAATGCTCCATACGTGTTGCTGTGTGAGTCACCGCCGATTAATACGCGGCCCGGTAGGATATAGCCTTCTTCTATCAACACTTGATGACAAATTCCCTGATGATAGAACTGCGTGATTCCTTGTTCTTTCATAAAGTCCACAATTCTTTTTTGCGCTTCAGCAGCCATCAGGTTTGGCGCAGGATAAGCGTGATCAAAATGAATTACGATCTTATTCTTATCCAAAATTGGCTTGTCGATTTCGCGAAATGCCTTGATCGCCAACGGCGTTGTATTGTCGTGACTCATAATATGGTCGACATCTAACAATACGATCTCACCAGCTTGTACCGGTCTCCTAGCTTTGCGTGAAAAAATTTCTTCGATCAATGTACCCATGATTCTCCTGTGTTATCTGGTTATGCCAGCAGTTGAACTGCTGGCCGTTCGACAGTGCAACTGTCGAACATCAAATTTATGCTTTTCCGTTATATTTTTTTAGCACCATACGTGTGTCTGTTCGCTTGACACCCTGTACAGTTCGAATTTCTTCGATCAAATTATTCAACGCCATCACATTTTCCACATTGACGAATGCGCTGATGTCGTAATCGCCAGTGATCTCGTACACATTGGCGACATTTGTAAATCCACGCATACGACGTACTACAGCTGATGTGTACACATGCGACTCGACTTCGACCATTAACATCGCGCTGATATCACGCGGGATGACATCGATCTCTCTACCCGTTACCTGCTCGGCAATCTCAAGAATATCCGCATCGAAAAGTTGTTTCCGCTCATCGCCGATATTTTTGATGCGTGTCACGATCACTTCCAACTCTGCCGCACTGACTTCGATATCATATTCATCCAGTCGTGACGCAACTGCACTTTTTCCAGTGTATTTATCAATAATGATCTTTCGTTCCCGTCCCAACATGGCTGGGTCAAATGGTTCATAAGTGCGCGGGTCTTTGAGAATGCCGTTGGTATGAACTCCGCTTTTGTGGCTGAACGCGTTTTGTCCCGTGATTGGTTTGTTCGGCGCGAGGAAAAATCCAGATACTTTTTCGAGATAACTTGAAACATCCATCAATGGCTGTATATTAAATTTCTTTTCCTCCTCTAAATTGCGAAATGACAGAATGGTCTCAGCCAGATCGGGAATCCCTGTTCGTTCGCCTAAGCCATTCACAGTCGTGTGGATGCAGTCTGCTCCTGCACGAATCCCAGCCATGGCATTTGCGAGAGCAAGTCCATAATCGTTATGACAATGCAGATCGATCTTACAAGGTAATAGATTCTTTCGCAAAGCTCGGACCTTATCGAACATGAGGTGGGGCTGCATAATACCCAATGTGTCCGCAAAGCTGATTCGATCTGCCCCTGCTTTGATAGCGGCATTACACACCTGAATCAAAAATTCAAAATCTGTGCGAGTGGCATCCTCAGGTGTGTAGCGGACTTTTAGTCCAAGGCTTCGTGCATACGCCACATGTTCTTGAATAATTTCAATTGCCTGTCCTTCTGTTTTATGCAGCTTTGCATCTAGATGAATTTTTGACGTAGCGTAAAAAATCGCAACGCGATTTGCGCCTGATGCTTTTGCTTTATCAATGCTGATGTGTGAAGCAACTGAATGGGCCACCACTTCAGCTCGAAGTCCGAGAGATGCGATGCATTTAATCGCTTTGGCTACATTTGGTGAAACAGATGGATCACCAGCTTCGATCATATCTACGCCCACGTTATCCAGCATTTTGGCAATATGAATTTTTTCATCAACTGTAAAGTTGACATATGGGGTTTGCTCGCCTTCGCGCAAAGTTGTGTCTAAAATTTCGAGCATGAATTCTCCTTTCAGTTGAAAATAAAAAAAGCGCTCTCCGTTATCGGAGAGCGCTTTTGGGCATACAGGTGGATATAAAGAACTACAGTGAGTCTTTATCTATTTTCTGTTTAACCAAAACATGCCCAGATCCGACAACCGAAGTTGCAGAGATGGGCTTGCGCTTAGCTTTGGCCTCCATGAGGATGCTTGCTTGGTCTCTAAACATATTGGGCAGTATTCTACTATGCATATGAGATATGTCAATGATTTTGTCCTTACCCATTTGAATAATAAATTTTTATGCATGAGTACCCATATGGGTAATAGTAATATCCCTTTATCGCCATATGATTAAAGGAATTATCTTTTACAAGCCCCTTATAGGTGATTCTTATGAAAAATATTATTCAATCCCAAAGTGTTGAGAACGAAACTTCAAATGGATTAAATTCGAATTCATTCAATTGGTTAACCTCTGCTCATACAAAAACGTGGCTGGATGAACGTGACGCCTGTGCATTGGTTGCATCTGTTCGTAAGAATGGAGATGCAACTCATGGAAATTTAAAACGTGCATTGGCTGCATTAAGTATCATGGGTCATCGGTCTGGTGAAGTAAACGGGGAAGGCGATGGCTGCGGTGTAATGACTGATATCCCGCGCGTGTTGTGGTCACAGGCGCTTGAACAGGCGGGCAAACCTGGCTGGTTGGCGGAAGACCGACGTTTTTTCGTTGGACATTTAATGATCCCGAATAATAATGCGGATTTCAACACTGAAGCTACCGTCCTTAATATGCTTAAAGAAAGCGGTGTGGATTTATTGCTTGAACGTCCAATCCAAACCCGTCCGCAGGCGCTTGGAAAAATGGCGCGTTTGCAAGTGCCATTTTTATGGCAAATTGCAGGACTGGTACATAACGGTCCATTAGAAAATGTGGAACGAACACTTTTTGATCTTGCACTTCAGATTGAAAAACATACAAGAGTTGCTGTTGCCTCCCTTTCCAGTTATGTTGTTGTTTATAAAGTACGCGGTTCAATTGAGACCCTGTACCAGTATTACCCTGAATTACGCAATCCTGATTTCACGACAGCGATCACAATTGGGCATGCACGGTATTCAACAAATACAGCCACAAGTTTCGAACGCGTTCAGCCTTTCAATTTGCTCGGGCACAATGGCGAGATCAACACCATTGCCCGCTTGCGTGAACAGGCACAGATGCTGGGTGTCAACTTGGTTGAAAGCGGAAGTGATTCTCAGGATTTAGATCGCCTGTTATCAACGTTGATCCATCATTACCGCTTCTCGCTTACCGAATCAATGGAGTTAGCTTTCCCTCCAATTCTCAGTGAAGTGGAAAAACTCTCTCCGGAATTACAAACGATCTATAAATACTATCGCCAGGCCTTTGGGCCCTATTCTCAAGGGCCGGCGGGAATCATCTCTCGCTTTGGCGACGAATGTGTTTTCAGTGTGGATGCGCTCGGTCTGCGCCCGCTTTGGTTCGGTGACACAGAAAAAGAGTATTTCTTTTCATCTGAAAAGGGTGTCTATCATCTCGATAATATGCGTGTTGACCCGATTCCGCTTTCGCCGGGTGAAAAGATGCGTCTGCGTATTCATCGCGGCACTCGTACCGTTGAAGTGTTCGACTATCCTGCCATTCAACAGCGGATGCTTAATCTGACCATGCGCAGGTTCGGGTCATTGGAAACAATGAACGTGCGGCTGGCCCGTCCGCCATTGCCAACGGAAGTTTTGGCTGATACTCAGAACAATACTATGCCCGAAGTTAGCTTGGATAATCGCATGGCTGCTTTTGGATGGGGGCGTGAAGACCGTGAGTGGGTGCAGGAACTTGCAAAAAATGGTAGTGATCCAATTAGCTCACTCGGCTATGATGGTCCATTGGCATCTCTCTCCACCGAACGTCAAAACATAGCGGATTATTTCAAAGAAGCAGTTGCGGTTGTTACAAATCCAGCCATAGACCGTGAACGTGAAGTGGAGCATTTTTCCACACAAACCATTATTGGTTCACGTCCGCCGCTTACGCCTAATGAAATAAGTCAGGAGACTACCTTCACACTCGAAACACCGATATTGCTGGATTATGCAAATAAGAGTTCTTTAATCGCCGATATAAATGCGGCTGAAACGGGTTATCCAACCCTCGATCAGTTGACGAGTCGTTTTTTAGGTGAACAGCTTGGTCACTTACAAACGACTACTTTGCCCGGAGAGACAACTGCACAAGCATTGGAACGTCTCGCGCAATCAGCTATTGATTCTGTTCGTAATGGAGCGCGGCTTATTCTTTTAGACGATGCCGCTGCATTTCAGAATCAAAATGGTTGGGTTGACCCAATCCTTGTGCTGGGTGTTGTGGATGAGGCGCTGCGAAAAACCTTTATTGATTTTTCCAATTCGACTTCATCGTCCACTCCCATTCCATTGAATAGTGATGGAAAGATAGACCTTGGATTAATGGCTTCTCCAGTTTCGGTAAATCTGCGGCGTCAGGTGGGATTGGTTCTCCGCAGTGCAGCCGTTCGCAACTTGCATGATGTGATGATGTGCGTTGGCATGGGTGCAGATGCGATCTCGCCATATTTAATTTTTGAAGCGGCTATTACAGGCAAAGACGGTAAAGTTGAAGAAGATGCAGCCGAAGGATTAAAGAAAGTCTTTAAAGCACTTCGTTCTGGTATTGAAAAATGCACCAGCACAATGGGCATTCATGAAGCGCGCGGTTACGGCCGTTTGTTCGCCAGTATTGGATTAAGCAGTGGTGTTGCATTTGCGCTTGGCGCAAGCAATTACGCGGGTTCAGAACTGGGCGGTTTGAAATGGTGTGATATTGATACAGATACTCAATTACGCGATAAAGTTTATAACAGCGTGGGCCGCGGTGAACTTTCGCGCGTCAATCATTTTTATCCAAAAATCTGGAAGGCGGCTGGTAAGCTTGGGAAAGGCGAATCAGATTGGAGTGCGTACGAAACGCATACCGAAAATACGGCTAAATCCAACCCGGTTACGCTTCGTCACATTCTTGATTTTCGTTATCCAGAGCAAACTTCAAGTATTGAACCAAACAATGTTAATTTGGGAATCACATCGCACAATTTTCCATTCCTGATCGCATCCATGTCGTTTGGTTCGCAGGGTGAAATTGCATATCGCTCTTATGCAGAAGCTGCGGCAAAGTTGAACATGATTTCGCTCAACGGAGAAGGCGGAGAAATTCCAGACTTGTTGGGTAAATATCCTTTCAATCGCGGTATTCAAATTGCATCGGGTCGTTTTGGTATCACTGCTGAAACGATCAACTCGACGAATCTCATAGAAATTAAAGTAGGGCAGGGTGCAAAACCTGGTGAAGGTGGGCATTTACCGGCGCGTAAAGTGACTGCAAAAGTTGCCGCTGCGCGTCACGCACAAAAGGGTGTGGATTTAATTTCTCCATCTAATAACCATGATATTTATTCAATCGAAGACCTCGCTCAATTCATTGAAGAACTCAAAACCATCAACCCCAAAGCACGTGTTGCAGTCAAAATTCCTGTTGTGCCTGGCATTGGGATCATTGCCGTTGGCGTTGCCAAAGCCGACGCCGATATTATTTACTTGACTGGATACGATGGCGGAACGGGTGCCGCGCGTTCCCATTCATTGCGATATGTTGGCTTGCCGGCCGAGCTCGGAATTGTGGAAGCGCATCGCGCTTTAACTGAATCAGGATTGCGCGGAAAAGTAGAGATCTGGGCTGATGGAGGCGTCCGTTCGGCGGCTGATGCAGTGAAGCTGATGTGCCTCGGTGCGAATCGAATTGGTTTTGGCACACTTCCAATGGTTGCCATCGGATGTACGATCTGCAGAGACTGTCAGCTTGGAACATGCCACACAGGAATCACTACCCAGATCGAAACGGTGGATGAAGCGTCCACGCTGGGACTTAAACATTTTGTTCCGCGTGATCTAGATCAGGCGACACAGTCATTAGTCAATGTATTTACTGGTCTCGGGGAAGGGGTGAAAGAAATTGTAGGAAGATTAGGATTTGAGAATTCACAAGATATTGTCGGCCGCTCTGATTTGCTTGTTCAAATTTCACATCATGAAAAAATTGATCTTGAAGAGATGCTTGTCCCTGTTGGTGATGCTCTGGCAAGCAACCCTATTCCGATTTCATTGCCGATGAACGAGATGGTCACGATAGATCGCGGACCATTACATCGTCCGCGTAATCACCTGACCACTGTTATTTCAAATTTGGTGATGGAGAGTTTCACCACCTATCGACAGGATGCCATTCTTTTTGAAGACGATAAAGTAACGCCAGTAGATCGTGCCCTCGGCACACATTTGACCGGTGCTCTCACACGCTTCCGTAACAACTGGGATTGGTCACCTGGGCATGGCGGTTATGGCGGCCATAGAGAAACATGGCGCCCGCCACTTAAAAGGCTTGATACTGACTCTGTCCCGATCACATCATTGCGCTTCGTCAGCAGTTCTGTTCCCGGAAATGGGTTGGGTGCGTATAACGCTGATCCTGTTTATATTCTCGTGGAAGGCGGTGCACAAGATGGAGTCGCCAAAGGTATATCCGGCGGGCGCGTTGTGATCATGAAAGGTTATAACCATGATGGCAAGCTGATTGATGGCTCCGTTGGGAAAAGCCTTGCGTACGGCGGCACGGGCGGCGTTGTGATCGTTCAGGGCAATGCGGATTCACGTGCCTGTATTCGTCTCTCCGGTGCAGACGTCATTATTGGCGGCGAAATTCTCAAACCACTTAACGACAGCCTCGGGTTTATTGGCGCTCGCGCAAATGTAAAAGGTTTTCTGTGTGAATATATGACAGCAGGCCGTGTGATCGTGTTAGGCGACCCAGGCCCGTGGATGTGCGCGGGTATGACTGGCGGTGTTCTTTATCTTCGTTTGCAGCCTCATCTCAATTTTGATCAGGCCGCCATTCATCGTCGCTTGGGCAAGGGAGCCAAAGTAGCTGTGCAGGAAGTGGGTGAGAGCGATCTTAAAAACCTGCGTGAGCTTTTAACGATCTATGCCGCCGAACTAAAACAAAACCATCAAGTTGAAGAATCCCAAAAGGCTCTTAACCTGTTAGTGGATTGGAAAAACACTTTCGTCCGAGTTGTTCCACTTGGGCAGCAGGAAGAACAAAGGTTTGCAACTGAGTAAATTAAATATTATGTATGAGAAAAGGCTGGCGAATGATTCATTCGCCAGCCTTTTTGTTTTTTAGGAAATATACTCCATTCAGGTAAGAAATTTTCACGAGTTTGCACTACGAAAATAGAGATGATCTCCTCAATATACTCCATATAGGGAATGGAAAGGACTTATTCATTACACTAGAATATAGGTAAGAATAGCTTGAGCTTTTCGGCTGTTATTCTCTCCTTGGTATGGCCCATTCAATGGGCAACAATATAGTGGATGGGTAGCTTCCCCATCCACTATATTGTTTTAATCGGGAGCATACTCCATTTGGGTAATAAATATTTGAGCATATGCCCCATATTGCTATGTTGTCCAGTCAATATGCTCCGTAGGGGTAATAGGAATTTCACCCCATTTCCGTAAAATCAACCTAAATACAAATTTTGTAAAAAGGAGAATGGATTATGGAACAAATTAACGCTGGAGATACAGCCTGGATCCTCGTTGCCACTGCTCTTGTGATGGTGATGACCCCGGCATTGGCCTTTTTCTATGGAGGTATGGTTCGCAAAAAGAATTTGCTCTCGACCATCAATTTGAGTTTCATTTCGATCGGGTTGATCAGCATCCAATGGATTCTTATTGGCTATACCCTGGCTTTTGGAACAAGTGTCAACGGCTTGTTTGGAGGATTGGATTTCCTTGGCCTTTCTGGAGTTGGCTCGGAACCCAATGCTGATTATGCAGCTACCATTCCTCACCTTGCTTTTGCTGCATATCAGATGATGTTCGCTATTATTACACCTGCGCTGATCACTGGTGCATTTGTCGAACGAATTCGCTTTAAAGCATTCTTGATTTTTACTCTTTTATGGGCAACCTTTGTGTATGACCCCGTCGCGCACTGGGTATGGGGCGTTGGCGGAATTTTGCGCACCAGGGGCGCGCTGGACTTTGCAGGCGGAACAGTTGTACATATCACAGCAGGTTTCTCTGCCCTGGCCTTTGCTATCGTGCTTGGAAAACGCAAATGGTACGGACAAACAACCATGGAGCCCAGCAATATTCCATTTACAGTATTAGGTGCTGGCCTCTTGTGGATGGGCTGGTTTGGTTTCAATGGCGGTAGTGCTTTAGCTGCCAATGGTCTGGCTGTCAACGCAGTTGTTACTACAAATACTGCCGCTGCCGCTGCCGCAGTGGTTTGGATGTTCCTCAGTTGGCGCGATAATAAACCCAGTGTTCTTGGGATCGTTACCGGCGCAGTAGTGGGGTTGGTCGCCATTACACCTGCTGCAGGTTTTGTAACTCCGCTTGCTGCCATCGCTATTGGTGCTATTGCTGCACCCGTTAGTTTTTATGCCATCCGATTACGTCAAAAATGGGGTCTCGACGAATCGTTGGATGTATGGGCCTGCCATGGTATGGGCGGTACCTGGGGTGCACTGGCAACAGGTTTGTTTGCAACCACTACTGTTAACTCAGCCGGCTTTGATGGTCTATTCTATGGTAACCCCAATCAACTACTGATTCAGGCCGCTGCCGTAGCTGTATCCATTGTGTTCTCTTTTGGAATGACATTTGTATTGACCAAACTGGTGAACGTATTTACACCTTTACGTGTCACTGAGAACGAGGAAGAAGTAGGCCTTGACATTAGTGAGCATGGCGAACGCGCTTTCGCCTAGCGATATAAGGAGATAAGACATGACAAAAAAAATAGAAGCCATTTTCCGTGAGGAAAAACTTGACGATGTTAAAAAGGCACTATATAGCATTGGAATTGTCGGAATGAATGTCACCGAAGTACGCGGCCATGGCCGTCAGGGTGGTATCACATTGAGCGGGAGAACAGGTACTTACCAGGTGGATTTCCTGCCGCGTGTGCAGCTTAATATCATCCTAAGTGATCACAACGTTGAAAAAACAATCAACACCATACAACAGGCCGCCCAAACGGGAAACATAGGTGATGGATTAATTTTTGTCTACCCGGTGGATGAAGTTATCCGTATTCGTACTGGAGAACGCGGACACGATGCGTTAGCCTATGAAGGCGATATTGACACTCGTCAGGAAGTGGCAATGGCGGGCGTAGCCTAACATAATATGTAGTCCAACAGTCCGATTCAACATTTGAATCGGACTGTTCCTATATTCACAATAGTGTACCCGTTTGGGTAATGGACTTACCCTACCTGCTAACCCTATAATTCCCAAGTCGAAATAAATAAATTCGTTGTAAGGAGAATGACTCATGGCAAAGACAGTTAAAGAAGTTTTGGAATTGGCAAAAGGTGTGCAAGTTGTAGACTTGCGCTTCATTGATCTCCCTGGAACCTGGCAGCATTTCACCATCCCAGTTCAAAAGCTCACAGAAGATTTTTTCAAAGAAGGGATTCCTTTTGATGGTTCTTCCATTCGGGGCTTTCAAGAAATTCACGAATCAGATATGCTTCTCAAAGCTGATCCAGAAACTGCATTCATTGACCCAGTTGCCATCACTCCTACACTCGTTATCTCCTGCAATGTTTTCGATCCATTCACCGAAGAACCTTATTCACGTGACCCCCGTTATGTAGCACAAAAAGCCGAAGCGTACTTAAAAAGCACCGGTATCGCCGAAACAGCTTATTTTGCGCCAGAAGCGGAATTCTTCGTCTTCGATGGCATTCGCTACATATCCACCCCCAACGAATCAGGTTTTTCAATTGAGTCACAAGAAGCTTGGTGGAGCAGCAATAATCCAGGCTCCATGGGTGGGCAAGTTCAGCCCAAGCGTGGTTATTTCCCAACCTCTCCAACCGATACCCTTCAAGAACTTCGCAACAAATTTATGTTAGCGATGCAAGCGGCTGGCGTTGCCATGGATTTGCATCACCACGAAGTTGCTACAGCTGGTCAAAGCGAAATGAGCATGACCTATACTACCCTCACTCGCATGGCTGATGATCTCCTTCTTTACAAATACGTTATCAAGAATGTTGCTCGCCAAAATGGCAAGACTGTAACCTTCATGCCCAAACCAATTTTTGGTGACAATGGTTCTGGTATGCATGTTCACTCTTCTTTGTGGAAAGGCAAGACCAACGTTTTCTATGATGAAAGTGGGTATGCGGGTCTTTCACAAACTGCAAAATACTATATTGGTGGTTTGCTCAAACATGCTCCAGCATTGCTTGCGCTCACTTCACCAACCACCAATTCTTATCGCCGCTTAGTTCCTGGTTATGAAGCACCTGTAAACATTGCTTACTCACAACGTAACCGTTCTGCCATCTGTCGTATTCCTGCAAACAAGAGTTCAAAAGCAAAACGTGTTGAATTCCGCGCACCAGATGCAACCAGCAATCCATATCTCGCTTTTTCTGCAATTCTCATGGCTGGTCTTGATGGTGTCTTGAACAAGATTGATCCAGGCGAACCACAGGATCGCGATTTGTACGAATTGCCCGCTGACGAGAAGAAGCTCATCAAGCAAGTTCCCAGTTCTCTTGGTGAAGTACTTGACGCACTTGAGGCTGATCACGACTTCTTGCTTCAGGGCGGAGTCTTTACTCCAGACTTGCTCGAAGAATACATCAAGTACAAACGTGTCAATGAAGTGGATGCCATTCGCCTGCGCCCAACCCCGCACGAATACGTTCTCTACTTTGACGCCTAATCTGCGCCACTGACATCGCCTCCTACTTAGCCGACAGTTGGTTGCTGACCTTTGAGTTTGCATCTGGCTGTCGGTTTATTTTTATAAGGTAGGGTGAGGTTTCCTCGCCCCTACACGAACAAATCAAAATTATATGACCCCACTCCTTATCTCTTCATTCATCCTCGCAATTTCATTTTGTGCGCCGCCCGGTATCATTACTGCTGAAACTGTGCGTCGTGGAACTGCACGTGGATTTATCCCGGCCTTATATGTTCAATTCGGTTCCTTGATTGGTGATACCACTTGGGCGATTATTGCATTGACTGGTTTAGCATTCTTGATTCAAAATAATATCGCCAAAACAATTCTCAGCTTACTCGGAATACTTCTCATGCTTAAACTTGCATGGGATGCTCTCAAAGATGCTCGCGATGGAAAAGGTTTGAATGAATCTGCATCCGCTTCAGCACGTGGAGATTTCGCCAGCGGTGCATTTCTGTCTTTAGGTAATCCTCTCAATATCGTTTTTTGGACTGGGCTTGGCACAACTGTATTTGCTTCCATTGCAGGCGGCCCACAACCGATTCATTTTGCGATCTTCTTTGCGGGTTTTCTAGCAGGCGCAATCGTATGGAGTTTTTTCATGGCTGGTTTGGTATCTTGGGGTAAACAGTGGATGACATCAAATTTTTTCCGTTGGATCAATTTGATGTGTGGAATCACACTTGTGTATTTTGCCATTCAGCTAGTGATGCAAACTGCCCAAAGCTTAATCTAGGTATTTATTTATATGGATTACAATTCCAAGCATGGAGAAAAATATCTGTCAGCTTTTCCACCGCGCTTGCGATGAAGTGATGTGATGAGTACAGAATCACAATCTTCCTCTGAAAATGAAGCCCAACTGCTTGAGGTGCTTGCGAGCCTGAATCAGATCAGTGATGCGATTAATCACATTGGTCCAGGAGATGCAGGAATCAGCTTGCAGTTGATCGTGGAAACTGCCATTCGTGTGGTGCCTGGGTCTTCGGCTGTGATTCATACGTATGATCAGGCCACAGACAGGTTTGAAGCGGAGTCGCGGGTATCTGCACAGGCAGAGGGACATGCTATTGCCGTCAACCCAGCTTATACAGATGATGCGCCCCGTCAACATGGAATTGGAATTCGCACCATTCAACGCAGAGGCAAAACATTATCGTACGAAGAGCCTGATATTGATGTTCATCCATACCATGCAGCATTGGGCGTGAATGCGGTTGGATGTTTTCCCTTGATCGTGGCAGAACAGATTGTGGGAATTTTATATATCTATTTATATGAAGAACGTGAGTTTACAAAGCTTGAACAATTGATGCTGGATAACTTTGTCAATCAGGCGGCGATGGCGATCTATCATGCGCGCCGCTTGACCGGAGTTCATCGCGATCTGGCTCGCAAGGAAGATGAGCTAAATCGTTTGCATCGCGCTGGTTTGATCATCTCCTCGCGATTACGGTTAAAAGAAACTCTTGAATCCATTTTACAATTGGCTCTTGAAGTAACAAATGCCCGCTATGGGATATTTCGTTTGTTGGATAAGAGTGGAGAGTTTTTAATTACCAACGCAGTAGGCGGCAGCAATATGGATCGTCCCATCATCGAAAAGATGCCGTTGGATGGAAATAGCGTGATGGCTCATGTGGCACGCACAAAACAGCCCGCGCTTATTTCAGATTTGCGTACAGAACCATGGGCACATATTTATTATCCGCTCGATTCAAATTTGAATATGCTTTCTGAATTGGCTGTTCCACTCGTTAATTCAAGCGGACGTTTGGAAGGTGTCCTTAATTTAGAAAGCCCGCATGTCGGTGCCTTCACAGAGGATGATAGTCACGTATTGCAGTCATTGGCAACCTATGCCATTACTGCTATACAAGAAGTGAGATTGCTGGATGCTCTGCAGGAAATTGCACGCTTACTTCTTTCTCAGCCATGTCAAAAAGTGCTTGATCATCTTACAGCTACCGCTAATGATCTGCTCAACACATCCTCTAGTACTATCTGGCTTCTTTCAGGTGATGAATTAATATTAACTGCTTCAAATGGCGATCATCGCCATCCAGGAAACATATCTTTGCAAGATGGTTTGATCGGGCAGGCAGTTCTGCGAAAGAAAAAGATCTCTAGTGATTTGCCTGAATCACAGGATTGGTCACGCGCTTTGATCGTGCCATTATTTACTGGCGATGACAATGAGCGGGCGTTGGGAGCGTTTAGTGTTTTCAGTTCAGATTCGGGCGCGGGACGAATCGCTGAATCAGAATGGGATGAAAAAGTGCTCACTTGTTTGGCGCACTATGCGGTGCTGGCGATACAAAATGAGTCTCATCAACAGGCATTGCATGTTTCTCAGGAACAACATTGGACAGCTGAGACTTTCGCAGCAGTGGGCGATATTTCTGCAAATTTATTACACAACATGAATAATAAAGTAGGCGTCATCCCAGTGCGCATTCAAGCCATTCAAGATAAATATCGTCAGATACTGGAAACTGATTCCTACCTAACCAACAGCCTGACTGAGATTGAACGCAGTGCAATGGAAGCCATGCAGATCGTGCAGGAGAATCTTTCGCACTTGCGTCCTATTCGTATGGAAAAAGTCCGCATTGCATCCTGTGTGCTGGAAGCGATTCGTTCAGTACAAGTTCCCACAGATGTTCATATCAAAGTGGAAGGTCTTGATGATTTGCCATTAGTTACAGCAGGCGGGCAAAGCCTCAATTTTGTGTTCAAGAATTTAATTGAAAATGCAAATGCGGCAATGAATGGAAATGGCAATATTTCTATTCGCGGACTTGCAATTCCTGCATGGGTGGAAGTGTCAGTTATTGATAATGGCCCGGGCATTCCCCCAGAATTACATAATCAAATTTTCGAATTGAATTTTACAGGGCGTGCTAATGGCCACCCTGGTAAATTAGGTTTTGGTCTTTGGTGGGTAAAAACATTGATGGCCCGCCTGGGTGGTTCTGTGATGGTTGAGAGCGATGGTCAGCATGGTGCGACTTTCGTACTACGTCTCCCGCGTGCGGAGAATTTATTATGACGCCTCAAGTTCTTCGCGCGATTGTCGTTGAAGACGATCACTCATGGCAGCAGATCTTAAGTGAAATACTTTCAGATTGCGGTTTGGAAGTTGATGTTGCTGGAAGTTTGGATGAAGCATCCACCAGCCTCAAAGCCCAACCGCATCGACTCGCCGTGGTGGATCTTTCGCTTTCGCCGAACGATCATAATAATTATGACGGCCTGCGCGTGTTGGATGCTGTCCGCCGTCTTGACCCCAACTGCCGCACAATTCTCCTCACTGGCTTTGCAACTGTTGAGCTGGCTGTTACCGCGCTCACTGATTATGGTGCCTTCACTTTTCTTCGCAAGGAAAGTTTTCATCGCAGTCAATTTCGTGACATTGTTTATCGGATTCTCGTAAGCCCGCCGCAACTTACCACCCCGACGCCTGCTTCTGGGACGACAACATCTTCATACGCTGTAAAAGGTCAAGCTGCCCCGCAAAAACTTCCCAGCGAAAAAGCCTTGGTTGTAGAAGATGATGCAGGATGGAGGAGTATTCTTGAAGAACTCCTAACAGATGCAGGGTTTCAAGTTCGCACTTGCTCAGGGTTTGGTGATGCCTTTGGATACCTTCGCAGGGAAAGATTTACATTAGCTGTCATTGACTTGTCCTTGCAAGGAGCAAACAATACTTGGGACAAAGGTGCTATAGACCCGAATCTAGACGGCTATAAATTACTGGCTGCTACTCGCTCTGATGGTATTCCGACCATCGTTGTCAGCGGTATCACCGAGCCTGATGAAATTCAGAGAATTTATTCTGAACATTCTATATCTGCCTATATCGAAAAACAAGCCTTTGACCGCGCTGCTTTTCGCCGTGTCGTCGAAGAGACAAGATTGACACATCATTCAATGAGCGAATTGAGTACCCTTACCGATCGGGAACGTGAAGTACTGGATTTATTAGCTCAAGGTTTAACTAACAAAGAAATTGCTGAAAAGTTATATATCACTACAAACACAGTAAAACGGCACTTGAAAGCAGTCTTTGAAAAGCTGGATGTACACACACGTTCTGCTGCCACAGCCAAAGTTGCTGGGGGATAATACAATTACAGTCCCACTTCTTTAATTAATATATTCCAATTTTCAAAATGTCTAACACCTGCTTGAGTAAATGCTTCGATCTTGGAAGCACTGCCAGAAGTTAACCCAAGCGCATGGACGGTCACATCAAAGCCAGCATGTCGAAGAATCTCGCCCGCAGCTTGAGTAGATCGTATTCCACCTAGTGTATCTTCCACAACAAATAATTCAAACTGACGTGGCAAGTCTGCAAAATTGCCATTGAGTTTTTTCGTTTGAAACCAATCCCCAGCAGACTGCAACCCAGCCCATTCATTTCCAGTGAATGCCGCAACAGTCGCCGCCAAAGCATGCACAGGCGATGGTTTGATCAAAGCGCCCGCATCAAGTCCACGCTGGGTTGCAAGGTATTCCAGTTTCCCAAAACCGATCAAGGGGATATTAGCAAGCCTTACAAGTTCCAAGGCAAGTTCGGCCTCGGGTGCATACCCCACATGTGAATGATCCACTACTTCGCGCGGTAGAGCAGATGGGCGAGCTGTTAAGCCTGCTAAGTAAACATCTGGTTGACATAGTTTTGCACGGATTGCATCATCAATATTAGAGCGATCATGGGTGAGCAAAAAAGATTCCGTTTCAACTTCCGCAGGCAAATTATATGTTTCATTAAATACACGGCTGCCTAGCGAATAATGTTGAAACAAGCGCATGGTATGTGAGAAGTTTACATTCCGCGATTGGCTTAAGATATTTGTTCTCAGATCTATTGGAATAAATGGAAAGCATTTATTTTGCAAAGCAGATTCTGCAGGATATAAACCTGTGATCAACTCAAACTCGGGGATGACAAGTTCGCGAGGCACATACCCATTGATATTGCGACCTGTCTCTATCGCTGCAGAAGACAAGTTGGTAGGTAGGCTTAGATTGGGGTACTGGGAAAGAATGTCATTCCATAATGCAGCCAGCAATAGCGGAACCATATCCCATTCGCTAAAAATTCCGCGCTTCTCCAACTCTGCCAGTTTTTCCTCTGGAAAATCAAAATGTGACAATCCCATCAGGTTGGCAAAATGATTTAACGTGGCATGCAAGGCGGCGCGGTATCCGCCGTGATGAACGAGCACACCGTCAATATCGAGCAGAATCACCTTTTTCATTTATGTCGCTTCTCCAACTCAGCCAGCACATCTGCAGGAGTTAATCCGCGGGCAGATAATAAGACGAGTGTGTGAAAAGTGAGGTCCGCGATTTCTTCGATGAGGCGTTGATCTGCTTGAGCGAGCGCAGCGACCACAACTTCGGTGCCTTCTTCACCAACTTTTTGCGCGATCCTCGGCAGACCTTCTTTGAAAAGACTAGATGTATAAGATTTCTCGTTTGGATTATTTTTTCGATTCTCAATTACATCGAACAAAGCTTGAATATCCATTAGTTTTCTTCCTTTAAGTTTCTGTAAAAACAACTTTGTTCGCCTGTGTGACAGGCAGGACCAGCAGGTTGAACAAGAATTAAAAGTGTGTCTGCATCACAATCTATCTTTATCTCAATCACTTTCTGAATATTTCCAGAAGTCTCACCTTTGTGCCATAGCTCATTGCGGCTGCGTGACCAGAAGACAGTTTCTTTCTTTTCAAGTGTAAGTCGCAAAGATTCTTTGTTCATGTACGCCAACGTCAACACTTGATTTGTGTTGACGTCCTGCACAATCGCAGGAATAAGACCACGAGAATTAAATCTAAGTTCAGATATGGATAAAGTCATATTTACCTTCGGATAGGGATATTCAATGATCTCAATTCTTTTTTCAGCTCTGCAATCTTTAACTTTCCATCATGAAATAATGAAGCAGCCAATGCAGCATCTGCTTTGCCTTCAGTGAGTACCTCTGCAAAGTGTGACATATTCCCAGCTCCCCCGGAAGCAATCACAGGCACGGATACAGCTTCTGCAATCTCACGAGTTAATTCAATGTTATATCCTGCAAGTGTTCCATCTGCATCCATGCTGGTTAATAAAATTTCGCCTGCACCCAATTCGACGCCGCGGACTGCCCATTCGATAGCGCCTATCCCTGTTGAGACTCGTCCACCGTTGACATAAACTTCCCAATTGGAATTATTGCGGCGCACATCGATTGCAAGCACGATACATTGAGCACCAAAACGAGATGCTCCTTCAGATAATAACTCAGGCCTCTTTACTGCTGCCGAATTGACACTTACTTTATCTGCGCCAGCAAGCAGTAGATTCCGCATATCAGCCACTTCGCGGATTCCGCCGCCAACTGTCAGCGGCATGAAAACAGTTTCTGCCACACGGCTCACCAATTCCAGTGTTGTCTTGCGGCCTTCATTTGTTGCAGAGATATCAAGAAAGACCAACTCGTCTGCACCTTGTTCATCATAGAGTCGCGCCTGTTCCACGGGATCACCTGCATCACGCAGGTTGATGAAGTTCACGCCTTTCACGACACGTCCATCCTTGATATCAAGACATGGAATAATTCTTTTAGCCAGCATTTCCAACTCCGTTCAGCGCTTCTTTTAAATCAATCGTGCCTTCATATAGTGCACGCCCAATGATTGTGCCAGATAAATTTGCATCGCGCGCCGCAATCACATCATCCAATATATGCACACCACCAGAAGCGATCACATCGAGTCCGCTCACGTCAGCTAACTTGCGGGTGGATACGATGTTCAACCCGCTGCCCAAACCATCTCTGCCAATATCTGTAAAGATAACAGTGCGCAAGCCAAAGGTCCGCATTTTAAGCGCGAGGTCAGCAGCAGAGATTCCGCTGTCATCTTTCCAGCCGCGCACACGTACGAGTCCATCGCGTGCATCAATTCCAACGGCAATTTTTTCTGTGCCAAACTTTTTCAACGCATCTTGCACAACTTTAGGCTGTTCAATTGCAATCGTTCCAAGTACCACTCGGCTCACACCTAATTCAAATGCTTGTTCAATTGAATCCAGTGAACGCATTCCGCCGCCAAATTGCACGAATGCACCAAGTTTCAAAATTGATTCCAGTGCAATTTGATTTGCCGAATCAATTTCACCAAATGCACCATCTAAATTAACTACATGCAACCAGGCTGCACCTGCACTTAACCATTGCGTTGCAGTTTGCGTAGGGTCATCGCTGTATGAAGTCATACGATTCGGGTCGCCTTCTTTCAAGCGCACAACTTTCCCGCCGCGCAGATCAATTGCAGGATATACAATAAAACTCATGTCGTCTCCAAAAAGTTTTTCAGAATTTGCAATCCAACATGCTGACTTTTTTCAGGATGGAATTGCACGCCGAAAACATTTTCATGCTGTACCGCGCACACAAGCTTCAAACCATAATCAGTGGCTGCAAGAATATCCACTGGATTCTCTGGCTGACAATAATACGAATGATTGAAGTAGACATACGCACCATCATCTACTTGATTAAAAAGCAACGCATCTTTTTTAAAGTCAATTTGATTCCAGCCAGTATGGGGAATCTTTAGCTCGGAAATTTTCGGGAATGCAATTACTTTGCCAGATAAGATACCAAGACCTTTGTGCTCGCCCATCTCTTCGCCAATATCAAACAAAGCTTGCATACCAACACAAATACCTAGCAAAGGAATCTTTTTTTGAATAATCTCTTTAACAGAATCTTCCAACCCGCGCGCCCGCAACCCAGACATAAAATCACCAAACGCACCCACACCGGGTAGAACGACATGTTTTCTAGTTAAAACTCGCCTTACAGCGTGTGGGTCATCGGTGCGGATTACGTTAGCCCCGATAGTTTCCAATGCCTTTTGTACCGAACGGAGATTGCCTGTACCAGCATCGATCAAAATGACATCTTTCATTTGGTCAATGTTCCTTTTGTGGATGGGATGACTCCAACGCGGCGCGGATCAAGTTGAGTCGCGACATCCAGTGCACGTGCCCAGGCTTTGAATAAAGCCTCAGCTTGATGATGGTCATCGCGCCCATATAAAACTCGCGCATGTAAATTACAACGCGAAGTAACAGCAAATGACTCGAAAAAATGTGGAAACAAAGTAGTTGGGATATTTCCCACATATGGCGAATGCCATTCTGCTTGAATTACAGAGTACGGACGACCTGACAAGTCAATTGCAACATGGGCCAGCGTTTCATCCATTGGCACAAAGGAATCGCCCATACGGATAATTCCTTTGCGGTCGCCGAGTGCGTTGTCAAAGGCTTGACCTAAAGCTAAAGCTACATCTTCTACTGTGTGATGTGTGTCGATATGCAAGTCGCCCTGTGCTTTTATGGTGAGGTCGAATAATCCATGCACGGCGAGGTGGGTGAGCATATGGTCGAGAAAACCAACTCCTGTCGAAATTTCATATTTGCCCGTTCCATCCAAGTCTAGTTTGATTTCAATTTGTGTTTCATTTGTTTGACGTGATATTTCTGCGGTTCGCATGATTACTCCTTTAGAGCCTTGATTAATGTATTTGTATCTTCCGGTCTGCCAACACTGATACGAATGTGATCTCTTAGACCAGGCTTGTTGAAATAACGGATAAAGATTCCATGCTCTTGTGCCAATTTTGTCTTTAATTCAGATGCATCTCTTCCGATGACCTGACATAAAATAAAATTTGATTGAGTCGGATAAGGTTTTAAAAATGGAATCAGTTGTAATTCATCAAATAATCTTTTCCGTTCTGTTTTGAGAAGCTCGACAACTTTTATTAATTGATCTGTATTTTCCAATGAAACCTGTGCTGCTACACTCGCCGCCATATTTACATTGTATGGTTGTTTTGCTTTCCATAAAGTTGGCATGAGCCAAGATGGGAATGCGCCATATCCGATTCGCAAGCCAGCAAGTCCTGCCCATTTACTGAAGGTCCGCAAGACTACCAAATTTTCTCGTGATGGAACTTCACGAATACGACTCAAGCTGGCACCAAGATCATCATCAGCAAATTCAATATAAGCTTCATCCAACACGATTAGCAAAGGCAAAGCTAGCAACTCATCTATTATGTTTTTATCAAGCAAAGAGCCATCAGGGTTATTGGGCGATGCAATGAATAAAATTTTTGGTTGATAAGTTTCCACGGCTTTGCGAATGGAATCCATGTCTAGTGAAAAATCTGTGTTACGTGAAACTTCGATCATACGCGCCGCATTCAACTCTGCATCAAAAGAATACATGCCAAATGTTGGCGGACACGAAATGATGTAATCATTTGGTTCAAGTAAAAAACGCATGAGCAAATCAAGTAGCTCGTCTGCACCTGAACCAGCCAAAAGATATTCTGCGGATACTCCTGTAAATTGTTCAAGCGATTTTCGCAGAGCGCGGCTTTCAGGGTCGGGATAGATATGTGGAAAGTCCATGCTTCCCAATGCTTCACGGACAGCAGGTAACGGCCCATATGGATTTTCGTTTGCATCAAGTTTGACGATTTGATCTGGAGTTCGTCCAATTCGAGCAGACAACACTTCAAATGGTTCGATGGGTGTATATGGCGGAAGTGATTCAAGGTGTTTGCGAATTTTCATGCTGACTTCTCCAAGCGGATTAGCGCGGCATTAGTATGTGCATCCAAGCCTTCGGATGTAGCAATCGTCGCTGCTATCGGATTGATAGCCTGTGCAGTGTTTTCGTCGAGCGCTATCAAGCTGATAATTTTTACAAAGTCCCACACATTGAGCGGAGATGCAAAACGCGCAGAACCGCCTGTTGGCATAACATGGCTTGGCCCAGCAAGATAATCGCCAAGTACTTCAAAAGAATGTTCACCAACAAATACTCCGCCTGCATTATTTATTTTTTCAACCCAGCGCCATGGATCTCTAACTGACAAAGCAAGATGTTCGGGAGCATAATCGTTTGCCAGTTGTATAGCTTCATCTAAATCACGAGTCAATACAGCACCACCGCGATTCTCAAGTGAAGCAGTTATGATTTCTGCGCGGCTGAGTTGTTCAAGTTGTTGTCCTATTTCAACTTGAACCTCTTCTATCAATGCTTGGGATGGAGTGAGCAAAATAGCTGAGGCCAAAAAGTCATGTTCGGCCTGTGCAAGCAAATCTGCTGCAATCCATGCAGGGTTAGCGGACTCATCGGCGATGACAACTGTTTCGGTTGGGCCAGCCAACCCGTCAATACCAACCACGCCGTAAACTTGTCGCTTGGCGAGGGTGACGAATAAATTCCCAGGGCCGAAGATTTTATCTACTGGCTGAATCGTTTCAGTGCCATATGCTAATGCGGCAATTGCCTGTGCGCCACCGAGCAGATAAACTTTGTCTACGCCAGCGATGGCACAAGCTGCAAGAATCATTGGGTTGACAGGCACCGCCGAGGACGGCGGTTGGAGCGAAGGCGGCGTAACAACCACAATCTCTTTCACACCTGCAACCCGCGCTGGAATCGCACTCATCAAAACAGTGGAGGGTAACGGAGCTGTTCCACCCGGTATATATAACCCCACACGTTGAATCGGACGGATGATCTGCCCGAGTGTGCCGCCGAGTTCATTCGTGAACCATGAAGTCAACGGTTGCTTGCGATGAAATAATTCAATACGGGCAGCTGCTTTTTTGAGAGCATCACGTTGTTCGGGCGGGAGCGAATCTAATGCAGCTTGGATTAAGTCCTTTGAAACGGGAGCAGGCTGAAGGTCGATTGAATCGAGGGTGAGAGTCCACTTTTGAAGCGCTGAGTCGCCATTCATCCGCACATCTTTTAAAATTTTGGTTACTGCCTCTTCGGGCGTTAAAGATTTGCCGAAGAGTTTTTCGATACTGTCCAACACTCGTTGACTGACAGGGAATTCATCAGGTGGAGTGCGTTTGAGGATGGTTTGTTTTGCAGTTTGTGGATCATATTGTTTAAGCATGAGCATCACCTTGTTCGAGAGCTTTTAGCATGGCGCTGTAACGCGGCGGCTCTTCTTCAAAAATATAAGTGATGGGCGAAACGATAATGCCGCTGCCGCCGATTAAACGCAATTCAGAAATAGCTTGCGGCAAGTGATCGCGGCGCACCACGACTGTAGCAGAATACCAATTTGGTGATCCATCGCGTACGCCGATTGGGCTGATGGTTGGTCCTTGTAAACCACCCACTGAAGTTTGCGTAAATATTTTTTGAGTGATGACATCCGCATTTTCGCCGCGCATGTTTGCAATGACCAGCAGATTATCCTTGGCGCGCATATGAGCTTCGATATATTCCAACAAACGACGCGCCATTTCTAAAACTTCAGGACGAGTCTGTAAGGCTTTGCGATTCGCGATCAAAACAGCTTGAGATGGTTGAATAACTCCATCAGTCAAAGGGCGAAGTCGGTTATCCAATAATGTTTGACCTGATGAAACCAGATCAGAAATAATATCAGCATAGCCAATTGTGGGCGCAGTTTCGAGCGTACCTTCAGCAGAAATCAGGGTGTGAGAAATATTATGTTTTGTAAGAAAGCGTTCTGTCAGAATAGGAAATTTTGTTGCCACACGCAATGGTCTTGCCAACGTAGCTACATATTCTTTGAGTGATGTAACATCTGTCACTGTTTTCCAAATTTCTGGAACGGCCAACGTTAGAGCGCAACTTCCAAAACCAAGTGCATCATGCAGAATGAGAATATCACGGTTGTCGCCGCGTTTTTCCTCGATCATATCGAGGCCGGTGATTCCAAAATCGATGCTGCCTTGGCGCACGCTGACAACAATATCGCCGGGGCGTTGAAAGATGACTCCCAATTCGGGCAGCGCAGGCAGCTCCGCCTGATATTGGCGCGGATTTGGCTTGAATATCTTCAATCCTGCCGCAGTGAGAAAATCCAGCGCGTCACTTTCAAGACGGCCTTTGGATGGAAGAGAGAGTCGGATGGTTTGTTGTGAGAGCATAGATAATCCTTAAAGTTAAATGATATTGAGCATATTCAAGCGGACTAAAGTCCGCATTCCGAAAAAACAAAAACCCCGATCAATGACCGGGGTTTGATATTACAAAGCACACTATCCTGTTAATCTCGTTCAGGTACGCGCAAAGAATCTCCCGGTCTTTCTGGGCATGTGATGATGTACATGATGATTGTGCGCGAACATTGAATTCATATTGGATGGCAGTATACCACGTCAACTGGATTTGGCAAGCACACTATCAGTCAATTGGATGGCTAATCCGATATAGGATTCTGGCGATAGATTCAGCAAACGCTTTCGCATTTCCTCATCCACATCAATCGCTTTGCACCATGACCTGTAATCTGCTTCTGTTACGACGCGGCCTCGCGTCTGCTGTTTGAGCGACTCGTACGCATCAGGTTTTCCGATTGCACGAAGAATAGTCTGTGCGCCCTCAGCGATAACTTCCCAATGAGCATTTAACTCAGCTTTGATCTTTTCTTCGTCAGCAGCAATGCGACTCATGCCACGCTGTAAATTGATCCATGCGACCAGTGTATGCCCAAGCGCCGTCCCAAAAGTACGTCGGACAGTGGAATCGGACAAGTCACGTTGTAAACGCGAGACTGTCAGTTTTTGGGCATAATGTGTGAAGAGCGAATTTGCAACCCCAAGATTGCCTTCTGCATTTTCAAAGTCAATCGGGTTAACTTTTTGGGGCATGGTCGAAGAACCCACTTCACCTTTCACAACAGCCTGTTTTAGATAACCGTCACTGATGTAGCGCCAAACGTCTTGAGAAAAATCAATCAAGATGGAATTCGTTAGCCGTAATGCGTCGAAATAACGAATCCAATTATCATATGGCAGAATTTGGGTTGTGATCAGGTTTGGTTCAAGATCGTATTGTGCAATAAACTCTTTACTGAAAGCAAGCCAATCTGTTTGAGGAAAGGCAGCTTGTAAAGCATTAAGATTGCCAACTGCACCTGTCAACTTGGCTTCAAGGCGATGCGCGGCGATTTCGTCTCTTGCAGTTTTCAGGCGAGCAATATAAATGGCGAATTCCTTTCCCAATGTGGTTGGGACGGCGAACTGTCCGTGCGTGCGGGCGAGCATGGGAAGGGAGCGAGTTTCTTTGGCAAATTCACGCAATGAGTTGATGAGTATATCTAATGTGGGAAGCAATATTGAATTGCGAGAGTCGCGCAATGCTATTACTTGAGCGATGTTATTTACGTCTTCAGAAGTCAGACCAAAATGAATCCAGGGTAGTAGATCTTTGAGAGATGATTCCTTTAATTTATCCTGCAAAAAATATTCGATGGCTTTTACGTCGTGACGAGTCTCGCGTTCGTGGGCTTGAATCGATTCTGCGTCAGCTAAGGAGAAATTTGATTGAATGGATTTGAGCTGCGCGGATTCGGAATCAGTCAAAGGGCGAATCAAACTGATTTTGGAAAGAGCAGGCAACAGGTCAAGTTCGATGCGGACTCTATCGCGTAGAAAAGCAAACTCAGAGAAATGTCCGCTGAGAGGGGTAGTTAAGTTTGCGTAGCGGCCATCCAAAGAAGAAAGAAGATTGAGAGGGTCTGTCATTTATTGATCCAAATAATTTGAGATGAGCGTATCGTAATTTGCAGTGGACTTGAAACCTTTGACCGCGAGTTTTTTTCTGACTTCAAACGGAATTTCGCCATGTTCAAGCACGGACAGCACTTCGGCATAATCGGCGGGATCGCAGACGAGGGTAACACGTTCATGATTTTTTGCGGCGGCGCGAATGAGGGTGACGCCGCCGATGTCAATATTTTCGATGGCATCGGCATACGTGACATTTGGCTTGGCGATGGTCTCTTCAAATGGATAAAGATTGACGGCGACGAGATCAATATAATCCCAGCCGAGAGCGAGGAGTTCATTGTGATCGGACTCGGTCGGACGCGCAAGCAAACCGCCATGAATTGCAGGATGCAAAGTTTTTACACGTCCGCCAAGGAGCTCAGGTGACTTTGTGTAATCGGCAACTTCGGTGGCGTTGATATTATTTTCGTGCAAAAGCTTGGCTGTGCCGCCAGAGGCGAGTAGAGTCCAATCGAGGGAGGTTAGTCCTTTGGCGAAATCAATGAGTCCAGTTTTGTTGTGAACGGAGAGAATTGCAGTGGGCATTAGAAACTCCTAAATTTTATAAAACAGATTTTTCTTAATGTTAGTGTTTTTTGACAAACTCTTTGACGCTCAAATAAAATTCTTCCTCTTTTTCATTTGCTATTTGAAAGATTTTCCATAGATCAAATTTCATAAACAGGTAAGCTTTTTCTGCTTGTTCTCTTGTTTTGAAAAAAACAGTATGCACAAACCCGCCTCCGCAAGTTATAGCCCAAGGTGCTGTAACACCATCTTTTTCAAGAGTGATTCTTGCTCCATATTCATGAAACTCATCAAATACAATTATGCCTTCCTCAGGACCAATTGATCCGATTGTTTGCCCATCTTCAAAAGATTTCCAAGTAGTTTGAGAAAATATCCATTCATTAATTGTTTTTACTAAGAGCTCATGTTCTACTTCATGAACACGTTCCTCAAGAGATTCTAATGTATCGGTTTGGTGAATGGGGACTATTTCAGTTGCTAGTAAGGGGCCATTATCCACACCTTCATCAGGGACGAGATGAATCATGACGCCTGTGTGTTTTATTTCTCCGCTTTGATAAGCATCATAAGCTCTTTCGATGGCGTGCGTGCCGGGGAATGTATCTGGTAAAGCGGGATGTATGTTAATAATACGGTTTGGGAAGTGATCAAGAAAATTGGAAGTGAGAATCCGCATCCAGCCAGCGAGGATGATGTAGTCAGGTTGTTTGGTAGCTACATAGTTTGCTAATCGTAAATCGTATTCATTGCGAGATTCGTTTTCCACCTTCGCAAAATGTATTCCTTCAATTCCTGCGTTGAGTGCGCGAGTTAATCCGTGTGCTTCGGCTTTGTTGCTGATAACAGATACAACAACTGCATCAAGTTCACCTGACTCACACGCATTGAGGATTGCTTGTAAGTTGGAACCATTTCCAGAGATGAAGACGACAAGGCGGGATGTCATTTTTATTTAATGATGAAACAAGCGCACGCCGCTGAAAACCATGGTCATGCCATATTCGTCACACGCGGCAATCACATCTTCATCGCGGTTGGAACCGCCTGGCTGCAAGACATATTTCACGCCGCTTCTGACAGCACGGTCAATGGAATCACGGAATGGGAAAAAGGCATCGGAGCCGAGAACGACATCAGACATGCCATCCAACCACTCGCGTCTCTCTTCAACTGTGAGTTGGTTCGGCGATTCTGTGAATACATTCGTCCAGTTGGATTTTTCTGCTTCGGTGACATCGGGTTGTAGAAATTGATCAATAGCATTATCACGGTCAGGACGTTTGACGCCAGGTTTGAAAGGGAGATTTAAAACGGATGGATGTTGACGAAGTCGCCACAAGTCCGCTTTGGAGCCAGCGAGGCGGGCACAATGTACACGTGATTGTTGTCCTGCGCCTACGCCGATCACTTGCCCATCTACGGCATAACAGACTGAATTGGACTGTGTGTACTTGAGTGTGATCCATGCGATCAACATATCGCGGATGGCGCTTTCGGGAAGGTCTTTGTTTTTGGTGACAGTGTTTGCAAAGTCCGCAGATGTGACAAGTCGATCATGACGATGCTGTTCAAATGTGATGCCAAAGACGTCACGGGTTTCCAAATCAGACGGCTCATAGTCAGGGTCAATTTGGACAACCGCATACTTGCCTTGCTTTTTCTTTTTGAGGATATCAAGTGCTTCTGGTTCATAAGCGGGAGCAATGACACCGTCAGAGACTTCGCGGCTGATGAGTTTCGCAGTTGGAACATCAACAGTTTCAGAGAGTGCAATCCAATCACCGAAAGAAGACATGCGGTCCACACCACGCGCTCGGGCGTAGGCAGTAGCAAGTGGCGAGAGTTCGATGTCATCTACAAAGTAGATTTTCTTGAGCACATCCGAAAGCGGATTAGCAACTGCCGCTCCGGATGGGCTGACATGTTTAAAGGATGCCGCAGCGGGTAAGTTAATTGCAGACTTCAACTCGCTGACGAGCTGCCAGGAATTCAATGCATCCAGTAGATTTATATATCCAGGGGAACCGCTGAGAACAGTGATGGGCAAATCCGCATCAGATTTCATGAAGACACGAGCAGGCGCTTGCTGTGGATTAGCTCCATAACGGAGAGGAAGAGAAGATGACATCAATAAATCCTTAATTAACGAGTTGAACCTTTTTATGACCTTCGACAAGTTCGCCGATCACAAAAGTCGTTTCTGGTATCAAGTTTTGAATTTTGGAAACTGTATCTTTATCCACAATTGCGATCATGCCAATTCCCATATTGAAGACACGATACATTTCTTCAGTATCGATTTCTCCTTTTTGTTGAATGAGATTCCATAAAGGCGAGGCAGGCCATGAACCGAGCTTGATATTTGCATCCAAGTTTTCTGGAAGAACACGCGGAAGGTTTTCGATGAATCCGCCGCCAGTGATGTGGGCCAATGCTTTAATGTCAGAAAGCAGAGAGTGGAGAACAGAATAATAAGAACGATGTGGAGCTAGTAAGGCATCAGCAAGAGAGCTGTTGAGTTCAGGGGAAAATGTATCGAGTGGTATATCTGCAAAGATTTTACGGATTAGAGAATATCCGTTCGTGTGCGGTCCACTGGATTTCAGGCCAATTAACATATCGCCTGCTTTGAGATTATTGCGCGGCAGGATATTTTCTTGCTCAACTATCCCAATGATCGTTCCAGCAACATCAAATTCGTTTGGCTGATACACTCCTGGCATTTCGGCGGTTTCGCCGCCAAGTAACGCCACATCAGATTCTTTGCAGGCCTCTGCAATGCCAGTTACGACTTCAGCAGTTTGTTCAGGGTCGAGTTTGGATGTAGCAAAATAATCCATAAAGAAAAGTGGACGAGCGCCTTGTACAAGAATATCGTTGATACAGTGATTGACAATGTCGTGTCCGATGCCGCGATAGCGTCCAACGGATGAAGCCAATTTCACCTTCGTGCCAACTCCATCGGTAGAGGCGACCAGCACGGGTGACTTCATTTCTTTCAAAGCAGATGCATCGAATAATCCACCAAAGGAACCAATACCCGCCAACACAGATGAATTGTATGTGGACTTGACCGCATCTTTCATTAAATCTACAGCGCGGTTGCCAGCATCAATATCCACACCCGCAGAGCCGTAATCAGACTTCGTCATTTTGAACCTTCCAATGCACGATATGCAATATCTTTGCGATACTGCATCCCATCAAAGGAAACGTTTTTTACATTTGAATAAACATCATCAATTGCGGATTCAATATCATTTGCCCAGGCGGTTAACCCGAATACACGTCCGCCTGATGTGAAGACTTTTTCATTCTCCATTTTTGTCCCAGCATGAAAGCAAATAACATTCTCAGGTAATTCACCAAACACAACTGGTTTATCTATCTCTACTTTTTCTGGATATCCCTTGCTTGCTAATACTAGGCAAACCGCTGCGTCATTTTTCCAAAGTATATTGATGTCCTTCAAATTTCCATCTACACATGCATCCGCAATGTCCAGCAAATCCGTTTCAAGTAATGGAAGTACCACTTGCGTTTCTGGGTCGCCAAAGCGCGCATTAAATTCCAGAACGCTGATTCCGTTTTCCGTTAGGATCAGACCCGCGTATAAGACTCCAACAAATAGAGTCCCCTCGCTTCGTAATCCATCTATGGCGGGCTTCAACACAGAGTCCAATGCTTCATTCAATAAATCTTTTGTAAAAATCGGAGCAGGCGCATACGCACCCATGCCGCCCGTGTTAGGACCGCGATCACCATCAAGCAAGCGTTTGTGATCTTGCGCAGGAATCATCGGCGCAATCGATTTTCCATCTGTGAACACCATCAACGAAACTTCCTGCCCGCTCAATCGTTCTTCGATCACAACTTCCTCGCCAGCATCACCAAATGTCTTTTCAATCAAAATCGATTTAAGCGTCGCTTCTGATTCTTCAAGCGTGTCTGGTAAGATCACGCCTTTGCCAGCGGCAAGCCCTGATGCCTTGATAACAATTGGATAATCAACGTGATCTAAATAACTAAGTGCTTCATCGAGACGAGTGAACGTGGCATAACGCGCCGTTGGAATATGATGACGTGCCATAAAATTTTTAGAAAAAACTTTAGACGCTTCGATCTGCGCCGCGGCTTGACTCGGCCCAAAGCAGCGGATCGAATTTGTTGACAATGAATCTGTCAAACCATCTGCAAGCGGAATTTCAGGACCGATGATTACCAGATCAATCTGCTTCTCTTTACAAAAGCGGACAACATCATCATGATTGCTCACATCAAGTAAAACATTTTCGCCGCATAAACTTGTGCCTGGGTTTCCAGGTGCAGTATAAAGTTTCGTCAATCTCGAAGATTGTGCCACTTTCCATGCCAATGCGTGTTCTCGTCCACCTGAGCCGATAATTAAAACATTCATCATCTATTTTGTTACCTTTTCAAAACCTGTCTTGACTGATGACATATCCACTGGAATCGGATACTCCCCCGTGAAACACGCCTGACAAAATCCACCCTGTCGCCCTACGGCTCGCATCATTCCATCCAAAGATAAATAATATAAACTGTCTGCACCAAAGAATTCGCGTATCTCGTCAACCGTTCTTTTGTGAGCGATCAAATTGTCGTGCTTGCCCATATCCACGCCCATGAAGCATGGATGTGCAATCGGCGGACAAGTAATGGCAACATGCACTTCCTTTGCTCCTGCATTACGCAGTAACTTTATCAATGGGCCTGTTGTATTGCCGCGCACGATACTGTCATCGATCATCATCACGCGCTTGTCGCGCACATTCTCGTTGATAACATTAAACTTTAGTGCCACACCGCGTTTACGAAGTGAATCCGTTGGCTCAATAAATGTTCGGCCAACATATCGATTTTTGATAAAGCCATCGTTATAAGCAATTCCGCTTTCGTGTGAAAACCCGATTGCCGCAGGTGTAGATGAATCAGGGACAGGAATCACTACATCGGCCATTAGCCCAACATCCATGGAATTATTGCACATCTCTCTTGCCAATTCTTCGCCAAGCCTTTGACGTACATGGTGCACATTGACGCCGTCCCATATCTGGTCAGGGCGTGCAAAATAAATATGTTCAAACACACACATGGCCGATGGTTTTATTGGTGGAAGAGCTTGCATCACCTTAAGCGCACTATTTGAAAGAGAAACAACTTCACCAGGTTTCACATCACGTATGGCTTCACATCCAAGCGTTTGCAAAGCACCAGTTTCAGATGCGACAGCGTGTCCGCCGCTCGGCAAAAGTCCAATACACAACGGACGGAATCCCCATGGGTCGCGCACTGCATACACACAATCACGCGTAAGAATCACCAGCGAGTACGCGCCCACCCATTTCTTCATGGCGTGCTTGATGCGCTCCTCCCATGTACCCTCACCATTGCGTGCCAGCATCAACGTCATCACTTCACTATCAGAAGATGACGAAAAACCAACGCCCTGTTCCATCAATTCATTTCTAAGTTCTGCTGAATTAATTAAATTTCCATTATGTGCCAGTGCCAACGGTCCATGAATAGTTTCGATCATAAAAGGCTGGGCATTCCGCAAGGACGATGAGCCTGTTGTGGAATAACGAGTATGACCAATCGCATAATGCCCTTTTAAGTCTGCCATGGCAGCAGGCGTAAAAACATGTGAAACCAGTCCTACTCCCTTATATGTGGACATTGTCTGCCCATCCGCTACGGCCATACCCGCTGCTTCCTGTCCGCGATGCTGAAGTGCGTACAATCCAAAAAAGGTCATGCGCGCCACATCTTCATTCGGAGCAAAAATTCCAATTACGCCGCACTCCTCTTTTGGAGAATCATCCTCCAAATCAAATTTCATTACATCTTCTGACTGGTTACTTGACACTCGCATCGTCCTCTATGACTTTATCTGCTGCCCGCTTCTGACTCACCTTTACCTGCTCCCGTACCGATTCATCCATCAACCCGAAAATTTTTGCGGCGAACAACGCCGCGTTGACAGGTTCCAGTACAACCGCAGGAGCAATACCCGATGGCATCCTCAGCGACGAATAAATATCCGCACCGCCAAACGATTCGGATGGGGGCGGACAGGCAATGACTGGCGAGGTTACAAAACCATCTGTAAATCCACTCAAAGCGTTGCTACGTCCTGCTACGGTAATATAAACTTTTGGTCTTCCATTTGATTCGTACTCACGCAAAATTGCTAATGCATGTTCTGCCGTTTTATGCGCAGACCCAACACGCATAACTGTCTCAATGCCAAATCCTTTACAGGCATCGGATATTTTTTTGCAGTGTTCCATATCCGCTTTGGAGCCCATCAGAATAACAACAAGTGGTTTTGACATAATTAAATAACTCCAGCCTTTTTCAAATTATCAACAAGCCGCGCTTCAACAGGATAATCTCCAGGAATGAATGTTTCACCCGTAAGCGTTTCATAAATTGTTATATAACGCTCACTCGCAGATGCCCATAACTCAGCAGGCATATCAGGAATTTCACCGTCGCCGCGATATCCTTTATCCGCATAAGCAATGCGGACAAATTCCTTATCGAAATTTTCAGGGTCTTCTCCAGCGGCAAATAGTGCTTCAAATGTATCAGCTTTCCAGAAACGGGAGGAATCAGGCGTGTGTACTTCATCGATCAGAACCACACTTCCATCACTTGCGATACCGAATTCATATTTGGTGTCCACAAGGATTAAGCCTGCTTTATTCGCCAACTCTTGTCCGCGTTTGAAGACGGCTAATGCAGCGGCTTGGACTCGGTCCCATGTTTTTGCATCAAGCAAACCTTTTTCTACAACTTCGGCACAGGTCAAGCGTTCATCATGGCCTGTCTCTCCGCCTTTGGTGGTTGGCGTAATGATCGGTTCATGCAGAGCAGAATTTTTCTGCAATCCATTAGGGAATGTATAACCATAAATCTCCCGTTCACCTAATGAATAGCGATACCACAAGGCTGTGGATGTAACGCCGGTGATATATCCGCGCACAATCACTTCGACGAGAATTGGTTCAGCCACCCGCACAATGGAAGCATTTGGGTCGGGTAATGAAATAAGATGATTTGGGATAATATCCTGCGTTTGTTCAAACCACCAGGCAGACAATTGATTCAGGACTTGACCTTTATACGGAACTTTTGCGAGAATACGGTCAAATGCAGACAAGCGGTCTGTTGTGACAATAAGTCTTTGTCCATTGGGAAGGTCATACCAATCACGCACCTTGCCTGATTGTTTTCCTTCCAAAGGCAAGTTTGTTTCATCTAATGCCTGTGGAATTAACCCTATTAATTTATCTTGTGAAATCATAATTACTCCGTTTGTCAATAATTTATACTTGCTTTGCGTACTTCACACCATTCTCAAATAGTTTCAATCCGCTGCCGCCGGTTTCACCGCGTGTGTGACGTGGATGCTGCCAAGTGTGGATGTGATTCTCAGGATGCGGCATTAATCCCAGCACATTACCTTGAGGGTTACAAATCCCAGCAATATCTAGAATAGAACCATTGGGATTATTTGGATATTCTCCGTTAGCTAATGAACCATCAGAATTGATATAAGCAAGAGCAATTTGGTCCTGTTCAATGAAAGAAGAAATTGGGAAGAGTTCTGTAGTTTGAAAATTACCTTCGCCATGTGCTATAGGGCAGGTGATCCTTTCACTTAAGTCTTTTGTCCAGATACATTTTTTTGAAACTGGTTTTAGATTTATCCAGCGACATTCAAAGTGACCGTGTTGGTTAAAAGTAAGTGTTATCGAAGAATCCTTCTTACTTCTTTCTTCTTTCGTTCCTTCACCTGGCAATATCCCCGATTTCACCAACGCTTGAAAACCATTGCATATACCGATTACAGGTTTGCCTGATTCCACGAATGCGGAAATTTCTTCAACGAAGTAGGATGCAAGATCAAGGGCCAATAGTTTGCCTGCGCCCAACGCATCAGCGTAGGAGAAGCCACCAGGAAGCACAAGCAGATTGAAGTTACGAAAGAGCGTGTTATTCATTCGCAGCTCATTGAGTGGAACTCCAGTTGGGTCTGCGCCTGCAAGCGTTAATGCATCCATCACGTCTAAATCGCGGTTGGAGCCGCGGGCTTGGAGAACGAGAGCTTTTGGTTTCATAGGTTATAGGTGTTGAAGGCGCGGACGAGTTCTTCGACGGAAATTTCTTCGTTGCCAAGTTTAAGAGATTGGTCAGTTGTGACTATGCCAATTTTGTTGAATGGCAACTCGGCAAATTGATTTTCAAACTCTGATACATTTTCAAGAGCAACTTCAACAAGCAAACATCCGTTAACTTCGATGAAGAGGACAGCTTCTTCAAATTGAAGCTCCATGCCGAGACGACCACCAATGCACATTTCTGCGGCGGCGACCGCGAGTCCGCCTTCGCTCAGATCGTGACAAGACTTGACCAAACCATTTTGAATAGCTTGATGTAATGCGCGATAAATCTGGGGAGTCTGCTTATGAACATCAGGAACTAACTGCCTGCTGATACTTGATAGCTCAAGACCACCCAAAAGATAAACTATATTTCCTGCCGCTTTTAAATCCATGGTTACGGCTGTATTGACATCGTGAATAATGCCAATAGCTGATATCAATAACGTGGGCGGAATTGCATGGCGTTGACCATCAGCGCCGAGATATTCATTATTGAGAGAATCTTTTCCGCTAATAAAAGGCGTGCCATAAAAAAGTGCGGCATCATGACAACCACGACAGGCTTCGACCAGCGAACCCATTGTTTCCGGGCGAAGCGGATCACCCCAGCAAAAGTTATCAAGGATGGCAATACGATCTGGGTCCGCGCCGACAGCTACCGCATTGCGAATAGATTCGTCGATCACTGACCATGCCATTTTATAAGCGTCGCGTTTTCCATATTCAGGATTGATCCCGTTGGAAAGCACAATGCCTTTCATTCTTTTTGTGCCGATTGGTTTAATAACTGCAGCATCCGAAGGCGCATCAGCTTCAACACCTGTCAACGGTTTGACAACAGTGCCGCCTTGCACTTCATGGTCGTAGATTCTAATAACATGTGATTTGCTTGCAATGTTAGGCGAAGAAAGTAGTTTAAGTAAATTTTCTTTTACATCAACTAAATCATTGCTTGCTAATAACTGCTCACTACTCACTGATAGCTGATCACTAATCACTGCTCTCAACTGCCTTTGTGGAATGCCTTCATGTAAAAATTCATTTTCCAAATCAAGTACGATTTGATCTTTATATCGAACCACCAAGCGAGTCGTTCCTGTGAATTCGCCGATATCAGTTAATTCAGTATTAAAAGTATCACATAGTTTTTGTAAAGCAGAAATATTTTCAGAAGAAACTGCCAGCACCATGCGTTCCTGTGCTTCAGAAAGCCAGATCTCCCACGGAGCAAGCCCAGCATATTTGAGTCTCACTTGCGCGAGTTCAATATCCGCGCCAATGGTGGATGCCATCTCTCCAGCCGCAGATGAAAGCCCGCCCGCGCCACAATCTGTTATTGCGTTATATAAACCCAGATCACGCGCGCGTGTGATGACATCGATCAAACCTTTTTCAGTGATGGGGTCGCCAATCTGCACCGAAGCTCCCGCCACTTCTCCTGTTTGTGCGTCCATGGTCATCGATGAAAAAGTTGCGCCTCGCAATCCGTCACGACCCGTACGCCCGCCAAGCACAATAACCCGGTCTCCCTTGAGCGGTGTACGGACATGTTTACCTTTGGGAGCTAATCCTACGCAACCGCAAAAGACTAATGGATTCGCTGTATAGCCTTCATCATATAGAATCGCGCCATTCACTGTTGGAATGCCGATCTTATTACCATAATCCTGCACGCCTGCCACCACGCCCGATTGAATGCGGCGCGGATGTAAAACACCTTCAGGTAATGTATCTGGATTCATATCCTGCGGACCGAAGCAAAGGATATCTGTATTGGCGATGGGTTTTGCACTGACCCCAAGCACATCGCGTATGACTCCGCCCACACCTGTGTTTGCGCCGCCAAACGGTTCAATGGCTGATGGATGGTTGTGCGTCTCAGCTTTGAATGAAACTTCGAATTCATCGTCAAAGTCAATGATGCCTGCGTTATCTACAAAAGCGGAAATGACCCACGGTGCATTTATTTTATCGGTTGCAGATTTGAGATAGGTTTTGATGATCGAATCAATTTGATAATTTCCACTTGAAGATTCAACGTCCACTTTGGCTTTGAAAGTTTTATGTCCGCAGTGCTCGCTCCATGTTTGCGCGATGGTTTCAAATTCAACGTCAGTTGGGTCGCGTTGTTCTTTGCAGTAATATTCTTGAATTGCCTTCATCTCTGCCAGATCAAGCGCAGATCGACGATCTTTAGAGAGGGTGAGGAGCTCGGCTTCAGATAAATTGCGAATGGGAATAATTTCCACTGCTCCGCTTGATTCAGTTTCTTGGGGGAATGAAGGAGTAATGTCTCCAATTGTCCAATGCTGAATAACTGGATTTGCAAGTAATTGTTTGGCAAGTTTATTTGCAAAAGCGCTTTCATTATTGGCTTCGTTAAAATTGAGAATAAACCGCTGACCAGTAGCGGCACGTTGGACTCCGTCAAAGCCAAGTTCATGCGCAGCGCGGACAATTTGCTCCGCAACGGGGTCGGTGACGCCCGGGCGAAGGGAAACTTCCAGAATAACCGTATCAGGCTGGGGCGGGGAAGGAGGCGTAGAAGTTTCCATCCACAATGCTGATTGAGTTACAGGATCTGTTAAAAGTTTGAGGGCCAACTGTTTGCAGTTATCCTGCGACAGTTGGCCCTCAATAAAGTAGAGGTCCTGAACATGGATTTTTCGAAGTGCGTGAAAACCCAAAGCATGGGCTTCGTTTAAATAGTAGGTTGATTTGGGGTTATGGTGGGTAAATTGAATGATGAATTTGTAGACTGGCATAGTTTTTCTTTGCTATTTTACCCTCCTGTACTTGTCTAGTCAACATGTATGTTTTATGCCAAAAAACTATAGACGTGATTCAACGTATCACGCCTTTGACGAGCACAACTCCATCACCCCAGTCTGCCGAAGTGAATCGAACGGGCAGTAAATCTGCGCGCTGCAATTGAACTTGCATCTCATCTTCAATTGCGTTGCGTATGGCTGGAGGCAAAGGTAGATTCATTTCAATAATTTTTACAACGGGCAAGCCGTCCACTAATGTCACGCTTGCTTTTCCACTGACATGGATGCGAATCCCTGTGATGGTTACATCGCCTTCGCCGATTACATAGTCTGGTGTGATCGTGATATTTGGATGTTCAAATGGTATTTGCGGATATTTTTGCAGATACCATGTAACCGTCTGTTCTGCTTCCAGCTCGGTTAAATTAACCTGCCACTCCTCGCCTGAATGTTCACCTGACTGAATATAGTCTAGCAATGCAACGACTTCAGGATCGCGGATGGGGTCAACTACATAAGGTTTGAACGCGGATTGAATGGCAACCACCCACATATATATATTGACAAGAATCAACGCGATGGCAATCCATCTATTCCAATTAAATGATTTCATACGAATTGACTTTATTATCGCAGCCATAAGCTTAATCCTGCGATTCCGATTGGGACGATGGCCGTCAGACAAGCTAATGCCCATATAGCTAGAGTCCGCTCTGAAGGTGCGAGTGAAACGTCTGTATTCTTATCTTCAAGGAAACTCTCTGGGCTTTCGCCGTGCCCAAATATGCGTCCGATCCATAAAGCGGAAATTCCAAGCAGGATAAGAAAAGCCAATGTCACGCCTGCTGCTGAAATGCCAAGCGTGCCAATTTCAGCAGGAAGTTCTCCAAATAGACCTGCGCCGCCAAATGTAATTACAAGCAGCGAGCCGCCATTCCATACGGCATGAACACCAACTGCAATAGCAAAACGTTTCAACCAATTTGACCACGCGCCTTGTTCTTCGCATAACACATCGCGCCATGCCAGTGCCATCAACCCTGCGCCAAGCGGATGAAGCGCACCGCCCAGCGAACGGATCAGCAAAACGCCGCTCCATAATTCGTAACTGCTTGCGGCATAAATGACATTCTCAATAGCCGCAAATCCTGCGCCTGCAAGTGCGCCCATCAAAAAGGCTTGCTTGCGATTCAAGCGTCGCAAAATTGGAAGAAGTGCCAGCGGCTTGGCAATTTCCTCTGCCAGCGGCGCAATGACCGCAAGCAGAATGAAAACATAAATAAAACCTGGATTAGTTAATGCATTCGCGATATCAAAACCTGCCAACTGTTCAAACAACGCACGGACACTATCCAGTACAACATTTGCCAGATCAAATACCAGCGCAAGGACAATCGCAGGCAGAATGATCTCTAATATAAGTGCCACAAGAACGCCAATTGTGGCTCCACCAATAAAAGCCATTACACCGCGCCGCCAAGTGATGTGATTCTTGTTTGCATCGTCTGTCACATCTACTTTTGTTTCCTCAGTTATCACATTGTCTGTGGGCAATATTGGTTCGTCCGTAGATAAATCTGCCATAGTGTCCGTTCGTGCGAACCATGCTACAGACCATAATGGTGGGAGAGCTGCCAGTACAATCAAAATAGGTGGGAAGAAAAGCCCTTCTGAAATATTTGCGTTAAAGAAGAAAAGGCCAAGGAATAGAAGTAAACCAAATGCTCCCACCAATAATGGAATAGGGGGCATGCTCAAAATCTTGGATCGCTTCTTTTGAATGGAACCATTACTATGAATAAACGCCGCGATTCCGACACCCATCGTAAGCAATACGGCAAGGCAGCTGAATACGCTGTAAAGCATCTCGCTATACTGAAAATAACTTGATGACATCGCACACAGCAGGTTGGCACTTAATGGCAATCCAATGAGCATCAGAATTCCGCTGATCGCCATGATCATACGCTTGAATACAAGAGGAGTTTCTGCTTCCATTTTATTGTTCACTCCCATGTCTCCACCACTTCATCACGCCAGGTTTTAAGGGCTTCCATATTGCGCTCGATGACAATTGCGCCCGAGATCATCAGCAGACCAATGATCCCAAAGACAAGCCATTGATTAATATTTTGCAATGAATTCAATAATTGTCCAAGTACGGCTAGCATTGCACCGATCAAACCTGCGTAGAAGAATCTTCTTAGCCGCCGACCAATTCCCATGGCAAACATGAAAAACAATCCTTCTGCCATTAATGTCAGCGCAAACAGCCATCCAAATATCCACGTTTGCCAGAACAACGAGCCTGCCATCAAAAGCAATGCGGCATAATCTAACCAACGAGCCAGTAGTTTATTTCCTCTATTCCATTCAAGGAATCCGATACCGAGCAAATATAATCCGACGGGTATGGCATACCATTGAATGAGTCTCAGGTTATCCCATGCGTTGATGAAGAAAGCATACAAATACCATGCTACAAGCAACATCGCCACAGCAAGATATCCGAGCCGTAATTTCTGATAAGCCGCCGCTGCAAGTGCGTATAAAAGCCCTGCCAGTGAAAGCACCCACACGGCCATCCAAACAGTTTCGAATTCAACAAAGTTTCTAAAGGAAAGCCCAAACAATGCCCGTAACACCCATATAGGAAGATTGATTCCGATAACGAAAGTTACTACTATTGATAAAACTGACAGAATAAAACTCGATTCGCTTAATGGCTTTTCCCAAATCGATAGCCAGCGCGGACCAAATGAGGATGCTTCTTCTTCCTGACCTGAAACAGGATTCTGTTTAAGAATCTTATATCCCAGCCCGAGGCTTCCGTAGCCAAAAGCCAGAACTGCAAGCATGACAGGCAAATATTCTATTTTGGTATTTAGAGCAAAGTGCCATTGAAATAATGCGACGCTTCCTAATAATGCGCTCAAATATGGAAGCCTGCTTGACATCCAGATTGATGCAAGAATCGCGCACATCACTGCGTGGATTAATGTCACTGCCATACCTTCGTTTGTTCCACCATTTTCTACACTCAAACTACTAACCTGGCCGATGGATATATCCGCGACAAGGAAAAGATAGAATACGCGCGACCAACCGAGGTTCATTTTGCCTGCTTTGATAGGCGAGCCTTCATTGAATCGTTTTTCAATGAACAAACCCAAAGCTGCCATTGCGAGCGTCAACGGCATGAATCGCAGCCACCATTCCTGCAAGTCAAGTTTTTGCCAGCCAAGATAATGGAAGAACTGACTCACAGCGAGATGAAATGCTAATAATCCAGCGAACAGCCATCCGCGTAGTTGGAAACGGAAGACAGCCCAAGTGCAGATCAAAGTCAGCAGAATTAGCGTCAAAGCTCGTAAATCAGCACGTGATCCATTGAAAAGGGGGCTAAAGAATGCCAGTCCGAATCCCAAAACATAAGGTGCAAAACCCCACCAATTCAGCAGCCTGTCAATGAAAGCCTGCGGCCAACTTATCAGTTTATCCCATGGGAAGTCTTTCCATGCACCGTATCGTTTGTCGGCTAACCAGCCGATCCCAAGCGCAATGATCGCGCCAGGCATAAGCGCAAGGCCATAAAAATCCGCTTGCAAATCGGAGCGTTGTAATGTCACTACATACGGCACGACGATCAATAAACAGGCAGGGCCGAGGAGTAAGGGTTGGCGTAACCAGAATGCACTGATGGTGTAAAGTAATGCCGCGCTTCCGTAGCCCCATATTGCGCCGACTTGATCTCTGCTTGAAGGTGGCAGACCAAACGCGATCAATGCGAATCCGACTGCCATTACACCTGATGCATAAGCCGATAAATTCACGCGGCGTAACGCCCACCCGATTAATAAATAATTTGCCGCAAGGCCGATAAGCCACCAGCCCTCTCGCCCGACTTGAATGTTCCCTTCGCGAAGTGCAATCATATATGCCAGCGCGCCTAAAGCGGATGCAGGATAAACCCACATTGGATTCCTGAATATGCGCGCCGATACCGTCAGCAGAAGTGCGTCATAAAGCAAGACCATCACGAGCAACCCCGTAATGTGGGCGGTGAGCAATGTCCCAACCACAAGCGTTGCATATCCAACGATATAAGCGGGCATTCCATAGGCACGTTTCAATTCAGCGCGAGGAGCGATCTGTTCAAGACGTAAGCCAATAATCAATCCGATGATTCCAAATGGAAGGAGGATTAGCCCAAAATGTTCGTGGCGTGCTGATGGTAATAACCAGTCCAGCAGATATACACACCACAGCGGAATCAATGCAAACGCTAGATAAAAGAATCGAGTAGCCGATATTGCAGAAACAGGTTCGCTCTGCTTTTCGATTCGACGATGAGATAACCAAGCAGAAGTTGCATATAAAGCAATTGAAAGCCCAACTGTTACAAGACTCACATTTGTATCTGCAATACCCCATAACATTGAAAATGGCAGCAGGAGATGTGTAAATGTTTTTAGCGGCGTCACGTAAGTTGAATCGGCAACCCGACTTACCCATAAACTGATCAGAAAACTTACCCACGCCAGTATTGTCCAAGCAATAGCGAACTCTGTTAAAAGAGGTTTATATGCTGTGAACCAGCCAAGGTTGTGATAGATCGTCCATGGAATGAATGACAGGAAAGCAGCCAGCCACACAAAGCGTGCCCCGCTTCGTGGAAACATACGTGCCGAGAGTGCATACAACGTGACGATGATGGTTAAGCCGATTGCGGCCCAGGTTTGTTGAAGACGCCCGCCCCCGAGTAAGACTAGGTTGTGGATGAGTGCCATCCCAATCGTCCCTGCTGAAGCGATCCAACCAGTCACCAGCAGTGGCCGTCTAAAGAGAATCCATATCATCCGCGCCCGCGCGCGCATTCTTCTAGTACCTGCTTTACTTATTAAATAATTTAATCCGCGTTCGGTCAGAATAAATAGCGAAGCTGTAACTGCGCCAATAGTAGCTGACGATCCATGTCCACGGCTGTACACGATAGCGATCAGGCCTCCAGCGCCGAAACCGAGCCATGCCGCGACATGCGCCCATCGTTCCTGATAACGCCCCCAGGCAAAGAGAGCATAAGCAATTGTCAAAATTATCAGGTCAGCGGCACCCCATAACTGCATGGACTCAGTCCACTTTGCAAAACCGAAGAACTCCACCAACGGGTTAACCGCTATACGCGCAGCGACAAAGACCGCCAATAAGTGAGCTGTATCATAAAGCGGCATGAGGAACTTCGGCGTTGTGTATGCAATTCTTCTTCGTTCTGCTTCCAATCCCGCCAGAAAATAAACAACAATCAACAAACAAATACTGAACGTAATCGCTTCAGTATCCCAATTCATCTTATTGAGTAAGTTCATCAATCCCCAAGCGGTGACCAACCCTGCAGGATAAAACAAAGCGGACTGAAGCGATGAAACAGCTTCAGCAAAGTAGAGCAGCCCAATAATTAATAACGTGATTGCGGGAGTATATCCACTTGGTGTGACAGCAAAGGCTGATAAAACTGCGACTATACTGACAAAGAGTCCAATTAAGCGCCATGGGACTCGACAGGTCTCTTCTGTAAATTTCAGCCAGTGATTTGCGAAAACCATTCCCCATGCCAGGACGGCAAATGCAAGTGGCAAACTGTAATCCGCAGGGCGAAGATTTATGAAAGTGACCCAGACCCAAAGTGGAAGCGCCATGGCGGCCAGCCAATGATAGATCGCCCCTGTTGTAAATAAATCATTACCTAACGATTTTCCATTTGACGATGCGTCTGTTGTTGAAACCTTTATGAGGAATCCTGGCGTCCGTTTATATGCAAGATATGCACCCCACATGGAAAGTACAAGCCAGTTGCTCAGTGCGTACACCATCATATCGGCATTGTAAGGAGCCAGAGGTGGGAAAAGTGCAAGCCCTGCGATGACATATCCAGCAACAACCAGCGGATAAAGATACGCTGTTCGTTCATCTGAACCTATGACAGAGTCAGTTGTCGAATCCGTTGTCCTTTGCAATTTGTTCCCAAGATACAGTACTAACAAAATATGACCGATAGCCAGCGAGATCCATCCAATACTCAAATCAAATAAATTTAATTTCAACTCGGTCATCACGAACGTCAGTGTTGTGAACGAGAAGAAGGATGCACCGTATAAGTAGCGCGGCTTTTTCCACAGGACTGCTGCCAACGTTGCACTGAATATCAACACTGCATGGCTTGCAGCCGCAGATGCACTGCTTGTCAAATCGGTCAGTGAATATAATGCAGAGACGATCATCAACGCTGTGCCCCATGTTGTGGCTGTGCGTCCATGTGCTCGCAAAATTGATTCGTCTTTTACATCCAGAAGATTTTTCCCCGCATACAAATACAAAGGCGTGAGACATGCCAGTCCGAACGCGTGCCACGCAGGATTAATATCCATAGTATGGAAGAAAGCCGCCTGTCCCATATAAACGGCTATTGGCAATGAAATCGCGGCGAGCACACCCAGGCTGCGGCTGCGATGATGAATTGCGCCCCATCCGAAAATAAGCCCGCCTATAAACCAATTAATCGTCATTGCGTAATGTAAGGCATCGAAGGTATCGCGTGTCGCCAATCTCATTACAAGCGTCAACGGCATCAGCAAGCCAGGAACAATCAAACCCAGATACCGAAACGGTTCTACAAAGACTTGCCATCGTTCCACTTTATTTATTCGCTCGATCTGCGCCGCAAGCATAATTAGTCCAGCCGCAGTGATTGATACGCTGGCCGTGAACCAATCTCGCGAGATGTGGGTTAAATCACGCGTCACTTCGATTGTTGCCATTGCGAGGCTACCTACTGCCACTCCCGTCAAATAACCAAAGAAGCGGCTTTGTATCCTCAATGTGGATAATGCATAGGCAATCACGCAAATGATCGAAGTCCAGAACCAGAAATTTCCCCAGCCTGCCTCCATTGATGTGTATGTAAAAAAGGCGATGTAACAATCAATGGGTATGAAAAGCGCAGCGATTGCGCTCAATGCGATTCCTGAACGGTATAACTTTGTTTTATTTCGTACCCACCAACCTAGTGCTGAAAATAGAATTGTAAAACTTGTTGGGATTAGCACACGCACGAATGCGGGAAAATCTTTCCATCCCCAAATGACAAAAGATATTGCTGCTGTAAATAAAAGAAAGATACCAAAGAAGATCAACCCTTGAAGTGTACGCTCTGAAAGGACTGCACTCCAAAACTTCTCTCGCATCGGCTTCGACGGGGGAGGAGGATCCATTACAACAGGCTTTACCTCAGGGACAGATTCGACTCGCTTAGGTTCTGCGGGTTTAGGAGCAGGTTGAATCAAGCCGAGTCGAATTTGCAGTTCATGTCTCTCGGCTTTAAGAGGTGCTGCCGCTTTTTCTCTTTCGTTGTTCGATTTAAACCACTGTTTGGAATTGAGCAACTCAATATTGTCTAGCAAAAAATTAATTGTTTTAAGTCGTACTTGGTCAGTTTGAAGTAAATTAGGATTTTGATGACCTTCAAGACGTTGACGTAACTCTTCTGCATGAACACGTTGAGTTTTGACAGGGTCACGCGCATCCGATATGAAATAACCCGCATTAAGCCATTCATCTACTTTATTAAAAAGTGCTTCAAGATTTATAAGTTCAGGCCAAGCTTTTTCCGCCTCTTTAGGAGTGAAGGAACGCAGGCGCAACCCTAATGTGATTTGCTCCTCTTTTAGACGTGCGGTGTAATGTTCTTTTAAGAGGGAGATAAACCCAGCCCCAACATTCAATTGTTTCCACCCATCCATTTCATTCAATAACCATTGGAAATGATCCAGTTTATTGAGTCTGGCCTCGTTACCTTGAAACCCGCAGTGCGGACATGGTTTATTTGTCTCGAAATTTCCACTCTGACATTTTGGACAAAACATAAAATTATTATTGCATATTATTCACTTGAAGGCAAGGATTTATAGTTTACAGAGACTTACCATAATGCTCCCGCAATGTTATATGCCATTCGGAAACGGTAATACGAAAAAACCGACTTGTTGAAAGTCGGTTTTTTGCACTTACTCAAAATATTATATTTAGCGGTCCCGACGGGATTCGAACCCGCGATCTCGGCCTTGACAGGGCCGCATGTTAGGCCGCTACACCACGGGACCATTTTTCTTGAGCGGGCAGTAGTTTACCATGCAGGTATGTTGATGTCAATATGTATTATGAAAACATTCCTTTAAATGTTTATTATCTGTCATTATGTTTTCAATTTAGATTTCGGACAATATGCCGAACTTGACACAATGAATGCCATGTTCTAAAATAGTAATATACAATGAATTTGACGTCCCTAAATTTTTTGGACGTTTACTTCTCCCTGAGGAGGGCCGGTTTGACTAAAAATCGTACTCAACAAATGGTGGATCGCCTGCGTGAACTGCAAGCATCATCACCCGATATTGAAGCATCAGCTGTTGTAAGTGTGGATGGTCTCAGTATTGCATCTGCTCTTCCTCAAGGTGTGGAAGAAGATCGTGTATCTGCCATGTCTGCGGCTATGCTTTCGCTCGGTGAGCGTATTGCAAGCGAATTGGGGCGCGGCTCTCTTGAACAAGTTTATATTAAAGGTTTAAAGGGATATGTTCTTTTGATGTCTGTCGGTGATGAAGCTGTTCTTACTGCACTGGCACGTGAACAGGCCAAGCTTGGCCTGATCTTCCTTGATATGCGTCGCGCCGCCGAAGATCTGGCGAAGTTGATCTAGTGGAGTTGTTATGAGCCCCCTTCAAAAAGCTGGTTTGTATTACCCCAATAAGTTTGGTCTGATTACCATTAAGTCTTTGGAAGAAGTAATGGGAAAGAATGGCTTAAATGCCATATTGAATCTGGCTGGATTAAATCATTACGTCGAAAATTATCCTCCAGATACACTAGACAAGGGATTTGATTTTGCTGAGCTTTCCGCGATTGGTTCTTCATTAGAAGAAATGTACGGCCCTCGCGGCGGACGTGGACTTGCGCTGCGAGCAGGGCGTGCGACTTTTTCAGATGCGCTTAGAAATTTTGGCGCGCTTGCAGGTGCAGCAGATTTAGCTTTTGTTGTTCTCCCGCTTCAATCCAAGCTGAGAATTGGTCTGCCTGCCTTTGCAAAAATCTTCTCTCAATTAAGCGATCAGCAAACTACTGTGGAAGAAAAAGATACAGAGTGGATTTGGACCATTCATAAATGCCCATGCTGTTGGGGCCGTACTGGCGCAGATAAGCCTGTTTGCTTTGTGGCCACAGGATTATTACAGGAAAGCCTGAAGTGGGTTTCGGGCGGTAATGAGTTCCGTGTAAATGAATCCAAGTGCCTTGCTATTGGCGATAGCGTTTGCGAATTCATTGTACAAAAAGAACCAATTTCATAGCATTAACTAAGGTTTCGCGTGACAGACATCAAGCTCAAAATATTGATCATTGAAGACGACCTTGACGTGGCTGAAATGCTTAACGCCTATTTTCGTGTTCAAGGTTATGAAGTGTTTACAGTTAATTGGGGGGAAGATGGTGTGCGTTCATGCCAAACTGTCCATCCTGACTTAGTTATCCTTGATATTCGACTTCCCGATATCGATGGCTATGAAGTAGCACGTCGCCTGCGTGGCGATCGTCGCACTTCTGATGTACCGATTATTTTTCTCACCGAAAAACGTGACCGTTCAGATCGCTTGCAGGGATTGGAAATCGGCGCGGATGATTACATCACCAAGCCTTTTGATGTGCAGGAACTGCGTTTGCGCGTCCGAAATGCACTTAAGCGCATGAGTCAGGGTTCACTGACAAACCCTGTCACCGGTTTGCCAGAAGGTGCTTTGGTAGACGAAAAACTCTCTGAAGTGCTTGGCAAAGATGGGGTAGCAGTATTATTTGTTGCCATTGAGAATATGGACGCCTTTCGAGAAGCCTATGGATTCGTGGCATCCGATGATGTTCTTCGTGCAATCAGTTTGATGGTAATGAATACCATGCGCGAATATAGCAGGCCCGAAGATTTTCTTGGTCACGTGAGCGGTACTGATTTTCTGCTTGTTGTTCCTCCTTCAAATCTTTCAGCGCTGAGTGAAAAACTTCGCGCCCGGCTTGAGCAATCTGTTGAATATTTCTATCCGATCAAAGACCGTGAGCAAGTTGCAAACCGTATAGACCGGCTTGGTGCAAAACTGGCGGAAATTGCATCTCTTAAAAATCAATTCACTACAGCAGATGAAGTCAAAGCGGAGTTGTTGCGTCTTAAAAAATAGGAAGTTGTTTGCGTATTACGGTTGTTACACCTACATATAACGAAGCGGAGAACCTGCCTAAGCTGTTTTCCGCTTTATTGTAAATAAAGCTCGCACCTCATCTTTAGTTGGATCAATAATGAGGGCCATTGTTTCTTCATCTGGATATCTCTGATTCTAGGACAAACAGTTACTCCTCTCCAGTGCATTGACCCGCTGAAACATCATGTAGGGACTTGCAGCATCCCGTTCGCGGCCATCACACCCAGGGCAGACATTAACATGATCAATACAAATAAAATCCCCAACACCCAGTTCAGCCATTTCTTTTCAGGGTGATTGACCCAGTAGAATAAGATCGCTGAAAGCAAAAAGGCTTGCGGCACAACTTCAAGGTAGTTAGTGATGGAAGTGGGGATGATGGTGTAGATCATTCCTTCAATTGAGCCTGTAGCCGCACCAAATGTGGATAGGACTCCCAACGCAACCAGCACCCACCATAGAATGAGCCAGCCATTATTTTTGCCGAAGAATATTTCACGCAGCGGATAAAACGCCAGCGCAAAGATCAGCCCGCGGATGGGCTGGAGCATGGGGCCTGCCGCCACCCAGGGACTGTCCGTTGGGCGCATAAAAGATGCGAGCACACCCGTGGAAAATGCTTCAGTGTAGTTGAGCAAGGTTAGCGCCAGTATCCCCATAAAAAAGTAGGTGACTGTGTGCACCACACTGGTCTTGACGATGAGTCCCCATAAGGTTGGTTGCGTTGAATCATTCATTTCTTTTTCTCCTTATATAAAGAATTACCCCATTCTCTTCATGGGGATAATATTCAAATCCTGAAAGGCGATAACAGCGATCACCGACGTAATGACTTTCGCGACCAGATATTCCCTGTAAAAATCTGACGGTAGTTCCCTCAATTTTACATCTTGAAATCCAAAACCTTCGTAATATGCCTTCCACTTCTTGTTGCACATCACATAAAGCGGACCGCTCTCGCGTGCAAAAATTGCATTCATCAATTGAGCGCTGATCCCCCGATGTTGATATTCAGGAATGACATAGCCAGAGCCGACTTCACGCGTGCCACCTTTATAAACCTTGACCTGCCTAAGCCCAACTATTTTATTATCTTCTTCGGCGACTAGGAAGCGCTCCCAATGTAAATTTCTGGGGCTGATTCTTGCCTGATGAATGAGAGAGACGATGGTTGCTTGATCTGTCTCCACAGCGGGACGTATTGTAACGGTCATATTGCCTCTAAAATAAAACAATGAAGTATTGATGAATACAGCTTAATGTTTCAGTATACAAGATAACTTCAAATATGGGCTAAGTTGAGACTCGAAGATTTTCAATTTCCGAATTCCTTCTTTCCTCTTTCTTCTTTCATCACTTGGTATAATTCCTTAACCAAATTCTCGGAGCATTAATGAGCAAAAAACCAACAGGCAACCAAATCCGTCAGGATTTTATAGATTTCTTCGTCGAACACGGACATACTGCCGTGCCTTCCATGTCGCTTGTGCCGGGTGGGGATGGGACTTTACTTTTTACAAACTCAGGCATGGTGCAGTTCAAGGATGTATTTGTTGGTACTGACACACGCCCATACAAACGCGCTGTCGATTCACAGAAGTGTTTACGTGTGGCAGGCAAGCATAACGACCTCGAAGATGTAGGCCGCGACGATACACATCATACATTTTTTGAGATGCTCGGCAACTGGTCATTTGGCGATTACTATAAAAAGGAAGCGATTGCATGGTCGTGGCAATTGCTGACCGATGTGTGGGGTTTGCCCAAAGATAAACTTTATGCCACTTGTTTTGAAGATGATAGTGGCAACATTCCGCGCGACGATGAAGCTGCTGAAATTTGGAAGACCCAGCCTGGTTTCGACCCTTCACATGTTTTGTTTTTCGGGCGTAAGGAAAACCTGTGGCAAATGGCAGAGTTCGGTCCATGCGGGCCATGTTCTGAAATTCATATTGACCTCGGTGAAGAACGCGATAACCTACGCGGCACAGATCACGTCTGTGGTGTGAACGGTGAATGCACACGCTATCTCGAATTGTGGAACAACGTTTTCATTCAATATAATCTTTTCGAAGATGGCCGCCTCGAACCATTGCCGCAAAAACATGTCGATACGGGTATGGGCTTCGAGCGCATTGTCTCCGTTTTGCAAGGCGTTGATTCCAATTACAAAACTGATCTCTTTGCAGGCTCGCTTGAAATTCTGCGTTCGCTCACGGGTCATACTGAAAAAGAAATGGATGCGAACTTCACGCCGTATCGCGTTGTCTGCGATCATGTGCGTTCCGCTGCCTTCCTCATCGCCGATGGCGTTGTCCCTGGCAATGGCGGGCGCAACTATGTCACGCGTATGATCATCCGCCGTGCCGCGCGCTTTGGAACGAAGATCGGTCTCAATGAACCGTTCCTTGCTAAAGTTGCAGAATCTGTAATTGATTACTACGGCGATTTTTATCCCGAACTGCAAAAAAATAAGGCAACCATTTTAGATAATCTGACTCGAGAAGAAGTCCGCTTCGCACGTACGGTGGAAGCTGGTACAGCTCACTTACAGAATCAGCTCGATGAAATTCGTGCCTCAAACAAAACCACCCTCGACGGTCACATTGCCTTCGACCTTTATGCAACCTATGGTTTACCTTTTGAAATCTCCCGTGACATCGCCCGCGAACAAGGCCTTGATATTGACGAAGCAGGTTTCAATGAAGCAAAGGGACATCACAGCAAAGCATCTGGCGGCGGCAAAGCCATGGGCAAACTCGGCGGTGAAGATGCCGAATTCTTTGCTGGCATTTTCAAGAGTTTACGTGCCAACAGCAAACTTGACGAACATGGCGTTGAATATGATCCATACACCAGCCCGAAAGTTAAAGGTGAAGTGCTTGCGTTGATAATCAACGGTGAATCAGTTTCATCTGCTTCTTTAGATGATGTAGTTGAAGTCATTTTGCCGAAGACAGGCTTCTACATTGAGTCTGGTGGTCAGGTTGCAGATAGTGGATATATCAGCGGTGATGATTGGCAGATCGAAGTAACGGATATTCGCAAGCCATCTACTGGCATCATTGTTCATACTGGCACGGTTATTTCTGGTCAACCTAAAGTGGGTGACAAAGTCGTCGCCGAAGTAGATATGGTCCGACGTCACGACATCATGCGTAATCACACGGCCACACATTTGCTGCATGCTGCCTTACATCAGGTGCTCGGTAACCATGCAAGGCAGGCAGGCTCACTTGTTGCGCCTACACATTTGCGCTTTGACTTCACCCAACCCGATGCGATGACGCCCGAGCAAATTGAACGCGTTGAGAAAATAGTCAATGATGCAATCGCTGCCGATATGGAAGTGTTCCCGCATATCAAATCCCGCGAAGACGCGATCGGCGAAGGTGCTATGGCTCTGTTTGGTGAGAAATATGGCGAGACGGTTCGCACAATTACGATTTCTCCTATTGGTTTTGATACACCAGTTGATGTTGCAGTGATCCACCCTACTGCCGCAGTGGAGCACGAACAAAAATTTTCTTATGAACTGTGCGGCGGCATACATCTTGACCGAACTTCTGATGCTGGTGTGTTCATCATTGTCAGTGAAGGCTCAGCCGCGGCAGGTATTCGCCGCATTGAAGCAGTCACAGGGCGTGGTGCATATGAACTGATCGCAAAGCGATTTAAATTGCTAAAGAATACAGCAGGCACGCTGAAATCTTCATTGGATGAAATCCCTGCAAAAGTTGTGTCTCTTCAAGATGAAGTGGCTGAATTAAAGAAAGAGCTGGTCAGCTTACGAAATCAACAGGCTCTTTCAACCTTTAACCTGCAACTTGCAAACGTTCAGACTGTGAAAGATGTCAATGTACTCGCATTGGAAATTCCCGATTCAACAGTTGAAAGTCTACGAATGCTGGCGGATAAGTTCCGCGAGAAATATCCCAAAGCTGGAGTAGCTGTCCTCGTAACAGGATCAACTGTCATCGCAGTAGTGACCGAAGACTTAGTTAAGAAAGGCTTAAAAGCGGGTGATATTATCCAGTCCATTGGCGGTAAAGGCGGGGGGCGTCCCAATCTGGCACAGGGAAGTTTGCCAGAAGTTGGTCAGACCACAGATGCACTAAACAAAGTTGTAAAGGCAGTCGAAGAGAAGTTGAAGTAGAATGAAAGGACGGATAATTCATCCGTCCTTTTTATTATAATTTTGGTAACTAATGTTTTCTATTCCTCAATTTGACAAAGACGACCTGTTCCAAAGATATAAACGTCAGACGTATCTGATTGCATTTCCTCTTGGAGCCTTACTTGTTACTCTATATATAGCCAATGCACTAACATCTGGTGTAATGTTTTATATTGCCATATTCATGGTTGTAGAACTGCTTGTGCTTTCCTTTTTCATTTGGCAAAACACCCCTTTTCTTAATACAATTGAATTGATCTTTTATTTTTCTGTAGCGGCTTATTTTTTTGTGCTGATCCAGTTTGTGATCAGTAAACTTGCTGCAGCGAATTTGTTAACCCTTGCGAGCTTGTCTGAGCAATTAAATGCTTTGAGCATGTGGCTGACTGTACTTCTATTTGGTGCATTTTTTACCTTGAAGCCTGGCCAAACCAAGGTGATGCTCGCTGGTGTATTCACTGGAATGATATCCATGTTTATCTATAACACCTCAGTGCATTCGATCGCAGATGAGTTGGCTTTTTCTATTATCTTTCGATGGATCAATCCTATTTCGTGTTTGGTGATGGCTGCACTGATCATTCAGTATATGGGAGTATTGCAGCAGAAGCGTGCATCCACTGATGCATTGACAGGTTTTCTGAATCGCCACGCTTTGTATAGCGTTTTGTTACAGGAAATGGAGAGGTCAATACGCTATAAGCGGCCATTCTCCATTGTGCTTTTTGACATTGATGAATTTAAATTGGTAAATGATACCTTCGGTCATTTGGAAGGCGATAAGGTGCTTAAGGAATTATCCAAATTGGTCGTCAGCTTAATGCGTAAGACAGATTATGTGGGAAGGTGGGGCGGGGAGGAATTTTTGCTTGTGCTGCCTGAAACAGACAGCAATGCCGCCCAGACTATTGCTGAACGTTTTCGTGCAAAGATTGAAGAAACTCATTTCATGGAAAATTATTTTATTGCAGCAAGTTTCGGTGTTACTACCTATGAAGCAAGTTCGAGCGTACAGGAAATGCTCTCATCTGCCGATGTGGCATTGTATCAGGCAAAAAATAATGGCAGGAATCAAGTGGTTGTAAAATCAATGACAAAGGTATAAAAAGAGAGCGACCATATGGTCGCTCTCTTTTTATATAAGTTGGATTCTTAATTCATTATTTGTATTGTCTGCTTTTACCATTGTAGAGCCATCAACCGTTTGCATCCCAATTAAAGATATATTCCATGCATTGGATAACCCTTGCCTTTGAATGAAAATTTCATTTTTATTCCGCTTAATTTGGAATGTCGTTTCGATCTTTCCGTCCAGGCTTGGGATTTCGACATTAACTTCTTTCCCGTTTTCCAACTCAAAAATATTCAGCGTGATATTTTCACTATAATCATAATCAGGTCTATCTGTGTTATTTCCAATTGGAATAACTGAATTAGATTTTACCAACAAGGGCAGACTCATAAAATCATAAGTCTCATAAACCCAGCGCGGACCTTCAACCACATTTCCATTTAGCAGATTTGTCCAACGTCCGTCAGGTACATAATATCTCGCGTTTCCATCATGACTGAAAATTGGTGCGACCAAAAGAGAATCTCCCAGCATATATTGCAGATCCAGGTGCTCGCAGGTTGGATCGTTGGGGAATTCAAGAATCATGGCACGCATCATCGGCGTTCCATTTTCATGTGCCTGAATCGCTGCGTGGAAAAGATAAGGCATCAAACTGCATTTGAGTTTGGTGAATTTTGATAGTACATTTACGGCCTCTTCATCATAGTTCCATGGGACTCGATATGAGGAATTTCCATGCAAGCGGCTGTGTGATGAAAGTAAACCGAATGCCGCCCAGCGTTTGTATACATCTGCGCTGGCAGTTTGCTCGAAGCCGCCGATATCATGACTCCAGAATCCAAATCCAGATAAGCCGAGTGAAAGCCCGCCGCGCAGACTCTCTGCCATGGATTCAAACGTCGCTGTGCAATCGCCGCCCCAATGGACAGGAAATTGCTGTCCGCCTGCCGTGGCAGAACGTGCGAAGACAATCGCATCACCTTCACCACGTTCATCACGAAGCAAATCAAAAACTGTTTTGTTATATAAATACGAATAATAATTGTGCATCTTGAACGGATCGGAGCCATCGTGATAAATCACATCTGTTGGAATGCGCTCGCCGAAGTCAGTCTTGAATGTGTCCACGCCCGTTTTTAATAACGCACTCAATTTCTCTGCAAACCATTTGCACGCTTCGGGATTCGTGAAGTCCACGATGCCCATGCCAGCCTGCCACATGTCTGTCTGCCAGATGTCACCACTTGATTTCTTGATCAAGTAGCTGTTACTTACAGCTTCGTCAAATAAAATAGAACGTTGTGCTATATATGGGTTGATCCATACGCAAATATGTAAGCCACGACTCTTTAATCGAGATAGCATCCCTTCAGGGTCAGGGAAGAAGCGTGAGTCCCATTGTAAATCCGTCCAGTTAAATTCCTTCATCCAAAAACAGTCAAAATGAAAAACATGCAGCGGAATATCACGCCTTGCCATTTCGTCAATAAACCCTGTAACAGTTTGCTCATCGTAATTAGTAGTGAACGAAGTGGATAGCCATAATCCAAACGACCATGCAGGCGGAAGTGCTGGACGTCCCGTGAGCGTGGTGTAACGATTTAGAATTTCTTTTGGCGTGGGACCATACACGATGAAATATTCAAGTGATTCACCTGGGACACTGAACTGTACCCGCTCTACTTTTTCAGATGCCACTTCAAAAGATACTTCCTCAGGTTGGTTGACAAATACGCCGTATCCGCGATTGGTTAAATAAAAGGGAATATTTTTATAAGATTGTTCACTACTTGTGCCGCCATCTTGATTCCAAATATCCACGACCTGACCATTTTTGATAAAAGATGTGAAGCGTTCACCAAGTCCGTATACACATTCACCAACGCCAAGACTAAGCTGTTCATGAATAAATCGGCCATCGGGTGTATCTACGAATCCCATTCCACGCCCGCCACTGGATGTAATTACTTTTTGATCCTTCCCAAGATATTCAACCAGCCACTTTTCGCCTTTATGGATTCGCACACTTAAGTCACCACTGTTCAATATAGCGGATAATTCATTATTTGTTATGTTGATTTTTGAATGTGGCTGTTCGTAAATTGTAAATTCAGGTTTTGGCTCATGCACGCCTTTATGATGAACGATCTTCACTCGAATAACATTTTCCATTGGGGATGAGAAGCGGATTGTCAACAATGGAAGATTTAAAGTGTCTCCACGCCCAGTCAATTTTTTTGTTGGTGCGTAAACCGTGATCGCACCTTTTTCAATTTCAACTTCGTGAACTTGCTCGGCATAATGAGGTGTTACGCCTTCTCGCATTTGCCAATATCCGTTTGTGAATTTCATGGAAGCATCCTTTCTTGCCCCCAATGATACGCCAGTTAGTGCTGTAACGCGATATATAGCTTGGGGTCACTTTTCTTCCGGCTATAAACCATCCCCAAGTATGTTGCCTGTCCACTCAAATAGTGTGACAATAAACTAGGCCGTTGTGACTATGGGGAACAATCCCTGCGAACGGTACGTCATTCATCCATCTTCATAAGTTAATATGACCCGAATGTAATTTCAAAATTTTAGGGTCTATTTGGAAAGGAGGGCCAATGGAATAATCTGATCTGTGAAGTTCAGTAGGACGCCGCCTGCTGTTCTTCTTTAAACTTGTTTCTATCAAACTTTCAAGGAGAAAAGAAATGTTAACCTTACGCAAGGCAATCAGCCTTAGTGTTCTACTCGTTTTGCTATTTGCAACTGCTTGTGGTGGTTCGCCAGCTTCAACTGAAGCGCCAGGAGCACCAGATTACAACCTGGAACCAGCTGCAACTTATGAACCTGCTGCCACCGAAGCCCCCGTATTCGTGGAACCTCCATCCGGTGAGCAGGATCAATCCCCATCTCTTGCACCAACTCAAACATCAAATAATGAACCGTATGATATGTTCTTTCAAGACTATGGTGTCAATCCATCCATAGATACTGAAGACGATAACCTATCCACTTTTGCTCTCGATGTAGATTCGGGTTCATACACTGTCATGCGCAACTATCTTTCAGACGGCAATTTACCGCCAGCTGATTCTGTGCGCGTGGAAGAATATGTCAACTTCTTTGAACAGGGATATCCCAGCCCGCCCGATCATCAGGCTTTCGGTATTTCCATTGATGGCGCACCTTCGCCTTTTACTGAAACCGAACGTTATCAAATGCTGCGTATTGGTCTTCAAGGGTATCAAGTGGATGATGCTGACCGCAAGGATGCTTCGCTTACTTTTGTGATCGATGTCTCTGGTTCAATGGATCAGGATAACCGCCTCGGTCTTGTCAAAAGATCTCTTGAGTTACTTGTAGAACAGTTACATCGGGATGATACGGTCACTATTGTTGTATACGGATCAAGTGCCCGAGTCGTACTTAACCCGACGCCTGGTTCTGACAAAAGAGAAATTCTCTCCGCAATAAACAGCCTCCACCCAGAAGATGCAACCAATGCCGCTGCTGGTCTTCACCTCGGCTACGGTATGGCGATGGAAGCTTTTATGCCGGGCGGGATTAATCGCGTTATCCTGTGTTCAGATGGGGTTGCAAATGTAGGCAATACTGAAGCGGATGAGATCCTAAATGAGATTTCACGTTATCTCAACGAAGGCATCACTCTTACTACTATTGGCTTCGGTATGGATAATTACAACGATACACTCATGGAACAACTGGCTGATAATGGCGATGGTTTCTACGCCTACATCGATAACATGGATGAAGCCCGCCGTCTCTTCATCGATGAGATCACTGGCACACTACAAACCATTGCTCTGGATGCAAAAGTACAAGTGGATTTCAATCCTGCTGTCGTTGCGCGTTATCGCCTTGTTGGTTTTGAGAATCGCGCAATTGCTGACGACGAATTTCGTGATAATGAAGTGGATGCTGGCGAGATCGGTGCCGGGCACACAGTTACTGCTTTATATGAGGTCAAGTTGTACCCAGATACATATGGCAGGATCGCAACGGTCAATATGCGCTGGGAAGACCCTGATACTCACTCAGTCACTGAAATCTCAAAAGATTTTGATGTGAGTCAGTTAGCCTTTGACTTTCGAGAGACTGATCCCTATTTCCAACGTGCGGTAGTGGTAGCAGAGTATGCCGAGCTTCTGAAAGATAGTTATTGGGCAGAAGAAAGCTCCATACAGGATGTATATCGCGAAGCAGAACGCATCAGTGAGTATCTATATCACGATGATGTGATGGGCGAATTTGTTGATCTGGTGCGTGAGGCACGCAGGTTAAAAGATTAGCATGTGTTAAGCAAAAATACACCTTGTTTAAAACAACAAGGTGTATTTTTGCTTCTATTTGTTTATATACAGAATTCTCAAAATACAATGTCGGGATTTAATCCCTTGAGAATATTATCTGTCTCGTTAGTTTGTTTCTGAATAGAGTAGGAATGTAATTCATCCACTGATTCAATAAGTACATCAGCAAATGGTGCCAGATCCTTTGTACTGGAGACTCCAGAAAGAACGCCAACGACCAAGCCTGCGCCCGCAGCGCGCGCCATTTTTAAGTCAGCGACTGTATCTCCGATCACTATTGTTTTTGATGGGTCTATGTTAATCTGTCTGCAGATTTCCAAAACCATATCCGGAGCAGGTTTGACGATGACGCCGTCATCCCCACAGACCATACTGGAAATATATTCTTCAATATCAAAGGCTTCGATCATCGCCTGAGTTGGTGCACGATCATCTGCGGTGGCTATCGCTATTTTTATATTTTCGTTTTGCAGTTTGCGGAATAGTTCGCGCATGTCTGTGAATGGTTTTGCCAGAAGCACAGGGTCTGGAATGCACCAGCATTTTTCTACAATATGTTCCGCGGCTTCAGTGCTTAACCCGAGAGATTGCATTACTTCCACTGTAAATCGGTAAAGTTGAGCCATTGGAGAAGTGGCCAGCTTCCCATGTGCAAGGACTTTTTTTGTATTCTCGTCAAATCCCATCATAAGGCAGAGCGATGATTGAACCTCAAGTCCGCTCGCTTTATGCAATTGCTCTGCTAGAAAGACCGTCCAGCTGCCCCACATCGCATCAAAATTAATGAGAGTGCCATCCTTGTCAAATATAATTGCCTGAGCTTTGAAGTGTTTCAGTTGATCCATTTGTTCTCTTCTGTGTGTTCACAAATAAAAAGACGAGACCACGCTCGTCTTTTTAAGTTTTGATTATTTCTATCTATTTTACTTGTATTTCTAATTTCTGCATGTTCCGATTATTGGGTTAAGGATTGGGGGAATCTTTGCGCAAATGCCAATAAGGAAGGACATAACCTTTGGTTTATAATCAGAAAATATGGAAAAGCAAAAAGTTGTAGTCGCCATGTCTGGCGGCGTGGATTCTTCAGTGGCTGCGGCCCTGCTCAAACAGCAAGGCTATGATGTTACCGGTATGATGCTGCGGCTGTGGTCTGAGCCTGGCAAGGAAGAGTCCAATCGTTGCTGCACACCTGATTCGATGGCGCAGGCGCGTCGTGTGGCGGCAAAACTCGATATTCCCTTTTATGTGATCGATGCGAAAGACGTTTTCAAAGAAACAGTTGTGCAATATTTTCTGGATGGATATGCTCGCGGCGAAACGCCGAACCCGTGTTTGATATGCAATCGTCAAATTAGATGGACGTTTTTGCTTGACCATGCGCTTGCGCTAGGTGCAGAATATATGGCTACCGGACATTATGTGAGAAGACAAATTGCGGATGATGGCCGTGTGGCATTGCTTCGCGCAGTGGATCACTCCAAAGACCAATCTTATGTTTTGCATGTCTTAAATCAGGATAAATTACAGCACGCCTTGTTTCCTGTAGGGGATTACCCGAAACCTGAAATTCGAGCGATAGCTGAGTCATTTGGCTTATCCACAGCTACAAGAAAAGATTCTCAAGACCTCTGCTTTCTTGCAGGTGAAGATTATCGTAACTTCCTTCAGCGCAATGCGGCAGAGATACTGAGGCCCGGTGACATTGTCACTCGTGCGGGAACGGCAGTTGGGTCACATAATGGTTTGGCGAATTACACAATCGGCCAGCGAAAAGGACTCGGTATAGCTTCGGCTGTTCCTTTATTTGTGCTTGGAAAAAACGCAGAAATGAATCAAGTCATTGTAGGCGAAATAGATGAGCTTGGATTCACAGAATTAACTGCGCGTAATGTCAATTGGACTTCGGGCGAAGCGCCACGAGAACCGTTCCATGCACAAGTGAAGATTCGCTATACAGCAAAAGAGGTCGAGGCGCTGGTCAGCCCATTGGAAGGGGAGCAGGTTTCAGTTAAGTTTGATGCGCCTGTTCGGGATGTGACTGCAGGTCAGGCGGCGGTTTTTTATCAAGGCGAGTTAATGCTTGGCGGCGGAATCATCACGTAAGCAGTTTGCGCGTAGCCAGAATAGGCTAGTAGATTATTTAGCAAAACATTTTGTAGATTAAGCATGACAATTCCCGCTCTTCTCTTCGCTCTATTGATTGCATTGCTTTGCGGCGTGTTATTTCATATTTTGCGCGGTCGTGAAGAATCATCGAGTGGTTGGCGTTTGCTTATGTATCTTGGGTTAAGTATATTGGGTTTTACAGTGGGACAATTGATCAGCACGTGGCGCGGCTGGAATATATATGTATTCGGTTCATTGGATATCGGGATGGGCGTGATTGGAAGCGTGTTGTTTTTGATGCTCGGTGAGTGGTTGAGCCGAATTGATTCGCAAAATAAAAGCAGTGTATAATCTGCGCCTGTTGCCAGCGATAAAGAAAGCATGCTTATTTGCATAAAATTGATTTTGTTCCTGATGGGAAATACTTAAAAAAAGAATGATAGGAAATGGTAAAGTGAACCATATTGACCTTACACAAAATGAAGAGTCTGAACTCCAGACCGAATCGCTTGGGGAAAAGATCGAGTTGATCATTGAAAAAATGCCTCCGGCCGAAGTTACCCTTGTTGAGATCATGGATATTGTTGGAGCAGATAGTTTGATGCTCCTCACCATATTTCTCTCGCTGGTCTTTCTCGTGCCGATCTCGATCCCCGGGGTGAGTACTGTTTTTGGCTCTGGCATCCTGTTGATCGGCATCACTCGTCTGTTCGCACGCAAATTGTGGCTGCCCAATATCATTGCCAACCGAAAATTATCAGCCGTAAAACTGCGTGAGGGTTTCAAACGCGCTCTGGTGTGGCTCCACCGCCTCGAAAAAATCAGCCGTCCCCGCCGCCTGCCCGGTCTAACGACTGGTCGCTTTATGATGTTCCTGAACAATCTATCGTTCATTCTGGCGGCGGTCCTTCTTATGGCCCCATTCGGGTTCATTCCGTTCAGTAATACCCTGCCCGCTTTGGCGTTGATCTTCCTGTCCGTGGGCATGATGCAAAATGACGGTGGCTCCATTCTGCTTGGTTATCTATCCAACATTGCCACTATCATCTATTTCGGGTTCCTGATCGCTGGTGGTGGTTTATCCATTCGCGAACTACTCCAACTCCTGAACTAATGAAACCCGGGCGGGTCTTAGACCCGCCTATTTTTTTTTAATTATGAAGTGGCTCACATTATTTTTTGCTCTCTTTATCATTCTCATCATTGTACTTGCCGATCTGGGAAAACTTGGAATCCTTGGAGTACTAAATCAAATTCCTTATGGGGATAAAGCTGGACACTTTATTCTTTATGAGATCCTGACTCTGCTCCTGGATCTGACTCTCACCAGCTCGCCTCTACATCCAAACCGCAAATTGATCATCCTTCGAACAAACTTGATTCTCTCCCTGCTCATTGGACTCGAAGAATATTCACAACATTTTTTTGCCAAACGCACATTTGATTTGATCGATCTGCTGGCAAGTTATCTAGGTCTTCTTGTTGGGGGATGGGTGGCGTATAAAACAAAAAGACCCTAAAGGTTTGAAAAACCTTTAGGGTCTTTTTAAATATTTATGGCACTAACTGCAAATGTCCTTCACTATCTTCAATTACTGATTCCTGGTTCCACCACATGGGGTAATACTGAATCCCAGCCCATAGTGGGGCCATATCTGCATAGTGGTCACTGTATGCATGACCAGACTGCCCGGTTGTATGCACGGTGAGTGAGTTATCAAGATCGCCCAGGTCCACGATCATGCGCATGGAGGGGAGCCAGCTGGTTTCGTAGCCGTCTATTACAGACCAACCTGTTGCATTGACAATCGCTTCGCCGCCACTTGTGGGAAATGGTCCACGGTTGAATAAGTCTTCGATCAGGAATACGCCCGATTCACCCAGCGTTGCATTGCGGAAAGTAGATGCGTGCATATCGCCCCAAACCCATTTGTCCATATTGTTGCCGTACATATCCTTTAATTCGGCAACGCCATCCGCAAAGGATTTTTTCATCACGTAATCCATGGTTTCGATGACATCAGTTGTAGTTTTGTCATCCCAGAACGGGTCTTTGGAATCCTTGACCATATTTCGCATGGCTTCATTCCAGCGTGAGCCGCCGTCAGGCCAATAGCGTTCTGGCAGATCGTCATTGAATGTGTTTTGCAGTAAGGCGCGCCAGAACGCATTGAAGACGGCTGCGGAGGTGGAGTCTGCTTGTGCCTGGTAGTCCCAATTCTTTAGCGTATCAAGTGCAGGGTTAAGATTCGAATCGAGTTCCAAATTCAGAAGAAGAGGTACAAAGACGGCACCATTTGCATCGTAAGAGTCGCCGTGCATTTTTTGAATGTATGCAATGTCAATTTTATTCGGTGCTGATTGAATCATATTTACAATTCGGTCTGCACGGAAGCCATAATCCCAATCGTAGGTGATGAAGTTCGGGTAATCATTCGGCGGCACTTGATTGTTGGCTGTCGCAATATAGCCTTCGTCAGGATTGAATGTATATGGCAACTCTTCAAATGGAATCATGCCCGTCCATTCATACTCATCCGTCCAGCCCGGAACAGGTACTGTGCCATCACCCTTGGAACGAATTGGGATCATGCCCGGCATTTGATAACCAATATTTCCATCTACATCTGCATACAAAAGATTTTGTGCAGGCACATGGAAGTTGCTGGCAGCCTCGCGAAATTCTTCCCAGTTCTGCGCCTGATCAAATCCCCAAATCGCTTCGAATGGTGTGGAGGGTGTGAGCGCAGTCCATGCGAGCGCGATTACATATTGCTCAGGCAACTCAATACCAGCGCGATCTTTGAAAGCTTCAAACTCTTCATCATCAGGATCACCCTGATCTTTTATCGGGCCATATGTTTCCGAGATGACCGGGCCATGTCTCGTGCTTCTGACTGTGAGAGTAACCGCTTCACCGCCTACGACTTGAATTGATTCTTCACGAGTTTCAAAGTCCACCCATTCGCCGTTCACTTCATATTGATTCGGATTCTCTGGATTTACTTTTTCAATATAGAGATCCATTACATCCGGGCCAACATTGGTGAAGCCCCATGCGATTTTTTCATTGTGACCAATAATAACGCCGGGAACACCTGCAAATGAAAAGCCTGCCACTTCAAACGGACAATCTTCTGTTTTTTCTATACAATGCAAACCAACCTGATACCAAATGGAAGGCATTTGAATTCCAAGATGCGGATCATTAGCGAGCAAAGGCATGCCTGTATCTGTCAATTTTCCAGAGACGGCCCATGAATTGGAACCAATGCCGTCATTCCATGGCCCAAGGAAAGAATCTAGTGCAGCCACGTTTTGTTCCACGGCACTTAATGTTTCCAATGAAATATCTGATTGTGTGAATGCGGGTGGGTTGGCGGCGGGAGAAAACTCTGCAATGTTATCTACAATGACAGGATGATCTTGTGGGTAAGCAGGAAAAAGTTGAGCAACCTGCTCTGGAGTTAGAGTCTTGAGCAAAACTGCGCGCTCAATTTCCTCGCCCATATTGCCACGCAAATCCCAAGCCATGGCTTTACCCCAAGTTAATGAATTTACTGGAGTCCATTCTGTAATTTCATAATCTGGGCTTAACAACCCCAATACAGCATATTCAAGGCTGAGTGCAGTATCTGTATGATCTTTAAGATATGCATTCACGCCATCAGTGTAGGCTTGCAAAATTGCTCTGGATTCCGAGCCAAGTCCGTCCCACTCGGCTTCGGCAGTTTGTCTCCAGCCCAGCGTACGAAGAAAGGCATCCGTTTCAACTTGTCCAGCGCCAAACATTTCAGAGAGACGGCCCGAGCCGATGTGCTGCCATGCATCCATTTGCCAGAATCGATCCTGTGCATGGACATATCCCTGAGCAAAGAATAAATCATGTGATGTTGTTGCATAAATATGTGGGATTCCCATAGCATCGCGATAGATATCCACTGTGCCTTCGAGACCATCTACTTTTATTTCACCGTCAATTTGTGGAAATGATTTAGGTGCAACTGTGTTGGGTAGATAAGATTTGAAATAATACATTCCGCCCGCGCCAGCAACCAACGCGAGAATTAAGATGCCAACTAAAATACTTCCAATAATCTTGCCTGCTTTTTTCATTCTTCCTCCGAAGTTGGAAATTTACAAAGTATCGCCTAATTTACTAAACCCAGATTGTGATATTTACTTGCAATTTACGACCAAAGAGTTTAATTACGCATGAAGAACATGCGTGACACAAGCGATAATGAATTATAGCAACCTGTGATTGAACTGTATAGCAGGCAATATGAGGATGGTAGAATTTATCATCATGAAAACTCAATTAGAGCCGCGGGCAGTTGGTGAACAGGAGTGGACTGCCACGATCTTGGGGATCGCCATATTATTTGGTGTTTTCGTCCGCATCCTTCCCGCGATTTTGGCGGGATTTCCGATCAATGACGGCGGCATGTTTGCAGTCATGATAAGTGATTTAAAGGGGAATGGATTTATTCTTCCAGAATATACAACGTATAACCATTTCAATATTCCTTATGCATATCCGCCGCTGGGCTTTTATATCGGTGCTTTTTTAGAGTTGACAGGAATTTCTTTTGTAAACATATTGATGTGGATTCCCGCTCTTCTTACTTCATTAACACTTCCATTATTTTATTTTTTTGTAAAGGAGGTCACAGATGATAGGCCATGTGCAGCATTGGCCACTGCTTTTTTTGCGTTTGCGCCAGGTAATTATGTATGGCTTCTCATGGGCGGCGGTCTGACACGAGCTTTGGGAATCATATTTTTTCTTGCTTCTCTTATTTTTGTGCATTGCACATTTGTGACCCCTAACTGGCGAACGACGGCCTTCGCTATTATCTTGTGCTCATTGGTTGTATTAAGCCACCCTCAAGCTGCCTTGTTGACAGTTATCAGTTGTGTGGTTTTCTGGATATTTTTTGGTCGTTCTCAAATTGGGACAATTCATGCTTTTGTGATTGCCCTAGGAACATTACTTTTAACGGCTCCCTGGTGGGGTACTGTAGTTTACAAACATGGGATTAATATATTTTTATCTGCAGGACAGTCTGGTGATTTGAGTGCTTCACTCTCTGCATTATGGGAGAATTTATTCTCGATACAAACTATTATTCCATTCGCTACCATCTTTCGGCTCTTTGGTGTTTTTTTTGTAGTCTATAATCGCAAATATTGGTTATTGATTTGGGGATTCCTTCCTTATTTTGTCGACCAGAGAAGCGCATCAATTGTCACATCGTTTTTATACCCCATATTAGCAGCTTATGGTTTTTTGAATATTCTTCCTGCACTTTTGGGTTGGGTACGGACTCGTAAATGGGTTTTTGAAAAAAACAATATTTTGATGGCGAACCATACCTTGTCAATGAGTTTGCTTTTGATCTTATTCTATTTGATCATTGAGTGTTTTGTGCACGCTTATGTGATCCGTAATGTAACACTTTCCTACGATGCGCGCGGGATGATGGTATGGATCAAGGAGAATGCAGCTGAGGATAGCGAATTTCTTATTGTTACGGGCCGTGTTGATGTGATGACTGACGGAGTTCAGGAGTGGTTTCCTGCATTGGCCGACCGTCACTCGGTTACCACCTTACAGGGTTTAGAGTGGATACTGGAGCAAGGGTTTTATTCACGCTGGGATGAACTATCTGTCTTGCAAACCTGTAAAGATATAAATTGTATCGAAAGCATGGGCGGTGCAATGAATTTTGAATTTACACATATAATTTTTGACAGATATGTAGTCGCGCCTGACCTTTCCAATTCGTTTATTGAAAATGGATACAAATTAGTTTTTGAGAATGGTCAGTATGTTGTTCTTGAGAAATAGAAGATTGAAATTATGGGACACGCCCCAACATGCGTGGATACCAGTACCATAAAATATCTGCTGCAGGTTTGCTATGGATAGAGGCAGATTTATCTTGTAATGAAGCTGGTGGATAATATCCGCGGCTGACAAAGCCAGAGATCCAGGGGCGCAAATTGACAGCGTTGAGAATGGCTTCGTAAATATCAGCTTGTGCTTGCAGGTTCAGGTTTACGGCGCCGAGATCCTCTTTGGGTCTATTTAATTCTGCCCATTCAAGGCAGCCGCCACCACCATTTGGAACACATCCGCTGGCTGCACCGGCCGCAGATGGATAGGCGATGGCAAGAACTAGCGGTTTATTTAACAAGGTTACCAAAGGCGCAACTTCATTGTCCAGTAATCGCCCGGCTTCGTTTGCATAATCTGTTTTGGTGGCGCTTTGATTTGTAGATAGAGGGGCAGACCAGAGCAAATAAATTCCGTCTACATCTCTTAAGAAATTCAATGGTGTTTCAAGGCTTGATTTTGTATAGGGTAATGCCCATAATACTTGACCTTTGAAATGCAGCCGTACGTCTGCAATAATAGATTTCCATTGTGCTTCTACATCTGCTGGTATGTTGGATGCTGTACCATCTGGTAGTTTGCCGCCCGGTAGAGCAGGGGCAATCCAGTCACCGCCGAGGATGAGAGTCTGTGCGCCGGTTTGGGTGGCGAGATCTGCATAGTTGACTGCAAATGATCGGTAGCGGGTAAACCACGTCTGCCACCACTGTGCATCTCGTGGCGCAGACAGCCAAAAGTTTGAGGAAGAAGCGGGGAAGTTCGGCGTCGGAAATAGTGCGATGTTTAATCCCAAGGTGCGGGCTTGTGAAATCATGATCGCTGAGTCGATCCATAATGGGTCTTGCCCAGGAATGGGTGCAAAGTTTAATGGAGAGATGCTTGTATACGTCCAGCTTGGTGTGAGGACGGCGATGTTGGCGCCGAGCGCTTGTGTGTTTGCAAATGCCTGTGGCATATAATATGACCAGTTTGGCCGATAGGCTGACTGAAATTCAACGCCGGCGTTGAATCCGCTTGCGCGCGGTGTGATATTGGCGCCCACCAGCGTAACGGCTTCAGGATTCTCAAACCATTTCCACCCGTTGACTGTATCTTGAATGTCCTGCCCGACGATGCTTGTAGCAGCTTGTCGTCCGGTGGGAGCCATTCCAATCGTTTGAACATCATCTGCACTGCCGCATTGACCGTTGCGGCAATAGCGATATGAAAAAGTTCCAAGTATATTAAGCGGGCTGTAAAGTTTATAAGCCCAACGATTATTGCCAAGCGGCCACATGGGAATGGGTTCCATCCAGCCGAAGGTGTTAAATTGCATATAGATAATGTCGCCGGGGGGTGTAACAGATGGAACACTTACTTCAAAAAGGATTGGCGCAGAATCGCCTGCTGACCATGTAGAGACACTATCTTCAAGTGTGAAGTTTTGAGCAGGGACAACAAACTCTCGTAAGTTCCATTGACCATCTTCTTTATGTTCGGCGTTCCAAAACCCATCGCCTAATGTATATTTATATTGAATATAGGCGCCGGCAGGCAAGCCCAATGTTATGGAATAACGACCATCTGCCTGCAAAACCATGATCGGCATACGATCTGTATTTGTGCTGATACCACCTTGCAGGTCAGCGAATGTGTTGCCGAGCTGCAATATGTTCCCAGCAATGCGGACAGGTACACCGGGAACAGTGGTGTTTGGAACTGAAACCGTAAATGTGACGCTCACAAGTTGTGATGGTTTTACACGCAAGTCAACAGTAGTTGTATTTCCTGGTGCCACATTCGCGCCTTGTTGAAATGTTTGATACATTCCATCCAAACTATATGCAATTAGATTTTGTGTGCCTATGGGTAAACCAACCAACTCGAAATGTCCGCTGGAATCTGTGATGTATTGTGCGCCGCCCGCACTGACAAGAATGTTAGGCAATGGGGAGCCCGTATCTGCGTTGAAGACCTGCCCTGATATTGTTCCCGTAGGATGTGAGAAAGATTTATCACCCCAATCAGCAACAATATCATGAACTTCGCTTGGACCCACTACAAAATGCATACGATAACGGATCGCAGTACCAAGGCTGGTATCTTCCAAAACTTGTGAAGCGCCGCGCCGAACATAGCGATATTTCACAACAGAGTTATGAGGCAGCGCCAATGCTACGGTATAAGTCAGCGAATCGCGTGCAGTCATTGGATAGTGAACAGCAGTTAATGAAAGACCTGTCACTTCATCCATCACCATGATCGCCAGTGATTCATTGGCTTGCAGCGCCTCCGGTAATGTCACTGTAAAATTAATTTGCGCCACAGGTTGAGGTGTAGGCGCAGGGATATTACTTGCCGGAGTTTGCGAGGTAGCTGGGGGTTTAAATAATGAAAGTGTGCAGGCTTGTCCAACCAGAACAAGCACAATCGCCGCAGTGATCATACGGCGCCCTGCGGGTGATACTAATTGCTTACCCATTTTCTCTCCTCGACTGCCGCCTTTTACGTAGTTTACTAAACTTTCAGAATATATTATGAATACCTATCGTAATTTAGGTACTCATGGCAGGCTTGCGGCACTATGAAAACTAGCGGTTCGTGACAGGCCTCAGCCTGTTCCTGCTTCTTCAGCCTGTTTCTCATCCTCGGCTTGATTTCGTTTTCGCCCGGCGTAGGCGATGTAGCTTAAACCGATACTGACAAAGTATAACAAAATCATGGGAGCCATGACCAGTCCCTGGTTGACCGGGTCAATGGTGGGCGTGATGGCGGCGGCAACAATAGCGATGATGACAATTGCCAGCCTCCATTGTTGGGCAAGTATTTGCGGATTCAGTAAGCCAATTGCCGATAATACGTAAATGACCAGCGGAAATTCAAATGCTATACCTATCCACAACATCAGCCCTGTTACAAATGAAAAATAAGATTGCGGTCGTAACTCAGTCTTAATATTCATAAAGCTGTTCAAGAAAGGCAATGCAGCAGGGAGCATTACGAAAAATGTAAAAGCTGCGCCTCCTAAAAAGAAAATAGCAGCTAAAGGAATTCCGATCAACCCCATCTTGCGTTCGCGGGGTCTAAGCCCGGGCGCGGCAAATAGCCATAGCTCAAATGCAATATATGGGATTGCAAGTGCGATGCCTGATAACAATGCAACTCGCATAAACACGCCAATTGACTCGGTTACTTCAATGGCTACTAGTTTGTCTAATCCGCCAACGGGGACTGCAAGAAAATCAATGATCTTTTGTGTAAAGAAAAAAGAAATACCTACTGTCAGCATCAAAAACAAGATGGCACGCAGGAGATGCATTCGCAGCGCTTCCACTTGCTCCCACATCATTTGGCGCGTGTCTTTGTTTGTGGTCAGGTCAATGAATACTTCCGAGATGGGGCGTTCATCAGGTTCGGTATTCAGGAATTTCTGAAATTGGTAAATTTTGCGAAATGGAAACGCGATAATACCAAAGGCGAGGCGGAAAGGAAAAGTAATGATCCGCCATAAGCCCGAAAAAAAGTTACGCATCTTCTTCTTGGTCGCTTTCGTTTGCTTTTGTTTCTACGGCAGGTGGCGTGATCTTATTGTCTACTCGGTTCTCTGGAACCTCTGGAATCGGCTGGGAACGAAGCGGAGGTTTTGGGTTGTTGGACCTGTTGCCCGTTAAGTTGGTTGCGTTGTTTATATCTTTCCCGATTTGATTCAATTCGTCGCCTGCATCGCGCATTAATTTGTTGGGTAACGTTCGCAGTTCGCGTGATGTTTGTTGAAATATCTTCCAGCCGTCTGAGGTAACAATATCGCGCAGAAATTTGCCTATGGTCTTGCCCGCCTTTTGCATATCCTTCGGGCCTAATACGATCAATGCAATAATCACAATAAAAATAAGTTCAGACATGCCAATGCCAAGAATTTCCATAACTTATGATTCCAATTTCGTTTCGCGAGCAATTCTATTCTTAATAATTTGATGGATCTCGTGTTCGTGTTCTACAAGTGTGCCTAACACGCCATTGATAAAACGCGGCGCGGTATCTGACCCATAAAGTTTTGCAAGCTCCACGGCTTCGTTGATGGCAACTTTAACCGGCGTTTCGCGGAAGACGGCAAACTCCCAAAATGCAATGCGCAAAATATTACGGTCAAGGGCTGCGATCTGGTCCAGTGGCCATTCGGGAGCATATTTTGCAATGAGTTGATCAAGGTCTGGTATAAGGGGAAGTACGCCAAAGACGATCTGCCTCGCAAATTCAGCAAGATCATCGGTAAGCGGAACCTCTTCCAGCCGTGTCTTTAACACTTCGCCTGGAAGATGGTTTGCTGCAATATCAGTTTCGTAAAGTACTTGCAGAGCAATAGCGCGCGCTCTGGTTCGGGATTTCATGCTTTATGCCTCGTTGTCCTCGTAATCTATATCTTCAATATGGATGTTGACATGGCCGACATCCATACCTACCATTTCTTGAATCGCGCGGGTTACATTTTGCTGTACATTGCGGCTGACCTCACGGATATTAACATCCTGATTGAGGACAAGATGCAAATCTGCATAGACTGTATTCTCTTCCGTTTCAATGCGGACCCCGTCGCCTGCTCCTCGTTTAAAGAAGCGATTCACTCCGCCTGAAACAGGAGCGAGTCTGCTTACGCCGGAAACGCTCAACGCGGAAAGACGTGCAATGGTTGTAAGCACATCCGGTGAGACAGTTGTTTTTCCATGGTTATTTTCAGTCATTCTACTCCTGAGTGTTTTTTTCTAACATGGTGTCTATTTTATTTGGTTTTATGTTTTCAATAATGAAGATAATAGAAATAAAGACAACAATCAAGATCAAAGCCATTTGTATTGCTATTGCCAAATCAATTAATGGGGAAATTAATAAGTGGTTCCCAAAGCTCTCATATCCTACAATAAATCCAAGAATGAATCCCGCCGCTGATGGAATCAGCATTATAAAGCCTAGGGTGCGGATGGATTTGCCTTCAACTTTATATCCATTACCAGTAATCCAAGAAGGTAGTTTTGATGTTCGAATTGAATAGAATCCTACTAGAAGCAATATTAATTCAAATCCGGCAAATAAATACAGCATTGTATGACTACATCATCGCCATGCCGCCATCCACACCCAGCACTTGACCGGTGATGTAGGCGGCTTCATCTGATGCGAGAAATGCAGCAGCATATGCGATCTCTTCTGGCTTGGCTTTGCGCCCAAGCGGAACCATTTTGAGCATAGCTTCCAATGTTTCTGGTGCCATGGCGTCAAGGATTTCAGTGTCTACAAATCCCGGTGCAATCGCGTTGACTGTGATATTTCGTGCCGCAACTTCACGTGCGAGAGCTTTGGTAAAAGCGATCTGCCCGCCTTTGGATGCTGAATAATTTGTCTGCCCGGGGTTGCCCATTTGACCGGCAACGGAGGCGATGTTGATAATTCTTCCAACGCGTTTGCGCATCATATGTTTAACTGCCACTTTTGAGCAATTAAATGTGCTTTTCAAATTTGTGTTGATGACTGCATCCCAATCTGCTTCGGGCATCATCATGATTAATTGGTCACGGGTAATGCCGGCATTGTTGACGAGGATGCTTAGATCACCAAATGTTTCAATGGTAAATTTCACCAATGCTTCGGCTTGTTTGAAATCAGAAACGTCGGCTTGATAGGATGCAGCTTTGCCACCTGCGGCTTGAATCATCTGAACAACCTCTTCTGCCGATTCAGGTGACTTGTTGTAGTTGACGACAACAGACGCTCCGCGTGATGCGAAGTCCAGTGCAATGGCGCGGCCAATTCCGCGTGAGCCGCCGGTGATGAGAGCTACTTTGTTTTCCAGTGATAAGCCCATGAATTGAGTTCCTTTTCATGTCGTTGCGAGCCGTTCTTTGGCGAAGCAATCTCCTGCTTAACTGGGGGTTGCTTCGTCACTCCGTTCCTCGCAACGACATAATGATAATTAGAATTATACACTCTGTTCAGATGCAGTAACCCGTTTCAGCCCAAAAGCTAAGCCAACGCCGCCACCTAATGCAATGATGGCTGCCCATAGGAATGCATCCTGCCAAAAGCGGATGGGGAAGAGGCGAATCAAAGTATCTGAATAATAGAAGAGCCAGGAATCGCCCGTGAAGAATATTTGGTGAAAGAGGGTGAAGAATTCCGAGAAGAGATCTGGGTTGGCAACAATGCTGACGCCTATGATGAGGCCAAGGGAAACCGCGAAGCCGATCATCCATAAGCCGCCACGGCGAAGCCCATTTATATATTCGGGAATCCATTTTCTGCGATAGGCGAGAACTGCAATGATAAGAAGAATAGCAAGTGCGATATACCAAACAAGCAATGCAGAATTGACTACATTCTTTACATCTTGCATGTGACTGAGTTCGCGCTCATTAAAAAGCGGACTGTCATCTTCGAATTTTAAATCGCCGAGATATGAAATATCAGAATTGTTGACGAGATACTTTACTGCGAAAGGTGCCCAATGTAAGCGTTCACTCTGTGTCATGCCGTATTCGTCAACGGGGAAGTATGGCATTCTGTATTCGATGTTGAAGAAGAGTGGTGTGAGCAAGATGCGTAGGGCTAGGCCGATGAGGGCGAGAGGGACGAGGAGAGAGACTACATAGGAAAGAACTATAGGGAGATTGAGTTTCATGGGTTGTTTTGGATTCCATCAGCTTGCTGATGGACATTTTCGGGAGCACCCACAGGGCAGGTGAGCTCCCTGACTCCATAATTGTTTACCGTAAAATTTCGATGCCGCCATCAAATATAAAACTGACGACCATGTTGTTGACGATCCATTCGATGGGGGCGAGATCATCGGTGAAGACTGTTGATGTTGCGTATCCATCTTTAAGATTTGTAAACGTAGATGCCATGGTAGTGATGAGCAATGGTTCGGTGTTCGGGTCTGCGGCCAAGGCAACCATATTTGCAGAAAAGTTTTCTCGAAGGGTTGGCTGTTTGGTAGCGAAGATCATTGTGTTCAATGTGCCAGGAATATCCATAACATGAATGGATGGGAAGATCGTGCCAATGGTTGTTGCGAGGCCGTCTATGAGGCGGCGGTCGCCGGGGACTGAACCGACGTTGATGGTCAGGACCCCGTCCTCGGTCAGGTGGGAAGCGACGATCTCAAAGAATTCGTGGGTGGTCATGTGTGGCGGAATGTATGGAGGGCGGTAGGCATCGACGGCGATAATGTCATATTTATGTGGGCTGCGATCAAGGTTCAAGCGGCCGTCACCGATGTGCACAGTTAAGTTCGGAAGGTTCAACGCAAAATATTTTTCGCCGACTTCGACGATCTGTTCATCGAGTTCAAAACCGTCGATTAAGATATCTTCGCCATAGACGGCTGTGGCTTGGCGTGCGGCTGTCCCTGCAGCGAGGCCAATAATGGCCATGCGTTTTATATCATCAGGCTGGCGGTCTGCATAAAAATACGGGCCGACGAGAAACTGTTCCCATGGGCCGCCATAGTTTAAAGTATCTGGATGATAGATCGAGTGAACACCCTGCCCATCATTCAAGCGCAAAAGTGTGTAGCCGTTCAGCTCCTGCACTTGAATATAGTTATATGCAGACTCAGCTTCATAGATCTGCCCGGTGTTGCTCTTGAGTGCCTGCCCTGCAGAAAGCGCAGCGACGATGACAAGCACAATTGGCATCCATATTAATTTGAGCATGTCCCGCTGGCTTGCAAATTTTGCGAGTCCGATCAAGGCAATGATCAATAAAAACATGCCGAAGACAAAAAATGTAAGCTTTGTGCCAATGGTGGGAATGGTAATAAGCGTGGGCAGGAACGTGCCGATGAATGAACCGAGGGTTGAGATGGCATAGATCTGCCCAGAGACTTGACCTGCTTTGGAAGTATCGTCTACTGAGAGGCGAATCGCGAAAGGAGAGATCGCACCCAACAATGTGATGGGGACACTGAAGAGAATCAGCACAACGATAAAAGAGCCTGCCATGATGCCGACACTCAATGCCTCAAAGGCGGTCGCCGCGTATTTGAGGACCGGCCCGGCGATATAGGGGACGAGGCCAATTGTGAAGGCGGCCCAGGCAAGGATGCGATACATGGCAAGAGGCGTTGGGTTTGCATCTGCCCATTTACCGCCAAGGAAATATCCCAATGTGAGATAGATGAGGATGAGGCCGATAATACTGGCCCAAACCAAATTGCTTGTACCAAAGACATTGCCGATGAGGCGGCCAGCGGCAAGCTCTGAGGCGAGGGTGGTCATGCCAGAGATGAAGACTGTGAAGAGCAGGTATTTTTTCATTGATTTTCCATTGAAATGAGATGACGTAATTATTTTTATGATTTGAGTATTGCCCCGGCAGCCTTCGGATCGAATCCAGCTGGAAATTTTGTGCTGGCTCCATATACAGCCTCGGTCAGCTTCGCCCAGCGTAGGATTGAAGTGCTGAAGTCAGCACCGATCAGCCTGGCTTCGCTTAGGTCAGCTTTGGTGAGATTTGCATTAGCCAGATTGGCATCGCTCAAGTCGGCTTTGCTGAGGTTGGCCTCGGTTAGGTCTGCTTCGGTCAGGTCAGCATTGACCAGATTGGCACGGTTCAAGTCTGCGTTGGTCAGGTCTGCCTTGCTCAAGTTGACCCAGCGCAGTTCGGCACTATTCAGCTTTGCACGACTGAGATTTGCACCCCCAAGGAAGGAACCGATCAAGTTGGCTTCACGCAGGTCGGCGTCGGATAGGTCGGCACGAATCAGCTTCGCACCGCTTAGGTCGGCTTTGCTTAAGTTGACACCCGGCAGTTTGGAGCGGCTGAGATCGGCTTTGCTCAGATCAGCTTCACGCAGGTCTGCTTTACTGAAGTTGACATCACTCGACTTGATAGCGATCAACTTTGCACCGATCAGGTCGGCATCCACCAAATCGGCACCTGATAGATTGGCGCGGCTGAGATCGGAGCGGCTTAGATTGGCTTTGCCCAAGTTGGCTCGGCGCAAGTCTGCATCACGCAAATTGGCACGGCTCAGATTAGCCTTGCTTAGATCGGCATCGATCAGGTCTGCCTCACTTAAGTTCGTATCGCTGAGATTGGCACTGATGAGATTGGCATCGCTCATGTCGGCCTCGCTTAGATCAGCGCCGCTCAGATTTGCCTCGCTTAGGTCCAGCCCGTGCAGGTTTTTAAACCTGGGATGATTGATGAGTGCGTTAAGTTCTTCCTGCGATATTTTCATAGATGGGCGGATTATACACGGAAGGAGTTAATGAGAGCAGAGAGCAGAGAATAGAGAATAGTGAATAGTGAATAGAGAACAGAGAATAGAGAACAGGTAAAAGGTAAAAAGTGAAAAATGAAAAGTGAAGGAAAACCTTTATATACTGGCGGTGTTTGCAATACATAAACTTGTGTGAACCACTTTGAGACTTAAGTTTTTATTCCCTTTGAGCCAAGGAGAAATATCATGCTTTCAAATCTTTCTCGTTATCTAACCTATGCCTGTGCCATCTTGTACGCAGTGCTGGGAGCGTTGCTTTTTTTCCTTCCTGAAAGCCTGGCCAGTGGATTTGCATGGAAGGTGACGCCCTTCATGACCATGACGATCGGCGCGTGGTGCCTTGGAAATGCATGGCTGGCTTATGTGAGCGCGCGCCGTTGGGACTGGCAACTGGTGAGCACTTCACTGTTGTATCTTTGGCTTTTCGGAATTACCGAGTGTGTCGTGCTGTTACTATTTCGCAGTAAGCTGGTGCTTTCTGAATTCACTGGCTGGATGTATTTTTTCACGCTGGGAGTCAATTTGATCACGGCAGTTGTAGGGATTGCGGATTGGCTGAGGTTGAAGCCGACTCTGCGAGCCGAGGAACCTCAACTCGCGGGGCTGATTAAAATATTGCCAATTGGCGCGGTTCTTTTTACAGGGTCTATAGGACTGTTTGGGCTGTTGGTGCCGTTGGGATTTATGGGGACGAATAACAAGGAAATATTCCCAGAAGTGATGACTTCGTTTACATTGCGAGCCTTCGCCTCATTTTACTTTTCGCTGGCGATGGCTGTCATCCCTCTATTGAAATATCCGAATCTCAGGTTGTTTATGAATCATCTTTACGGCGCGTCTGGCTTCCTCCTGACTGTTACCGCGGCCGCGTTCGCTTATATCGGCCTGTTTGACTTTGCCGCGCACCCCGTGCAGTTGGTCTATATCGGCGCCTACGTTGTGGTAGCGATCATGGTGGGATTCGCGCTTCTGAAATATGGGACTGGGCTAACTATAAAATAATCCTACAAAAAAATTCTGTTCGCAATGCAGTTGACCTTCTACAAGCAGGGGATTTATATTTGCGGCTTTTGTCACCGCAATTTCTGTAAACCCTCAAGAAGAGATTCTGGATAAACAGCCCCTATTCGTGAGCCCATGTGCGTAGCATACCAGGCTGCGTCCGCGGCATTACCTCGAACAGTGCCCGACGCACAGGTAAAACCGTCGCCATAGAATTCAAAATAGGTATCATCATCAAATATGATGAACACCTTTCACCTAACCTTGCCTCAAAAAATCCTAATACTTCCACTCTTCATGGCGTACAGGTAATTTATTTAATTGATCTTTATAATACTTCCATTGTGGCATGAATTTATCCATTAATGCAAAGAAATGAGTATTATGTGTAGGTTCAAGCAGATGCGCCATTTCGTGAACGACAATATACTCAAGGCATGCTCTCGGTTTTTTACCTAGGTCACTATTGAGCAAAATACTTTTCTTCTGTGGCTTACAGCTTCCCCATTTTGTTTTCATTTTTCTAATGCGAAGCTCACCAACTGTTACGCCCATGATTGGTTCCCATTTCGCAATTAGGCTAGATGCAAGGGCCTTTACTTCCTCGCGATACCAGGTGGAGAGGACACTATCCATTTTTTGCACATTGTTTTTAGGGCGGATAGTTAAGACAAGTTGTTTATGTTGTACCTTCACAGATGAGAGTTGATTAGACTCATTTACTTTTAGTAAATAACGACGCCCCCAAACATAATGGCTTTCACGGTCTACATATTCGTACGGTGACTCTCGTTCCTGCTCCTGTAATTTCTGTTGGTGCTTTTTTATCCAGTTGATTTTTGTAATTGCATATACACGAATGGTCTCCAGCTTCGTTCGAGATGGAGCTGCAATGCGAACTCTGCCTGTGGGTGGGTGAACACTTAGATGGAGGTTCTTAATATCCTTAAAGATGATATCTATAGGAACACCACCGACATTGATTTGATTAACCACTAATAATCACCTTTTTGTTCCATAACAATGCGGAAAATCCGTTCCACCTCATCGGCATTGTTATACAGTAAAGGCATCAATGCTTCGCGTTTGATTTGATTCTCTCTGGCTTTATGACCGCGCCAATCATCTGGGCGAACGTTTTTGATAGCTTCATCCAGCTTTAATGCCAATTCTTCATCTTGCCCAAGATTATTCCAAAGTGCGCGTTTTCCAGCAGTATCTAGTTTTTTTGGCGTCTCGCCCGATTGACCAGCTTCTACTTGATTAGATAATTCAGCAATTCGTTTGAGATATTCTTCATACTCAATTGCCTTTGCTTTACGAACAACAATGATTTCGTTTAGAAGCGCAGACATTTTCTCGAAGTAAGCAGGGTCGGTCAACTGCTTTTTGAGTATATTACTGCGGATATTGTTCTCAATGACTTCAGCAATCGCATCTTTATTGCCTTTCAACCCGCCGAGTTGTGAGTTGATTGCATTCGCAATGCCTGTCTTAATAATCAATTCAAGCAAACTCATATTATCAAAAGGCGAGATTTTTCGTGGCTCATCTGCTTCGATGTAGGTATCAATCAGATGACGCATATCTGCTTCATACGCTTTTAGGTCTAGCGTTTCATTACTGGCTTTTCGGACAATCTCACGAATGCTTAGATACTCTTCTAATTTCTGTTTGATGCGCTTGATGTCTGCTTCGCTATAGCCAGCAGATTCAAGTTCATCGGCGATATTGGCATAAGCACGGATTAGCGCGACTGTAGCTTTATACAATGCAACCCGTTGTGGTTCACGTTCTTGTAAGTCTGATGCGATTTCCGTATTGCCACAGAAATAATGGATGTGTTCCAATTCACCTTTTGGCATTTCAACGGGTTCACATAACAAAGCCAATGCTTCTATTGCTTGATCCAGACGTTCTTTGCCGTTCTTCAAGCGGTCTTGTAAAAGAACTTCGGGGTCTACACCGCCATCACTATGGTCTAGCTCTGAGGTGTACACAGAAATTGCATTTTCGACTTTCTTAAAGAGGTCTTTATAATCTACGATATATCCGAAGTCTTTATCTTCTCCATCGAGACGATTGACACGGCAGATGGCTTGAAATAAACCGTGGTCTTGCATAGGCTTATCAATATAAAGATAAGTACAGGGAGGTGCATCAAAGCCAGTCAGCAATTTATCCACTACAACCAGTAACTTCATGTTGGCTGGTTCTGTGGTGAACAAAGCCTTTGCCCATTCTTCATATGTTTCAGTCTGAGACATGCCTGGCTTGGCATCTACATTTTTCAATAATTCTATGTAGGTGTTGTAAATAAATTGTTTATCAGTTTCAGTATTTGCGCCTGTTTCTTCTAATGTAATATCGCGGCGATGTGGATTATAGGAAGTGACGACGGCACATCTCCCTCTGAATGGTGTCTTTTGAAAGAGCGTGAAATACTTACAAGCCTCAAAGATGCTAGAAGCGATGAGGATGGCATTGCCACGTTCATGTGATAAACGTGGCTTCACACTGAAATCAAAGACAATATCGCTAACTACTCTATCCATACGGGATTTGGAACTCAACACGTTTTGCATCGTGCCCCATTGATTCTTCAACTCATTCTTTTGCCAATTATTTAAGCCTTTGGTCTTTGCCTCAAACCACGCATCAATCTTATCGGTTGAGCCAAGGCTTTGGTCAATATCACGCGCTTCATAGACTAAATCAAGAATGACTCCATCTTCTACGCCTTCGCTAAATTTATAAGTATGAATATAGGTACTACTACCAAAGACTTCCAAGCTGGTTTGTTTATCTTTCTTGAGTAAGGGCGTGCCTGTAAAACCGATAAAGACCGCATTGGGCATCATCGCTTTCATGATGCGGTGCAACTTTCCACTTTGTGTACGGTGACATTCATCTACAAAGACGAAGACTTCGCCAACCGTTGGGCTTGGCTGGGCTTGCAGGTCTTTGATATAGGCTTCAAAATCATCTACATCTCTACGCCTAAATTTATGGATGAGAGAACACAAGAGACGCTCGCCAACCTGACCAAGTTGATTCATTAGGTCTCGACCACTGTTTGTGCGTTTGACCTTTTCGCCTGCATCTGTGAAGACGCCTTCGATTTGTTTATCTAATTCATCGCGGTCAGTGATAATTGCAACGCGCGCATTGGGATTGTTCTCTAAAATCCATTTGGCAAGCAACACCATGACGATGCTCTTGCCACTGCCTTGTGTGTGCCAGATGATGCCTCCCTTTTTTTCTTGTACATGCGTTTGAGCTTTTTTGATGCCGAAGTATTGATGCGCACGCGGGAGTTTCTTTTCGCCGCCATCAAACACAACAAAGTCGTGGATGATTTCGAGGAAGCGATTCTTTTCGCACAGCTTGAGCAGGTATTTATCAAGTTTGAAGCGGCTGTTATCTTCTTCATCTTCTTTCCATTTGAGGAAGTATTTTTCCTCGGTCTTAATCGTGCCATACTTCAAGCCTTCGGAGTCGTTGCCTGCAAACACGAATTGAACCGTGCTAAAAAACCATGCGTTGAATTCAGGCAGTTGATTAGAGAGGTTTTGACGAATGCCATCGCCGATGCTAACGCGACTATTTTTCAATTCCAGCACGCCGAGAGCAATGCCATTCACATATAGGACAATATCTGGGCGGCGTTCATACCCACCTCGGAGAGTGACTTCTTCGGCGATAGCAAAATCATTTTCTTCGGGGTTATTCCAATTGATCAGATGAACGGTTTCAGTGACCTTGCCCGCTTCGGTTTTGACAGGCACGCCATAGCGCAAAAGTTTATAGACTTCTTGATTGTTGCCATACAAGGTGCGGTTGTGATTATCCGCTTCAGTGCGGAGTTTATGCAATGCGGTACTGATTTGTGCAGGTGAATATTTGTTTTTTGCAAGCCATGTAGTGAGCAAGTCTTCTTCGATGTTGCTATTTTCGGAGTCGGTTTTATCGCCGAGATATTGATAACCCAATTCATCACGGAATAAGGTAACGATTCGGTTTTGGGTAGCACGTTCTGGTTGACCAACTTTGCTCATAAGGATTCCTTTTTATAAAACATCCTACTTAGGTCTGTTGTCTAATTTATTAGAACAACCTAATTTTACCCGTCATCATCCTCTTCTTGAGCTCCCGCGCCATGGACAGTTTTCCTTCCAATGTTACGATTTACGCCAGAAAAACGCGTCTGATCATCTGCTTTTTTAAACCAACTTTTTATTCTTTGAGACCATGTCCTTCTTTTACTTTTTTCTTCAAGTATAGTTATTGCACCATCAAGAGCTTTGATAAGTTCATCGTAAGTTTCATCCACTGTTTGTCGTTTTGTGTATTGAGTAACAAGAAATTTTTCAACACTTTGTGCGGAGAATAAAAGACTACGAATTAAGTTTCTGGTTTCAAAAAAGCCTTTCCAGTTCGACAGCTTAACCTCATTTCCTACATCTGTTTGCTTGCGCATATTTGAAACAAAATATAGAAATCTGTTATTCGCTTCCTTTAATTGGAGAATTAGCGATAATACTTCTGGTTCCAAAAACATACTCGCGTCGTTGACTATTCCATTTAATGCACGATCAACCTCCCTGAGTATTTCGTACTGTTCACTTATCCATTCACCTAGAGAATTGTCAGCTAATTCTTTAGTAAGTAGAGGGTCTACCACAAAAAAGTCTAAATCTATTAGACTAAAATCTTTGATTATGCTCGTAGTGAAAGCACCAAAACTAAGTTCAATAGGTGTTATCTCTTGGTGAAGAGATGGAGGAGAAAAGTTAAGAAATATATTCCAAGTAACTTCGGTAAGTCTAGAATAAATAAGGTTTTTGGTGGGTATCCATCGTTTTTCTTCATTTCTTTTAAGTAGTTTATCTACTATGAAAAGTGTAGCGATAATCCCCAATACTTCAGACACAAGGTTTAGCCACAAATCATTCCATATTGTCAATTCTCTGATTGAATTATAAAAATTAACTATTGAACATATAACCTCTTGCCACATACTCATACCAACCTAATCCTCCCCGTCAATAACTCCGACATCATACCCTGCTTGACCTGTCGCGCTTTGACCAGTTTCTCTTCGAGCGTTGTAATTTCGGCATCCATATCACTCAGGATTTCGGCAATGGCGGTTTGTTCTGCTATTGTGGGTGGCGTTTTGTAAACAAAATTCACGAAATCTTTTTGATAAAGATGGTTGATTGTAGAGCCCGCACTTAGTTGATCGAGAAATTCAATGAATACAGATGAACAAAGCAAGTAATAAAAGAATTCAGGATAAAACATGTTATCTATTGGGCGTATCACAAAAACACCGCTATTAAGTGTTGCGGGTTTAGTTAGGTTTGTAATCAGTGCAATCTTTCCAATAGTTCCATCTTTCGTCACAAGAACATCGTGCTCTCTCACTTGAATATTTTTATCTTGCTTATAGCGGGCCTCGGTAACATAATGACAATTCTTCCAGTCAATAAAACCATCTTTGAATTCAGTACCTGTGATAAGGTAATAATCTCCGCTATCTAAGTATTCGGCAGTTGTTAAACCCTGCCAACCAATTCGTGCTTTGAGGGTGGCAGAATTCCCTAATCGTTTTTCTTTCCACTCATCACTAAACCCAGCCAATCGCCTTTTTCCTGTAAGCAATTCCTGCATCGCACCTTGCTTGACCTGACGCTTTTTGGTGAGGAGAGTTTCCAGGGATTCAATCAGTGCATCCGCATCACTCAAGGCTTCAGCGATGGCTTCTTGTTCAGCGAGGGTCGGAGGGAGGAAAAATAAGGTTTTTCTGAAGACATCCATCCCAACAAGATTTTGCATTGCCCCACCATGAGAATTTTCCTTAATTCGTTCTTGAAATGATTGTGATTTAAAATTAGTAAGAAAAAACGATTCCTTGATTGTTTCTGAGTTTATAGAAATCTTGAGAAGCGCCTGATTTATTACACCTTCTGGTGCTTCTTTGGGAATTTGAAAAATACGCCCAATAGTTCCTGCACAACTAACTATAAAATCTCCACTCTGAACACGAAAACGCTCAAGTTCTTTATATTTAATTAAATCAATATAATAATTACCTATCTCAGTAGTTTCATAGATCGCATTTCTTTGCTCATATACTTTATAACCTCTCTCTACAAAAAAAGCTTTTTTTAGTGCACCGCCAAAAGGTCCTCGGACAAGACGTGTAGTTACTTCTTCCAATGTTATGGAAGACCAATCTTCAGGAATTATTCCAATTTCCGTCTGCTTGTAGCCTTTTCTCACTTCCATACAAACCCCATCTTTTCAAGATGTTTGTTTACTTTCCCTTCTAACTCATCAACACGGTTAGTTATTTGTGGCAATGGGGCTTCGTAGCGTTCTGCTAATTCTTTGACGCGTTGGGTCAGGTTTTGACTGACATACTCCATCTCGCTGTGAATGTCAGTATCAAGTGTCGCAAGCCATTTATTATCTACAACCAACGCTTTGGTTTCAGCATCAGTCAACTTGGGGTAATGAGTGTAGGCTTTCATATCCAATTCGGCTTCAGCATCTTTGAGTTTCCTTTTTAATTCGCCTTCTTCATTATTTAACTTTAGCCATTCATCCAAAACATTGTATTCTTCTTTTGCTTCCTTATCGCCTTTGGTTTCTTTCAAACGTATATTGATATTGGCTTTGTTTATTTTCTCTAACTCAGAAAACGCACCTTCATCGCCACCCTGTTCTTCTTCCAATTCAGCGAGGCGGGCAGTTATATTTTCTAATTCGGTATTCAGTGCGTTAATCGCTGCTTGTTCTTTCGCATAATATTTGGCGACAATCAAAGGTTTAGGGATGAGGTCACAAGCCCAGCCCTTGTCTACTTCTTTCTCTTTGCCATCTTTGCCTTTTTTGGTTTCGGTGATGCGGTAGGTGGTTGCCTTCCATCCATCGGCGGCGATCATATAACAATCATCTTGCATGGTTGTTGCCCAATAATCCATCAAGTGTTGATAGACATCATACGCATCGATCAATGGCTTTTTAGCGTAATAATTCAGCAAGTCTTCTCCCAAAGTTTTGATTAGTTCTTTAGGTTTGTGTCCCACCCTTAGGTCTTTAAGTGAGGCGGAAGTCTTTTTACGCCATGTTTCAAAATGTTTGTTCATGCCTGCAATAAAACTTGAAAACTCAGGGTGTTTATAGATGGTAGATTTGATAGCGGTTTTATCCACTGAAAGGTTCACATAGCCAGCGCGATTCTTTGTAAACAAAGCACTGCGCAATTGTGGGCAAACTTGCCAATATGGGCTTAAGGCATCCACATCTGTAATTGGAATGCCACCTTTTAAATGTCCTTCAATGTCTTGAATATCTTCTGGTTCCTGGCTGTCAATATAGCGTGGCAAGTTGAGGTTGAATTCATTCTTTTCAATCTCTTCAAATGAAACCATGCGCGAATATTTATCTACTTCCAAACGTTTATTAAACACATCTACAATCTGATGAATGTCTTGTTCGCGCAAGCGGTTCTTCGGTCCATCTTTCATGTACCCATTGCTCGCGTCAATCATGAAGATACCCTTGCGTGCCATCGCATCTTCTTTATCAATCACGACGATACAAGCGGGGATACCTGTCCCATAGAATAGGTTGGCGGGCAAACCGATAATACCTTTGATGTAGCCCTTGCGCACCAATGCGCGACGAATATCCGCTTCTGCATTCCCTCGAAATAGCACGCCATGAGGAAGAATGCACGCGCCTTTGCCTGTACTTTTTAACGAGCGTACAATATGCAGCAAGTAGGCATAATCGCCTTGCTTGGCAGGGGGTGTTCCAAAAGATTTGAAGCGTTCATGCTCATCGTTGGCAGTATCCACGCCTGTGCTCCAACGTTTATCTGAAAAGGGCGGGTTGGCAATCACAAAGTCAAAGGTCTTAAGGATGTCACCATCTTTACCTTTGTCTTTGAACTTGGGATCACTCAACGTATTGCCTTGGGCAATCAGTGCAGTTGGGTTGTTATGCAAGTACATATTCATGCGAGCCAAACCGCTTGTGGCCGAATCTTTTTCCTGCCCATATAGCGTTACATCTGTTCGTGCTTCGTCACCAACTTTGAGCAACAAAGAACCCGAACCACAAGCAGGGTCATACACAGAAGTATTTGCACTTGTCTTTGCCTCATGAATACCGATAATTTGAGCAATGATGCGGCTGACTTCTGCGGGCGTATAGAATTGCCCTTTGCTTTTCCCGCTTTCAGTAGCAAAGTGACGCATCAAATATTCATACGCGTCGCCCATAATGTCATCACCTTCAGCTCGGTTCTTTGAAAAGTCCAGGGCTTTGTTTTCAAAGATAGCTACGAGCTTCGTTAGGCGTTCCACCTTTTCTTTTCCATCACCTAATTTGTTTGGGTCATTGAAGTCAGGAAAGTCAGAAAGAGAAAGGTGATCATTTTCTTTAACCAATGGAGCAATGATTTTTGTATTTATCTTTTCCCCAATATCTGATTTGCCTTTTAGCGCAATCATATCTTTAAAACTTGCTCCATCTGGAATCGTAATCGGTGCAAACTTTACACCCGCATATTTATCACTGATGTATTTAATGAATAATAAAACGAGGATGTAGTCCTTATATTGGCTGGCATCCATACCGCCACGTAAGTCGTCACACGCTTGCCAAAGGGAAGAATACAGTTCAGATTTTTTGATTGCCATTTAGTTAGGGATTCCATTCATTATTCATGATTGTATATAATTTTAGCGTATATTATTTTACGTTTTTCTGTTTATCGTTTACATATTTAGTAAATTCAGGATACGTTTCAAATTCTTTAGATAATTTTTCCCACTCACGGATAAATAATGGCGAACGAAGAGTACGGATGAGTTCACCTTCCCATATTTTCCATACTTCTTTTGGTAGCCAGCGGTTTTTTTGGAGGTAATATTCTTCACTTGATAGGTTTAAATACCTCAACACGCTCAAACTTAGTTCTTTACTTTTTGCGGGTGATTTCCCATCAATATCAAATCTGGCAGACCAAGCGTTTTTGGGAAAAGATTGCATTACTTCTTCAAATCGCTTTGTAAACTCCATAAACAATTGTGCGTGCATCTGATTTCTGTAACTAAATACTCCCCAAATAAATGCGAGAGCAGCGATCAAACTAGGTATTATATTGAATATGGTTTCTGTCGTCATATTTTGGTGTCACCTTTTTGCAGGGTTAACCCCGCTAATTTTTTCCAAGTATACCCGAGCGGCCATTTTCACTTTATGCATTTATTGCAAAGGTAATCAAGAACTCATTTATTTTGGCTCTTGAACGAGTCGAAAACCAAGTGCTTCCCCTTCAACTTCGGGTTTAAACTCAAGGCGATATGCTGAGCTAGCTGCTATAGCTGCGGCGTTAAACCCACCGCCCCGAACCACTCGTGTCTCATCATCAGCGCTTGTAGAAGTCCATTCCCAAATATTGCCGTGCATATCAAAAAGTTTAAGAGGGTTCTCCTTTAATAGGCCAACAGGGTGAGCATAGGCATCTCCACGATTGGATGCATTCCCTGCATACCAACCATATTCCTCAAGTTGGTATTTGTCATCGCTGAAACTGAATTTAGTACGAGGGCCGTGTACTAATTCTTGACCGCCCCGAGCAGCGTATTCCCATTCCGCTTCTGTCGGGAGTCGATAACTAAATTGAGAGTCCACCTTATTAATCCTTCTTATAAAATCCATTGCATCGTGCCATTGCACTTTTACGGCAGGATTATCGTTTCCATATCTCACGTTCTTTTTATTCAGCCAAGGTTGTGTATTCATCAATGCAATCCACTCAGATTGCGTAACTACATATTGTCCCAAGCGGAAGGAATCAACTTGCACTAGATGCTCCTTTAGCGCATGGGGCTGGACTATTGGGTCATTATCACCAATGATAAAAGTATCACCCGTAATTGGCACAAATCTACTTCTAAATTTTTCCAGCCAATCTTCTGTAATTCCAACCAAGGATGCCGTAAAAAGATCGTCAATGCTTTTTACTAATTTTACAAATATCTCGTTCTGTTTAGCCCTATCCATCATATCAAGTGGTGATGATGGCGAATTAACACCCTGATAAATTAACAAAGGCGAATCTTTTGTTAAATAAGAGGAACTGACAAAGACTGGAAAAATACGTAACCCCCGATCGCTCGCTGCATTTAACAATTGCGGCAACTCATTGTTTTTTATGTAATCAGACGCGATAAAATCCTGGCTTATCAAAAGAATAGCAGCATTTGCTTCACTCAAAGCCTTTTGAATACTGGCGTGCCAGTCTGAGGATGGTTTAATGTCAGTATCGCTCCATATCTTCAATTCTTCGTCGCGCACAAGAGGTTGAAGAAAAGGCTTTAATCTTTTCAACCACTTGGCATCTTTATGGCTATAGCTAATAAAAATTTGTCGATTGTTCGGCATAGTATTCTCCTGAAACAATATTAAATTAATAAGTGATGAAGTGGTGTGTAATCTCACTCGGCTATTATGAAGCAAAGCGTATTGTTTTTGCCATCAAAGATTCCCAACTACGTGACTACTTGACTGATTTTTCCAAGTATACCCGACCTAAATCTTTATAGTAGGAGAAAATCCATTGCATGAAGGTGACAGGGGTTTGCCCCCTCCGTCCTACGGACACCTACCACTCGCTCCGCTTCGGGTATGCTGCGCGATCCCCCAAATACAACAAGTTAAATTTTAAAAGGGATGAAAAGTTGGGAGTTATTGTATTTGTCCACAGGATGCTTCGCTAGGGGAGGAAGAGCGCTTGAAGTAATTTAATGATTGGTTGTTGTGGGGTGTCGGACGCCTATCACTCGCTCCGCTTCGGGTATGCTGCGCGATCCCCCAAATCCCACTACGGGGACGATGTACGACAATATAAAATTGGGTTGATATGAAGAGTGCGGAATGTTATATTTGTCCACAGGATGCTTCGCTAGGGGAGGAAAGGCACCATCGCCGTTTGAGTCTAGTAGCAACGACATCAATAGGTAGAAGTGATCGCAGGTGAAGACGATGCATTAACTATTTCAGGTCACATGTGCCGTGCAAACCTTTGCCTTCTGAGATTGATGGGACTCTTAACAAAACAGCCGCGGGCAGAACTTCTGCCCGCGGCTGGATGATATTACTATGTGTAGGTTACAAGCCCTCGATCATGGTGGCCACAGCGAGCAGGGCAAACCCGAGGAACAACAGCCAGAAGCTGGTTCCGCCAAGTCCCATAAAATTGCCCAGGAAACCGACTACGCCCAGGATAATGGCAATCACCCATGTCACATTCTTTGGTGCCGATAGATTCATTGTGATTCTCCTTTTCAAGTTTATTTAATTCGGAAGGCTGTACGTTAGTCTGGCATGAACACTTTTACGAGTTCCATCACTTCCGACAGATCACCTTTGACCTTCGCCTTACCCTGCAGGAATGCCATCTTCGCATCCAGCTTTCCGTCTGCGACCGCCAGGACATCATCGGTGTCGGCGGTGACGGTCAGTTCAGGCGCGGCATGCGTACCTTTTTCCACGTCCACCTTGCCATCCTTAACCACAACGTTCCACTGCCCGGCCTGAGAGCCAGTTACGTTCAACTGTACGATGGTGTCGGCGCGTTTTGCTTTATCCCCTGGTAACGTCTTGGGTATCATTGCAATTAAACTTTCAATTGTGCGTGCCATTCAATACTCCTTTATGTAATCTTAGTTCCCATTTGGTCCGATTTTATCTGTGCTTCCAGGCAAGCTTGGCCCAGGAGTTCTTTCCATCAGACCAGGTTGACAATATCATCACCTCGATGCCATCTACAAAGCCCTCCACAACTTCTGACGTAGTTGTTGTGCTTGGCGCGATTGAAGAAGGCATCTTCATTCATCATATAACAAACCCTCCCCAACTACATCCATCGGTCGGGGAGTGTTTGTTTCACCCAGTTGGGGGAGATGCGAATGTTTAGCTCATGGACTTAGTATAAGGTCCGTTCGTGATAAACCACAATATAAACATCCAAAATTTAGATGCTATACTCATCTAAAATCTAATTTTTGAGGTTCTATCCAATGTACATTCCCAAACTTTATCGTGAAGAAGATCGTGAGAAAATTTTAGAATTTCTCCGCGCCAATAATTTCCCTGCTTTGGTGTAAGGTATTTTATTATTCCGCGTCTTTTATGGCTTTCTTCAAAAGACCAGCCACATTAAGTAAATTTGCCCCCTGTCCCAGATAATCCATATCCAACTTTCCCGCCTGCACTTTTATCACACCTAAAATATCACGCCATTGGCGGTCAGAAACTTCGCCTCCCATGCGATACCATTCCAGTTTTGCCAAAATTGTATCCTCTGCACTGGCAACATATGCGCTTTGTTCGGGGTCACTGGATAATACATAAGCCAGGCGGCGTGAAATTTGCTGGCGGTCAAATTCACGTTCTTTTGAGATGAATATATCCACTTTGAAAAAGGTTTTCAGATGGATGATATTAAAACTTTGGTGATGGCGAATTGCATCACGGATCATTTCCTCATCTACATAAAAAGTTGACTTGAGCGCCTGCACAAACGGATCCACGTGCTCCTCTCGAAAATCGGTAATGATGTCCGAGTCCATTGTTGCGCGTGCAACTCCGTGCAACGCACTTGCAAGCGAGCCGCCAATTACATACTTGATGCCGATCTGCTCGAGAGCATCCACAACCTGCAAGGTAACTTGAATTGGCTCATCGTTAAGCATGATACGCCAACACCTTTCGGGCAAGTTCTTCACCAAGTAATAGTCCTGCCAGCATTTGCCGCAAAATTTCAGGAGAAGCATTAGGGTTGCGCTGTTTCAACCCAGCCTGCATGAACACACGTACTGTGTGATTCATTTCCGAGACCATGCGCAACTTGCGTGCAGGTGAAACACCACGCAAGAGTTCAATTTGGATTTTTTCAATTTGTGGGTGAGTGTCCATGGATAGAGTAGTCATGGTTGTATAAGTTGATTATACATCAGCCGATGCAGTGGGTTAGAATAATATGGTGATCGTAAGGCATTTTAGATAAGGAGTAATTGATGTACATCCCCAAACTTTATCGTGAAGAAGACAAAGAGAAAATTTTAGAATTCCTCCGCGCAAATAATTTCCCTGCCTTAGTAACTTATGACGGTGAAAAGCCAATTGCGACTCACCTGCCTGTAGAAGTAATAGAGACCGAGGACAGTGGACGGGAGACCGATGGCGCGTTAACTATTTTAGGCCACATGTCCCGAGTCAACCCGCAGTGGAAGAGTCTCGGCGAACAGGAAGCCTTGCTTATTTTTCAAGGTGCACATACTTATGTTTCACCGCGCTGGTACAAGAATATCAATGTGCCAACGTGGAATTACATGATGATCCATGTGTATGGAAAAGTGAGCCTGGTGGAAGGGGATGCGCTGCATTCGCTCTTGAGTCGGCTGGTGAAGAAACATGAGGTCGAAACTTCTTATAGCCTCGAAGGTTTGCCAGCGGATTATGTGAAGAAGGAAATGAAAGGATTGGTTGGATTCGCTGTAGATGTAACGCGAGTTGAGGCGGGGTATAAGTTGAGTCAGAATCGGAATGATGAGGATCACGAGAATATTATCCGCGAGTTGGAAGGGCGAGGGGATGAGCAGTCCGCTGGGGTGGCGAAGGGGATGAGGGGCGGGCGTTCTTCGTCCTGAGCGGAGTGACGAAATGCTCTTTGAGGAATGCAGTCGAAGGACAGGGCAACAAGATAGTCAATATTTTTGTGAACCTGTCCTTTGTCCTTCGACTACGCCGCACGCTTCGCGCCATGCGGCTCCGCTCAGGACGAAGCCCTTTTTCCTTGACTAAACTCCCTCGAACGTATAAAATCCAAGCCGATGTCAACTTGACGCCTCCGTGTGGAGGCGAGTTTTTTGTCAAGAAGTTGACAAATCAATTTATCGGGTGAAGGTAACACGACCATTTCAGCTGGATTGTGTGAGAGGCACCCAAGGAGTAAAGATGGAAAAAGTATTACTTAAGGCTAAGAAACGTGATGTAACCGGCAAGCAGGTCAAAGCCCTGCGCCGTGCAGGTGAACTGCCGGCTGTGATCTATGGTCGTCATGTGGAGCCGATCGCTATTTCGTTGGAAGCACATAGCGCTGGGCTTGCATTGGCCAAGCTCACGTCATCCAGCCTGGTCACATTGGATGTGGACGGTACAGAATTTACTGCCATTGTCCGCGAGAAACAACGCAACTTTATCAAGGGCGTTCTTACGCATATTGATTTTCTTGCATTGGATCTCACCGAAAAAATACGTACAAAAGTACGCCTTACTTATACGGGCGTTTCATCGGCTGTAAAGGATTACAGCGCCGTACTCGTGCATCGTTTGGAAGCGCTTGAAGTGGAGTGTTTGCCCGCCGACCTGCCCGAACGTATTACTGTTGATATTTCCACTCTTAAGGAGATCGGCAATAATATTCATGTGCGCGATATTATC
>JACMLM010000030.1 GCA_014379595.1 Anaerolineales bacterium
AAAGTTAACCCAGTGATCCATTTTGCCAAGCTGTACATTGCCAACGGCATGGTCTATTGCCGCCAGACCCGTAGACTGCGCTTCTTTATTTGTGATCGGTGTATAGGTGGGAGCAAACACGCCTTTGTAATCAGCACGGTCTACAAAGACATGCTGGGTTTCGCCATAGGTGTAAATCGCAGACGTGCGATAGATGCCGAAATCATCTTTCTCTTCGCGCGGTGCCCATGCAGATTTGCCGCCGCGTGACGTAGTAGCCTGCCATGCTTTTTCAACATCATCCACTTCGAGGGCAATCATCTTGACGCCGTCACCGTGTACCAGGTGGTGCGCTGCAATTGGGCTGGATGGGCTATAAGGTGCAGAGATCACAAAACGGGCGTTTCCAGATTCGAGCACATACGAAGCAAACTCGCGGTTGCCTGTTTCAAGCCCGGAATAAGCAACAGGTTTGAAACCAAATGCTTTCCACCAGTAATACATGGATTGTTTGGCATTGCCTGAATAGAAGTGAAGATGGTCAATAGATTTGATCTGGAGGAAATCTGCTTCCTCGGTCATTGGGCGTGACGCTGACGCGCTTTTTGCTTTTGTAGCCATTCGGCCTCCTTGGGACTCGTCCTGAGCGCCGCCATCCAGAGCGAAGTCGAAGGATAGCGGCAGTCGAAGGATAGGTAAGGGGATTCTACGCCAAAGGGTGTTTGTGTGCAACACAGTAAAAGGCCTAAAGACAATAAAATAATCTTTAAGCCTTTTATGGTCAATGCTCGACATGGGTGTGTCACCCGCCGAGCGTTAGTGATTAAGTAAATCTTATACTCAATACAAAATCATAATATGGTAAATGGTCCATGAAATGAGAGTACTATACCAAATATTGATGCTGCCAAAAATATTAGGCTAACAATTCTGTTCATCCATAATTCAAATTCTGGATTTTGATCATAATAGTCAAACAGAATAACTTGTGGCATAAAAAATAATTTTTTTCTATATTCTTTTCTCTTCCTCTGATTCATTTTTATATACTCTTTAGTTTGAAACCACCAAAAAAAAGAGGAACGAGCACTATATAGTAAGGTAAAAATACTGGCAATTAAAAATACTATGTTCATATCAATCCTTATTTAATGATCAAACAATAAATCAGAACCAGTTATCGAGATACCAATTTGAGGTGAATATATTCCTCCTTCAAAAGCGAATTTACTTGTTTCTGATCCTGGGCTAAATGTCACGCCACCTCCACCCAAAACTCCTGCCGCACCATTGATTGCGATTCCTGTTAAAAAAGAACCTGAATCATCTTCAGATGGATATTCATCATCCCATGGATCTCCTATCCAGCCCCTTGCAAAGTTACCACTTAATACAGTAAGTGACTTACCTGCATTTCCGCCAAAACCTAAGTAAACGTTATCGTACCTGTCCTTAGTTAAAACACCTGTTATACCAATAGGGCCTCCGTAATTTATTGTTACAACTAGGGCCTCCGTAATTTATTGTTACAACTATGTAATCTGGATCGTGAGGATTTAGGGGTGTTTTGTCATCAAGTGGAAAATCACATAGGGTGCAAGGTGGTTCTGATGGGCCTATCAGGCCGTTACCATAGGTGGGCGGCGCTGCTGGACAATTGGAAACACCTCCAACTCCACATTGTCCTACGTTGCCATTGTTATGATTGTTGTTATTATTATTGTTATTATTATTGTTATTGTTATTATTATTGTTGTTGTTGTTTGTAACTACGGGTGGCACGTACGGAGTAACACATCCCATCCCAATACCACAGTCTACACCGTGTCCTGTTGGATCAATGTATTTTATAGGATTATTTCTCACATACGAGAAGCGATTCAAATTCTGCGGATTCGCCATACCTGGCACAATCGTATCCGCGCTGAGGAAACGTCCTAACTTGGGAGAGTAAAAACGTGCGTTGTAGTGATAGATTCCCAAGCCAGCCATTTCCCGTTGACCCGTGTAGAGTTGATCTGTAAATATACTGCCAGTACTCAGACGAGTTTCACCGAAGGGATAATATCTTTGCTCGCCAACTATATTTCCGCTGGCATCGGTGACTACGCTTGCAGAACCTAAATGATCTTTGAGTATGTAATAGAGCGTGCTATTGATCCGCATTGCTCCAGCAGCAGGATAATACGTTATTGTTCGTGTCACCGAGCCGCCAGAAGATTTGTCAACTTCATAGACTCCGCCCACGGCATAAATGGTCTTCGTCCCATTTGGATTCGTCTTCTTGACCAAGTTTCCATCACCATCATATTGGAACAGCGTCGTTGGCCAATAGGGGTTGATCGTGACTTCGATCAGGCGATTCTCGGCATCGAAGGCGTCATTGAGCGTGTCGAAATGTTCGGGTATAGGTAAGCCCACCTTCTATGGCCACAAATCAGCGCGTGTTTCCAAACAAACTCCAGATTCAGAATCAATAAAAGTATTGTAAAAGGTCTCAATATTCATATTTGTAACATCTTCCAACTTTTTAGCAGTGAACCCACCCACCATATTCGCATATTTTTCAATAGGCATTCTTTCGGAACCTTCCATTTTCGGATCAAATAATTCTAACCTTCCACTAACATTTCCATATGTAATTTCATAATTCCCTGCTCCAAGAGTATGTGGGCAAATTGATAAATTCTCTCCAACCTGAGTGGGCAAATATCCATATGAGGCCCAAATACCAATTTCACTATAGTCGAGAACAAGAACAGTAGGTGGTAGTTCAGGTATTGGTGAGCTTTGCTGAGCGCTAATTAAAATTTGTTTAGGTGGACCAAGTAATGCCAATAGTTGATGAAGTTGATATTTATGCTCAGTTCCTGGTGGGTATATACTCATTCCAATAACAATATCGTCTCTAACCCCCAATACTATTCGAGATGGAGTTGCTTCATCTAATATATTATAAAGAAACTGAAAATTAGTATATGTGTGTCTTTTGCCATTTTCAGTATATGCATCTGTGCTGCCATTTTCCAGCTGAAAGATATATGGGCTAAGATAATATAATGCCTCTGTCCAAGCAGTTTTGTTTGGAGTTATTCCCCACCAACAAGGCAATGCACATCCACCATTATTTTCCAATAGCTCCTTTATTTTTACATTTGACTCTTGCACTGATACAGTTGGCAGTGGCGTCCATGTAACACTAGGAGTCAGAGTGGGTTGGTTTGTTGATTGAGGAGTACGTGTGATGGTTATAGAGGGTTCTACATTAACCGTTAACGTAAAAATTGATTGAGGAATAGCCGTATTAGTGGTACTACTCAATGGCTCAGCACAGTTGGTTAATAAAATCATTATTAAAACAAATAGGATAATTTTTGTTTTTATCATGTCTCACCTAATCATTGCCTGACCTATCATTAGTGGCATATATGTATCCATATAGTCGGATTTATATTCTTGTTTCCAAAACCCATTTGAAAATATTCCCACAGGATGTTGAGTGGACTGCCAAAACCTGCGTTGACGATCTTTTCCTGCCGACTGCTTAAACACTTCCGAAAAATTCTTTGGCAGGTGACGCTCACAATGATCAAGCAGTTTGCGGCCTGTGAATTTTCGCATGTCATCCAGTGTGTGTTTTAATCTTTCTGAATCGAAATCCACATCAAAAAGAGTGGCATGGAGATGCGTAGGCATAATGACATACGCATTGACCCTCAGGTGTTTATTCGTAATGCAATAATTCAAACTCTCGGTGATGAGCTTACAGGCCAATTCATCAATAAATACAGGCAGCCATTCCACAACGGTAAAGGTCACGTAATACAGACCCACATCTTTTACAACCCTGTATCTTTCCATGAGGCGAATTATAGGCTTTGAGGAGACCTTCGGTCAATATTCGGCGGGGACGAAGTCCCGCGCCGAGCGAAAGCAGCCCTCCATCTAATGGCCGATGTTTCATTTTAAGTTAAGGCCTATAATTAATACAGAGCAGCAAACACGGAGAAGTCTCTTAGCGATGATCTTCCATTCAGAGAATGGATGCCCAAGGATAAGGACTTGCCGCCTAGATGAATGCTGAGTAAGGAATGTATTAACATGAAAATGGATGAACTGTTCTACCGAAATATGATGAGCCATCAATCAGGCGCGGAGGTTGGCATCTCCCTTGCGGCATCCGCCGTCTATGCCGCCAAATATGGCGCGTGCGGCCCAGCAGATAAGTCAAGAGTTGAATACAAAATCCTCCTGCGTACATTGAGAGAGAAGTATGCAGCAGGAAACTTATCTGTCAGCGAAGCCATCACCGAAATGGACAGCGTAAAATCAGATACAAGAAGAGTAGTGCCGCAATAAAAAAGAGGAGAGCGACCCCCTCTGTCCGTCGGACATCTACCACTCGCTCCGCTCGGGTACTCGTCCCCCAAATACGCAAGTGAAAGTAAAAATAATCATTCAAATTTTATATTGCGTATTTGGGGGAGAAGCTATCGCAAGTCGCGACGGAGATTCGTTAGCGGGGGCTGTTTTGCTTTCCAATCTTTCAACAGGAATGGAATATAAAGCAGCGAAATAATGGCAAAGCCAACCACTTCTAATTCAAGAACATACCACGGCCACGGAGCCAGCAGGTCAAGCAAGGTGGGGAAGTTTGGTTTGTAATGAATGAAGAGATAATTGCTTCCAAGTGCCAGGTTTAGGAAGAAGACAGGGATCATGTAAATATTGGTCCAAATGAACACGCGTTTGAACGATTGTAAAGTGGGACGGTAGCCTTCTACGATGGTCATATAAATGGGAATGATGACCAGCAGGCCATGTCCGATAAAGGTCTGAAAGGCACGGAAGTGTGGGAATCCGTACTGGCTTGCATCAGGAGTGAGCAGGGCTTGAGTGGCTCCGCCAATGCCGAGAAAATATACCAGTTCGTAAATCGTATAATTGCGTGTGAATAACATATATACCGAGAGCCATAAACATATACTGCACAGGTGAAGCGGCAGCATAAATCGGATATTCCATAATCCCCAATAAGCCGCCCATGCGTGCCAGCTTAACTCATCTATCACCAAAACAATTGCAAGGAAATAACGAAAGAATTTCTTTTCTTTTTCTCCCCATACTTTGCGAAAATATAGGAGCGAGAGACAAATAAATGTAATGATCACAAGCGCAGTGATATGACCTGCCCCATATAATTCAAATGCTCCGCCTGTATAATCTTTTGCGAAAAATTGTCCCATGCTATTTCACCTGAACTGTTTTTCCATTCGTCATTTTCTGCAGGTCAGATGGGGTTAATTCAAAGATGGCATTTGGCGTGCCAGCCGCTGCCCAAACGACCAGATATTGGTTAAGGTCTTCATCGAGATAGGTTTCCATTTTATGATTATGTCCAATGGGTGGCACGCCACCTATCGCAAAGCCTGTAGTTGATCGCACGAAATCCACATCTGCACGTTTGATTGGTTCGCCTGCATATTCACTGATGCGTTTTTCGTCCACGCGGTTCGCTCCGCTGGTTAAGACTAGGATAGGTTTGCCGCTCGTCTTGCCCTGAAAGATAAGCGATTTGACGATTTGCCCAAGCTCACATCCTGCGCGGTCTGCGGCTTCCTGCGCTGTGCGTGTGGACTCGGCATGCTCTATCACTACATAGTTGTATCCAAATGAGTGAAGCAAGTCTTGTATTTTTTGTGCGGAAGGGGATAGAGTTGGCATTTGACAATTATAATTGCAAGATGCCTACACAAGAAGAAATATATAAAACAGAAGGCGATAAATACGAAGCGCTGATTGCGCGTGAGGATTATCAAGGGAATATTCTCAAAGCCTTGCGTGAGATCACACCTATTGAAAATCGCATCGTACTGGACCTGGGAGCTGGCACTGGACGATTAGCCTGTTTGCTCGCTCCACACGTTTCGCAAATCCGCGCGTTTGATATTTCAGAAGAGATGCTGCGCGTCTGTCGTGAAAAGCTGACCGCCACTGGACTAGCTAACTGGGAGGTGGATGTTGCCGACCATCGTCAATTGCCAGTGGATGATGCTTCTGCTGATCTGGCAGTCTCTGGTTGGAGTGTTGCTTATCTCGCAGTGTGGAATCCTGACTCGTGGCGCGTTGAGTTGGAAAAATGGCTGGGCGAAATGAAACGCGTGTTAAGGCCGAACAGCTATATCGTTTTGTTTGAATCGCTGGGCACGGGCAACGAGTCGCCGATCAAGTTGGAACATCTAAAAGATTATTATCCCTGGCTGGACGAAGCAGGCTTCCAAAATAAATGGATCCGCACAGATTACAAATTTGATTCACTAGATGAAGCTGAATATCTCTCGCGCTTTTTCTTTGGCGATGAGTTGGGTGATAAAGTGAAACAGAATAATTGGGTTATCCTGCCTGAATGTACGGGGGTATGGTGGATGCAAATATAAATAAAGTTATCCCCGCAGTTCAACTGCGGGGATAACTTTATTCCTTGGAAAAACGTCGAAGTTAAGTATCAATTGAAAGAACTTTTAACGGTGCTTTTCGCTTTGCCTTTTTACGTTCATATTCTTCATAAACACCTTTGTAATCAGAAGCTTCATATCTGCCAAAGACCTCAGCAAAAACATTGGGTAATTTTCGGTAAGGCGATACTTCCAATTCCATTAACATAATATCTATATACTGTTGAAAACGTGTGCTGACCGCGCTTGAGCGTGCATTTTCAAATTTGATATTCTCACGTTTCCATGTACGGATGTTCTCAATACTTCTTTCCATTTCTTCAATAGAAGGAAGTTCAATTTCATTTCGCAGATAAGCGCATAGCCACTGGGTCGCAATTTCCACAGCGGATACATGCATGTATCCATGATTGAAACCAGCTAGAGCAAGGCGCGGAATGCGCGGATGAATCAAATGCCTATAAAGTTGTGCGCCGTCTTTTTCGGCTTCAAGCAGTTCGCGCTGTTTCGCGGGTAGAAAAGGAAATGTTGGCGAGAGATAACCAACGGATACAACGACGATATCGCAGGGGAGCACAATACCATTCTTCAAGCGGACGGAGTCATGTGAAAAGCATTCGATCTCGGAATGATAGGGTAGTATCTTTCCATCTGCCACGAGCGGATAATAATTCTCAGGTCCTAATGCGCCCGATGAGCGGAAGTCCATTAGTATTTTGTGCTCAGGAATAAGAACTTTCAACCTGTCTTTGGTGGCTTGGTCTTTTCCTTTGCCATGTCGATTAAGTTGAAACAACACAATGGATTGAATAAAATTCCAGAAGCTATTAATAACAAAGCTAAGTTTGTTATGTAGAAATCGTTCAATTGCAGTTGGTTGCGCCCAACTGGTCATCATTACATTGCCAAAGCGCGTGAACAATGCATACGTGAAGTGAGCACCAAGAATCCATTCGGGGATGAGCCACGCTGGTGTACGGAATACGTGATGCACCTGTGCGCTTCTTTCTGCAGCGAGAGCTGTCATGTCTAATGCGCTTTTTCCATACCCAACAACGACCACCTGCTTTCCATTGAAAATATCCAACGAAGTAATATCGCGTTCAGTAATAATCTTGCCTTTGAAGTGTTCCTGATCGGGATATTGCGGGACATTCTTTCCATCTGTATATTGACCTGCCGCAAGGATGGCATAATCAAATTTTTCTTCTTGATGACCTTCTTTATTCTTGTAGCTGACAAGCCAGCCATCTGATAGCTCTTGCATTTCAGTAATTTCATGCTTCAAGCGAATATCAAGCTGTAAATGATTGACTGCTTCAGTGAGATATCTCATCACTTGTTCACCTGTGGGATGAAGATCAGGTTTGAAAGACCAGTCAAAATCAGATAAACGATATTGAGTATAAATATTTTGCAAATGTACTTCTGGATATGCGGTAGCCCATACGCCGCCGATCTTTTCATGCTTTTCAAAGACAACGGCCTCGAAACCATTTTTCTTTAAAATAGCAGCTGTGGCAATTCCTGATATTCCCGCGCCAATGATGGCAATTCGCATACCGTTGTTATTTTCCATAAGTTAATTCTCCTATTGGGTATGGGTACTGTAGTAATTCTGTGTTCTGGTATTTTATGTAATTTCCCCATTCCTGCCGCCCTTCCTTGGGAGTAATTTATGACTAAAAATACGCTCCTGAAAGACTGCTCGCCTAAAAGGTTGGAAATCAAAATAAAAGGACTGCCTGATCAGGCAGTCCTTTTATTTAAGTGAATTCAATTTATTTAGTCTTGCTTCTTAAATCCGTTTCTGATCGCCATAACCAGGCCTGTCAAGATCAACAAAATACTTGCGCCTGCAAATAACCATTTGATCGAGCTAATTAGAAAGAGAAGCCATCCCAGTGCCATGGGCTGCGAGGGAAATATCGTAATCAAAATCACGATCAGGATATTCTCAATCAAGTCAAAGAACCATGCGCCGAGCGGTACAACATTATATTTCCGCATCGGGCTAGTGGATGGGTATCCGCGTTGAAATAACCACGAGATCAAAAGCCCGAAGAAGAAAAGATAGACAATGGGGTAAACAATATCCACTGTGAGTTCTACGTTGCGATAGAAGAAGCGAGTATATTCGCCCATATTTTCGAGCATGGCAAAGAGTTTGTCTGGGGTGGCGAAGAACATTATGTCCAGTGGTGTAATGCCGCCTTGTCCATCTTGCATCATGCCTTGAATAAGAGGTAAGAGAAAGCCCGAAAAGAAAACATCTAAAATAAGCAGAATAAAGATCAACCAGCCTTTTGCCCAGCTATAAAACTTCTGTGAAATCCTTTGTATCATTATTTCTCTCCTGTTTGTATCGTTTTTATTTGACGGGCCAAAGCATTGGAGCCATCAGCGAAACAATTACTGCCACGATAAGCGTAAGTGGAATGCCAACACGCATGAAATCTGAGAATTGATATCGACCAGGTCCATAAATCAGCAAATTCCCATGGTGGCCGATTGGAGTAAAGAACGCTGTAACCGAAGCCATTGCTACAGTGACGACAAATGCCTCCGGTGGGAGATTTAAACCGCGTGCCAAAGCAATGGCGATCGGGCCAAACAAAGCGGTGGTCGCCGCGTCAGACATGACCTGTGTGACAATTCCTGTTGTGAGAAAGAGTGCCAGTAAGATCCAGCGTATGTCCCATGTGGTTACTAAACCTTCGAGCCAGCCAGCTAGAAGGTCGGCAGCGCCGGTCACTTGCATAGCCATCCCAAGCGGAATTGCGCCGGCAATAAAAATGTAAATGCGAGTGTCAATGGCTTGATAAGCCTGCTGCAGAGAGATGCACCCGCTGAGGATCATTATCGTTGCACCTGTCAACAAAACGATCTCAACAGGAATTACATTAAGCGCAGCCATAACTGTGGTTAGGATCATAATTGCTGCTGCCAGCCGTGCTTTATGAACAGGTTTTGGTTCTCCACTAAATGGGACTAGCATTAGGAATGAGTTGTCTTCTGAAAGACGTTTGAGAGAATTATCATCCCCTTTCAAAACCAGCACATCTCCCTCCCGAAGTTTGACACGGGATATTTCCGTATGTAGCCAGCCTTTACGCCTCCATACGCTAACGATGATAACGCCGTACGTCTCGAGGAAATTTATCTTCCCAATCGTCTTTCCAATTAGCTCTGACCTTGGGGCTACAACGGATTGAACCAGTTGGGTGGGTAATTCTCCCTTATTTTCATTTTCCTGAGAACTTAAAAATGTTTCTTTATATTTCTCGAGGGGTTGGAGTGCAATGCCGCGTTCCTGCTCGATGGTCGCTAGTTTGTCCTGGCTTGTGCGAATCACTAGAACATCGCCGGCCTGAGTCTTCTTTGTACCATAAGGCTTGGAACGGGGACGATCATTACGATACCAGGCAGAAACTTTAAGAACATCTTTTTGCTGCTCTTCGATCTCGGAAATGGTCTTGCCGATCAGCGGTGAATCTGGCAGGAGAATCAATTCAGTGTAGTACCCATCCATACGGAAGTGATCAATTGCCTCATCTTCACTAGGATGAGCAGGGAGTAAGTATCGCCCAAGAAACAAAAAGAAGACCGTTCCTGTAAGCGATAACATCAACCCGATTGGCGCAATTGAAAAGATCCCCAAACCGCTTTGCCCCGCCTGTTTTAATAAACCATCTGCGATCAGAAATGCTGGTGCACCGATGATCGTAATGGATGTGCCGAGCGATGCCGCAAAGGACAAAGGAATTAATAATTTGGAGGCTGGAATACTGGTTTCGCGTGAGAGTTTCAATAAGGGTGGCAGCATCAAGCCGGTAATTGTGACGTGATGCGTGAAAGCTGATAATAAAGCAACAGACGGCATAACTACAGCAATCGCTCGTTCCAAACTTTTGCCAGCCAGTCGTTTGATCCACTCTCCCAATTTTTCAGATAGCCCTGTATGATATAAGGCCCCATTGAGCACAAAAACTGTTGCTAACAAAATAGCGGGTTCACTGCTGAAGCCTGCAAGTGCATCTTCGGGCGCCAGCACGCCTGTCAGGCTGAGCGTGAGAATAATGAGGATCGCTGTCAGGTCGATTCGGATCCACTCCGTAAAGAGCAGGATCACCGCGCCTGTTAAAATAGCAAACAAATAAATTTGATCCAACTCAATACCATTTAACATTTCAAATATTCCTTGTTTGTATATTGGCCACAAAAAATGAATGGTTCCCAGACGGAGGAATTTTTATTTTATCAATGCTTCTGGAAATTTCTCGAGTGCATCTTCCACACGGCTTTTATGTTGACCATGTATTTGCATATTCTCCATTTCAGCCAATGAGAAATAACCTGCATCGGTTGTTTCATCGCTTAAACCTAATTCGCCTTCAATAATCTCAGCTTCAAAACTTAATACCACCATGAATACTTTGTTTCCATCATTATAAACGACCAGTTGGTCTGGATTGCTATACACACCGATCAATCGCTTCGCGCGAACCTTCAAGCCTGTTTCCTCCCACACTTCACGTTCACATGCTTCCGCTGCACTCTCGCCTGATTCCATGCCGCCGCCTGGCAAACACCAACGTCCGTTGTCTGTGCGACGAGTGAGCAATACCTTCTCATGTTTTGCATCAAAAATGGTAGCAGAGCATCCTATTCGTAACTGGCCTTCCCTGCTTAACCGTGGACCAAATAAAACCTGTGACATAATTTAGACTCCTCAATTTGACTTTTCATCTAAAGATTATAGTTAAAGTATAATCTTTGGCATTGTAAATTATAGGAGCGAACATGAAACATTTAAAAACTATTCTTTTTTCTGTGCTGCTTTTAGTGGCCTCGCTGGCTTGTTCGGCTGTTTCTAATCTCATGGCAACCCCTACACCAGCTCCAACAGTTACGCCCGCTTCAACAGCTACGCCTGTCCCAACTTCCACTCCATTGCCTCTGCCGACATCTGATGTTGTTCTTTTTGAGGATAGCGAATTTACCAACTCCTGCAATACGGATTCCACAGCCGATGTGGAACGCTCTGTGGTGAATGGGCAATTCAACATGCTTATTAACACAGCCCAGTATGTTGGCTGGTCAGAATGTACCAAGGTTGAATTTTCAGATGTGATTGTAGAGGCGGATGCAATACAGGTGGCTGGCTCCAAAGACAGCATCTACGGTATCCTTTTCCGCTATGGCCTCGACGATGATGAGTTTTATGTTTTTGCGGTCAGCGGTGACGGATTTTATATCCTTGCCATTGATGGCGCGGAACATACTGAGCCTGAGATCATTGTCGATTGGACAGAGTCTTCAGCCATCAAGCAGGATCAACAGACAAATCACCTTAAGGTTGTTGCAATTGGGAGCAATATCCAGTATTACGTTAATGACCAGCTTTTAGGCGAGGCCCAAGATTTCCGCCTGACAAAGGGTACGGTTGGTTTCTTTGTAGGTTCAATCGAAGAAGGCGGTATACAGGTTGCCTTCGATAATTTAAAAATTTCCCAACCCTAATACTATATGGCTTCAAATAAAAAATGGGCGCATATGCGCCCATTTTTTATTTGATAAATGTGCCGTTTCGTAACTCTGCAATGGTTTGTTGAATTTCTTCCACTGTATTCATTACAAATGGCCCGTAGGGGACAATTGTTTCTTTGAACGGTGCGCCTGCGATCAGCATGAACTGCATGCCCTTACCTGAAGCGTCACTCTTAACTTCGATCTGGTCGCCATCATCGTTGAATACTACCATGCTGACAGATTCAACGACTTCACTGCCAAACTCTCCTGCACCTTCAAAAACATAAGCCAGCACAGTGTGTCCGCTGGGGATGGGATAAATGAATTTCGAACCAGGAGCAAGCTTCACGTCCATATAAAGAGGCGAAGCGGAGATATCTGTCACAGGGCCGTTAATCCCATCCAACTCTCCAGCCACAAGCCGCACAGTTACGCCATCTTTTTCGATGACAGGAATGGTGGAAGAATTCACTTCCTGATAACGAGGTTGTCCCATTTTTTGAGTGGCGGGCAGGTTTACCCAAAGTTGAAAGCCATAAATGTTACCGCTGTTTTCACTGCGCTTGGGCATTTCCTCATGCAGAATACCGCGACCACTAGTCATCCATTGCACATCACCGGGGCCGATGACGCCAACGTTGCCGAGGCTGTCACGATGATTGACAGAGCCATCCAGAATATAGGTGACGGTTTCAAGCCCACGATGAGGATGCATCGGAAAACCGCGAATGGGTCCTTCAAGCGGATTGTTGAATGCGAAATGGTCAAAGAGCAGAAAGGGATCGTATTCGTTCGTTGCACGCGGAGATATGGAACGGCGCAGCAGAACGCCAGCACCTTCGATGGCGTTTTGAGGTTCAATAATGTGAGAAATAGTTCTGTTTGTCATGTGGATTGGATGCAGTTAAATGAAAAGATATTACGCCTGGATATTAACATTTCGTCTTTTTATTGTAGCAGGTGCATCATATCAAAGCGCAAGTTTTTTTAGAATCGCAATTGTGCTCTGAGGATAATCTGATGACTCATCACTGATGTCCAACCGCAATAACTGCGATGATGGAATGGATGCAAGCCATTTCTCTACAAAAGAATTGAATAGCTCCGTATCTTCACTGGACGCAATGTTGATCCTGTTTCGAGCGGCCAATCTTTCGCTGATGGTTTTTTCGGAGGCGTTCAGTGCGATGACCAAATCTGGAGGCGGGAGCAGGCTTCGAGTGTGTTGATAGAAGCGTTTACATAAACTGAATTCTTCCTCTGTGAGCCAACCCCGTGCATGGAAGAGTTGTGTAAACCCGTGAAAGTCCAAGTCGAGGCCGCCGTCCATCAATGCAGGTTTGCTATTATTTCTTAATTCCCGTTCTTGCCCGGCCCGATAAAGCAAATAATCCAGTTGATTTGCAAGCACGTATTTTGGATCTTGCTTGAAGAGCTTTTGAAAGGGTCTTTCATCATGCTGTTCGTATGAAATGCTAAAATCATATTTCGCGCATAAGGCGCGAGCCAGAGTAGTTTTACCCACTCCGCTCGCGCCGACGATGACAATAAGTTTATTCATGAACTAGCTGCAGAAAGACGGTGCATCAAAGAAGTTGACCTGTGTGATGAACCAGCCTTGTCCAATATTTTGAATGGTGATGGTCTGAGGCAAAAGTCGAGGCTGAATACTCTGTACAAGAGATCCATCAGAACGTTGATAAATATTTGTACTCCATACTTCACAGGTATCCACTTCAAGAGTTGTGTTGTTGATGACGCGAATATTGTTAATATAGCTTTCGTAGAAATCTATATCTGATATTTGCACCAGTCCCTGCTGGTTTAGGGATGCAATCTCGCTTTCCAAGACATTGAAAATATCTCCAGCCATAACAGATGATGCAATATTTGAATTGCCTTCACGATAGGCTTGTATTTGCAACTGGATCGCTTGTGTGAGGAATTGATTTACCTCATCATTCAGTTCCGGCGAAACACCTGTTTCCTGTTCAGGGAAGAAGGGATCGCTTCCCTGTGATACTTCCTGCCCATCGCTGATGCCGTCGTGATCCATATCCGGGTCAAGTGGATTCATGCGATACGTGACTTCGACCCCATCACTCAGACCGTCGCCGTCACTGTCTTTGTTGTTTGGGTCTGTACCCGTTAGTAATATTTCATCTTCATCTGAAATGCCGTCATTATCACTATCTGTATTTTCACTCGGTGGTGCCGTTGCACCTTGTGGGGGCGCTTCAGGTGATTCAGCAGGCTGGGCGGCAAGACCGTAAAGTGACTGTACACCGGCAATATCATCGTCAGAGATAAAGCGATGAGGTTCAGAGTAAGATGGATACATCAAAGCATTCGGGTCACTGCTGTGATCAAGGCCGAGGTTATGCCCGATCTCATGTGCAGCCACAGTGAGCAAATCTACATTTTGAGTTTCGCTGTTTGTCCATCTTTCTGCATCGTCAAAATGAAGGAATACCTGCCTATCTTGATATGGGTTTGGATAGGATGCATGTGCCAGCACATCACCGGGGCCGTCGAAGGAGTCGCCATCGCCATGCTCGCCTTCTGCCCACCCGATGAGAATGTCTGCTTGAGCGGGATCAGATACCTCGGTAAATGTGAGCGGGGTCTCGTTTGCCCACAATCCAAATGCCGCGCGGATAAGTTCGCGTTCAGTATCGCCGTTTATTTTTCCAGTCCCATTGATGAAATAATAGGTAATGCTGGTTTTGCCCCATTTGGAGATCGCGCTGAATTTTGCGGCAGTTTCACTTTCATCCCCGGCATCCGGGAGGCTGTCATATCGATAAGTTGTGTCTATTCTAGGGGGTGCAGTAGGTGAAGAGCATGCCAGCGAAGTTACTAAAAGGATGAGTAATATTGTCAGCAGATGTTTGAAAAATAAATAGTACATTCTTGCAACCTCCGAGTTAACTATTATTTTTCTCGTAGTACGCTGTTAAGACGATAGAGGCTATTGAAGATGCATTCAAATAAGTGAAGTAATTAGGTTAATTACAATGTCTTTTTTAATGCCCATTACTAAAATAATTACGATTTTTCTTTCAACTTTTGTGAAATGCACTAAATATTAATCCATTTATGAAACAATTGTTACTAACTGATAATAAAAATATCTTGTCCCAATCTTGTTATCTAAGAATTGGTTATATGCTAATGTTAAATTAATCGCGTACTAGATGCATCAGCCCCTTGTTTGATCAGTATCTCAGGAGTATCTTCTTCTGAAATACCTTCTAGCAGGATAGCAGTTATTCCGGAATCAAAAGCTTCTTGAATCGTGCGGCCAAATCCTATAGCGCGATAAAAAGACGCTGAAAAAGCAATTGCCGCATCATCACTAATAGAATCATTCATTCCAATAACAAAATCAATCACTTCGGAAATAGCATTAGCTTGTATTTTTGAATAGCAAGCATTAAGGATGACAACGCGAACGTTATCTTTTAGAGTCTTGAACAATGATTTAAGCGCCGCAGCATTAACACTTTTTGGTTTGCGATTGTTGTCCATTAATATAATTTCACCATCCTTGTTACCATGTCCACTGAAATGAACAATAGTGGGCCGGTTTACAAGTAACATTTGCTGTAAATCATCGGGTCTAGTTGCGAAATGAGAAACAAGGTCGAGATTATCTCGATACTCTGATGCGCGAATTTTTTCGCCAATTGAACGAATCTCTTCATCTAGTTTTAGCTGTTGGGTTTGTGAAGGGTTGCTGGCAAGAAACAAAACTTTTTTCTTGCTTTCTGATTGTTTAGTAATTTCTGAACGAGTTTCTTTCATCTTAGGATCCTCTTTTTTTAATAGTTCCTTTTCAATTTGATCCGCCACCGTGCGTACAATTCTATCTCTGGTTAACGCATGAACGGCTTGACCTTGAATATGATCTCTTATGAGATCTGGGAAACGAGTTCTTTCACAAAGGTATGGAAGAATTGTTACCTCATTTTTCTCCCATCTCTCGAATGCTACTCTCAGTTCTTTTTGGCAATATTTACTATTGTGATAATCCTCATTTACTAGGGCTACGAATATATTGGATTCCCTTAATTCTTGTTCAAGCACTTCCTCCCACTTTCTCCCTACTTCTATACTTGAATTTGATTGATATTGAAAGTATTGAATGTTTGAAGTTTGTAGTTCCTGTACTAGCTCCAAAGCAAGAGGATTTAGTGATCCGGGGTTACTAATAAATATTTTAGCGGGTTTACGTCCAGCGCTCTTGAAGTACTTGTTCCCCTTTTCTAGTGTGTCCAGAGGCGTTAATTCTTGTTGAAACTTTCTTAGATATAATAATAAGTTCGTAATTAATTCTTCCACATCATCTTTCCAAGTAATTATCGGGATATCATTTTCTATAAAGTAATCTTTAAGTAGACCTTGTGATTTACTCATATCTAGCGAATTATTTGAGTTAAATTTTGCAATTCTAATGCATGGTATGGCTTTAGCATGGATAACTGCTAAAGCATCTGCTGTCGTATAAGCATCGCAAACATCTATAACAATTAATTCTAAATCATCAAGTTGGCGTATAAATTCCTGTAAGCCATTATTAATTTGAGGGGGGATTATTTTAGATGAATACCCACCCACTCTTAATGTGCCTTTAATGCGATTAATTAATTCCGAAGAATAGCCAGAGGGATCTTGTGATTCCTGAAGCAGGATGCCAGCTTTACGAGTATATGCCGATCTATCGAGCTGCTTATTGTAGCTAACATGTGTTCTTACTTGGTTTGCAAAATTGTGCACAATCTTTTCGAAATTATCTTTGTCTTTATCAAAAAAGTTTCGTCTAAAAGTGTGAACACACTCGTCAGTTCCGAAAACGTTACTATCTAAACCATGTTCGACGAATAGAAGGCGAGGTTTTGCGGCTAACTCGGCTAAAAAATTTTCAAAAGCAATGTATGGCGAATAGGTCATTATCGTTTGTGGCTTTGATAATGTTATATTATCGATTTTAGTAAACTCTTTACTGCGGCGAGTTACTACAGCAATAAAACAGTCACTATATCTCATCAATCTTTCTAACTGAGGTATGATAAAAGTGTCTGATTTTGGGTCAATAGTAAAGAAAAAACCTTCTTTGCTGAACAGTTCCCAAAAGGGCAAATTCACCTCACGGTCTTCTGAACGATAACTGTGGCTAAAATATGCTTGAATACTTGAAGTGGCATCTAATTGAGAATTATTCATAGTTTATTGTCCCATTTATATTTGTAACAGGCGTTTTACTCCCATATCCTTGCTACGTTATATTTTACACTAGTTGCAACTTTTTTCGTAGGAAGCATAACCGAAGAAAGTCTTTTTGTCCAATTTTTCATGGTTTAAGAGACCATTATTTTTTGGATAAACTAATATGTATTTATCTTTCTATATGGTAGAATATTTCTCTATTTGTTGCTATGAGTGTTCCTTTAATTATTACTCCTCAAGACCCTCGCTTAGACACCTTGGATTTTAAGCCATATCATGACAGTGAAGAGCGGAGAGTTGTACCTTTTTTGCCAAGATCTGATGAGTCGCAAGTAATGACAATCAAGACATCTTGGGGAGCACAGCTTACTGCAAATAAGGGTTACCTACTCATCATGGATGTAGACCAGCCCAGTGATATCTGGCCTGTTGATCCTGAAATATTTAGTAAAAGTTATGCTATAACTCGTCCAGGTTACTGTATGAAAATTGTTCCGACATTTTTAGTGCCTCTTACTGACTTAACATATGGTAATGTAGATCAGTTAGTGACAGTGCAGTCTCTGGAAGGTTTGGAGACTGTAAGGGCCGGAGATTTTTACCTTGCAAGAGGAGTCAGTGGTGAAATTTGGGCTTATCCTAAAAAGAGAGCTGATGAAATAATGAGACCCGCTGAGTAACTCAGCGGGTCTCATTATTTCATCATTTAAACATATATAAATTGAAAAATTTATTTTTTTACAGGAGGTACAGACTTCCTGCGTATTTTTGTCAAATTATCTGGCGTTTGTTTTTTCAGCTTGAGTGTTCCCTCTTCCATCAACTGGTCAAGTACATTGCCAATAAAACTGTGTACATATTTTGAAGGATTAATTTGTACGATTGCACCACCAGTCTCGCGCATCAACTCAACCATGTGATATACAAGACGGGCATCCCTATCTTTTGGCCTATCACCATGTGCGTTCCATAATGCGATCAGGCGCACCTTATCTATGCCGCGCCCCAAAGAAGAATATAAAGCCCAACGATTATTTCTCTCATAAGGGTCATTTCCAGATTTGGGGTTGCCTACATGTTCAATTTGGTACAGTTCTTCTACGAGCGGATGATTACGAATTTTGTAGAAGCGTTCAACCCATGAGTCGCCGCCTGGCGAAACAAACTGACGAATATAAGCTGATTCAGGCAATGGCAAAAAGGCTCTTAACTTTATGCCTTTCTCTGTGCAAATTTCTGCAAAGAGAATTTCACTCCCTGCGGATAGCCCTGCAACAAATGCTCTATCATCTGGACCTGCGTTGAATGTATCCAGCTTATTTGAAATTTCCTTACGTATTTCATTTTCTTTATCTGCGGGAAAGGTTTTCTTATCTTTGCCGGGATAATCAATCATGTAGCCAGTAAATAGAAATGCCTGCCCGCCTTGTTTCTTTTTTTGTGACCTGCCCTTTTTCACAGTGACTTGCTGGTTTTCGTCTGGGCTTGTGCGCGCGATCTCTTCTTTGATTGTATTGATACCTACTTTTACATACTCATCACGCAAGCCAAGTGCTTTAAGAATTTCCAATTGGCCCAAGGATGAGTTTAAGAAGAAAAGATTTCTGCGTGAAGCCGTGAGCGCTTTGCGATATGCTCGGACCACGCTCGACGAATTTTTAGCGGTAAGCACTCTTAATTCAGCGAGTGAGATCAAGGTCCAGTAATCTGCCTTGTCATCTTCAGCTTTGGCTTCGAGTGCAAAAATGAGCGCGCCGCGTAATTCATTCACTTCCTCGCGGATGCGAGTGATATCAGGGTCAGGGTCTTTTTTGTCGTCGAATTTATCGGCGAGATGCAAAGCGATTGTGGAAAGGGTAAGTGCATTTACTCCCGGATAATAATTATTGAGGTCAATATAAAAACCTCTCATGTAAATATCTGCTGCTTTGATTAGCCAGTGATAGGAATCAAATGCTCCTTTCATCTTTTTATCTTTATCGCTAATATGCTCCCATGAATCTGCCCACATCTCCTTATAAATTCGGCCCAAATAGGAGATCGCTTCACTATCAGTTGGAAAATCAACCAGCAGGTTTTCGATTTTGACGATGGCCTCGTCCACGCGGCCAAGCCGGTTCAGGTGAAATGCCTCTTCACGACGGAAGGCTAAGTTACCTGAATTTACTTCCAATCCTTTGCGATATTGTGCCAGTGCGAGTTCGTTGCGGCCCATATTGGCGAGTGCCTTGCCTGCTTCACCAATAGCCTCCTCTTTGATAAGAGGGTTTTGGATCTCTTCAGTCAGCAGCAGAATATCGCCAATGCGTTTCTGGCGTTGTGCAACGGTGACCCTTTCTTTCCATTCGTTGTATTCACGCCAAAAGCCTGTGGCTAATGGAGTCCGTAAAGCATTTCGTTCTGGTTCCTTCAACCCAGAAAGCAGATTGAAAATTGGACTATGAACTGCCTCCCGGTCTGATGCCCATGTGTCGCGCGCCATGCGGGCAATGGCTTGAATATCTGTTTTAATAAAAGCAGGGTCAGGGATACCTTCTGCTGTAATATGATAGGGGAGAGTACGAACGTTGAAAATATCAAACGGCATGTAAGCACGGCCAGCCTGAATGTGCATCACACCTCGTCTGCGAAAGGCATGACGGATGCCCAGTTCATAGTATACGTTGGCGTTATCAATACTTAGATCGCACAAACATAGATCAGCAAGAAGCAATTCCTGGAACATATCTGTCAGAATATCGCCCGATGCGGTTTCTTCATCTGCACGGAAAGGTTCAAAGCCTGCATCTTCAAGCGCGGGCTTGATCAGGATTTTATAAATAGAATTGAAGTCATAGAGCGACCCATCACCGCCTTTCTTTTTCCCGAAGGGCATCACCACAAAAGCATGGGGACGAATTTCAGGGCGGATCGGGCGGGATGTATTCTCTGCTTCTTTACCTGGAGCAGCTTCGGCTTCTGTAACTTTTTTTTCTTCCTTTGCCGATGGTGCAGCGTCAGTAGCTGGTACCGTGTTGGGCGTGATAGGTGGAATAATAAGTTTGTCATCTGGCATCTTGACATCTGCCGCAATATCTTTAGGAGGTACTGTGTTTGGATCTGTCATTATTTCTCCTCAAGGACGATCATCCCTTTACATCTGTGGTCTTTGGATAGCGGGACATGAGATCATTAAGGACACTCATGGGCGTACTGCTGGTAATTTCCACACCATCGAATTCTTCTTCTATTGTTTTCAAAGAGGAAGACATTCCCAGGCGTTCCGCAAGATTTTCAACCACATCATGCACTGCATCTCGCATGGCAGCAATCTCAGCCTGTACCAATTCTGAGGAAGCTTCTGCGGCAAGTGTACCAAGTGTAGACTTGTATGTTTCAATCAGCTTTTCCTCGGATTCAATCATGCTGTCTCGTGTATGGTCAACGACAGCGTTTGCAATCTCATTCTTAAAGCGTTGATCAGATTCTCGCTGCTCTTTGATGACACGATTAATCAGGCTGGCTTCTTCTTCAAGGTCAGAGTCGCGCAAGGCTTCCTGCATCGCCTTGATATATTCAACGTTTTGACCCCACAGAATATCTTCTGTGGAACGAACTGTCTTAAAGAATTCAGTTTGATTTTGTTCTTCACCTTCCAAATTTTTCCAGTGGTCAAAGAGAATATTTAATTCCATCACTACTTTGCTGTAATTTCGAACCACCGAATCCAGACTGCGTAACTCCTGCCAGCCGATAAAGGCTGCTGAAAAAGATGCGGCTAATGCAACCCATATAGTTAACGGTTGTCCCAAAGCTGCGAACAAGGCACCAACCCCACCTGCGATCAAGATGAACAATTTTAAGCGTGTCCGCTCTCTTTGTCTTTTATTGATTTCGCGGATGTGCCAGCTTAATTGATTCTCAAGCCTGTAGCGGAAATATTCATCTCCGTTCAAATCGTTGAAACCCGGGTCGTTGTTCGGGTATTTAGGATCAAAGCGTGGGGACGGAGGAAGAGGCCCTTTATATGCTTTCAAGACCATTTCACCATTCATGCCACGGAAAACTGAACGTTGTATTTCTTCCAATCTCTTTTCTAGCCAGGCTCGCCGAGTTGGAGTGTTTTGTAGAATTGTCCGGTAAGCATAGATTTCTTTTAATACTTCTTCTGCGCCTGCGCGTGTCACCAGCCAGTCGCCGGAGGAGAAAAACTGGCTGACATATGCGGCGAGGATGGAGGCTACTATGGGTGTGATAATGAATATAAACTTTAAAACCCATCCTGTTAATGGAGAAATAGTCTCGGCAAATAGCTGTGAGAGTATTGCAAACAAGGTTGTCAGAATGCCAAGCGTCGTGATCCATCTGCGTAGGCGAAGGTGAGTTTTTGATCGCTCCAGAGAAATAGCATCGAGTTGAGCAAAACGAGTCCAAGCGACTTCCAAAATAGGTGCGACTTTTTGCGGTTGAGTTTCCATAAAGGCTTCTCCCATGATTTAGTTTCCACCTGCGGGCAGGTTCGGGCAGATGGGGTAGTATTCATCTTCAAAGAACACGAGCTTCCATTTATTCTTGTCGAAATTTTCCGTCATGCGTGAGCAGGCAGTTTCAATTAAATTTTCGCGCATTACCAGTGGAATTAACCCTACATCCCATAACAACACCGCTTTGCGTGAAACGGTAGCAAGTTGTTTGCCATCGGGTGAAAATGAAACGCTGGTAACGTTATCGATGTGAGGCAGGCGGGCAACTTCCTGAGCCAGAGCAAGATCGAAAAGGTAGGCAAAGCCGGTTGAATCACCCACAGCCAGCCATTTATTATCTGGACTGAAGTTCAAAGCTGATAATTTCCCATTCACATGAAACTCATTTTCAGCTTTGGTAAATGTTCCATCAGTTTCCACAGTCCATAAATATATTGTTGCCTCAGAGCTGCCAGTGGCTAATAGTTTTCCGTCACTGCTGAATTGAACAGAATTTATCTTGCCAATTTGATCCAGCGTTGCCGCTGGAGTTTTCGTGGTTAAATCCCAAACAATACTGTGATTGCCTTCTTCAATACCTGTAACCAAATATCTGCTATTAGGCGAAACAACCATGGAAAGGATCACTCCATTTGTTTCGATCTTATAGGCTTTTTCACCATTCTCAATATCCCAAATATTGATCAAGCCTTTTTCATCAGCGGTGATAACCTGTTTGTTATTGGGAGTAAATGCAACTGCATCGATCAAATTCCCATCATGTGATAAGATGATTTTTTTTTCTCCATCCACGCTAGTTAAGATGACGCGGTTCAAAGATGTATTATTGCCATTGCTGTCATATTCGATGGCGGCAACCCATTTCGAATCTGCACTAATAGCCACCTTGGTTGTTAAGCCTCGTACCGAGATCAATTTTTGGCGGTTTGCATCGGCATTACCCAGCTCATCAGATTTGATAAGCCATATATTCCTGTCATCTGAATTGACGATCATCCACTCGCCGTTTGGGCTGTAATGCGCCTCCTGTAAAAATTCAGTGAACTGAACAAACCCTGTTCGGGCTTTGAGTTGTGAAATATCCCAAAGGCTAATGTTGCCATCCTGGTCACCCACAATTAAGTGGGTCGAATCACTGTTAAATCTGATATCAGCGCCCGTTGTATCGATTGGTATCTGCACGACCTCGACGCCGGTTACTGTATCCCAAATACGGACAGTTTCATCGTATCCCGTAGTTGCGATCCATTGGCCATCTCGACTGACACGAACTTTTGTTGCAAAATTTGTATGTGCCAACCGCAAGCGTTCCTGGCCTGTTTCTGTATCTATGATACGAACAAAGTTATCATCAGACGCAGTGGCGTACCAAGAATCATCCGGGCCGAAGGTCACATCCTCAACCCAATCTCCATGTTTAACAAAATATAATTCCCCTCCGTTGGCAGTTACGGTAGCTCGGGCTGTACTATCCGCACCAGTGCTGATCAATAAAGTTCCATCATTGCTGAATAAGATATCGAATACCTCGCCTTTGTGACGGGAGATAGTTGTGATCGTCTTTTCCGTCACTTTCCAAATGCTTATATAACCTTCACTGGTACCTGTAGCCATGTAAGTGCCTGACTTTTCAAAGTCAATGGTGGTTACATCGCCTTGTTGACCGAAAAATAATTCCTCTTCCATATCAGTCATATCAACAATTGTAATTGCATTACTTCTGCCCACACCCAGCCAGCGGCCGTTAGGATGAATGTTCAAATCAAAAATTTTTCCTTCGAACTGCAAAGATTTTATCAGTACTCCCGAATTAGCATCCCAAAAAGTGACCACTCCCTTTTCTGTACCTGTGATCAAAATATTGCCGTCTTCACTAAAAGTTGAGTCGAAAACGATACCTTCATGTTGCACGCAGAAATATTGGTTCCCATTCTGAACGTTCCATAGGCAGGCTTTACCGGCAGAATCAACCGTTGCAAACTTTTTGCGATCAGGGCTGAGTTGAATTGACCAGATACGTGAATTGACTTGCATTCTCTTAACTGGTACAGCAAGTAAACTGAGGTTGTGCCGTAGAATATCTTCCGCTTCGGCCAGGCCCGGTATTTTTTGATATGCATTAATCGCCAATAAGGTGCTGGTGCCCAATTCGCCTGCCTGGTCTTGATAGATCCTAGCCTCAGAAGCGCTGCGCAGAGCTTTTGCTCTCTGCGCATTCTCATCTGCTATTATTTTTTGTTCTTCCGCAAGGGCCCTTTGCGCTGCCGCAAGATGTTCGTTGGCAACAGCGGTAGCCTCACTGTTTAGTGCCTTGCTTTCACTTTCAATCGCCTGCCCACGTTGTATAAATGCGAAAATTCCAAGAAATATACTAAGAACCAATGCAGCCCCGACACCAATGGTCAGGTTGCGCTGACGTTTGACAGCTTCCTTGCGGCTCGTGCTGATATATTCTGCCTGGATGGGTACAACAACACGAGAAGGATCTTTGGTTGATTCCGTCATCCAACGTTCGCCTTCTTCAAGATCTGAGCCTTGAAGAAGATAACTTTTGTTACGTTTCTTATGTTCCCATTCAGCGGCGCGTTGTAACAAGCGTGTATGTTCCTGCACCCAGCCGAGGTCTGTTTGAATGGCTTTAACCAGTTTGGGAATCGTAGCCTTGAAATCATCCTTTTGGGTACGCAAATACACCCAATGAGTCGACCCCAATTTTGGATGCATTTGCTGTCCCTTATCAGGTTCCTTGTATAGAACGGGGATAATCTTTTTGTTGAATCTTATCCCAAGTTCCAACTCATCCATGCAAAATTTGGATTTGACAGAATCCGGGCTTATCACAAAAATAAATGCATCTGCTGATTGGATAGCGCTTGTGATCTCTGCCATCCAATCGGAGCTAAGGGGGATTCCCTCCCAATCCACCCAGGAGGAAATACCTGCCTCCTCCATTGCGCCATTTAATTTTCGCACAAAAGCTTTGTTTTTACGCGAATATGAAATGAATATGCGGATATTCCTTGATCCGTTATTCTTTTCTTCCATTATTTGTGTAGCCTGTCGCTTTTACCGCGAAACAAACCATGCCGCAACGTAGCCTTCATGGGTTGCATCTTTTACTTTGATCCATTTATCATTCGCGCCGACTTTTTCCTCGCCGCCTGTTTATGCAAATGTAATTTAGTAGTTGATCCCTACTCTTTTGATTAACGTGCTGTCATTAACA
>JACMLM010000031.1 GCA_014379595.1 Anaerolineales bacterium
ACGCGGTGATATAGATATCTTTTAAGATAAGTCCATCGCCTCGGGACTGCGCCTCAGCCTGATTCGCAAACCCAGCCCGATACAACGCTGGGAAAAGAAATCCGCCCGAGGCATCACCCGTGAAATTACGGCCTGTACGGTTGGAGCCGTGCGCCCCAGGAGCAAGCCCTACAACCAGTACGCGTGCCTGCGGGTCACCAAACCCAGGGACAGGCTTTCCCCAATATTCTTCATCTTTATATGCCTTGCGTTTAACACGTGCAACCTCCTCACGCCAGTCCACAAGGCGTTGACATTTGCGGCAGGAGATAATTTCATTGTTTAATTGTTCTAGTTGTGATTGCTGGTTCATTTTGTTCATTGCAACGAGATCATAAGATTAACATCGCATCGCCAAAAGAATAAAAGCGATAACCTTCTTTGATGGCAGTTTCATAGGTCGATAAAATTTTCTCGCGTCCTGCAAAAGCACTGACCAACATAATCAGCGTAGATTTGGGTAGATGAAAATTTGTGATCATGACGTCTACTACTTGAAATTGATAGCCAGGCAAAATGTAAATATCTGTTGGACCAGAAAATGCTGAGACCGTGGACGATAGACGATGGACGGTCAACGGTCTGTAGTCTATGGTCTGTGATGCCGCACTTTCCAATGTTCTCACTGAAGTTGTCCCAACTGCGATCACGCGCCCACTTGTTCGTTTCGTTTCATTAATTAAATCAGCCGTCTCTTGAGATAACTCGCACCACTCGGTGTGTATTTTATGTTCTTCGGGGTTTTCTTCTGTAACAGGAGCAAATGTATCCAAACCCACATGTAATGTGACATATGCAATTTTCACACCTTTTTCTTTTAACATATCCAATAATTGGGGTGTAAAGTGCAATCCCGCTGTAGGTGCAGCGGCAGAACCCACATCACGCGAGTAGACGGTTTGATAGCGTTCAGGGTCACTTAACTTTTCATGAATATATGGCGGAAGAGGAACATTTCCCACTTTGGAAAAATATGGCTCAATCGGTTCAGAAAATTTTATAAGCCGTTCAGAGCCTTCCAGTATTTCTATTATTTCTGCTTGAGGGCCATCTTCAATCTGAGCTTTCTTGCCTACGCGCAGACCCTTGCCGCCTACTAAAGCTTCCCAAGTTAATTCATCACGGCGGCGAAGGAGAAGTAATTCAACACGTCCGCCTGTTTCTTTTTTAGCGAAGATGCGTGCAGGAATCACGCGCGTGCGATTCAAAACCAGTAGATCATTTGGTTTTAGATAATCAATGATGTCACGAAATATTTTATGCTCAATATTTCCAGTTGCGCGATTCAAAACCAATAAACGCGAAGAATCACGCGGCTCAGCTGGAGTCTGCGCGATGGACGATTCGGGGAGCTCATAATCAAAGTCTGATGTTTTCATGGAGAAAAATACATACCATTGATATCACAATTAGTAACTTGTGAGGTTGTTGGAATTGTAGTGGGATCAAAATTTGGAATAAGTTGATCTTGATAATAGGCACTTTCGGAATCTGCCGAACATTCAAAATTCGCATTCAAAATGCGAAACGTATTTGGATCAGCATCTGGAATAATATTTTCCATCCAGAATATAGACTCAGCATCGCGCGCATATGGGCTCTCAAGGACTTCAAAGGTAGTGCTATCCGCTCCGTGGATGATTTCACCAAAATAGAAGATATGCGACTCATCACGAGCATAGCCATCCATAATGACTTCAAAAGTGGCGATATCTGCATCTTGAATCGGATTCCCATTGACGAAAACTGTATTCAAATCTTTGAGATAGGTGTAATAATTCTGATCCCATATAATAACAAGATTTGATGGATCATCGGAAATGACATTGCCGCTCCAATAAATGTGCTGGCTGTCACGCGAAATATTCTCGCTAAGTCTCTCGAAATTGGCAGGATCATCGCTGAATATATCACCACTGGCATATACATGTTTGGCATCACGGGAAAAAGGCGACTCTAATAATTCAAATGTAGATGGGTCTGCATCAGGAATAGGCACACCACCGTAAAAAACATGGGATTCGTCAAGAGCATATCTTCCATCAAGAATTACAAACGAATCACGATCTGCTTCGGTAACCTCGAATGGCTCCGACAAACCGAAACCAGGGTGATAATAAATCGTCGAGCCGCGGACGTAGTATCCGCTGTTGCTGAGGCTGCTGGGAGGACGGTTTTGGATTAAGTTAAATCCAACAATTACAGCTACTACAACAAGACATAAACAAATGAAAATTATGCCAAGGATAATATATGTTCGATTTGATTTCATAAAATACCTATAGAGAATTCAAGGAGTTTATAGTCGAAGTTAAAGATTCTCAACTTATTTATTTTATCTTCCTTGACCTAAATAATTTACCAATGTTTGCATAAACTTCCTGTTCACTCCAAGGGGCCGTCCAAACCCTAAGTATGCCTGTTTCTTGAAGCAATAATGGCTTAACCGTTTCCTGAATAGTATGGCTCGAGACTATGAAATACCAAAATAAATTACCTGTCATAAACCTATACCCATTATGTCCAAATTGCTTTTCTGGCATAGGAGGCATAATGATTCTGTGTATCTTTTGTGGTTCAGGGATTCTAACCATAAAACAACCATAATTAGAAGTTTTACCAGGGTTTTCTTGATCTAACATCACACGAATTTTTTCTTCATGCTTGCCCAAATTTACATTTGCAAACATTTGATTACTAGAAACACTTCCACGCCAAAGGATGGAAAGTTGGAAAAGTTTAAATAAGTTGTAATCAATATTATCGGAAAATACAAAATAGCCACTTGAATCTTCTCCAAAATTTGGAATGTTTTGGATCACTTTTACTGCGTAGCCTTCATAGCGACTCAATTTTGTTTCGCACTCTTGACAAAGTAAGTATTCTCTCACTCCCTTCTGTATAAACTTCTCTTTTTGATTAGAAGACACAAGCATAGTTCGATGCAGTTCATCATATAACGGCGAATATAAGAACTCGGGCAGGATATGTGAATATCTTAGTTCAGCTTCTCTCTTACAAAGTCTGCACAAATCACCACCCATGGCTAAGCGTCCTTCTCATTTGTTCAGAAATCGTCCTATCAAATTTATGATTATGGTCAACACCACCGAAACCAAAATCGAGCTTGTGACTGGGAAATAAAAACTGCCATTTCCCCTTTCAATACGAATATCCCCGGGCAATCGTCCGAGTGGAATTCCAAATTTCGCGGCGAGATATACTCCCCCACCGATGAGGAATAATGCAATTCCGCCAAGCATTAGGTAACGGGCAATGGATTCCATAGCTATCCGTTTGCAGGTAAAAAAGTTGGCAGGTTTGAACGTTCAAACTTTCCAACCTGTGAACTTTCCAACTTCACAAGAGTCTTTGCTGACCCTGCTCTGTGTAGGTATATCCCAAATGGTCATACGCGGATTTTGTAGCTACACGTCCTTGCGGGGTTCTATCTAAAAAGCCTAATTGCAGAAGATACGGTTCGACCACATCCATGATCGTATCTTGTTCCTCACTGATGGATGCGGCGATGGTGTTCAGGCCAACAGGTCCGCCGTTATATTTTTCGATAATGGTTTTCAGCACACGGCGATCCACATCATCGAGGCCAAGTGGGTCAACTTGCAACAAGTCCAAGGCTTCCTGGGCTACATTTTTCGTGATGACACCGTCCGCGCGGACTTGGGCAAAATCACGCACACGGCGCAATAGACGCAATGCAACACGCGGAGTCCCACGGGCACGGCGCGCCATTTCCACAATGCCATCTTTTTCAGCTTCCACTTTTAGCATCGTTGCGGCACGTGTCACGATCTTTTTCATCGCTTCAATATCGTAATAATCCAAGCGATAAACAGCACCAAACCTAGCACGTAAAGGAGCTGTGACCAATGCCAAACGCGTCGTCGCACCAACAATCGTAAATCTTGGGAGTTTCAACCGAATGGAACGGGCTGATGGGCCTTTGCCAATAACAATATCCAGTGCAAAATCTTCCATCGCGGGATATAACACTTCTTCGACTGCGCGACCTAAACGATGGACTTCGTCAATGAAGAGCACATCGCCACCTTGCAAGTTGGTGAGGATGGCAGCGAGGTCACCTGCGCGTTCGATCACAGGGCCAGCCGTTACTTTGACGTTGACTCCCATCTCATTAGCAAGCACGTGCGCCAGGGTCGTTTTCCCCAAACCAGGAGGCCCATAAAAGAGAACATGATCCAAGGCTTCGCCGCGTTTGCGCGCAGCATCGATCAGAATGGATAAATTCTCTTTAACCTGATTCTGTCCTATCAAGTCATTTAGTCTTTCAGGACGAAGTGCATTATCTACACGGTCATCGGGTTTGGATTTGGGGTCAAGAGGGCTAAGGGATTTGGTCATAGTTGGAATTATACCTAAAGGTATTATATAACAATAAACCGCCTCGCAGTTTTTAGTTAATTGAGAGTTAAACAAAAGCAGGGATGACCCAGCGTTCGGTCATCCCTACAAAAAAGATGTGCTCTTCGGCAGTCTGGCGATCATGGCCATAAACGTTCTTTCATTGCTTATGACTGTAGACCCATAACTTTACGTCATCAGGTTTCCCTGATTTTGCCTTTCGGAAGTCGGTCAGTCTTGACCACGCTAATAATAATTGCGTTGGTTTTAGATGCCTGACTTTGCGTCGCCGTCTTTTGGCGGTTTTGCTTTTATCGGTAGTCTGGCGGTCGTGGCTCAGTTCAGCGTTAGACCCATAACTTTGCGTCGCCGAGTTTCCTCGGCTTTGCTCTTTCTCGGAGCAAACTTATTATTGCACTTTTTAGTATTGATTTCAAGTACTCAAATGTTCTATTATGAAAAACTTAGTTTTCTTTAATTTTTATTCATAAGCCAGTACTTCACGAATAGTTAATCTTGCCGCATTTCGTGCAGGCAAAATTGAAGCGACAACGGAAAGCACAAGCACCAATCCAAACCAAATGCCGTATCCTAAAAATGTGAAGATTACTTTTATAGGTGTTTCAAAAATAGCAACGCTTACGATATATGAAAGCAAATACGTAAACGGTATCGACAGAATGATCGCCAGCACAAATGAAATCGAGCCGATCACAAAGCCTTCAGCGATCACGGTTCGCATCACAGAAAGGTCATCTGCGCCGATGGCTCGCATAATACCGATCTCACGTGTACGTTCCAAAACATTCATACCCATTGTGCCAGTGAGACCCATCGCACCGACAACGGCTGTTAGGATGGCCATGATGAGCAGGAAAACTACCAGCGTATCCAAACTCTCCGAAGCAGAATCAAGGGAGGCCAAGCCAGATTCGGCCTGTCGTACTTTGAATCCTTCTTCGCGGAAAAAACGATCCAGCTTTTCGGCTGTCAAATCCTGAAAGGCACGTTCATGATTAGTAGTGACCACGCGGAACGAAAAGGATCGATTCATCATATTTAATACTTGCGAAGAATATTCAAACGGAGTGTATGCCAGAATTCCCTCGCGGCCCACAAACTTGAAAATACCGATCACTTCCCAAATTTCTTCACGCCCATCGACCTTGAGATGCAATGGATCGCCGGGCTGCAGCCCTGGATAATATTTAAGAATGGCTTCACTCACAGCAATTTTACGAACATCATCGGCGCGGATCCAACGGCCTGAAACGATAAGAGGATTCACCAGCTCGCTTTTTGCAGGCGGCGCCAGCAAATTGACATTATCTGCAACAGTGCCATCGGGATATAACAGCTCGGTATTGATAAACTGCCAGCCTTCCACTCGTTCCACACCATCTACTTGTAAAGCAAATTGTTCCACTTCATGAATGCGATATGGTTTATCAAAATCAAGAGTCACATCTGCGCGGAAATAACTGCCAATTGAATTGATGTAATCATGCAAAGTCACACGCACATTGAATACTGCAATAAAAATCGCACCGCCCATTGTTAAAGTGAAAAGTGTCAACATCAAACGTCCGCGGCGGCGGAACGTATTTCGCAAGGAGATAATGAACGGACGTGGTACACGAAGACCGCGCGTGCCGAGAATACGAGTCAGACGCAACAACATATAATCAAACCACGGCAAACGGTCAGACTCACCCGCTTTAGGCGTGCTTTCACTTCCACCAAGATCACCACTCAATGCACGCAAAACGGTAATACGCGAACCGTTGATAACAGGAATTAAACCCGCCACAAGCGGAACCAATAAACCTACAGCCACCTGGATCACAAAAGCCATTGGCACAATACGATAACCAAGCAAACCAAAATTCAATTCGCCCGCCATAAACAATGCCAATCCGTATGCCCCCTGCCCGCCCAGCGGAATGGCGATCAACAATGCCAGCACTCCGAAGGCCATGATCAATGTAAGATACATAACAAGCACCTGACGATTTCTTCCACCCACCAATTTGATCACACCGATATATCTTAAGTGCTGGTTTAGCAAAGCACTCAATGTATTCGCGATCAATGAACTTGAAAGAAGAACGATCAGAATACCAAGCGCCATTAAAATCCCGAGCACTGCATTAACCGTATCAGCCAACGGATGCTTATGCGTTTCAGAAAAACGTGTACGCAAAACACTTGTACCGCTCTTATCCAATTTGTCTTTTAGGTCCGTGCCCAGCTCACGAATGATGGAGAGATCATCCTGTCCATTTGAAACAGTAACATAGGCACGGTTGAATAATTCAGGCTGGCGCAATGTCGGCAGGGTCTTCATCGAAATATATCCATAAGATGGAGCAAGAAAATCTCCTGCACCCGTACTTGCATCCAATACAATGCCAACAACTTTTAATTCTTTTAAAGTTCCATCTGACAATTCAATGATGAGATTTTCGCCCACTGGGATATTTAACTTTTCGAGCGCATTTTCCTCGAGCAGGATTTCATTCTTCTGCGGTTCACTCGACCCTGAATCTGGTACCAGCAAATTGACATGGTTCTCGCTGAAACTATCGAACGCAACCACATCCAGCGTGACCCATTGATCGCTGTCCGCAGTCCGCACGCGAAAGTTGACAACACGCCTGCCCTCCGCATCCAAGATGCCATTCGAGTTACGAATTGAAGACAGCACATTATCATCAAAATCATCCATGCGTAATTCAATATTCGCAGGGATATTCGCCGCATACGAAACACTCATATCATTGGAAATGATCTCATATGCACCCGCAATGACTCCAATCGAAAATACGCCAACAGCAATGGAAAAAACTACTAATAGCGTGCGCGCTTTGTTATCCCAAAGATCGTGCAAAACTTTACGCCAGCGAGGTCTCATATTTACTTTAACAACTCACTGACTTCACCGCCAGAATATGGCTTCACGGTCACATCTTTCACACCTTCTCGCAGGAATTGCGTCACGCGTTCAGGATTGATCGCGGAGGTGAGGATCACTGTCTTCGATACGAGTCCTGCTGTTGAAAGCGCAGACAGGACATCGGTCAATGGAACAGAAGCGATGTTTTCATCCACAAGAATGAGATCAGCGGCGGGAAGTTTCTTCAAGTCAATGGATTGTGTCAGTTTGACTTTCGTGCCTTTCAAAAGTTCACCAAAGAGTTTTGCCCAGTCGTCGTTATCATCGATTAACAGAATATTTTTTACACTTCCTGCATCAACAGCTTCATCATTGGAATGTCCTTTGGGCATAAACATCGCAACGGTTGTGCCTTTGCCTGCTTCGCTGACAAGTGCAATGCGACCCTGTGATTGTGAAACAACATGCATGGCGGCGGGCAAGCCGAGTCCATGATGGGCCACACCGCGCGTTGAAAAGAACGGTGACCATACTTTTCGCATGACATCATCACTCATCCCTGCGCCATCGTCTTCAATTTCAATTTCTAGAACGCCGCGTTCTTCCGTAAGACGTGTACTCACCTTCACAGACTTGGCTCCTGCTTCTGCGGCGTTTTGCAAAATGTTGCCAAGCGCGCGCGTGAGTTGGGTACTATCTGCAATGACATATGCAGCTGCAGGATCAATATTGACTTGGAGCATACTTTCCGAAATATCGCGTTGAATTCTTGCAGTCTGAAGTACATCTGCAAAGAGGACGGGGCGCGGTTTCATTTCACGCACAGCACCAATCAATTGTTCCTTTACTTGAATAATGAGAGCTGCACTTTCAGAGATCATATCGAGGTCTTCTTTGAGAGACTCAATATCATCAACCTTACCATCTGCAATTTCTTCACGCAAGCGTGCAACAGTAAGAGAAATGGGAAGCGTCTTGTTACCGATCCAATGAATGGCTTCAGTAGAAGCAGTGGTGAGCGCTTCAAATACTTTGTTGCGCAAAATTTCGCTGTGTGCTTCTTTTAATTCTTCGAGTAAATGCGCATTGTTAATGGCAACTGCAAGATGTTCCGCCATTGTCAACAATGTAGTAATGTCATCTTCGCTAAAGGCGCGCTCTTCGGAACTTTGAACTGTGACTGCACCTAAAGCCTTGCCGCCATAAATAAGAGGTAGCGCCATTTCAGAACGAGTATGTGGCAAATGCGGATTCTTGAAATGTACACGTTCTTCACCCACATCCAATGCAATGCGAGCCTCTCCCATAGCAATCGATGCGCCAATCATGGACTCTGTGCCGATCTTGAGTTTATGTCCATCGGCGACCATGGCTTTCCCAGCCTTGCCATAGCCAGCGCGCAAAACGGCATATTCACCTTTTTCATCCAATAGAAAAACGCCTGCATAATACAGTCCATAAGCTTCACAAATGATATTGACCGTATGCGGAAGCAATTCTTCCAAATTCAAAATGGAAGTGACTTCCCTGCCTACACGGTTAGCGGCCTTCAATAAACGTGAACGCCGTTCAGCCTGACGATGCAAATTGGAATTTTGAATTGCAATTGCTAGCTGATCTGCCATGGTTTGCAGTGCAGCAATGTCTTCATCATGGAATGCAGCTTCCTCAGTGGATTGCACTGTCAGCGCACCAATGACATCATCACCCACAATTAATGGCAGCGCCATCTCAGAGCGAGTCTTCGGGAGATGAGGATTCTCAAAGAAAACTGCTTCAGCTCCCACGTCCAGTGCAATGCGCCCTTGACGATTTGCAATCGATGCACCGATCATCGAGTTGCCACCTACCGCAAGTTTGTGACCATTATGGATCATGGATTTACCCGCATCGCCACGCCCTGCTTTCAAGACGGCATATTGTTTGGCATCATCGAGAAAGAAAACGCCAGCATAATAAAAACCAAATTCATCACAGATGATATCCACAGTGCGCTGGAGCAATTCATATGGATCAAGAATGGTGGTGATGTTCTTGGCAGCATGTGCTGCGGCCTTCAATAATTTTGCATGGCGTTGAATATCGTTTGTCATGGTTACCTCTTATTTCTCATTCAATATCTTTTGGATCAATTCG